>NZ_JADEVZ010000052.1 GCF_015207875.1 Dolichospermum sp. LEGE 00240
TTTTAATGTATAAATAAACCCCTCTCCAAACCTCTCCCCGACGCGGGGAGAGGCTTTGAAACCCCGATTCCCTTGTAGGGAAGGGGGGTTAGGTTTCTAGAGATTATCGGTTTCATCTAATACTTTTAAAACACCCTCTAATAGCTCAAGTCTACTGAAGTAGACTCAAGATTCATTTTCAGTCCCCTTCAGGGGACTAAATTCTTGTTTCCCTTCAAAGCATCGGGGACTAAGGGGAGTAATTTACAAGTCTTTTACTTGAGATTCTAGCCATTGATTAAAAATAGCGATCGCCTCTTGAATTTTTGCTATAATTGTTTCTGTTTGTTGGGCTAGTTCCAATACTCTTTCTTTTCGCAATTGCAGATTATAATTATGCCGTGCTAAATGTCTAAATTTGCGATAATCATTTAATTGTAATAACAGTGAACCTTGCCATAGGGGAGGACGATTTTCTCCACCAATTTCTGCCATTTGTAACAATAGTTGTTCGTGCCAATTTTCCGCTTTTGGTATTCCTCCATCTAAAGTCACAGCCACTCTTTCGCTAATTCGCTCACAAGCTGTGTAAAAATCACAAATATAGCTGGATAATGTGGGAGTGATAAAGATTTCTGGGACATTATCACTTTGTTCTAAAGCAGTTTTCATAGCTTGACAATTCTGCTCTAAAGCTATCATCTCATCTTCAATACGGGTTTTTAGGGCTAAATATTTATTAGTAGGCATGGGTTTTTCTTTGAGAATGCGAGAACGGACAAAATCTGGGATTTCTTCTAATGCTACTAAATCTATTTTCAACCAATTAGGTGTGATTTTTTCTAGAAGAGAATAGGCTTCCCATTGTTGTTTTTCTGACATTCCTCTCACAGCCAAATCTAAATCAGATTGCCAATGCCAAGGACTTTCTCCTGATAAAGACCCAAATAATATTACCTCTTTTGCTCCATTTTCTAGGAGAATTTGCTGACATTTTGCGGCAGTTTGTAATGCCTCTTGTTTTCTTTCTTCTAGAGTTTGATTGCTGTTTTCCGTGGTGATGTTTTCCATCATTGTGCTTAGTGCTGAGTTTATCTCTACCACTCCCTACTCCCCCTTCCTGTTAACTAGTTGATTTTTTCCAGGAAAAGTTCAATGCTAATTGATATTTGACATCCGTTTGGAAGATAATTAGGGTGTTTTTTTCCATAATATTCCTGTTTGCCGAATGCGATCGCCAAGGAGAAATACTTTTTTCGGTTAATTTTCTTTAAATTTCATCTAAATTCACCCCCAAAGCCCGCAATTTCTCAGCTAGTTTGTCTGCTCGTTGTTTCTCCTGTTCTGCTCGTTGTTTTTCCTGTTCTGCTCGTTGTTTCTCCTGTTCTGCTCGTTGTTTTTCCTGTTCTGCTCGTTGTTTTTCCTGTTCTGCTCGTTGTTTCTCCTGTTCTGCTCGTTGTTTTTCCTGTTCTGCTCGTTGTTTCTCCTGTTCTGCTCTTTCGGCAAAAGTAGGAATCCAATCACCATCTTGATTATACCAACGTAGCCACAAACCTTCTGTATCCTGATATTTTCCTGACCAAACTCCTACCCCTAATTCCAATTCAGGAAACCAGAATTTTGGTTCTGTCAGTTCCACTGCTTGATATTTTGTGCCACGTAATTGAAATACTCGGAGGCGATTTTCATATCTATCAAAGATCACATAATAGGGCGATCGCAAATACTGTTCATAAGCTTGCCATTTTGTCGGCGGTTTATTCGCGCTTCTTAATGTTTGTCCTAAATCCTCTGCTTCTGTACCTGGCGATAATAATTCTACTATTAAAAATGGAGCTACTACTTCTTGCCAAACTACATAACTCAACCGCATATCTTCTTGTTTTTCAGAAGCAGCCACACCTAAGACTAAAAACCAATCAGGTCTTTTATACCATGAATAATGACGACCATCATAGTATAAGTTTAAATCCGTACCAATGAACATTTCCTCTTGGGGATAAACGGGAGATTGACAGGTTTCCCGTAATAATTGCGGTTGAAAATCATGAAATTCGTCTGGCAAACCTGGCTCCTCTGGATTTTCACTAGGTAAATCATACATTGTGGGCATGGTTTCCCATGGTGGACGGGGATGAATTGTGGAGTCTAATTCTTCATCAATATCCTCACTGGGTAAATCATACATGGTGGGCAGGTTTTTCTGCGGAGGTGCTTCACTTTGATACATGATTCATTATCTCCTGTGTTTCATTGCCATCGTCAAATTACCCCTCTTAATCCCCCGATGCTTTGGCTACGGTGTCATTGGTGTCAACTTAACGTAAAACCCATAGCCCGCCTGGGAATCAATTCCCAGTCTAATAGCAAAAGTTGTCTTTTGATGACTAAAAATCCCCAATTTACTTTAGAGGGTGTTTGAAAAGTATTAGATGAAACTAGTAATTTCCAAAAACCTAACCCCCCAGCCCCCCTTCCCTGCCAGAGAATGGGGGTTTTAAAGCCTCTCCCCGCGTCGGGGAGAGGTTTGGAGAGGGGTTTATTTATACATTAAAAACTTTTAAAACATCCTCTTAGTAAACTTTACTTATTAGCCCGGAAACATGGCTTACGCCACGCTATCATTTCTGGGTGGGTTGGCTTGGCTCCCTGAGAGGGAAACGACACGAGCGGTTTTAACCGCTGTGGATATTAAAATTGAAACCAGATTTTTGATTGGAATCTGGAAACCAAAATTTGACACTCCCCGGTCTAAAGACGCGGGGATTCTATAGAGAGTTTCAGTCTATATCCCTCAGTTATCCCAGTTTCAGGCAGGGTTCCTTAAATATTTGGGTTCTTGCCCTGATTTCGTTTGCCCTGGCGGGCGAAATCATATCTGACAAGCGTAACTTTCCGAGAGTCCCTCGGTAGCTTTTTACGTCTTTAGTGACAATATAGTTGTATCACGAATATGAATTAAAATCAATGCAGGATAAAGGAAAGCCTCTAGCCTTCATCCCTTGTCTAAAGCACAGATGTAGCTTCCTAAGTCAGCTACATCTTCAAGGGTTTTCGGCATTTCCCTTATAAACTGCCGGGCGCGATCGCGAACGCATTGCGTCCTGGAGGGAACTAGTAGTTCGTCAAATTTATTTTGACGGATAAGGAGAAAATGAACCACGAAGGACGCAAAGAGCGCGAAGGAAGAAGAAAAATTTATTTACCCGTCAATTAGTTTTTGACAGACTACTAGCGCGACCTAGGAATCGCCCATTTTTGAGAAGCATTATTATAGAAATTTCACAGGGACATCACTAATTTTAATCGGGAAGAAATTCTGGATCAAGTAGATCATCGGCAGAAAACGGACAACTTTCAGGAAAAAGATCAGCAGGTAATTCACTTTTTTTGATAGCCTGTCTTCTGGCTTTAACATAAATTTCTGCAATTTCTTGCAAGAAATAGTTATACAACGTTTTAGACTTTAACAATAACTCAAGCTCAAATCGAAAGTTATCAATTTCATTTTGCCAACCTTTGGCACAGTATTCTTTTTCAGAGTTCCAATACTTATACAACAATAGGTGAATCAGCAATTGACGCAGGTAACTGTCAACTTTCCGCCTTTGTTCATTACCCAAACTGAGAATTTCCTCCTTTAAATGTAAAAAATCTAATTCCTCAATGCGATTATTTTCTAGTAGTTTATAGGTTTCTTCCAGCCAAAGGAAATAATCTTGTTCGTAAAGAGCATGAATGGTGTTCATGAAAGTGCTAAGTATTGTTTGCTCTAATATAGTATTATAGCTGCGATCGCCAAGCGCGACCTAGGAATCGCCCTATCGCTCCAAATCCTTTTTTCAATAGTCGAGAAATCAGAGCGATCGCTTTTTAAGCTATACTGCATTTAATAAAGCAAAACCAAGCTGTTAGCCAGGAATAATTTTCCTGGCTTCCTTGTTTAAATTACTTCAAATTTCATCTAAATTTATCCCCAAAGCCCGCAACTTTTCAGCTAGTTTGTCTGCTCGTTGTTTTTCCTGTTCTGCTCGTTGTTTTTCCTGTTCTGCTCGTTGTTTTTCCTGTTCTGCTCGTTGTTTTTCCTGTTCTACTCTTTCAGCAAGAGTGGGAATCCAATCATCATTTTCATTATACCAACGTAGCCACAAACCTTCTGTATCTTGATATTTGCCTGACCACACTCCTACTCCTAATTTTAATTCAGGAAACCAGAATTTTGGTTCTGCAAGTTCTACGGCTTGATATTTTGTGCCAACTAATTGGAACACCCGTAATTTACTTTCATACCTATCAAAAATAACATAATAGGGCGATCGCAAATACTGTTCATAAGCCTGCCATTTTGTCGGTGGTTTATTCGCGCTTCTTGATGTTTGTCCTAAATCTTCTGCTTCTGTACCGGGTGATAATAATTCTACTATTAAAAATGGAGCTGATCCTTCTTGCCAAATTACATAACTCCAACGCATATCCTCCTGTTTTTCAGAAGCAGCTACACCTAACACTAAAAACCAATCTGGTCTTTTATACCATGAATAATGGTGAGCATCATAATATAAGTTTAAATCTGTACCAATGAATATTTCCTCCTGGGAATAAACCGGAGATTGGCAGGTTTCCCTTAATAATTGCGGTTGAAAGTCATGAAATTCGTCTGGCAAACCTGGCTCCTCTGGATTCTCACTAGGTAAATCATACATTGTGGGCATGGTTTCCCATGGTGGACGAGGATGAATTGTGGATTCTAATTCTTCCTCACTGTCACCCTCACTGGGTAAATCATACATCGTTGGCAGGTTTTTTTGCGGAGGTGCTTCACTTTGATACATGATGATTATCTCCTGTGTTTCATTGCCTGAAATGTTCTAAAAATTATAACTTTAAATTATGACTTTGAATGATATTTTCGTAAACGGAGATCATTTTTGATGCTATTTTATCCCAGGTATAATTATCTAATATAAACTCACGTGCGCGATAGCCCATTTTCTTCGATTCTTGAGGATGATCTAAGAAGTTTTCAATTGTAGCTGCGATCGCCTTAATATTAAGTTCTGTAACATATCCCAGATGTTGTTGCTGGACTATATCACTGAGTGCTACACCAGGGGTAATTATAACTGGAGTACCCGCAGCTAGGGATTCTAGAACTGATATACCAAAGTTTTCGGAATAGGAAGTTAGGGCAAATATATCTGCTCCTTGTATTAATAAATCCTTGGTTTCACCCTTGACAAATCCGGTAAAATGTGTTTTTTCTGCAATTCCATGAGTTGTGACTAAAGTTTTTACCTCAGTTTCATAATCTGAATCGCCGCTACCTGCGACAATGAATGTGAAGCGGTAATCAGATAATTTACCTAATGCTGGAATTAGGTAATCTAAACCTTTTTTAGGATGTAAGCGAGATAAAAATAAGATAATTGGTTCATCTATGGGTAAATTAAAATGTTGTCGCAGACGTTGATAAGCATGAGGAATTGTATCGGGAATCGCAAGTCCGTGAGGGATGATAAAATTTGGGGAGGTTAAATTTAATAGTGCAGCTTCTTGTTGTTCTGCAATAGATGTAAAATGGATTGATTGACTGTGATTAAGATTAGCTTTTTCGATAATTTTGAGATATATTTGCTTTTTTCTAGCACTTTGCTGTAAAGACCATGTACATAATTGTCCTAGAGGACGAACAATATAGGGAATTTTTTGACAGCGGGCGATCGCCATTGCTATTGTAGAACTATAGGAGAAAATAGCATGAATATGTAATAAGTCATAATTACGGATATTTTGCCATAACCATATTGTTAATTCTCTGGAAAAAGCAAATTCCCTCAAAGCGTGAATAGAAGGAGAAAACCGAGAAAAGAACTGGACAGGAACTTGTTGATAATTTATAAATTTTCCTAAAGGTACGTCTAATATATCTTCACCATTATCGTTAGTGGTGACAATTTCTGCATCAATATTATTTTTTCTTAAAGCTTTGACCATTTCTAAAATGGCTTGACTCGGACCGCCGCGAACGGTTGCGACAGAGGGAATGACATGGAGAACTTTCATGAGTTAATCTGCTCCCACCAATGGTTTAATATTGCTAAACTCCAACGACGATACCAAGGGTTGAGGGGTATATTGGGTGGGATATTTAGGTTTTGATGGACATTATGAAAATAATCACCAAATTCACTATTCATCCAATTTTCAAAGGGGAAAGAAAAGCCTTTTTTCGGTCTGTTTATTACCCAATCAGGTATTTCTGTAATTGCTTGTGTTAACAGTTTTTTCCCTTGAGCTAACCGGATTTTACTAGGAATTGGTGCAACAGCTTCTAATAAATTTTTATCCACAAAGGGGACACGCAATTCTAAACCCCAGTTCATGCTCATAACATCACTATCTCGCAGTAATTGATTACGCATATAGCCACTTAATTCTAAGAAGCTGACTTCATCTTCTGGGGTAGAACCCCACCCTAACCCTCCCCTTGCTAAGGGGAGGGGACTAGATTCCGGTTTCCCTTCCTGGAAAGGGACTGAGGGGAGGGAACTAGATTCCGGTTTCCCCCCTTGATAAGGGGGGATTAAGGGGGGTAATATTGGGATGCTTATTGATAATTGATTAATAATGATACAAGCTTCTTGATGAGAAAAAATACCGCGAAAAGTATTATAAGCAGAAGCAAGAGTAGGAGGTTGTTTTAAAAAGTCACCCAATCGTTTTATTTTTGGTGAAGTTCCCCAACGTTCTAATCCTAGACCCAAACCTGTACGCAAGAAAGGTAATGTATTTAGTTTTCTACCCCATGCAACCATTTGGGGAACTTTTTGAAAAGACTGATATCCACCAAAAATTTCATCTCCTCCTAAACCTGATAATACTACTTTCATGCCATTGTCATGGGCAACTTTAGAGACACAAAATGTATTAAAGCCATCAATACTCGGTTGATCAATTGCTGCGAGGAAATCGGGTAATATGCTCTTAGCAAAGGATGATGTAACTTGATATTCTGTGTGTTTTGCACCAAAATGATTAGCGATTTTTTCAGCTAATTCTCCCTCATTGAATTCCGATTCAGCAAAAGCTATGGAATAGGTAGATAATTGTGATTGTTGGGTTTGGGTTGCTAGAGCGAGAATGGTTGTGGAGTCAATACCACCACTGAGGAAAATTCCCACGGGTACATCACTAATAAAATGATGTTGAATGGAATCTAATAAAGCTTTACGGACTATTTCTTCCGCTTCTGGAGGAGAAATTGCTTCTGGAGTAAAATTTATTTGCCAATATTGTTTTTTGGTAGTATTTCCATTGTGCCAATATAGCCAATTACCAGCGGGTAAACAATGAATGTCAGCGATTAGGGTGTATGGTTCGGGAACTGAACCGGTTGTTAAATAACCATATAAACCTTCCACACTCATATTAATTGCAGGTAAACCAGATGCTAAAACTGCTCTGAGTTCGGAAGCAAATACCAAAGTTGTACCTAATTGGTAATAATAAAGTGGTTTAATTCCTAAAGGGTCACGAGCTAAAAAACAAGTTTTTTCTAAATCATCCCAAATGGCAAAAGCAAACATTCCTCGTAAATGTTGGACACAGTCAGAACCGATTCTTTGATAAAGTTTAAGAATTACTTCTGTATCTGTTTGAGAATGAAATTTTTCACCTTGAGCAATTAAATTTTCTCGTAGTTCTTGAAAGTTGTAAATTTCCCCATTAAAAGTAATTGAATATCGTCCGTCACTGGTAGACATGGGTTGATGTCCAGCGGAACTGAGATCAAGAATAGAAAGTCGAGTATGAGCTAAAGCTGCTTGTTTGTCAGTTGAAATATAAATACCTGCATCATCTGGTCCACGATGTTTTAGTGCAGTTTGCATCTTTTCGATTTTTGCTTCTAAATTACCATAGTTGGTATTTAGTTTGATAATACCCGCAAGTCCGCACATATTTTTTGTTATATATATATATATATATGCTATGAATTGGTATAAAATTGGAATTTAACCATTGGATTAAACTATGAATTAAATAGAGGCGTTGCTGAATTGAGGTATGAAATTCCCAAATTTAACCTTTAAAACTCTTACCTTTGCGCCTTTGCGTGAGACTAAAATTCATACCCTTAATCAGCAATGCCTAAATAGATATATATCTATGATAACATCACAGCTAGGGAACTAATTTTTCCGGTTTCCCCCCAAAGCATCGGGGGGGTAAAGGGGGTAATTTAACTTGTGTTTACACGATAAGTAGTGAGACAGAATTAATTACACAATGTCATTGCGTTAGCGCAGCGTGGCGTTAGCCATATATAACGCAGTGAAATGAAGCGATTACAACCCTTGCGATTGCTTCGCTTCGCTCGCAATGACTGTAAATATTTTTGTCCAATTACTTAGCCTTGCAAAGGGGAGAGTTAGGGTGAGGTTAAAACCAGAAATGCCATATATCAATATTACCCAAACCAGTCGGTTTTAACCGACTTCAGCTATTAGACAGGGAATTAATTCCCTGGCTTCCTTCTTCCTGGCTTCCTTCTTCCTGGCTTCCTTCTTCCTGGCTTCCTTCTTCCTGGCTTCCTTCTTCCTGGCTTCCTTCTTCCTGGCTTCCTTCTTCCTGGCTTCCTTCTTCCTGGCTTCCTTCTTCCTGGCTTCCTTCTTCCTGGCTTCCTTCTTCCTGGCTTCCTTCTTCCTGGCTTCCTTCCTGGCTACCTCCTGGCTTCTTCCTGGCTACCTCCTGGCTTCTTCCTGGCTACCTCCTGGCTTCTTCCTGGCTTCCTTCCTGGCTTCCTTCCTGGCTACCTCCTGGCTTCCTTCCTGGCTTCCTTCCTGGCTACCTCCTGGCTTCTTCCTGGCTTCCTTCCTGGCTACCTCCTGGCTTCGTTCCTGGCTTCGTTCCTGGCTTCGTTCCTGGCTTCGTTCCTGGCTTCGTTCCTGGCTTCTTCCTGGCTTCCTGATTTTATGATTTGGTTTAATGATCCCGCAAATATCCAGCCAAAGTCTTCTGAAACTGCTCGAAACCAAAGGTATCAATAACCTGTTGACGCAAAGATTCGGGTTGATACATTAAAGGATTAGGATATGTACTTTGTAAAATTTGAATAATAGTTTGAGCAATTTCATCTACATCATCAGGATTTACCAATGCCCCTAGTTTACCATGACAAAGCGCGTCCGTAGCACCATCTTGATTACCTCCCAATACAGGTTTACCACAGGCTAGGGCTTCTAAGTAGACAATACCAAATCCTTCTTTTTTACTCGGCATAGCAAAAATATCACAGAGATTGTAGTAATCACACAGTTGTTCATCAGGAATAAATCCAGCTAAGGTGACACAATCTTGTAATCCGAGTTGGGTAATTAATTGCTTAATTCTAGTTTCGTCATTTCCTTTACCCACAAGAATGTAGTGAATATCGGGAATTTGCTGACGAATTTGAGGAAGTGCTTGAAGAATTTGGTCATAACCCTTATAGCCTTCAACCTTTGCTAGTCGAGCTACAGTTAATACTATAGGTTGTTCCCGCCTTAGTCCATATTTTTCTAATAAATAAGTAGGTTTTGGGGCTAATTGAAAGCGACTAGGTTCAAACTGGCATGGTAAGATAACAATTTTATTCGGGTCAAGATTTTGTTCTTTGATCAGGCGATCGCGCGTGTAACTGCTAATTGCTAAAATCAGGTCTGCATGATGTAAAGCTGTTTGCAAAGCTGAGTTTTTGATATCCCAGGCTTCGATACCATAAGCAGTTGTCCAATAAGGGATATTTGTCAACCGTTTTAGCCAGTAGGCTGCAACAGTAAAATTCAGGTGGCCAGTAATGATTAATTTTGGGCGTTTCCAGATTCCCCAACCAATTAGCTGGGCTGCAAATGCAATTGTTCTCAGTGGTAATGGTATAGATCCAGCAAAGTGAAACCTAGTAGGGGCTAGGGTTGAGAAGTTGGGTGAGGAATGTCTATCATGTTTGATAAAGATATCATAGTCAGTATCAGGATAGGTATTTTGAATGGCTTGGAGGAAAAAACAGCAGTATGTTTGAATGCCCCCTGTAAATTCAAATATGTTGGGAAACCAGAGGTGAAGATTATTTTTATTCATAGATAATATAAGTAGTGAGACAGAATTAATTACACAATGTCATTGCGTAAGCGTGGCGTTAGCCATATGGAACGAAGTGAAATGAAGCAATCGCCAGGGTTGTGATTGCTTCCCTTCCCTCGCAATGACTGTAAATATTTTTTTCCAATTACTTAGATAATATTTATTTCTTACATATCGCCGCCAATGCTTCCTTTAAGCCGGAAATTATCCTATCATAACAGTAGTCTCTGACAATGATTTTACTTTCTTCTCCCCATCGTTTCAAGCGATAATGATCAGCCAAAGCCTCTTTAAGACTAGCAGTAAGATCCTCTACATTTCCTGCCTCAAAAATTAAACCATTCTTTCTATGTTTAACCAAATCAGCCGCACAACCAACATGACTGCTAACAATTACAGGACATCCCATACACATCGCTTCATTAATTGCTAATCCCCATGTTTCATCACTACCATAACTAGGCAAAACAAAAACATCAGAACTAGCATAAGTACGCGGCATTAGGGATTGATTTTGAAATGGGGCAAAGTAAATTTGCTTATGATGCTTAGATAAATCTCGCATTTCTGAGTCTAAATTGCCGGCACCAACTAATAGCAGGGACACTGATTTTAATTGTGCATTGATAAAAGCCTGAATTAGATCCAAAGGACGCTTTTTATCTTCAAATTTGCCAGCAAAAAGGATTACCATATTTTTGGTAGGGATACCTAATTCTTGTTTCCAATTTTTTGCTTGACTAGATATCTCATTAGTCATGGCAGAAAATCGTTTATTATCAATAGCATGGGGAGCGAAAAATAATTTACTCTCTAAAACAGAATGATATTTAAAGTATTCATAATTGGCTTTACCAACATATAAACAAGCATCAAAATTTTCAAAAATTTTGGCAATAAATAGCTTTTTAATCTGACTTTTAAAATTATTTTTTGCCTGAATTCGATGGGAATCACCACGAAATATCATGGGAATATTAATATTTCTCATCTGCCAAATAAAACTATACATACTTGCGTAGTTATAGGAGACTGTCAGCAATATAGCATCTGGTTGAAATGTTAAAACTTGCTGAGTAAGATTAGGATTTTGCAAGCCAAAGATATGATGAGTACCACGATTCTTACTAATGTTAGGCACAAATTCAAAGTCATAACCATCTAGTAATGGAATATCCCATTTTAACGATTGCTTAAATCCTGGATCAATCTGATTTGTAATGCCAAAATCCCATAAATAAAATACTTTAATATTAAAATTACAGTCTTCAGCCAGACACCGAAAAAGTGGCGCGTAATACTGAATTGGATGAGATGCAATAATTGCTAAATTTGTCATTAATTTTCTGTAGCTTCTATTTTTTGAACTTTGGTCAAGAAAAATAAGAATATAAATAATGTTACTGATGATTGAAATAAAGCAGCTACATAAACCCCTGCTGTAAGTTCTGTTTGAAATGCATAACTAAAAAATAAAATTGCCAATAAATAACGGTCGCTAAATACAGGAGCGTTTATGCTAATTAAGCCTATGTATCCATAGACAGCACCACAAATGCAAGCTAGTAAACCACAACCCAAGAGACCAAAATTTGCATATGCTTCTGCTAATAATCCCCATCCAATAGTTGTAGTTAATGTATCTTCACGAGTTTGTCTACCATAATAGACGTTGAGGATAGTTGTTCCTTCATGGCTAATTATCTTATTAGGGTTAAAGATCCGAGGGATAAGTAATTGAGGAATAATACTATAGGTAGAACCATAAAGTAGTGGCTGTCCAAGTTTTGTTGATGACTGGGTTAATAATAGCTGTTGAATAACACTAGAGCGTTCAATAATTGACTGACCAGAGTTACCAGATTCTTCTTTTTGAGAAAATAAACCTTTAAGTCCGAAATCAAACCATTCTCCAAATATAGCTGGATATTGCCAAGGTTGAATAGCAATTGTTTGATGCCAGTATAACTGTCTCATAGAAGCTTTGCCTGTATGTAGTACGGCAAATAAGCTAAATATAATTACAGCAAAAATCACTGGGAATTTATTTTTACCTATAGAGTAACTAATAATTGCGATTAAAAATAAGGATAGGGAACCAATTAATAAAAAACCAATAGCACTGCTAATTATATTTGCAGTTAACAAGACAAGGTACAAAATTTTGTTAATTTGAGATAATTTACCTTTACCAAATCTATAAGACATTGCGAAAGTAGCGATGGCTGATAAACCTAGTATTGCACCTCGAATTATAGAAAACGTCCCTCCATCCAAATATAACGAAATATACGGAATAAATATAGTAAATAAATTTGATATAAATAAAACTCCTAGAAAAATATTCTCACCTTTGTGTATTTCTATGGTTCTATAGTAAGCTTTTGGCTGTGGAAACCTTTTAACAAATTGATACCAAATTAAGGTAGACAATAAGAGAAACCCAGTAACAGTCATACTTGCAAAGAATCTCTCCGAATTACTATATTTAAATACTCCAGGACTTTCTAAAAGTAAAGGCAGAGCGGAAGTCCAGAAATAAGTGACAGAAAAAATTGGGAAAATTGGCATACCAAATGCTTTACCCGCACACCAAAGATAAACTGAAAGTAGGGAAGCGGCTGAAATCGCCAGAGATCCAAATACATCTTCGAGAGATATTGTTTTATTAAAATAAACTTTGGAAAATACGAATGCAGTATAAGCGATGATTATAATCCAGAAAAATGGCAATAGCTGACGTTGACTCTTACGAGAATTTATCTTTGCTTGTAGGTTATTTTGGGTTAGTGCTGGTAATTGTTTAAGCATAAATATTTAAGAAGATATATATCGATCAAAAACATGGCACAGATAGCGGGTCATTTCTTTGGCTGTATAGGGTTTAAAAGCCTGCCAATCTGTCGCAGAAGTATAGTTTTGAGACTGAGATAGTAACCAGTCAATTTTATCTATTAGCGGGTCTACAAGGTTTGTTGTAGCAGTGTCACTAAATGTCACTACTTGTCCTGCTTGACAACTTTCTAGTAAATTGACTACCAAGCTTTGTTCATGTAGAATTGCTAAGATTGGCTTCTGGGCGAGGATACATGGATAGACTTTAGATGCTGAATAGCCTGGATCATCAGATCCAATTATTAAAATCCCATGACTATCTTTTAAAACTTGCAAGGCTTCAAAGTAAGGGATACGTTGTGGATATTCAGTTATTATATCCTCTAAATTATAGGATTTGGCCATCGCCTCTATTTCCTTATTGTTGTCAAAAATTGAATATTTCGTGCCAACAAAATGAATTTTAATTTTTTGCCAAATTTCGGAATTGTGCTGACGATGTTTTTGAATTGTAGCAAAAAGGGATTTGAGACTAAAATACATAGCCTCAAAACACCTACCCACATAAACCCAATGTTGGTAACCATCATGAGGATCAAATATTTTCTGTTGGCTATTCAGTTTAGGTAATATATCAAAATCTTTTTCAGGTGCGCCGAAGGGGAGAACAGAAAACTTCTCTTCCTTGAGCCAGGGATATCGCTGCATTAATACCTTGGGATATTCTGGCGAAACACTGGTTATATGGCAGGCTTTAGCCAAGGTCAAGGGTTCTAAAATCTTAGCAAAAGACTGGGCGACTGCATATTTTAGTTTGCCACCGGGGGGTGTGTTTTGAGTGCGATCGTAATAATCACTTAACCAAGGATCTTGAAAGTCTAAAATATAAGGAATTTTATATTTCTCTAGCCAGTAGCGACCAAGGGGCATGGTCAAAAAAACTGTATTTGAGAAATAAACTATATCAAAATAATTTTTTTCAAAATATTTAGTTGTTGCTTTAATTAAAAAAGGTATGCATCTAAAAGCTAAATTCCCCAGCTTTAATTTTCTAGATATTTTCGGAGAAATAGCCGATGATCGAATAACTTCAATGTTTGCTGGAACCGTCAAATTTAGGTTGGGATCATATATTCCTTCTATAAAATCTGGTTCGATACATAGAACAGTTACATCCCATCCAAATTCTTCAAAGTATGGCAGTGCCATTCTAATACGCTGATGATCCGCAGCGTTAATTGGTGGGAAATGGGGGCTAACAATAAGAACTCGATGAATCAAGGCTTTTTTCACAAGAATGAGGCTCTCAATAATTTTGAATCAGGGTTTTCATAAAAATAACCGAAAAACCAAACAAGTTCGGTCATCGCTAATGTCATAAACTTATTTTATAAAACGTTTCTTTAAAAAGATTAACACTGGTAACTCAACATATGAGTATGTGATCCTGAAGCAACCACAAGCGCAAACAAAATATTTGATGCCCAAAATCCACCTATCAATTCATCCACTCTGAGATGTTTCATGAATTTTGACAAAGCCGAAAGAGCTGGTCTGTGGGTTAAATATACTGAATATGATGCTTCTCTTAGTAGTATCATACCAGATAATAGTACATGGCGGTTAATTATACTTGTACCTTGTACAAGGTACTCATAGTTGAGATCCTTATTTATTTTCCATATATCAAGAAAGGCAAGGCATAAAATTAAAATCGTTGAAATTATCCCATATATCAATACATGAATACCAGTTAATAAATTAAAAATTTGAATATTATAGTATTGAGAAAAACCGGACAATGCTATAAGAAAAAAACAAAAAAATACCGTTGTTTTTATGGGTTTAATAGATATTTTAAACCTTGGTTGAAATTTAGTTTTATTTGCAATTATTATTTTCGCAGCTATACATCCGAATATAAATTCTATATTTTGAGGATGTATCAATACTCTAATAAGAGGAAGCTAATACAAAACTAAAAAAAGTAAGATAAGAACATCAAAAATCAACTCCTAATACTTGATATTGGGGAGCAGTTTTACACTGAACTGCATTATTTAGTGGGGTAAGAATAGACCATTAGTGTGATACGGAAATTCTATCGGTGAATAAAGCTTTCCATTTGGTTTAAAGAGATAACACTTATAGCAAAATTGACCTAAATATTCTCGAACCCTTTTACTATTGTCTCCAGATATTTCAACATACAATGCCTTGATTGATTTGCGTTTTAGCAAGTCCTATGCCCCTTGCAATGCAGGAACTTCATAGCCTTCTACATCTAATGTCCATAGATCTACACTGGAAATGCCCCTTGATTTTAATTCATTAGCCAACATCACGATTTCGATTAATTCACCTTCTGTTTCGGAAATTTGGCTTTGTGCTCCATGTTGATGCTCGTCTCCCATAGAACATAGACGCAGCTGGGCAGGTGCATTTCCTAGACCCGCACGAATTAATTCAACAGGAAGATATTGGTTAAATTCCAAACATTCTTGCAACCACTCTGAGGCTTCTTTTCCCGGCTCAAATGCTAAAACTTTGCCCTGTGGAATATATTGAGCTAAATACATGAGCATTTGTCCAATACTAGCGCCAGAGTCAATCACAATGCCATTTGTTGGTAAGAATTTTTTTGCCCAATTTAAAAAAGGTGCGCCTTCATACTTGCCATAAACGATCCATCTGTGTGTGGGATTTGCTAAATCTAATTTCCAAGGAATTCCCGCGCCTGTGTTTGTCCAACAAATACTGTGGCTTGCGATCGCCCCACCGAAAAGACGCTCACAAATGCCTAATTTATGGGGGAAGTCAACAGGTTGTAGCCAAATCAGAGGTATTGGTAGGGAAATTGTTTTGGTTTTAGTCATCTTTATATTGCCGATTATTAAGGAAATTTAGCAATCAAATGGCACACTTCAGGATCGGATTGAGGATTAGGAGCAAAACCAGTTTCCAGCACAGAAACTTGATAACCTAACTCTCTGAGTATAGAAGTACAATCATTTGCTAACAAAGGAGAATGTGCTTCAATCAACAGTAGGGGATGATACTTACAAAGCATTTCCCTTGCACCTTTGAGAACTTGAACTTCTGCGCCTTCTACATCAATTTTGATTACTTGTGGAGCAGGAATTGTTTCTTCACTGACTAAACTATCCAATTTACGGATAGGAACTGTTAACAAGTCAGTTCCTTTAACCTCAGCTTGAAAAGAACTATTTTCTAGTTTTCCCATACTCGCTTCTGGCATCACATAAAATTCCACAAAACCATCCTCTTCTCCGACTGCTATGGACTCTAATCTTAGAGGAAGCTGAGGGTTAACTTCTGCTAATCGGCGAAGTTGACTAATGTTTGCTGGTAGCGGTTCAAAAGTAATGACCAATTTAGCGCCCGCTAAGGCAAAAACACTACTAAAAAAGCCTCGATAACCGCCAATATCATAGCAAATATCTCCTGGCTGCACTGAATTGGCAAGAACTAGCGCGAAATCTGGTTCATAAGTACCAGACCAAATAGCCTTATCTTCGGGAAGCTTAACGGGATATTTTAACCCTTTGGCTGGACCTGCATTAATTAGATGAATAAATTCTTGCCCTGCTAAAAATTTAGCAAAAAACCAGCGTTGTAAATTAGATATAATCGGAATGTGTTTAATCCATCCACGAAATTGCCAAGGTAAAATATTAACACTTGATTGTAACAGGTTACTAATCATATTTCTCAGACATCCTCTTAAAATTTAATTGCTTTTTCAACTAATGCTAATAGTTTAGATGATTGTTGTTCCCAACAAAATTGATTTTTGGCAACTTTTAATGCTGAATATTTAGCTTGTAATAGTTGTTCGGGATTGTTTAAAAGTTCTTCTATAGCTTGAGCTAAAGCTAAGGGATTATTACTAGGAACTAACTTACCAATAGTTGGTTCATAATTGAAAATTTCTTGCTGACCTGCTGTATCAGTTGCCACGACCGCTAAACCTGCCTGTAGATATTGAAAGATTTTGTTAGTGGCTGTATATTGCCTACTCAAACAATAAGGAATTTCTAAAGCTAATCCAATATCATGTTCAGCAATACGAGAGAGTAATTCTGAATTAGGAACCGTAGGATGAATGAAAATCAGTTCCTGCCAAGCCACAGGTATAAGAGATTCTAGCCATTGACGAGAACTTTCAGGATAATTCCCTCGCAGATGAATTTCTACAGGAGTTTGAATATGAGGTAAAGCTTGAAAGAGAATTTCTAAACCTCTTCCCTGACCTATAACTTGGGAAAACCAATGTAATGAGGGAATGTGAAGATTTTGGCGATCGCAGATATTACCATCCATCTTTTCTCGTTCTTGCCAAGGGAAACTATTATAGATCACTTCTGGTTGAGGAGCTTGATAAGTTTTAGCTAAGGCTTCTGCCATTGCTTGAGATGTAGTCAAACAATAACTACATTCTCGTATTAAGCGACCTTCTAAGGCTTTAAGCTGAGAAACCGGACGCATTCGTCTTGCTTCTGGCAATAAGTCTTCAGAAAACCAATCCTCAAAATCTACCCCTACGGGAAATCCCTCGTCTAACAGTTGATTTCCTACCCACAATCCCGCTTCCAAATGAACAATGGTAAGATCTGCACGGGTTTGACGAGCTACTTTGAGCATTTTTTGAACTCCATAACCTAGTAATTCTGGTGAAAAAATGCCAAAATGTTGAAATAGTTCTCTTGAAAGTCTAGTTTGTCCACGAAAGAACAAGTTTTCCCAAATATTTGATGTTTGAATGTCAACAATTGGTATAAATTGCCATTGTTTATTAGCTGTTAAGAGGCGATCGCGCTTGACTAATTCTGGATCAGACCAAAATCCTCTGACTGTGACATCATGTCCAGCATTTGCCAATGTTTCAGCTTCTTTTTGGGAACGGGGTAAATTACAAATATGTCCACTTGTGAGAATCAGGATTTTTGCCATTTTGACCAAATTGTTTGAATTCAGTATCTATGATAGATAGGGATTTTCAACGACTGAGAATTTCCCCAACAACTAATTTGAGATTTCAAAATTAGTGATTATATCACTGTTTTCTGTAGGCGATCGCTTGCCAGTTTATTGCTGACTAAATAAAATATCAAGATAATTTTGAGCGCATTTTTCCAAAGTGAGATTTTCTAAAATATAATCACGAGGAGCAAAGTCTTCAGAATTCAGCTTATCCTCAAATTCCGCTAACTTAGCGGGAAACTCACTTATATTTTTGAACTTTACACCACAGCGATCGCTCCAGTATGGAACTGAACTAACAGGTTCAAACTTAACTTGATGAGGAAAGTAAGCAGGATCTTGCCAGAAACCACCCCGATCCCATGCCAGAATAGGCACACCGCAGGAAAGAGCCTGCTGGTAAGCAATTCCTTGGGTTTCATGTTCACAAAGGAAAATCATGGCTTTACAACGGTCAAGAAGAGACCGAAATTCTTCTTCTTTGTAGAAACCATAGCGAATAGTGGCCACAGTAAAACCTTGAGATTGCAAACAAGAATGGATAGGGTTAATCAATTCTTGTTCATAATGTTCATGATCCCATTGCACCTTATCATATAGTAAGAAGTCAATATCTTTATCCTTTCTAGATGCAGGTATCCATTCATCGGTAGCAATACCAACTGGCCAAGCAATCACGCGATCGCCGTAATAAGGTTCACACATTTGCCGCATCCATTCCCCTGGAACTAGTATTTTGCGAATGGGTAAGCGATCAAATAAATTCGGGTCGTCGTCAGGGTGAGAAAAAACGGCTGCACCAAATAGAATAGGATTTTGCCATTTTATTTTATCTAGTAAATGGGGCTTCCCAACAATGCAAGCTACCTCGTCGGCATGGCGTTGAATATATTGATAGTCGTTAACTCTATAAGCTATGCCTAGTCTTTCTAATCCTGCACAGAGGTTTAGAAAAACTCTTGTTTGTCCTCCTGGTCTTGGCTTACCTCGGACAATACGGCGAATTATTTTGCGCGGATAGCGATCAAAAGGGAGCCAGCGATCGGGATCTGGTTCTTCGTAGAAAAGATGAAGTGGTTTCATGCACTCTCCTCTACTCGCAGCAATAACCATGTTCCAGGCAATAACTGAGGTGAGGAAAATCCCCATGATTTAGCCAGATATTGAAGATCAGCTTCGCCATAACCTTCATGGCACTCAATACAAATAGCATCGACAAGAGATAACCAATCACAATTATCTTTCAGAAGAACGGCTTCATAGCCTTCAATGTCTATTTTGAGAAGAGAAATTCTATTCCAACCTAATTTCTGTAATAAGGTGGGAATACTAAGTGCTTCGACCTGAATAGTTTTACCCGTCAACTTTTTCCCGTATTCAATACCCGCAACTTTGTGTCCGTAATCGTTAGCATCTAATTCCATCTCTAAAAAACCATCCGTTACCGCGATCGCAGATGGAAAAACACGAGATTGAATGTTGTTCAAGTGGAGATTTTTCTGAAGAAGATCAACATTTTCAGGCATTGGTTCAACACAAACAATCTCGGCAGAGGGATATTGACGTGCGAAAAAGATAGCTGTAAACCCGGCATTAGCACCTAAATCTAAAATGGTTTTAGGTTGAAATTGCAAAGGAAGATTGTAGTACTGATGATCGAATACCTCACCAAAAATAAAGGCATCAGAACCATTATTATCTCGAACTTCAACCTTGATGCTGTTAATAGGTGGTGCATACTGAAAGTTAATTTGATGCCTACCTGTTGACAAAGGCTTGACAAATGGCTTGTTACTATAAAGCCAAATTAAGCGACTCCAGGCATCTGACCAAGTTGAACAAACCTTTAAACTTTGGTTAATGTTATTTAGTAAAGCAATTGGATTCATAGGATTAGATAGAGTTTATTTACTGCAAAATTAATTAAATACTGATTAGATTTTTCGTAACCAAAGACTTTATCAATTATTATTTGGTTGCCAAGATTTTGAAGTATTTTTGAAACTCAATTGATTTAGAGAGATCAAATATCTGTTTTTGTTGAAAATTACCTAAATTGTCTCTATTCCTTCTACAGACTGCCATAAACCTTTTGACTCCGAGCTATTAATTGGATAGTAGCCTAGTAATTCATCCATAATTTCTTTAAGAACTAGAGGTTTGGAGATGCCGAGCCGCTTGATAATGGGTAAGGCACCACAAGGACCAGCTAAAACTATATTGGCTGGGATTAAATGCCACAAAATATCCAGATTAATTCTACAATCAAATGCTGTTACTTTCATAGATAAATCCAGGCTCAATTCGTCTATAAGTTCAATTAATAAATCATCCCTACCAACTGGGTGTGGTTTGAGTACAAGCTGATGATTTGAGAAAATTTCGGGACTTTCTCTAAATATCCGATTAATAGACTTGCGGTAGGCATTTTTAATGTCATTATTTAGACCAAATAATAACAACAGAATCCATTTTTTTTCGCTACCATTGGATGCTATGACTATTTTCTCTTCAACTTCTAGCTTGAGATGCAAAGGCAATAATTCGTAGATATTTTTGAGGTTCTCGGCTACAATTGTATGCGATAAATCAATAGTGTTGTTAGACCAACAACTTAGGTGATCAAAAGTATACGCTCGATCAAATGTCAAGCCAGTTTCCTTGTCATATTTTACATTAGAAATTAGATCATTTAGTTTCCAAAGAAGTTTACGAAAGAAGCCGCTTTGGTAGATTCTTTGAGATAAGAAAGAGTTTCTGTAATCTATACATCCTCCATTTTCTAAGTTAAATGCATGAGGGATTTTTACATGAGTAGCAGTGGGGAACATCCCGTGCAAAAACATCATTGGAAAATGAATTGGTTCGTCAGTCCAAATTTCAATTTGAGGGCTATCTTTCAAATGAGGGAGTAATAAATTTCTTAACAGTCGAGAATCATGTCTATGTCTTAACAAAAATTGAAAAGGCCAACTGATTCTCCCTGCTGTTCGAGGAGTAGAAATTTTAAAACCTTTTAACCGATAGGTGGCCGCGAAAGGATAACTTTCTGCAACAGCTTGCATAAGTATTGCACCTTTTTCGGCGGATTCACCCATAACAGAGGTATCCCAGATTAATATATCTTGGCAATTTTCTTCTGGTTGATGGCGAAGGATATGAATAAGGGGTAGTAATTGTGTTGTAGAAACTACTGCACAAATACGTAATAAATTATTACGTCGGTGTTTTAACAACATTGAATTTGAATAATATGAGTTAGCAAAGTTTTTAAATACGTAACACTATTCAATACCTTGTCCATTTTTTTGTCACTAATTTTTAATTAATAATGTCAAAATTAGGATGTTCATGATTAAAGGATGAACAGGATAAAAACAGCGATTTCATTATTAATTTACAACATATAGGACTCCGGTTTGATTCCTGATAGGGAAGCGTGGCGTTAGCCATATTTTCCTGCGTAGGAAGGCAAGAGGCAATCATGCAAGAGGCAAGAAGCAAAAGGATTTGATAATATGAAGGTGTACCGAGTTTTGTATGGCTATCAAAAATCAAATAGGAGTCCTATATCTCAAATTCTCAGCCAGACGATCACTGTTCATGAATATCTTTTTTACAGCCATGAGACTATTGAGATATTACATTAACAATTCCCACTTTACTGGTGTTCCCGCTTGAACATCTACTTTGATTTTTTTCCCCAATAAAAGATTGTAGTATTTGGGGGGTAAACCTTGTCCGGGACGAATAGCTCTTAAATTGTCTGGGGTTAGTATATCACCTGATTGCATATTTTGGGCTATGTAAAGACTGCGCCTAAATATTAAAGATTTCTGTTCGGCTGCGGTGACTCCATAGCTAATTTTACCCATAGCTTGCCATGCTCTTTCTGTTTCTATAACTAATTGTTTCATTTCTTGCGGTTCCATAGAAAAAGCCGCATCTACACCACCATCGGCGCGGTTAAGTGTGAAATGTTTTTCGATGACTGTAGCACCTAAAGCTACACTGGCAACAGCTACACCAATTCCCAGGGTATGATCGGATAAGCCAACCTGGATATCATCAAATAAATCTCTGAGGTGGGGAATGGTGAGTAAGTTTGTGTCTTTGGGTGTTGATGGGTAACTGCTGGTACATTTAAGTAAAATTAGGTTTTGACAACCTGCTTGTTTAGCGGTGGTTATTGTTTCATCTAATTCGGCGATCGCTGCCATCCCGGTGGAAATGATGATAGGCTTTCCTGTACTGGCAACTTTGCGAATTAGTGGTAAATCGGTGTTTTCAAAGGAGGCTATTTTATAAAAGGGAACATCTAGGGATTCTAGGAAATCTACTGCGGTAAAGTCAAAGGGTGTGCTAAACCCGATGATACCTAATTCCCGGCAGCGATCGAATATTGGTTTATGCCATTCCCAAGGGGTATATGCTTGTTGATAAAGTTCAAATAAAGATTTACCATACCACAAGCTTTTAGGATCATTAATAAAAAACTCGTCTCGATCTAAGTCGAGGGTCATGGTATCTGCTGTATAAGTTTGGATTTTGAGGGCGTGAACTCCTGTTTTGGCAGCTATTTCGACAATTTCCAAGGCTCTTTCTAAGGATTGGTTATGATTCCCTGACATTTCGGCAATGATAAATGGGGGATGATTGTTACCAATTTTTCTATCTTGAATCTCTATTGTCTTCATTATCACTCTGCTATCTGAGATAAGTTACTGATATATTAGTTTACATCGGACTACAAGATTTAAATTACTCCCCTTAGTCCGTTCTTTTTTCTTTTTAAATTGAAATTGCTGATAATTTTACCTAGTTTAGAGGCATAAATTCCTTCCTAACATGAAAGCTTCAGCAGCTTCAACCCCTACAGTAGATCCCCGCCATCTAGCTAAATATTCAACGGATTCTATGGAACGAGGGTGGGGATAGGGACACATTTCTAAGCTATAAGCTTCTAGTGCTTTGAGTTTCAGAGTTAGTGTTTCTGAAATGTCTACAAACCAGTTAGGTGCAAAGCTTGGTGCAGATCCTGGTGGTCGCCATTCGGTGCTAGATGGTACTTCAAAGAAAAGCAAGGTCTTGATTGAACTACCAGGTTTTGGTCTGCAAGCTGTAATCACAGCTTCATGAACGCGGCGGTGATCAATATTGACATCCCCATTATGGTGAGTGTAGACAATTTGCGGGTGTATGTGGGTTACAGCGTCTTCTATTACCTTGACTATATCTAACAGTTCACAGCCATCCATTCGGTTATCAGGGAAGTCTTTAAGGGAAACTGATGTAGATCCTAGTATTTCACTTGCTTGTTTAGCTGCACTTGCAAGAGCAGAAAGTTCCCGTTGAAAATGACTTCTATCTCGCTTTTCATCCCGACTGGTTGCTCCTTCTGCCAGAATGAGGATATGAACATTGTCACCTTGCTGTGCGTGTTTTGCGATCGCACCACCGCACCCCAATACCTCATCATCAGGATGAGCAGCAACAACTAGTACTTCCATTATTCAACCTCCTCTATTGGAGTAATAGTCACATCAGCAACTATTCGATCATGGTAGAATGATGCTCGTCCAAATTTATAATTAAATCCCTGATGACGAATCAAAGCATGAGGATACCCTTCAGCGTCTAACATCCGAATAAAATCATAAAGTTGCTGGAGCGAATTGAACTCAGGAATTTCACTTTCGGCAGGTTTACGTCGCTTAAAAATAGTAACTTCACCTGTTTGAGGTTTCGGTTCTGGCTCATATTCAATAATATAATTAATCATTTTGGCTGAAATATGAGTAGCACGAATATAAATTTCTTCGGCATTACCAGCTAAACATAAGTCTTCTTGACAATAGACCTCACCGGCATCAAATTCTTCAGTCATTCTCAATGCAGTTAATTTTGTCTCTTGATGTCCGCGAATAATTAGATTTTGTAATGGGCTTCCTCCTCGTCCATAAGGAACATCCGTCATGTGAAAACAGACACATTCATAACTGTTAATTAGCTCATCGGGGACTTTCCATGACCAGTGAAGGAAGAAAATATACCGAGGATTTATCTTGTCAATTTGCTCTATACTCAAATCTTGAGTAGAATTTATAAAAAACCATTGGCCGGGATATTTAACGATTGTCTTGTCAAAAACTTGACGATTCCAAGACTTACTACCAGCTACAACATAATTATTAATCACATTATTTATTCCTAAATACGATTTTAGCTATATCATTTTTATTCTGTAACCAATCTTCTTGAAATAAGGACAAACAAATAACATCTTGATATTCAAGATTCTTATAGATGTGTTTTTTAAAACATCCTTCTTCTTGGAAGGAGAATTTTTTATGGAGTTTTAAAGATTTATTATTAAAACTTAAAACTTCACTACAAACTTTTCTAAAATCAACAAGTTCAAAAATATATTCCATACTAATAAAACCTAAAGCACCTCCACCACCTAAAGGAGTTGCAGTTTCCCCCAAATAAAATCCCCAGTAACACTTATTATTATTTTTATCTATATTTGTAAAATATACCAACCCAATAGGATGATTTTGAAATTCACAGATTAAATAGTCAACGGTTGGCGCATCTTTTATTTTTTTAAACCAAGTTTGATGTTCTTCAAGACTGATAATATGATCTGTATACATATTAGCTCTGACTCTCTCTGAATTACGCCAACTTAATACCATTTCCAAATCAGATTCTTGTAAAGGTCTTAGTTGATAGTCTTCACGTTTAGCCATATTAAATAATCCCTTTGATTATATTTCCTGATTTAACACTTCTGCCCAAATCATCTAAGAGGTGAACGCAGATAAACGCAGATAATTTTTGTCAGAATCAGGATATCCAGGATTTGAGGATGTACAGGATGTAATTGCTCATTTGTTTGTTGGTGGTTAATGTTGTAATTGTCTTAATCAGAATAAACAAAATAATCCCCAAATTTCCACCAACAATTATTAAATAACATCCTGTAAATCCTTTAATCCTGGTTATCCTGATTCTGACAAAAAAACTCTAGATGTACAGGATGTAATTGCTCATTTGTTTGTTGGTTAATGTTGTAATTGTCTTAATCAGAATTTTTCAACCACCCTCTAGCGTAATGATTGTGAATTCAATTGAGTTGTTCCATGTATATAGCAACCATATTTGATTTGCAGACCGTGAGGGTTTCAGATCCCCGACTTCTTCGAGAAGTCGGGGATCTCTGTATCGTTAAGGCAGATACTTATAAATTAACTTAATTCAGTATATTTTTGTAGCCAGTCATCCAAATCATCAATACCCTGAAAATCTAACAGCGCTTCTCCTAATGACTCCAACTGTGATACAGGAAAACTCTTGATTTGTGAACATTGGCTCTCTGGTAATTCCCCCAGTCGTCGTCTTAGTTGACGAATAACTAAATTAGCCTCACCTTCCTGAAGACCCTTTTGGCGACCTTCCTGAAGACCCTTTTGGCGACCTTCCTGAAGACCTTCCTGAAGACCCTTTTGGCGACCTTCCTGAAGACCTTCGACAATAATCTCTTGGTAAAAACGGGATTGGGTAATATCCACAATTTCTAGGTCTAGCATATTCATGATGATCTCCTTAGTTAACTCAGGGAACTTATTAGCCAGTATAGTCTCGATTAAACTCAATCGCCTTTGAAACTCGCCTGTTGTGTCGGCTTCCTGCAATAGCTTTCTACCAATTACCGCACTTTTGTCTTTTTCTGTCACCAACAACTGTAAGAGCATCAAATTCGGGGTTAGTTCTTGCTGGTCTCGCAGATCACTCAAATATAGCTGAGTCACCCGTTTTTCCAATAATTCTGTGTAGGGAACTTCCCAGCCTAATCCTTGATTGCGATCGCGTAAAATCAACAGTCCCCGCCAGTCTTGTTTAACTGTATATTGATTAATATGGACAAACAATTGGGAAAAATACCGTCCATAGAATCCTGAATCGGACTGCATTTGTGCCTCAGCAAACACCATTGGTATCATCGGGTTATTTGATACTGGCGTAAAGACTCCATCCAGTCGAAACTCTTTCTCCTTAACAACAGGAGCATTATAAATGAACTCCCAGTTTTCTTCAATTCCTGGCATCAATTCTGCCAGCATCCCTGGTTGGGACAAAAATAATTCGTAAAACCATTTATCGGTTTTCATAGTAATTATACTCAATACGGCTTAATTATTTGATGCTCTGGGTGGGGGTAAAGCAAGAACATATATGTTTTGCGATCGCTAAGTAGTGAGACAGAATTAATTACACAATGTCATTGCCAATGGAAAGAAGTGAAGCAATTGCCAGGGTTGCGATTGCTTCCCTTCGGTCGCAATGACTGTAAATATTTTTGTCCAATTACTTATATGTTTTGCGATCGCTAGTTTGACTCACTAAGCTAACATACTGACCATCGCTGAGACAACGCGCTTTGCACCATTGCCATCTACTAACTGCTGTCCTTTTTTACTCATGGTTTCCCGATGGGGGCGATCGCCAATTAAGTCTTGTATTGATAAACTCAAACCCTCAATAGTTACATCCTCATGCCAACCCAGATTAATAATTACACCTTGTCGATCTAATTTTGCCGTAATCTCTTTTTGATTATCCGCTACTGTGATTACAAGACTAGGCAAGCCCATAAATGCTAATTCCCAATTAGTTGAGCCACCTGCGGCGATCGCTATGTCTGCCCAAGCCATCAACTCAGGCATATTAGTGACATTTTGTTGTAAAGTAATTAATATTCTGGATTTTGCAACTTCAGCCTGTAATTTCTCATAGTGCGGGTTGCTACCACCGACAACAACAATAACTTCTAAATTATCACTGTTTACTAGTTGTAAAGCTTGAATGACTTTAAGTGTGACATTATCAGGATCGCTACCACCTAGAGTAACTAAGATTCGCAAGGATGAACCAGGAGGGGATTTCCGTAGTTTATATCTAGCATGATCGCGCCATGACCAAAATTCACGCCGCAACAAGGTGTATTCACACCCTAACAGAAATTGGGTTTTTGGGTTGATGCGGGGATAGAGACTAGCATCAGCATCAATATTTTGATTTAATATGAAGTTAGCACAATAACTATCAGCGTGTCCATAATCATCTATTACCAATAATTGTAATCCAGCCGCTTT
Organism: Dolichospermum sp. LEGE 00240; assembly: GCF_015207875.1. GTDB lineage: Bacteria > Cyanobacteriota > Cyanobacteriia > Cyanobacteriales > Nostocaceae > Dolichospermum > Dolichospermum gracile. The sequence goes on from NZ_JADEVZ010000052.1 coordinate 27,099, forward strand.
AATTGTTTGTTGATAACTAGCATCAAAGTGATAACCATCGAGAACTAACCAGGGGCTGTGATAATTTTGACAACAGGTAATGGTCTCTAGGGCATCTGCCAAAGATCCGGGTAATGGTGAGATTTCCAGCCTATTTATGCCCTCAGTTGCCAGTCTTTGGGCGAGGGTGACGGGGAAATCTTTGTGGGTACAGAAGTAAACTTGTCCACCATCAGTTTGCCAAGCCTGGGCAAGTGCTAAACAGCGCATGACATGACCTGTACCCATTTGGGTAGATGCGTCAGCACGGATAATTATATTCATCAGACAAGGTTAGACTTTTTCAACAAAAACCAATTCATATCGTCTTGAGGAAATTGATAGTCACGGTGATATACAAAACCATAATCAATCAATTCTAAATCATTAAATTTATCCATGATTTCTCCGGCAAAATCTCTCTTAAATAATTTTCCTTGATGACCTCGATAAGAAACTTCTACAGGCGTGGGATTATAATATTCACAAATACAAATATATTTATTACTAGTTTGATACAATAAGTCATAAACTTGATTTAAGTATTCACGATTTATGTGAATTAAAACTCCCTTAATTAAAACAAAATTTCTTTGAAAATCAACTTGAAAATCTAAAATTGATTGAGTATAAATATTAACCTTCCCCCCCCCCCCATTTTTGCCATTTGGTCAACAGCTTTTTGATTAATTTCAACAGCAGATAGTTGGGCTTTAGGCAATAATTGACTAATAGCTAATAAATTTAATCCGATGTTAGAACCAAATTCAATAACTGAATCTATCCGTTGAGTTTGTCTGAAAATCTGAGAAAAAAGAGCTAGATTAGCAGAAACTAAGTTAATATTAGCATTTCTATCTACGTATTCATTGCCAAAACTTTCAGCCCAAAAATTCTCTTGTTCGGTTTTAAAATTGGTCATTTTTATTCTCCTAGTTGTTTTTGTTTAATATGAGCATTAATATTAATGAGATCGGGATTTTCTCCCAAAAATTTTAGTATACTATCCATCCCAAACAAAGGATCTTTATCATATAAATTATCATAAATAATTTTAATTAATTCATAATCCTCTGGAGTGTCTAAAGTCCAGCGATGATAAGATAAATCATCATCATTATTTAAGTTATGCAAAGAAAAGATATCTGGATTTTCTTGAATATAAGGGGTAACGTGTTCTTTTTCATAATCTTTAGTGGCAGAATTATAAGCTAATTCTAAAGCGCTATAAGTAAATATTTCTACATCTAATCCTCTCGGAAAACTGCGTTTTAATGAATTACTTAAATAGTCAATATTTAGACCATTGCTATTTTCTTCCTGAAAATAGGATAATAGCTGATCAAGAATTTCTACATCTAATAAAGGACAATCAGAAGTAACTCTGATTACAGTGTCTGCTTGATGTTCTTTAGCTGCTAAATAATATCTTTCTAAAACATTATCTTGGCTGCCTCTAAACCATTTTACTCCTAATTTTTCCGCTTCTTCAACAAGACAATTATCATGGGTTGATGTAGTTGTTGCTACAATAATCTCATCAATTCTACTACAAGCCTTAACTCTGGTTACAACATGAGCTAAAACCGTTTGATCGCAGAGTCTTTTCATTACCTTTCCTGGTAATCTAGTTGACCCCATTCTGGCTTGGATAATAGTGATGGTTTTCATTACTTTTGAATTTAATGTTTATATATAAATAATTATGATTCAACGGTCTTGTGACCTAGCCAGAAATCTGGATTGATAATCTCATCTAGTTTAAAAGGACAAGTTTCAGGGAAATTTTCATCGGGTAAATCAGTTTCTGCGATCGCTAAATCTCTAGCTTCAGACCAACTTTCTACTAAGGCTTCATTGAGACGGGACTTTAACCCAGGATTACGACGCAGCAACTTGTCAATTGATGTTCGCTGTACGCGAATTGTCGCTCGCCAACTGTTAGAACGTCGCCAGTGTTGCACCTGCCATTTGAGCAAATGCGCCACTAACTGCATCAACCTTGACTCTAACTGATCGTAATGACGATTACCCAAATCTGTTAGCTCCTCGATCAGATGAGATAAGTCTAACTGCTCAAATTTCTCCTGACGCAGTAAATCTGATTGTTGATGCGCCCAGCTATAAAAGTCAGATTCATACAATGTGTCACTCATGTTGACTCTCCATCAGGTCAAGATATCTCTGGATAAGTAGTGAGACAGAATTAATTACACAATGTCATGGCGTTAGCGCAGCGTGGCGTTAGCCATAGGGAACGAAGTGAAATGAAGCAATTCCAAGGGTTGTGATTGCTTCCCTTCGCTCGCAATGACTGTAAATATTTTTGTCCAATTACTTATTATCTTCCTATTGTAAAATCTCCCCTAACGTCTTAATAACATAATTTTGATTGTCTTCAGTCAAATCATAATAAAGCGGCAAACTAATCGCCTCCTGATAATAAGATTCAGACTCAGGAAAATCACCCTGCTTAAATCCCAATTGCTGATAATAGGGCTGGGTGTGAACAGGAATATAATGTACATTGACTCCAATTCCTGCGGTTCTGAGTGCCTCAAATACTTCTCGATGGGAGCGATTGATGGAATGGCGTTGTAACCGAATTACGTATAAATGCCAACTGGAATAGGTATCAGGATGTTGATAAGGCCTAGTAACAGGTAAATCTTGCAAGCCAATATTATATCTTGCTACCAACTCATGACGACCCTTGACGAAGGTATCCAACCTTTCCATCTGACTTGCACCCAAAGCGGCTTGTAAATCAGTCATCCGGTAATGATAACCCAACTCCAACTGCTGATAGTACCAAGGTCCTGGGGAATCTCCCTGAATAAAGCGAGGATCGCGGGTAATACCATGACTCCGCAGCCGGATCAACTGTTCATAGAGGTCTTGACGATTGGTTAAAATCATGCCTCCTTCGGCAGTAGTGATGATTTTAACTGGGTGGAAACTAAATACAGTCAAATCGGAAAACTGACAACAACCAATGGGGCGATCGCCATAACGTCCACCTATACCATGGGCTGCGTCTTCAATCACCTGAAAGCCATACTTTTGTGACAACTCAGCGATCGCTTTCATGTCGCAGGATTGCCCAGCAAAATGGACTGGAACCACAACTTGAGGTAATTTCCCCCGTTCTGCTGCTAGGGCTAATTTGTCAGCTAGGGCGGGAATACTGAGATTATAGGTTTGAGGATCAATATCCACAAAATCCACTTCCGCACCACAGTACAAACCACAGTTAGCAGAAGCTACAAAGGTATTAGGTACAGTCCACAGTCTATCACCAGAACTTAACCCCGCAGCTAAACAGGCAATATGTAACCCCGCTGTAGCACTAGCCACCGCCACTGCATATTTTACCCCACAGTATTCAGCTACTAAGTTTTCAAATCGAGCGATCGCTGGTCCTTGGGTTAACCAATCTGACTGTAAAACGCTGACCACGGCATCAATATCTTGCTGATTAATATTTTGCCGTCCGTAGGGAATATAGTTCATAAAACTGAAAACTTAGAAAGATGTTAAAAATCAACCCTAGAAACTAATATTGACGTTTTGTGATATCCATAAGTAATTTTACTGTTACTAAGGGAACACCAAAAAATAAGTTACCCAATTTTGTGGGACAGGCATCCTGCCTGTCCTTGATAATTAGCAGGCTTGTCCTTGATAATTAGCAGGCTTGTCCTTGATAATTAGCAGGCTTGTCCTTGATAATTAGCAGGCTTGTCCTTGATAATTAGCAGGCTTGTCCTTGATAATTAGCAGGACTGTCTTTGATAATTAGCAGGCAAGATGCCTGCACCACAAGAAATTTTTGGGTATTTTTTTTAATTGGAAATCCCTAAAAGGAGTGAATAGCAAGTAGTGAAACAGAATTAATTACACATTTTGTGGGACAGGCATCCTGCCTGTCTTTGATGATTAGCAGGCTTGTCCTTGATGATTAGCAGGCTTGTCCTTGATAATTAGCAGGACTGTCCTTGATGATTAGCAGGCCTGTCCTTGATGATTTGCAGGCAAGATGCCCGCACCACAAGAAATTTTTGGGTATTTTTTTTAATTACTTATTGCTTTATTTCTCTCCTGATTGCAACGCCCAATAATGGGCATATTTCCCATCTAGTTGCAATAACTCCTGGTGATTGCCCTGTTCCAGCACTTGTCCTTTTTCTAGGACTATAATTTGGTCGGCACGGACAATGGTAGAGAGACGGTGAGCAATAACTAACACGGTGCGATCGCGCTCAAACTGATTTAATGCTTCCTGTACCAAGCGTTCTGACTGACTATCTAAAGCACTGGTAGCCTCATCTAAAATCAATATCTCCGGCTGCATTAATATTGCCCGTGCCAGTGCCACCCGTTGTCTTTGTCCACCCGAAAGCCGATAACCTCGCTCCCCTACTACCGTATCATAACCCTGGGGGAGAGAGGAGATAAACCCATCAGCTTGAGCTAAATGAGCAGCATCTCGCACTTCATCTGCTGTTGCTTGGGGCAATCCGTAGCGGATATTTTCTAAGATACTCTGGTTAAAAATAAAGGTATCCTGACCAACCACTCCCAGTCCCTTGCGCCAGCTTTCTAAGCTATAGGATTGTAAAGCCAATCCGTCTACTAAGACTTGCCCTGATGTGGGTTCATATAGGCCAATCAGCAAATCTGCGATGGAGGACTTACCAGCCCCAGACTCCCCCACCAAGGCTGTGACTGAATTTCTTGGTAATTTAAATGACACATTGACCAGAGATGGGGTGGTAGTTCCATCATAGTGGAGGGATACTTCAGTAAAGCTGATAGCGGATTTAAGTCCGGTGAATTCTGCGCCGCCCGAACGAGTAAACTCTTTATCTTTTGTATATAAAATTTCATCTATGCGTAACATCCGTCCTGAGTATTCCGCCAACTGCTGCATTGTTCCAGCTATTCCCTGCATCTGCATAGACAGACGATTTAGTGCCAAAATAAAGGTAGCTAGAGATGGCAACACTGCCGACTGTTCTCGCCGCAGCAGCAGTGAACCGGCTGTTAATAACACAGCAACCACTAAAATCGTCAAGCTATTATTCAGGGGACTGGTAATGGACATTAACCGTACTTGGCGCTGTAAAAAGCCTAGAACTTCCTGCTGTAGGGATCTTACTCGTTCAATTGTCTGGGCTTGACGACCAAAGGTATGCACCACTCGCAGGGCTTGGATATTTTCCACCATGTCTTTAGAAACATCTACCTGGGCATGGGAAAGTTTAACTGAAGTGGCACGAATGCGGGGCAGTAACCAGCGTTGAACAAACATCAAAACTATAAACAATAACACTGCAACTGCGGACAGAGGCACGGAAATTGCTAGGACTGTGACTGAGTAGGCTAGGACTAAAAACACTCCAGTCAGCAGCAGATTCCAATTTCTCATTTGTAGGTCAATTGTGCTACCTCCTTCACTAACATGGGTACTTAAGTCTCCCACTTTATAGCGACTAGCACAGGGAAAGCTGAGACTAATAATCCGGGCAAAGATTGTTTCTGTCATCTGGGCTTGAATCCGGGCTGTCAAATCTCCAGTAGCTACTTTACTCACATAGTCCATGAGGCTGCGTGTTAATTGCAACCCTACTGCTAAGGCAATGAGGACTAAAAAAATTGTTTGGCTGTCCCCAGTCCATTTTTGAGCTAACCAGGGAAATGTGGACGCTATTTGGTTGGGTAAGTGAGGGAGTTTATGAGACTCTAGAACCCCTAGCGCCAAAAAAATTACCCCCAAGGTGGCGGTTTCTAAAAAAGCAGCTAGTAGGTTACTGGTAAAGGACAAAAGTAGTAACTTTTTGTTCCGGTTTATTGTTAACCCAATTTGCTGATAGGACGGGGTACTGAAGATTTTAAATGGGGTTAACCATTTTGTTTGAGTTTTTCTCAGGAGATTGATCAATGCCACAATAAACCACAATAAAATAAAATTTTTTTAAAAAGCCCGGTGTTGATAAGTAATTGGACAAAAATATTTACAGTCATTGCGAGGGAAGGGAAGCAATCACAACCCTTGGAATTGCCTCATTTCACTTCGTTCCATATGGCTAACGCCACGCAACACTTACGCAAAAATATTTACAGTCATTGCGAGCGAAGGGAAGCAATCACAACCCTTGCGATTGCTTTATTTCACTTCGTTCCATATGGCTAACGCCACGCAACACTTACGCAAAAATATTTACAGTCATTGCGAGGGAAGGGAAGCAATCACAACCCTTGGAATTGCCTCATTTCACTTCGTTCCATATGGCTAACGCCACGCTGCGCTAACGCAATGACATTGTGTAATTAATTGTGTCCCACTACTTATATTACACATGGAAATTTGGATCTACATGAGTTTGAATTAACTCCCGAATCTCTTCTACGGTCATAAACTGACTGTTTTCACCGGAATTATAATTAAATCCTGGTTTTACTGGGGTGGCGTTCATGCGATCGCAATATGATTCCACGTTATAACTGTTAGTTATGGGCAAAATTGCATAATACTTACCCAAATCTACCGTTGTCAAGGAATCAGCACTGGTAATCATTTCTTCATGGACTTTCTCCCCAGGACGGATACCAACAATCCGATGTTCACAATTTGGGGCAATAGCCTTGGCTACATCAGTAATTCGGTAGGAGGGAATCTTTGGCACAAATATCTCCCCTCCCACACCATTCTCAATCGTCCACAGCACCATTTCCACCCCCTCTTGCAGCATGATATTAAACCGTGTCATGTTTGGATCAGTAATTGGAATCACCCCTTCATAGCGCTTGTTGAGGAAAAAAGGAATTACTGAACCACGAGAACCCATAACGTTGCCATATCGCACCGCACTTAAACTCAGTTCTCGTTTACCCTTAATATTATTTGCTGCAATAAATAATTTATCTGAACATAGTTTAGTTGCCCCGTACAAATTAATTGGCGCTGCTGCTTTATCGGTAGACAAAGCCACCACCCGCTTGACATCAGTATCCAAGCAAGCCTGAATTACATTCTCTGCACCAAGGACATTTGTATGAATAAATTCCATGGGGTTGTATTCCGCTGCTGGAACTTGCTTCAATGCGGCTGCATGAACGACAATATCAATTCCTTCTAAAGCCCTTCTTAGGCGATTTTGATCCCGGACATCACCCAAAAAATAGCGCAGCCCTGGAAAGTCTTGCTCTCGAAATTCTTGAGCCATTTCAAACTGCTTGAGTTCATCCCGACTAAAAATAACCAAACGAGGGATATTGGGATAACGTTCTAGGATATTTCTGACAAATACTTTGCCAAAGGACCCTGTTCCACCCGTAATTAAAATTGTTTTATTTTCTAGCATAAAATTTTAATGATCTCACCCAACTAAATTTTTTAACTTCTTGACTGAATGAAGGAGTCTTCACTAAGTAGGTGAACAAAACTTTATTAGACAATGTACTTGGTTTTCTCACCTGAAAATCTTCCAATTATATTTATTTCTTTAATCGCCTAATTGCTGACAATATTAGATGTCTTGTGGAAAAAGTTCCAGATTTTGGTCAGATCTTTCCTGTACTTTTGCCTCTTGATCAAGATCTTAATAGAGATCCTCAAAAGGTTACATGGAGGGACTGAGATCAAAAAGACCATCAAAGCCCAACTCACTGTTCAATACTATCCGGTTCTGTCACTCTCGCACAACAATAATCGAATCTATTTTTTGTAACTCTGATTTTATACAGGTTTGCGATCGCTGTTCTCTAAGGGATGAATAGTAGAATAACACAAATTTAATTAGTATACTCAAAACGGCTTGATTGTTTGATTCTAAACGTAGGGGTAAAGCAAAAGCTTAATGGTGTCAACTTAGGTTACAGATGGCTTATTTGTTTGGCTTCCACACCCGCCAGGGAATAAATTCCCTGTCTCATAGCTCAAGTCCGTTAAAACGGACTAATGACTCCCGGTTCGCCTATTTTAAATTGAGTTAGAAAAAACCTGAACGATTTAATAGGGGTTTTAGCCTGTAATTCAAATGTACTATGACGTAGGCGATAGCGAGGCGCTGCTGCAAGCAGTTCGCATAAAAATAGAGTTTTTAGCACCGAGGGTAGTTCAAGCTAAATTTCGGGAAATCGCTAAAACCATTACGAAACCTAGATTTTCTATTTTTTTGGCAATTTCTCGAACTCCAAAAAAAATGAGCGAACCGGGAGTAATGAATTTTCCTAGTATTTAGTCATCTAAAAGATTACTTTCGCTATTAGCAAGGAACTTGAGTTCCTTGCGGGATGAAGATTTTGCACCATTAAGCTTTTGCTTTACCCCTACACATCTGGGTTCTTTGTCATTTGGCAAAAGTTTAAATCTCACCCGTGTTTAGTATAGTTCGTTAAGTTTAGAGATTCTGATTCAAATGTCATCTTTATTGCCAGTACATTTTGCTTAACTCATCTGAATAATTGATACCTGCTAAAGAGTTTCATTTAACCAAGCGAACTGCTTGCAGCAGCGCTTCGCTATCGCTTTCAAGATCAACAGTTTCAGATCCCCGACTTCTTAGAGAAGTCGGGGATCTGATGTTCTTATTTTATTTATAGAGTGAAGGTTAAAGAATTTCCCCAGTGACTAATTTGAGATTTTATAAATTAGCGATCGCTTTCAAGATCAACAGTTTCAGATCCCCGACTTCTTAGAGAAGTCGGGGATCTGATGTTCTTATTTTATTTATAGAGTGAAGGTTAAAGAATTTCCCCAGTGACTAATTTGAGATTTTATAAATTAGCGATCGCTTTCAAGATCAACGGCGATTATCTTGTAACCAATTTTCCAAATCTGACATATTTTGAAAATCCAATAATGCCTCTCCTAAAGATTCTAATTCAGGAATGGTGAGCGATCGCACTTTTTCCTCTTGAATAGGAGTTAAATTACCACAACGGCGTTTTAACTGGCGTATAGTCAGATTTGCTTCTCCTTGTTGTAAACCTTTTTTCTCACCAATTTCTAACACCTCTTGATAAAACCGGGTTTGAGTAATATCAGCCTCTTTGAGATTAAGCATTTTTTGAATCTCCTCTAGGGTTAGTTGTGTAAATTTGT
>NZ_JADEVZ010000053.1 GCF_015207875.1 Dolichospermum sp. LEGE 00240
GCAATTACTATGGCGGTTAATGCTATTACTGATGAAAATGCTCTCAATTGGTTTAATCATTGTGGATTGTTTTTTGACCCTATTTAGATAGCTATTTTTGTACTGGACTTGATCGCAAACTGCTGTAAGTTTCAAAACCAGGAAATTAAACAAGATTATGATCCATTCGTTGCCATTGCTCCCATCTAACTCCTAGATAGGCAATATTACCTTAGATTTTCACCTGAATAGCCAACAACAAAGGCTGTTGATCTAATTCAGGGAACTCCACTGCCAAAGTATAAATTGGCTGATTTCTATCAATTTGTAACTCTATAACTGGTATTTCTGAAGTCTCAGATTTCACAAATTCTTGAGTATCATTACCCTGGAGTTGTAAAATCCCCGGCGTAGGTAATTCACCCTGAACCGTCAACTTTATGAATTTACCTAAATTCCGTAATTCTACTCGAATACTCAAACTCCCCACCGTAGTGAGCCATTGTTTCTCTACCAGTGGCTGAGTCAATGAAATCGGCAAAGTTAAATTTTCCAACAACTGCTTGGCTGCCATTAAAGACAAAGCCATTTGTTGCCGTGGTAATAAATCAAAATAATCACTCTCAACATCAGCCGTAGCTGTCAAAGTATCAGCAGAACGATAAGAGCTTCTCAGCACTAACCCAGCCAAATCATTAATAGCTTGAGCATCTGTAGGGAATATACTTTCTACCACCTGAACTAACTTAGCTCCCAGGGGTAAAGAAGATGTCAATAACACCTGACATTTTTCCAGCAATTGCCAAAAAACTTTTTCAGGCAAAGGAATAGGCAAATTTAGCTTAGATTGGTGGACAGTCCACCCCCAAACAGGAACTAAACCCAGAGATTGTTCTTCTACACAGTCGGGATACTCCATTGATTGTGTTTCCCAGGGGAACAACGGCGGATTTTTTTCTACTTGGTCTTGTAAACGACGCTTAAGAATAGCTTGAAAACGTTCTTGCACAGTAGGAATTTCTCCCAATTGAAAGGTTTGGGGCTTTTCTTATCAATTTGAGTTCACCAATTTGGCTACTATCTGGAGATAAATATCTACCCCGTCAGTTTCCTCACATTATAACAAGCTATACCCGTAAGTGTTGAAGTTATAATTTTTCAATACCCAAGCAAGTTGATCATTTTGTGAAGATTCACAAGTCACCATTCATGGGTAGATGCACTAGATCCGGACACTAAAGAATTCCGAATTTCCCAGGCTTGTTCTAAAATCTTAAACCAACGTTTCTGTAATTGTGCCATTGATAAGCCTAATGTCTTAGATATTTGCTCGTCAGGTTTTCCTTGCTGCTTCAAATCTAAGATGGACTTTTGTTTATCATCTAGCTGTGCCAGATAAGTTTCCCATTGAATCGGAGTTAAACCCAAATTAGTAGGTAAAGAAACTTCTAACCACTCATGTACCAACTCCCAACGATGTAAAAGAGCAAACCGAATTAAATGATATTTAAACCGTTGCTGTAAGTAATCACGCTGTCGAGATGTTAAACCTAAAATTGACTCAATCTCTGGTGCTGATAAATCCTGAAGACGCAGAGCAAAGTAATCAGCACAGTCAGATTGTTCTTTTTCTTCTAAATAATCTATTAATTCAGTAATCACAACCGAGCGCAGGGTATCTTCTTCTGGTTCGGGCTGCATAGCCATAGCCGAGCGCAACTGATGGATAGCTGGTTCTTCCCAAGAACCGTCAAACTCACCACTACCACCCTCTGATGCCTGTTCTATATCTACACTTGTTTCTAGCGGCTGCTGTTTGGAAAAAGTTTGCGCCCGCAAAATAATTAGCTGTTGCTGTCTTCCAGGGAGTGGAATCCGACGTTTACCATATCGTTCGGTAAATGCCATGTATTCTCCCAATTCTAAAAGAGTCTGGGGGCGATAGGTCAGACCTAATTGGTTTTCCCTTCTAAAGGCACTTAAAGCCTCCAGATAAAAACTCTGGAGAAAATCTTCAATGATAGTTAACCGCCCTTGATAGCTTAATTGCTTGTGAGGCGGATTAATATAACGGTAAACAATGGCACTCAGTGTGCTGTGTAGTTCTACCCTTCCACGACTTGAACCTAACTGATAATATCGAATACACTGTTGTAACCGATGTTTAGCTAGGCTCATGGCTGAACTTTCTACAGACCCGGAAGTTTGAATGCGTTTACTTTCATTACAAATCCGCAAAACTTCGTTAGTAATTCTCACCGACACATCGTGACAATTTTGCTCCGAAGCCTTAGTTGACTGTTGAAGTTCCCTAAATAGGAATTGAAAGATGACCTCCACGCTGATAGAAATTTTCCCCTGATTAGTTGCGATTGCTGTTGAATTCATAGTCCCAGTTCTCAAAAAGACCCTAACATACTTTGGACACGACTTGCTAGACTTTGGATAATAGTTTCATGGTTTTTGTGTACAAGTCAAACGCAAACCAATTTACAGTGAGGATATGTGGCATAGGCAGATTGAACTTGACAAATCCCAATTTGGTGGGATATTTTCCTGCTCATGTTTTAGCCATTATCCAAAAGTCATTTACAAATCATGATGGATTTAGAAGCACAAATTCAATTGCTGATAGACAATGCACCCCAGGATGGCGTGACACCACAGATTATGGTATCAATCGCCCCTGTATTAGTCGCCATTGCCCAAAAGTTAAACCACTACCAATACTTTATTCTCCAAAATTCTGAGCAAGATTGGGTTTTAACTACATTGAGCAATCGCGCAAATCCAGGAATAGAAAAGCAAGTTATTTACGCTTTCCCTACCATACAAGATGTTTCCCTAATCTCAGATGCTGGGCGTGACCCTTACTTGCTGCCAACCCTCATGGATGTTACTCAAATTTTATTCCAATTGGTAGCCCTGAAACCAGTACACAGCATAGTTTTTATAGAAACACCGGGAAATTTAACCAATACTGTAGAAGTGCGGCGTTCTGAGCTAGAAAAGCTGATCCAGCAACAATTACAGCAATTTAAAGCCCAAAAAACAGTTCCTCCCAATATTGCCTAACTAAATTTGGGATTTAGGAAATTTAATATCCACAATCCCAAATCTTGAATCGCCTTAACTTTTTCTTAGTAGAGCCGACTTAGTACATAGTCGGTCAAATTCATCAGTGCTTCCCGTGATGCTGATGGTTCTAAAATACCGATAGACTCGGTGGCTAACGTAGCATGGTGAGCAGCTAATTCTCTCGCTCTTTGGATACCTCGACTATCATGGATTAGCGCCAGTGCTTGCTCTAAATCCCCTTCCTGGGCAAACTCTCGTTCAATCAGGACTTCTAAGTAGGGTTTTTCTTCTAAGGCAAATAAAACCGGTGCTGTCAGATTGCCACTTTTGAGGTCAGAACCCGCTGGTTTACCCAGGGTGTCTGTTGAACCGGTGAAATCAAGAATATCATCTACTATTTGAAAGGAAAGACCTAAATGGCGACCATAACTATACAACTGTTCGGCAGTTTCTAGGGATGTTTCACTAATCAATCCAGCAGCCTTAGAACTGTTGGCAATTAATGAGGCTGTTTTGTAATAGCTTTTTTGTAGATAGGTTTCCGTAGAAAGACTAGCATCAAAACGATTTAGCCCTTGTTGGATTTCTCCAGCGGCTAAATCCATAATTACTTCAGAAAGCAGTTTAACAACATCCAAGTTATTTAGATTTGCTAAATACCAAGAGGATTGAGCAAAGAGAAAATCCCCTGCAAGCACAGCAATGCGATTACCAAACAAACTATGTACAGTCGGTACACCGCGCCGAACATTTGATTCATCTACTACATCATCATGGACTAGACTGGCTGTGTGAATCATTTCTGTAATTTCTGCCAGTCGTCGGTGACGTGCGGTAATATCTTCTTCTAGCATGGTTGCCCGCGATATAAGTAGCACTATTGCAGGTCTGATTCGCTTCCCCCCAGCACCGAATAAGTGTTCGGCTGCGGCATAGAGAATGGGGTGGCGATTTCCAACTAGCTGTTTAAGGTTATCTGCTAGTATTTGCAGGTCTGCTTCCACAGGGGTAAACAGGGAGGTGGCTGGGGTCATGGATAGGCGGACTCTGACTTAGGTTACGAAAGTTTACATATTCTTTAATTTTAAGATAACCCAGTGTCGGCGCAAAGTTTTCCTTCAGCAAGATGATTTTTAATATCTATTGCGTTATTCACACATTGGATTATGAATGTGTTACAATTAAAGATTGTCTTAAGATTTAGTAGTTCTTGCCAAATTTGTCAATTAATAAATCGCGTAGTAATAAGAACTTTAATGTAAATAAAATAACACGCATTGACGGCAATTTCAAGTTGGCGGTCAGCAAGAAAAAATTTTTAAATTTAGTCCAGAAATTAGCTTCAAATTCAGTTTGGCTGTGTTAGGCTAATACCTAGAGATATTAAATTTTTCAGATTATTCACTTCCAAAGTAAAACCATCTTATGGTGATTTTACGTAATAGCGTTGTGAGTCTAAAATAACTCGTCGCCAAAGAGAAAATAGGAATAATTCCTACATTCTAGGCAATGACCGTGCCTTTTGATCTGAATTGTGCCTTTCCAGTTATGGAACTAACTCAACGTATTCAACGCACGTTGGGTATTAGCGTACATTTATTTAAATTGGTGTGAGGTCAATAACACAGGCTGGGTAGACTGCTGATGAGCGCGGCTGAAGTTTGCTGTCGAGTAAATTTGCTGCTGTCGGATGTATAGCCTGGGAAAGTTGATATTAAAGAAAATAGATTGATTGACCAGAGAAAATTAGTTTTCGACTGGAGTGTTTTGTATAGCTAACTACATTTATCAAGGGTGTGCTTGATTAATTGAGTTCTGCTGGTTTTGTATGCAACTTTATATTCCCTAGTAATTAAAGATGGTGGAACAATGATTTACAGAAATATGCCTATGATGATATTTATTTTAGCTGCTGGCTATTTGTTTAGTGTGTACTTGTTGTTGGCTTTAGCAAAGCGAGCAAGCAAAAAGAATATTTCTCAAGGCGGGTCTGATTCTGTTAAGGATAAATATAAGCAGCAACGAGAATTAACTACAAATGTAACTCAAGCTGTCAATAGTCAATGAAAGCAACTTGCATTGGTCATTGGTCATTGGTCATTAGTAAATTACCACTGACAACTGACCACTGACTTTAAGAGAGGACAGTATCAGCAAAACATACCTGTTCTACCATTGGGGTATAGCCCAACCATTGTAAGCTAGATTGGGTAAATTGCTGGGAACAGCCGCTGACAGCGAAGCGAGTAGGCAGTGGTGGATGAGTATTCTTGATCCCTAGTAGATCCAATTCTTGAGAGCAAGCGGCGGCAACATGAACAGCTGGGTCAATTAGCTGGACTTGCTGGGGAAGGAGCGATCGCAAGATCGGCGACAAAAGGGGATAATGGGTACAACCATAAACTAAAGTATCTATTTCTTTCTGAATCAAAGGTTCTAGATAGGTTTTGGCTATTTCCATAGTATAAGGATCGTGGATGCGATTTTGTTCAATGAGTGGGACAAATTCTGGGCAACTGACTTGCCAGACTTGGACATTGGATTGAATTTCTAAAATAGCTTGACGATAGGCATTGCTTTGAGCCGTAGCTGGAGTAGCAATCACACCAATCCGTTGTCCTTGTTGGACTGCTGCCCTTGCACCTGGGAGAATCACTCCTAAAATGGGGAAATTAAACTCTTGACGGACAATATCTAATGCTAAAGCCGAACTGGTGTTACAGGCCATAATTGCCATTTTCACCTGTTGCTGCTGCATCCAATGGAGGATTTCTCGGACAAATTGGAGTATTTCTGTTTGGGAACGAATACCATAGGGAAGACGGGCTGTATCCCCTACATAAATAATTGATTCATTGGGAAGTTGTTGATAGATTTGTCGCAGTACAGTTAGTCCGCCAACTCCACTGTCAAATACCCCAATGGGAGCGCGTTGAGGTTCTTGAGGGGAAAAAGTATCAAAAATAGAAGATGAATACACAGCAAATATTAATTTAGATTTTGAGATGTTAACCCACATTCAGCAGGGAATTGGGAATTAGGAATTGGGGTTATTTTCTTCTTCCTCCTGACTCCTGACTCCTGACTCCTGCTACATTACCTTTGTTTTAAATAATTCAGAATACCATTAGCTATGCCCTCAGCCATACGACTTTGGTATTCTGGTGATCCTAAACGAGGATTATCTTCCCGACCGGTCATGTAGCCTGTTTCTACTAAAATAGCAGGCATAGTATTTTTTCTCAGCACATAAAATCTAGCTTTACGAGTGCCTCGATTCTTCAGGGTACTAATATTTTGGAGAATGGCTTGCCGAACAGTATCTGCTAAAGCATAACCACTATCGTAATAATAAACTTCTAAACCATTGACATCAGGGCGATTGTCCACAGCATTAGCGTGAATACTGACAAATAGAGTCGCATTAACACGCTTGGCTATACCCACCCGTCCTTGAAGTTCTACAAAGAAGTCAGCATCTCGGGTGAGGACAACTTGGATACCATTTTGTTCTAAAATTCTTGCCAGTTTTGTACTAATGGGTAGAACAACATCCTTTTCTAGCAAACCACCCAGTCCAGGAGCGCCAGAATCTTTACCGCCATGTCCCGGATCAATAACTACTAAAACTTTGCCATGAGGAACAGGTAGACGGGGCTGAGGTCTTGTTTGCAAAGGTGGTGTAATAGAACCTGGAGGATCTTGTGATCCAGGAAATTCAGGTGGTAAAATTGGAGGACGTTGAGCGCGGAGATTAGTTTGTAATTGTAGTGCTAATAATTGAGATGTAACTTGACTGAGTGTGCCAAAGCTAACACCAGATGCAGGTTGCACAAGAACAATTACAGTATTGTCAGATTGGGGTTGGAAACGGACTTTAAGAAGAGGGCTGTTGTTAGTAAAGGCCGGACTTTTGACCTGATTAGCTAATTTGGCATTGGCAATGGTAATGCGAAATAGACCTGAGCTTCTATCCCAGCCAGTGGTGGCAGATATGGCTTGGTCTGCTCTAATTAGTAATTGTGTACCATTGCCACCAAGTTCTACAGATTGAATAATTGCGGGGGAGTCACTCAGTGATGGTGCGGATAATTGGTTATTCTCAGGTAATTTAGCCAAACGATCTGGGATGACGATAAAACCACTGTTACCACTAGCTAATGCTTGCCAATTGCGACTAGTATTATCTAACTGTAAGGTCATGCGAACAGCAGATGGACTGCTGGATAGTTGGCTAAATTGGATACGACGGACTCCATAGCGATTAATTAATAGATCCCGTTGTCCCATATTTGGTGATAAGGCTGCGCCAATGATATCAATATTGACAGAGCGATTATCTTGACTGCGATTGATTTGCAGTTGAGGATTGCCACCACTGGTGCTAATGAAAAAGCCGTCACCTGTGACTCGCAATTTCTCAATTTGCACTAACCCTGGGGTGGTTTCTCGATTGGTGACTACGTTGTAAATACTTCTGGGGTCTAGTGTTGGTTCAGGTGATGTATCGGATGTTGTTGGAGGTAGTGATGGTTCTCCAGTTTGTCCAGAGGCAACTTCCGGTTGTGGTAGTTCTACTAGCCAACGTTTGCCACTGATGGGAACAAATTTGACTTGGTTGGGGTTGAAGGTGTAACCAGGGGCTAGTTCGATTACTAAGCGTGTTGTTTGGTGATCAAATTGACCGACACGAATGGTGCGGATTTTGCTGCCAATTTGTTGGGTTACGGACGGGCGGCCTAGTTCTGTTCCTGGTAAGTCAATTACTAAGCGTGTGGGGTTAAAAATGAGTTGGGCTTGGGGTTGGACAGGGCTAGATGTGTTAATTTCTAAGTGGTTTCGATTAGTATTAAACCGCCAAGATTCTAATTTCGCGGCAAAAGCGGGCGAAGATAGGATGAAGACCGTTCCAAAAGTGCTAGGTATTAACCAATGTAGTTTCACAATCCTTTCTCCTGATTCCTATTTATGGGATTTGTCAATATCTCGACTTATGGGGTAATCTTCAGACCATGACCGCTGCAAATTTAACTTTGTTCAAGTAAAAGATGTTGGTGTTGGTAGTAAGACACGGCTAATGGCGTAGAATTTTAGCATACAATCGGTTTATCAAAAAAAGGGAATAGGCAAGAGATAAGAAACACTTATCTTGACTTTAAATACTGAAGTATGCCTTGGGCGATCGCCTCGGCCATTTGATTTTGATAAGCTGAAGTTCTCAGTTTGGCGACATCGTCTCTACCAGTTAAGAAACCAGTTTCTACTAAAATTGAGGGCATAGAAGTTTTGCGAAGAACATAAAATCTAGCTTTCCGCACTTTCCTATCTCTGACATTAAGACTTTGCAGAATTTTACTGTGGACAATTTGAGCAAGTGTTAAACCACTATCGTAATGATAAGTCTCTAAGCCACTAACTTCTGGACGACTTGCACCTGCCGAATTAGCGTGGATACTGACAAATAGATCAGCATTAGCCCGTTGTGCCATTGTCACTCGTCCTGGGAGAGTGACAAAATAGTCAGAGTCTCGCGTCATAATTACTTGGATACCGTTTCGTTCCAAAACTTTGGCAATCCTTTTGCTAATTGGTAAAATAACATCCTTTTCCAGCACTCCACCGATACCAATTGCCCCTGAGTCTTTACCGCCATGTCCGGGGTCAATTATAACCACTATTTTGCCTTGACGAAGGTCGCGCCTTGGGGTAGTTCGTGGTTGTCTGGGTTTGAGGTCAGGTAGTTGTTGTCTGGGTGGTAATAAAGGGGGTAAATTCATAGGTGGTCTAATCTGACGATACCGTTGCAGTTTTAGAGCCAGAAGTTGATCTCCTACCTGATTGAGTACACCTAGTGTAACACCTGATGCAGGTTGAATTAAGAGAACTACAGTATTGGGCGGTTGTGATTGCAGACGGAGTTTAAGAATGGGACTATTAGCATCAAGAGTAGGGCCTTTAACTTCGTTGGCTAATTTGGCATTGGGAATGGTGATACGGAACAAACCAGAACTTTTATCCCAACCTGTGGTAGCGGATATAACTTGGTCGGCTTTAATTAATAATTGTGTGCCGTTGTCAGCAAGTTCTATAGATTCTATTGTCGCAATTGAGCCGTTATTGTTTCTGGTGGGGGGAAAATTCTCATTTTCAGGTGTATTGATAATTCCTCTGGTGGGGAGGATGATTAAACCGCTGCTACTGGAGGTTACTCGCCAGTCGGGACTATTTGTGGCGATTTTTAACGTCATGCGGACAGATGTTGGTGTTGTTTGCGATTGGGTAAATCCAATATTGTCCACACCATGTTTATTAACTGCCAAATTTCCTTGTGTTAAATTGGGTGATAAGGTTGCATCAAAAATGTCAATAAATACTGTGTTTTTATCCCGGCTTCTCATGATTCTAGTTTGAGGATTACCGCCATTAGTGCGGATAAAAAAGCCATCACCAGTAATTTGCAAACTTTCAAGTTGAGTTGTACCTTTATTACTGCTGGTAATTCTAGTAATTGGTGAAAATTCAGGTTTTGCCTGGGAGTCTATGTCGACTAGGTTGTAATTATTATTATTATTGTTATTAGCTGTTGAGTTGGCATCAAATTCTAATTTTGGTAACTTTACTGTCCAGCGATTAGCACTTTTACCGACAAATTTTACTTGTTGAGGATCTAAAGTATAACCAGGACTTATTTCTAAAACTATTCGTGTTGTTTGTTCATCAAATTGACCAATGCGAATTTCCCGAATTCCTCCGCCTATTTGTTGAGTTAATTGGGAACGGCCAAATTTAACACCTGGTAAATCAATTACTAAGCGAGTAGGATTAAAAACTAATTGTGCTTGTGGTTTGATAGCACCATTTGTATTAATTTCTAATAGATTTTGATGACGATCAAATCGCCAAGATTCTAATTTTGCCGCTAAGGTTGGCGATGATAGCATCAGTACAGTACCAAAGGTAGCAGGTATTAACCATTGTATTTTCACAGTTTTTTCTCCTTGGCTAAATTAATAATTAATCATCAAATATTTACCGATATAAGCACATACAAAAAATACCCACCACTGTCAATCACTGACATAGTTTGGCGGGTGATTCTCCATAATTACTAAAAACATCTTCAATCTGTAAAAACCGTCCTGAAAAAAAGTAGGAATACAAAACATTATCAAGGCGAATAGAATGGGAAACAAGGAAAGTTTTATAAAACCAAAAGTAAATTCAATTAAAGGTAGAAATAATAACCATTTTACAAATTAGAGGGTTTTAAGATTACAGGAGACGGAGATTGGATGATAAAAGTTTCTTCCAACCTCCTTGTCTACTAAATGTAGAAACCACAGCAGAGAAAATTTTCACCTATCTTCTGTGAGATTTACAGCAGAATTTGCGGTGAAATTCAAGTTACTAATCATCTTTTGTGGTGATGAGAGATTGTGGTGTTTCTACTGCTAATGTTTTGCCAGAATTGCTGTCTAAATTTGTGGCGGCGTTTGATTCTGGAAATACAAATCTTAACAGGGGAGGAGCGATGAATGTGGTAATAATAACCATCATAATAATTGCTGCTCCTAATGGTTTTGAGAGGACACCACTAGCTGCACCGACACCAGCAAATACTAAGCCGACTTCACCTCTGGGAATCATCCCCACACCAATAGCCCAGCGGTTAATCCCCGGTTGACCAAATACTGTTAAGCCTGTCACTACTTTACCGATGATGGCAACTGTAATCAGGAAAGTTGCCATGATTAAGGCTTCTTGATTGGTGGGAATGGCTGGATTTAAGACTCCTAAATCAGTTTTTGCCCCGACGGTGACGAAGAAGACGGGAACTAACATATCAGCAATGGGGATAACTTGCTTTTGCAGTTCTTTGCGTTTGTCGGTTTCTTCGAGAACTAACCCGGCGGCAAAAGCCCCAAGAATTGCCTCTAAATGGATGACAGAGGCGAAGTAAGCCATGATTATGGCAAAAATGAAGGCGGGGATGACTAATTCCCCTCTGGTTTTGAGTTTATCAGCGATCGCTACAAATGATTTATTAAAGACATTACCAAAAACTATCGCTCCAATTAGAAAAGCGCTCGCACTAATAATCAAATAAACGACGTTAACGACATCAACTACACCATCTTTGGCTAAACTGGCAACTACCGCCAGAACGATAATTCCCAAAACATCATCAATGACCGCTGCACCGAGAATAATTTGCCCTTCTTTGGAGTTCAACTGTCCTAATTCGGAAAGCACTTTGGACGTAATTCCAATACTGGTTGCTGTCAAAGCTGCACCAGCGAAAATCGCGGGAATGGCACTAATCCCAAATATGGTCATTAATCCCACTGTACCCGCTGCAAAGGGGACTATTACCCCAACTGTAGCCACCACGAAGGCTTGAACACCAACAGCCATGAGGTCTTTGAGGTTGGATTCTAAGCCAATTTCAAACAGGAGGATAATTACACCCAATTCTGATAAAACCGAAACCACCTCGGACTGCGCTGCAAATACCTGGGGTGTGGCTTCTGGGGTTAACCCAGCGGTGAGTTGCAGGAAAGTCATGATTAAGGAATTAGAAGCGTCTGTACCACCTTCTGGAAATACTAACAGATGGAGTACAGAGACACCGATAACTACACCACCGAGAAGTTCACCTAAAACTGCGGGTAAGCCGACTTTGTTGCATAATTCTCCACCAACTTTGCTGGCAAAGTAAATGACTACTAAACTCAGTAGCACAGCGGCTAATACCATAGAACTGTCTGCGGTTTCTGTGGCAGTTGCCAACAAAGGAACGGTAAAATTGAGTTGCTCGAAAAGCTGCATGGGTTATACAAAGATTCTTTTCTTTATTTTTACCCTTTTTTAGTGACAATTAATTTAGATATATGTATATCCACTGCTAATCACAGCTATAGATAGATGGCTTATTTGTTTAGCTGACACGCCCGTCCAGAAGTAAATTCCCAGTCGGGCTATGGGTTTTACGTTAATTTGACACTAATAAGCTTTTGCTTTACCCTCACCACTATAATCTGCAAGGTGATACTTGTTCTAATTGGGTGAACTAGGTCCAATAATTTTGATTCCCTGTTTTTCTTTTTCAGCTAATTCTAAATTCAATATCAGCAGTTTTTCTA
This sequence comes from Dolichospermum sp. LEGE 00240, assembly GCF_015207875.1. Taxonomy (GTDB): domain Bacteria; phylum Cyanobacteriota; class Cyanobacteriia; order Cyanobacteriales; family Nostocaceae; genus Dolichospermum; species Dolichospermum gracile. The sequence continues at coordinate 12,201 of NZ_JADEVZ010000053.1, forward strand.
AAATATCATCATTGGCTTGAAAGTTATAAGCTGTCATTACCAGTTTATCTAATTGTTGATGCAGTTGATAAAGTTGGCTGCTGGGTTCGTTGAAGAATTTATTATATAATGTGGTGATTCCCCATTGTTTTGTTTCCATTTGTTGAGTGCGATATTGATGCAGTTCTTCGGCTTTGCTGCGGATTTGTTGGACTATTTTTATGTCTGCTATTTGCGGAAATGGAAAGGTTTCAAAACAAGTATTGTGAGTGTAACGAGTGTCACCTTTTAAAGTTGAACCTTGCACGTCTACCCAAACACGATGTATATTAGATGTGATAATTCCTAATATATAAAAATCATCTAAGGCAAGAACAGTAATAGAGTTATTAGGTAGCCAATGCTTATTAACTCGTGAAAAAATAAACCATTTAGAATGACAAGGAACTGCAAAATAAAATGGTAAAAATTCTATAGCTTTTCTCAGGTCTGGACGAGGACGTAGGAATTTCCACCAGTAATTTTTAGCTTTTTCATCTCGATTATTATCACGTTCAGATTTAACATAGGTTTTAATGTGTTCAAAAGGTAATTTATAATCACTAGCGTCCTCAAGACTCATATCATTAAAATCAACAATCCATCTTTTTGGTGTACCTTGAGGATTATCTGTTAAATCTTGTGCTGAAATAGATTGTTTAAGAACATCTTGATTTTTTACATCTGCTTTTATCCAATTTGTAACCTGTTGTTCAGTTACAAAAAATCCTTTTCCCACAGGAATGATACCCTGAAAGCATTGATTGAGATTTGCTTGTAACCGCGCAGCTTGAGAAACATCAATACTAGATTTTAGAGAAGAATTAATTTGTGAAACTACAAGATCATCTAAATAATACTTTTCCGGTTTATCTTTACACCAATTGACAATACTCACATGAACTTTCGCAGCACCAGACCAAGGTTGTGTAGAAACAGCTTCATGAATATAACCGCCATTTTGAGTAATATAATCTAAAGCAGCAATTCTACTTTTACCTTGACTTATGGAATTAGTCGCAACTAAACCAACTCTGCCTTTTTCATCAATTTTATCGTGCGCTAACCGAAACCAATAAGCACAAAAATCTACGGAATCTTTAACTCTCGGAAAATGTTGGAAAATTCTATCTACATATTCATCATTTAAATCCATTCTCATGTTTTTACCACCTAAAAATGGCGGATTTCCAATAATAGCATCAGCTTTTACCCATTCACAAAATAAAGCATCTTGACAAAGAATATTACTATCCAAAGTATCCAAAGGTAAAGCAGGTTCAGTTAATTGTAAATTATCAATCGCAATCTTCCGCGCAATCATTAATGTCACCCGCGCTAATTCCACCGCAAAGGGATTTGTATCCATTCCATAAAATTGCAAAGGTGTCACTAAACCCATTTGCAATTGTTTATCCTTAGACTTACGCAAAGATTGCATTTTCTCTAATAGCAAGATTTCAATTCTCTTCAATTCCTGATATGCGATATAAAGAAAATTACCCGAACCACAAGCAGGATCTAAAACTCGATAACTTTGTAATTCTATTTGCAGTTTTGAAAGTTCTTTAATTGTCCCTGATTCCTCAATTCTCTCTTCCCAATAACGGCTAATTGTGGGACGGACAATTTTCATAATATCCACTTCAGAAGTGTAATGGATTCCTCTCGCGTGACGTTCTTCCTTATATATACTCCCTTCAAATAAATTCCCAAAAATAGCCGGACGGACTTTACTCCAATTTTCTCGCGCAGACACATCTAAAAAATTTAATTCTTCCCTCGTTAATTCAATTGCATCAATTCGAGAAAATAAACCCCCGTTAAAATAATCAACTCCTTGATAACGTCCCGCTGGGGTTTTTCCTGGTTGATTCATTTCCCGAAATAAACCACCCAGAACATCATAGGAACTTCCCCCTTTCATACAATCTTGGACACAAGAAACAAACATATCACGGGGTAACAGTTGTCTATCTTCCGCAAACATCGCTAACACACATTGTAAAATAAACCGCTGTGCTGTTAACTTTTCAATTCCCCTATTTTCTAATTCTAATAATAATTCACCCATGCGACGGGCAGCTTTAACAGTAACTTCTACTTGGTTATTTTGGAATACAGGGGTTTTTTGCCCTAATTCCATAAATGTCAATGCTCCTGACCGTTCTGGCAGTTGTTCGAGGGTAATTTTATCTACAGGTGTATCTAATTGAATATCAAAATCAAAGATCCAAAATTCATCAAAATTACATAAAATCACATATTTAGGACGATTTGGGACTAACCTAGTCCAATAATCAAAAGCTTGGGAATAATGTTTATTTAAATCTTCTCCGCGCTTTTTCATTTCTATTAAAACGCGAGGTTTCCAAACTAAATCAGCAAAGCCAGTTTTTCCGGTTTTACTACTTTTTTTAATTGCTTCTTCGTAAGTCGCACCCGCTTCTAATGCACCTTCATGTCCAAAGGCTCGAAAAAAGCGGTCGAGAAATGTTTGTGCTTCTTTGCGTTCTTGTCCGGTGATATGTTGGTGACAAAATTGTACGAATTTAGATAGGGTTTCTGGTGTTGATGATGTCATGGTTGTTTCTGAACAATAATAAGATCCCCGACTTCCATAAAATCCCCGACTTCTTAAAGAAGTCGGGGATCTCAACCTCTCGATATTTACAAAAATATCACTCAATCTCTCAATTGAGTCGCGCAAAAAAGAAGATTTGGGGGTTGACAATTGATTTTAAATTTGTTATCATAGAGTTGATAAGGAAGAACTATCATAAAATAATTATAGTTGGAAGGAAACCCAACACATAAATAATTTTTGCCGTTACAAAAAATGTAACCAGGTTCGATATAAGTTTAAGCAGTGTAAAACTATAAGTTAGGGCTTAGGCATTGACAAAGTTTTCTAAATATGTAATGTGGATTTTATCTCTTGTAGGGTGCGTCAGACCCAATAATTTGGTAAAAAACAGATTTCCTCTATCTGACGCACCCTACTCAATAAGTTATTCCCAAGGCCGAAAACGACGCAATTTCCTTCATTTATATGATGGCAAGTTAGTGAGCGTGCGTAAGTCCTATAGTATGGAAATTACACCTTCGGTGTGAAAATGTTTTGGTGGCTGTTAATAACAGTTACCCTAGAATTAATAGGTTTTTAGAGGAGTGTTAAGGAAAATGTCTATCACTGTTTTATCTAATTCTTGGTTTCCAACCCGGAATTTTGGGAAAATATTATCTTTGAGTATATTTCTCAGTGCGATTTTTATGTTACCTGCATCAGCACAAGAAAAATTATGGCGAACTTTAACCGTGAGTGGAAGGGGAGTAGAAACAATTTCGACAACTTTATCTCAAGTTAGTTTGGGTGTAGAAGTTCAAGGAAAAACGGCTGAAGATGTCCAAAAAGAAGCGGCACGCAGATCATCGGCTGTGGTAGCTTTATTAAAAAAACGCAATGTCGAAAAATTGACAACTACAGGAATTCGCCTCAACCCAGTATATAGCTACAGTAATAATGTTCAACGCATTACTGGTTATGCTGCTAGTAATACAGTCAGCTTCCGCATTACTACGGATAAAGCCGGAACTTTATTGGATGATGCGGTGAAGGCTGGAGCGACACAAATTAATGGTGTAAGTTTTATTGCTAGTGATGAAGCGATCGCCAGCGCCCAAAAACAAGCTTTGAAAAAAGCTACCCAGGATGCTCAAGAACAAGCGGAAACAGTTCTTAGCACCTTAAAATTAGAACAAAAAGACATTATCAGTATTCAAATTAATGGTGCAACCCCACCACCACCCATGCTGTACCGGGTTGAAGCTGCTAAAGCTAATCTCGCAGATGCTTCTACTCCCATAATTGCCGGTGAACAAGAAGTACAAGCATCCGTAACATTACAAATTAGCTATTAGTCAGTGGTCAGTGGTCAGTGGTCATTTGTAAAAACTGACAACTGACAACTAAATTAGAAATTATCTGGGGACATATCAGACATTCCACCTTCATGATCACGCTTAGAGCCTAATAAGTCTAGCTGATCTACTAAAATGACTGGTTTTGAACGGTTAACACCAGTTTGGCGATCGCTCCAAGTATCAAATCTCAAAGAACCTTTAACGCCAATCAAACCACCTTTACGGACATAATTACCAGCGACTTCCGCCGTTTTTCCCCAAAGTTCTAGATTAAACCAATCTGGTTTATCATTGTTGCGCGATCTTCTATTTACAGCTAGTGTCAATTGACATAGGACTTTGCCTGACTCAAAATATTTCATGTCTGGATCGCCACCAACACGACCAACAAGAGTGACAACATTAATGCTCATGGTTTTTATTTCCTAGTATTTCTGTATTGTATTGTCCGATCCCGAATTCTATAATAACCAATTGTGAAATGATTAAAGATATGTTAGAATGGCGACAGTTGACTCGGGCAAAAATTCCAAAAATACTTGGCATTTGAAAAAAAATTATACGGTTATACTGAGTGGACTTGAGAAGATGGAACTTAAGATTCATGAGCCTAAACTCAAGATTGACAAAAGCTAGATAAAAAAATAGTCTAGTTTACCGGAGTCAGATAACCAAATATCATGGCATCTATCATTATTAACTCTTATCTTTGTAGTCAAAAGTAGTATAAATAGGGGGCATAGAGAAGCGTGGGTCTTTTCAATTTTAATTTTCGGCCATCCTGGGATATGGGTATCGACCTCGGTACAGCCAACACCCTGGTTTATGTATCTGGTAAGGGAATTGTCCTGCAAGAACCTTCCGTCGTTGCCATTGATCAAAATCTGAAAGTGGCACTGGCAGTGGGGGAAGAGGCTAAAAAAATGCTCGGACGCACACCGGGGAACGTCGTTGCCCTGCGTCCCCTGCGCGACGGTGTGATCGCTGACTTTGATACGGCTGAGTTGATGCTAAAAAGCTTTATTCAGCGGGTAAATGAAGGGAGATCCCTGATGTTGCCCCGGATTGTCATTGGTATTCCCAGTGGTGTCACTGGAGTAGAAAGACGGGCTGTTATGGATGCAGCCACCCAAGCCGGTGCTAGAGAAGTATATTTGATTGATGAGCCAGTCGCAGCAGCAATTGGTGCAGGACTGCCAGTGGCAGAACCTACTGGTAACATGATTATTGACATCGGTGGGGGGACAACGGAAGTAGCGGTATTAAGTCTTCAAGGAACGGTAATCAGCGAATCAGTCCGCATTGCTGGAGATGAATTAACTGAAGCCATTACTCAGTATATGAAGAAAGTTCATAATCTGGTCATTGGTGAACGCACGGCAGAAGATATTAAGATTAAAATAGGTTCTGCCTATCCAACGGCAGACGATAATGATAGTCTAATGGAAGTCCGAGGGTTGCATTTACTGTCTGGTTTGCCCAGAACTGTCACCATCAAAGGCCCGGAAATTCGGGAAAGTATGGTAGAGCCTCTAGCAGTAATTATCGAAGCAGTTAGGCGCACACTGGAACGGACACCGCCCGAACTGGCAGCAGACATTATTGATCGTGGGATCATGTTGGCAGGGGGTGGTGCATTGCTCAAAGGTCTAGATACATTAATTAGTCATGAAACAGGTCTTGTTACCCATATAGCCGCTGATCCTTTAAGCTGTGTAGTGTTGGGAACAGGTCGCGTATTAGAAAACTTCAAACAGTTGGAGAGAGTATTTAGCGGGCGTTCTCGCAATATGTAGTAGCAGTTAGTAAGTTAGGAATATATGGGTTCTGTATTTATTCATACAGCAGGAGTCAGGAGTAAAACTGGCTTTACCTGAGTTAGGAGTTAGGAGTCATGATTTTTTCAAGGAGATCATAAGGGTTTGAGACTCATACTTGGGGCAGGTTTCCACAAATTATCTTATGTCGAACTCAGGTGGCTTCGTGCATGGGTTTCAATTGAGACTTTGTACATCCTAACTACGTAACCTGCTGTAACTATAGAATCCATTATTTTCCACAGAAGTACACAGGAGTTGATTTACGGATTTGCGGATGGCGATCGCTATAGACCGGACTAAAAAGTTACCAAACCATATTCCTACAACTCCTAAATAATTTATAAAATATATACAGGTTATTATGTTTACTTTAAAACGCTGGTGGGAATACAAAGGACTACAAATAGGATTATTAGCCTTAGTTGTAGGTAGTGCTTGGACACTCAGAGAGACAAACGGGGCACTGTTACGAGAAATCTATCAAGGAATCACCATCCCATTACAGATGCTACAATCAGGAGCGATTCCTGAACAAAATATTAAGGATGCAAGATTTTTAGAATTACAGACTCGCATCGTTGATTTAGAAAGCCAAAATCAGAAATTAAAAAATTTACTGGGTTATAGAGAGAAAGAAACCTTGCCACAAAAGCCAATTATCGCCAGGGTGGTAGGACGTAGTGGGGATCATTGGTGGCAACAGGTGATTTTGAATCGGGGGACTGCATCAGGCATTCAAGAAGGTTCTATTGTCAAAGCCGATGGTGGATTAGTCGGTTTAGTAGATAGCGTGACAACTAATACTAGCCGTGTATTGTTAATAAGTGATTTGAAAAGTCAAGTAGGCGTAACTATCAACCGCACATCAGCTAAAGGAATTTTACAAGGTGATGCTTCCACTGAAGGGGTATTAGAATTTTATGAAAAAGTTCCTAATGTGAAAATAGGCGACCTAGTATCAACCTCTACTTATAGTCAGAAGTTCCCGGCTGGTTTAGCCATAGGGAAAATTAAATCCTTGGATTTAAAGAAACTCCCAGCCTCAATAGCCAAAGTAGAGTTATTCCCGCCAATTCGGTACTTAGATTGGGTAACTGTTTATCCTCAACAAGACAAACAAGATTTAGAAACTCCGAATCTTACCAAATGATGAATATGTAACCTAACCTACCTCTGTCATAGCAGAGCAGGTTGGTTGTCATAAAAATTTATATTTGGAGTCATTAACTTATTCAAACTGGTATCCTGGAGTATTAGTCAAATACTAGGACAACAGGGCATAAATAAACCAACCATTCTCAATCACTAAAAAGCTGACGCCATATTATTTTTGACTTCCGCCTTGCGGTACTAGGGGTTTATTTAGGGTATCCTAGTAGTTCGTCAAATTTATTTTGACGGGTAATGATCGGAAAAAACTTCTGTTCTTTCCTCCCCTGCCCCCGGAGCCTCTCTTCTCCCCCTACTTGCCTTCACCCGTCATTTTCGGGTTAACAGACTACTAGATGCGTATCCTCAATGGTCTTCTCTGGTAGTATTGATAATTCCCTGAAATTATCCCTACAGTCGAGCAAAGTATTGATGAATATTTAACTACCCAAAATCCTATACCGTACCTCTTTAGGAGTAAAATTGGATGTTATCTAGTTCAGAATCCTGTTACTAGGTCAATTTTATTGCTAGATTTTGATCAGACAACACATTGACAACTAACTCTCAGAGGTGAAACCAGTTAAATAATTCGGTGATCTACTTGGATATTTTGTCCAAATTTTGGCTTTAAAAGAGGTAAGATCATGGCTATACATAATTATGTACCTTCTAGATATTAGCGAAATTACCACTTGATAATTGCTATAATCTATTCTTCCCTCTAACATTCTTATCTATTATTAGGTGTAAATTTTTATGGGTTCTCCAATGAATCGTCTGTCTATTTTTGTAGACGGAAACAATATGTTCTATGCTCAACAAAAAAATGGTTGGTTCTTTGACCCCCGGCGTGTTTTAGAATATTTCAAATACGAACAGTCAGACACTACATTAATCAATGCTTTCTGGTACACTGGATTAAAAGACCCCCAAGACCAACGAGGTTTTCGAGATGCACTCATCAGCTTGGGATATACAGTCCGCACGAAAATTCTCAAAGAGTATTATGATGATGCTTCGGGTCGCTACTCTCAAAAAGCGAATTTAGATATTGAAATTGTCGTTGATATGTTTAATACGGTAGATCAATATGACAGAGTTGTATTATTTAGCGGAGATGGTGATTTTGAAAGGGCTATCGAATTATTACGCTCCAAAAATACTCATATTACAGTGGTATCTACTGAGGGGATGATTGCCAGAGAGTTGCGTAATGCTACTGATAGATATATAGACTTGAATGATATTAGAGATAGAATAGAAAAAACTGACGGTTAACTTAGCTTAGTATTTATTTACAAATCTCAAAGTTAAAAACTCTCATTTCACAGTTTCAGTTATTTTATCAAGCAAGAAGTTAGGCATTAGAAGTCGGTGATGATGAGAAATTCTCTAGGACTGACAAATCAAACCAAATTTGATTAATTCTAATTCCTTGATATTCTTTTATTCAGCCCACTATCAAAACTAACAGAGGTTAAGCTAATGAGCAACCAAACCGATAGAATTATCATCTTTGACACCACATTGCGTGATGGAGAACAGTGTCCTGGAGCAACCCTCAACATAGACGAAAAGCTAGTTATTGCTAAACAATTAGCACGTTTAGGAGTAGATATTATTGAGGCTGGTTTTGCTTTTGCTAGTCCTGGTGATTTTGAAGCAGTGAGCAAAATTGCCCAAACTGTGGGGACAGAAAATGGTCCGATAATTTGCAGTTTGGCTAGAGCCAGACATGATGATATTAAAGCGGCGGCGGCGGCGATTAAACCTGCTGCTAAAGGGAGAATTCATACTTTTATTGCTACCTCTGATATTCACCTGCAATATAAGTTAAAGAAAACTAGACCAGAAGTAATTGCGATCGCTGAAGAAATGGTAGCCTATGCTAAAAGCTTCACCGATGATGTGGAATTTTCACCTGAAGATGCGGGACGTTCTGATCCAGAATTTTTGTATGAAGTTTTGGAAAGAGCGATCGCAGCCGGAGCAACAACTGTTAATATTCCTGATACCGTAGGATACACCACACCCAGCGAATTTGGGGCAATCATCAAAGGCATTACTGAAAATGTCCCCAACATTGACAAAGCCATTATTTCCGTTCACGGCCATAACGATTTAGGTTTAGCAGTTGCTAACTTTTTAGAAGCGGTCAAAAACGGCGCTCGTCAATTAGAATGTACCATCAATGGCATTGGTGAAAGAGCCGGCAATGCAGCTTTAGAAGAATTAGTCATGGCTTTGCACGTCCGCAGACAATATTTTAATCCCTTCTTAGGACGGGCTGAAAATTCCGAAGCATCACTCACCAATATTGACACCAAACAAATCTATAAAACCTCCCGTTTAGTTTCCAATTTAACGGGAATGTTGGTGCAACCAAATAAAGCCATTGTTGGTGCAAATGCCTTTGCCCATGAGTCTGGAATTCACCAAGATGGGGTATTGAAAAACAAACTCACCTATGAAATCATGGATGCCCAGTTGATTGGTTTATCCGATAATCAAATAGTATTAGGTAAACATTCTGGCAGAAATGCTTTTCGTACCCGCTTGAAAGAATTGGGTTTTGAACCATCAGAAACCGAATTGAATAAAGCCTTCGTCAAATTCAAAGAAGTAGCAGACAAAAAGAAAGAAATCTCTGATTGGGATTTGGAAGCGATAGTTAATGACGAAATCCAACAAGCACCAGAGTTATTCCGGGTGGAGTTGGTACAGGTTTCCTGTGGTAGTAATACTCAGCCCACCGCCACAGTCACACTCCGCACTCCCGACGGAGAAGAATTAACTGATGCAGCCATTGGGACAGGTCCAGTAGATGCGGTGTACAAAGCCATTAATCGGGTAGTGAATGTACCGAATGAATTGATTGAGTTTTCTGTGCAATCTGTCACCGGAGGAATTGACGCTTTAGGAGAAGTAACAATTCGCCTCCGCCATCAATCCCGTGTATTTTCAGGTCACGCAGCCAATACCGACATCATTGTGGCATCGGCTCAGGCTTATGTGAATGCACTGAACAGATTGTTTTCAGCTTTACAGCAGGAAGTGAAGGAAGAAGTCACAGCATAGAATGTATAGAGACGAGAATCCCTACCCAGGGAACGTCTCTATTTTTGAATTAATTCCAGCGACTGAGATAAAACTTCTTGTTCATTAACCATGGTTGCTAATTCTTCCGTTTCATAACGTCCCTCGAACGCTTCTAGCGCCGCTCTTTTTAGTGCTACTTGATATCCTTGTTGGAGAATTTCCATTAATTCTGTTTTATTCAAGTAAACACCACCAGATTTGCGGCGCTTGTTAATTTTATTGATTTCCCGCACTGCATTTTCTATGGAAAGTTCCCAAGAACGAGTGGAACGGTTTTCAGCTTTTTGTTTGATTAAATGAATGAGCAGAATTATGCCATAACTATCAATTTTATTGATTTTATCACTGAGGCTAATTTCTTCTAATTCATCCACTAATAGTAAAGCTTCATTGATTTTTCCTTGTTCTAAGAGTTGTCTAATTTCTAAGATTTCTTCCATGTTATTTGCTGAAATTGTGATTCACAATTAATATTTATTATATATGTTAGATTATTCATTAGTTGATAAAATAAGTTGTTAAGTAACTCACCTTATAAAACAACATTTACGAGGAATAATATGAAAATACGACAACTTGAACTTCAGAATTTTCGATGCTTTGAGCAAAAAACATTTGAGTTTTCCGATCAATTTAATGTTCTTATTGGTGATAATGCTACTGGAAAAACTGCAATTCTTGATGCACTAGCTATTGGTGCTGGAAGCTTTTTTTTAGGAATTGACAATATTAACTCACTCAATATTCAAAAAGATGACATTCGTCTTATTCTCAGGCAAGAAGGAGAAACACCGACACTACATGATGTTTCATCAGTTGTTGTATCTTGTCATGGTAGTTTTGAAGATGTAGAAGAAATCTCATGGAAAAGAGAACTCAAATCTAATAGTTCTACTACAACTCGTGGAGATGCAAAAGAAATATTACAATATGCTAGAAAATTACAGCAAAAAGTTCGTATTCAAGATGAAGATAGAGAAAAGATTATTTTACCCGTGATTTCATATTACAGTACAGGTCGTCTTTGGGTTCAACACAGGGAAATACAAAATACTAAAGGACCTGGTCCTCGATTTCTAGGATATAAGAATTGTCTGACTAAATCCAATGAAATGAAAAAAATAATGCCCTGGTTTAAAAAATGGGAATTAGCATCTTTACAACAGGGAAGACCTTTAGGTACTTTGTCAGGAGTTAAAGAGGCTATTAAAAATTGTATGGAAGACTGGCAAGATGTCAAGTATGATGTACTTCAAAATAAACTGGTTGCTACTGCACAAGATGGAAGAATTTTACCATTTAATATGTTAAGTGATGGTGTAAAAAATATGATAGGAATGGTTGCTGATATTGCCTATCGTTGTGTCACCTTAAATCCACAATTTGATGGTGAAGCTGCGCGACTTACACCGGGTATTGTTTTAATTGATGAAATTGATTTACACCTTCATCCAAAATGGCAACGCCGAGTTGTAGAAGATTTAAAGAGAACATTTCCCAAAATTCAATTTTTTGCCACTACACATTCACCATTAATTATTCAATCTTTAAGAGAGGGAGAACTAATTGATCTCAATAACCCTGATTTACTACCAGCAGCAGAATATGAAAATAAGTATCAGGAATATATTACGGAATATATTATGCACACACCTAATACAAATAGAAATGACCGACATCAACAGATGATGGAAACCGCAGAAAGATACTATCAAATGTTAGAAAATACTAACAATACATCACCAGAAGAATTGGAAAAGTTAAAAACAGAACTGGATGAATTAATAGAACCATATAGTGATGATGTTGCCTATCATGCTTTTTTAAAAATGAAGCGTTTAGCAAAATTAGGAGATTAATAAATAATGCGTCCAGTGCAAAGAGGTAGTATACCAATTAATCGAAAGACAAATCAAAAAATTTATTTTAGTAAATATCAAGATGCTAAAAAACGCATTGTAGAAAGAATAGGTCATTATTGCTGCTATTGTGAAAAACCAGTAACAAATGTTCGTGATGTGGAACATATTTTACCAAAAGAGCATTATCCAAGACTACAAACTGTTTGGCATAATTTTCTTATTTCATGTAGAGTTTGTAATGATATTAAAGGACATTCTCTTATCAGGAGAAAAAACTTTTATTGGGCTGATATAGATAATACATTCAGAATTTTTGAATATCATCTTGTGAATGGAAATGTAAATGTCAATTCTTTACTGTCTGATCCTGAAAAAATAATAGCACAAAATACATTAAATTTAGTTGGTTTAGATAGGAAACCTGGACATCCTAAAATTACTCCAGCAGATGAGCGTTGGAAAGAAAGATTTGAAACTTTGCAAGTTGCTAAAGAGGCATTTTTTGATTTACAAAATAATGATACTCCTGAAATGAGAAAACAAGTAGTTCGTACTGCTCAAGGACGTGGTTTTTTCTCTGTTTGGATGACTGTATTTCAAGATGATTCTGAAATGTTAAAAAGGTTTATTTCTGCATTTCCTGGAACTGCTGGAGATTGCTTTGATAACGAATTTAAGGCTATTCATCGTCCTAAAGGAAGAGTATAAACCATCGCATAAAAAAAGCGAAGTATCTAGATTACTATGAATAATAACCAAAATGTAGCTGAGATTTATTAAAGTCACTTTTGAGCATTTTATTATTAGCTAGTGATTGGGAAGAAATAGCTGTAGCTGCTGCGAATTCGGTGCGAGAACAGGTAATTTATAAAATAGGAATTAATCAAATTTCTGCATAAAAGGTTCGTTAAGAACCGTTAAGAACCTACTACATGAAACTTTCAACGGAGGAAAATTAACCAATGTAGCAGTAAGTATAAGATTAGTTTAAACTAAAGCTAGTTGCTAAATAAGAATATTTATGGAAAACAACTTGGACAAATATATTGAAGTTACTCCTGGGATTCGTAGTGGTAAACCACGAATTACTGGAACAAGAATTACAGTTGCAGATGTGGCAATTATGTATCTCCGCATGGGGCATTCTTTAGAAGAAATTGCTGGAAAATATCAGCTTTCATTAGTATCAGTTCATACAGCAATGGCATTTTACTATGAACATCGGCAAGAAATTGACCAGCAAATTGCTGATGCTGAAGCTTATGCTGAAGCCGAACGTCTCAACAGTCCTTCACTGTTACAGGAAAAACTCAATGCGATGAAAAAATATGCCTAAACGCATTCAATTTCACCTTGATGAAAATGTTGATCCTGATATTGCTTTAGCTTTGAGACAGGCTGGTATTGACGTGACAACTACACAGGGGGCGAATCTTTTGGCAAAGAGTGATACAGTTCAGTTAGATTTTGCTAAAGAAAAGTCGCGCGTGCTAGTTACACACGATGATGATTTTCTGATTCTCAATCATCAAGGAATTGATCATAGTGGGATTGTTTATTGTCGTAAAGATACAAAATCAATTGGGTATATTATTCGGATGCTGATCTTACTTTACGAAGTTGCTACTCTTGAGGAAATGAAGGGTAGAGTAGAATATTTGTAAACAAACAAATAGCGGTAATTGGTGCAAATTCAGTACGAGGGCGTTGCTGAATCGAGGTATGAAATTCCCAAATTGAACCTTTAAAACTCTTACCTTTGCGTCTTCGCGCCTTTGCGCGAAACAAAAACTATGGTTAATTGACCTCACATTTTAACAATGATACAAGGACACGCGCCCTCCTACAAGATGGAATCATCTTTTTTGTGGAGTTATCTCAAAGGAAATCCTGTGAGGATTTCCCAGTTTTAGCCAATATGACTAAAAATCTATCGCTTGAAACGAGAACGTTGTTGACGGCGTTGCTTGTGTCTAGCGATCGCTTTGCGCTTTTCTTTTTCTAAAGGTGTTTCAAAGTGACGCTTTTTCCGCATATCCTGGAAAATTCCGGCTTTGGAAACTTCCCGCTTAAATCTTCGTAGTGCTGATTCAATTCCTTCATTTTCACCTAAGACCACTTGTGTCATTCCTGTTCCTCCGTAGTTTAAATCAATATTTGAGAACTAAAGTCAAAATAAAATACTCCAGCAGCACTTAGCATGAAACCGTATCTGCTGGATACTCTAGATTTTAATTTTTTTTCTGGACTTAGTAGCGATCGCGGTCTCCACCGCCACCACGATTTCCCCAACTTCTAGTGCCGCCACGAGGAGAACCAGAAACCCTGTCTTCCCTCGGTTTAGCTTTGTTTACGCGCAGATTACGTCCCATCCATTCAGCACTATCCAATGCTGCAATTGCTTTGGCTTCGTCTGCTTCTGATCCCATTTCCACAAAGGCAAAACTTCGTGGGCGACCAGTTTCTCGGTCTGTAGGTAGCTGCACATGACTAACTGTTCCGTACTATGCAAAAGCCCGTTTCAGGTCTTCTTCTGTTACCTGATAGGACAAATTACCAACGTAAATCGACATAGAAGAGGGTCCCCCAAACCAGAGAGTGTAGAGAGTTAGATTCGGAGAGACGTATTTAAAAAAATCTTAAACCGACTTACTCAACCGAAAATAATCTTTGATATCCCCAAGTATAGCACTACATGAGAATATTAACCCATAATGGACAAATTTTCCCAACAAAACTACCAGTATTGTCAGGAAATTCTCCATGACAAACACTGTTTCAGTAGGAGGTAAACCGTGTAAGAATGCTTTGCGCTTCTTGACACAGTAACTCATGATTTTGATAATTACTCGCCAGTAATTCTCCCCATTGAGAGATGTCGCCAGTGTTATATTGTAATGGCGTACAGTCAAAATGGGTAAACCTGCCACCTGCTTCCGTCAAAATTAGTTCGGGAGCAGCCATATCCCAGTCTTTAGGTGCGGATTTACCGGCAAGGGAAATGTAAACATCTGCTTGCTGTTCAACTATCGCGGCAATTTTGCAACCGACGCTACCAATTGCTTTTTGACTTTGACAAGGCAGGTGCTGCAATAGATATTCTAACCTATCATTGCGGTGTGAGCGACTAACAACCAAAATTAGATCTTGGATATTTTTACGGGAGTTCAGTCGCACAGGCAAAGAACCTGTTGCAGTTTCGATAAAAGTCCCACCACCTCTAGTGGCATAATATAACTTTTGTGTCTCTGGAACTGCCACGACGGCTAACATTGTCTGTGTTCCTTGAACTAAGGCAATATGAATTGCATATTCTCCAGTTTTATTGATAAAGTCCCTTGTCCCGTCTAATGGGTCAATAATCCATACCCACTCAGCAGGATTTTTTCCCTGTTGCGATTTATAAGTTTCTTCGCTGATATATCCAAAGTCTTCATCATCTAAAGCGGCTTGTAACTGTGACAAGATATATTCACTGACCGCTAAATCTGCCACTGTAACGGGTTCGCTGTCTTTATACTGGATCTCTAAATTTGGTGCGGCGGCAGTACCATGATAATAAGAACTCAGGAGACTGGCTGCACCCCAACCTACCTTCCGGGCAATTCTTAATATTTTGGATAAGTCTTTCATTTGGGGACAAATTTGAGTGGAATAGGAAAATTAAATACTATAGCAGGAGTCAGGATGAAGAAGGAAAAAGAGAAAGAAAGAGAAAGAAGAGAGAGTTTCAAGTGTGGATTTTCGTGTAAATGGTGGATTTTATTCAAGTGTGTCTATAAGAATTCAGATTTTAGCTTTTTCTATGACTGCGGCGAGCGCTTCCACTTGAATTGGTTTAGTCATAAAGTCATTCATCCCTGCCTTAAAGCAAGCCTGACGGTCTTCTTCGGAAATATTCGCGGTAATAGCGATAATCCAAGGTTGAGCCTGGGAAGATTGACGAATAATTTGAGTTGCGGTAATACCGTCCATTTCTGGCATCTTCATATCCATTAAAATCACATCATAAAATTGTCTTTTTAACATTTCTAATACTTCTAATCCATTATTGGCAATATCAGCAATATAGCCTATTTTTTTGAGGGAATATAGGGCAACTTTTTGATTAACTTTGTTATCTTCCGCTAAGAGAATTTTCATGGAAAATGGTGTGGCGATATCTGTTTCTTCTCTTGAAACTTGCCATGAATTATCTTCTGGTATTAAATCACAAACTAAAACAGATTTGGTTACAAATGTGAAATAAAATGTTGAACCTTGAAGATGGTCATTGTTAACATTAGCAGTCCAACTTAAAGGGGGCTGACCTCCGACTCTTCCACGACTTTCTACCCATATTGTCCCTCCCATTAAATTTACTAAACTTTTACTAATTGCCAAGCCTAACCCTGTGCCACCATATTTGTGACTAATAAAAGCATCTGCTTGAGTAAAGGGTTGAAATAGTTTATTTAAGTGATCTTTTTCAATACCAATTCCTGTATCTTCAATGGATACCATTAACTCTATATCTTCATTTTCCCATTTTTTATTAACTATAACAGCAATAAAAATATGACCTTTATTTGTAAATTTAATAGCATTTCCCACAAGGTTGATTAAAATTTGGCGGAAGCGAGAATCATCTCCTAAGATATGAGCAGGAATATCGGGTTGAATTCTATAATTAATATCAATACCTTTATTCAGTGCCTGTTTATAAAGAATACTGCACACGGATTTGATAATTTTTTTCAAGCTAAAGGGACGTTGTTCTAAATCAAAATTATTAGACTCAATTTTCGAGAAATCGAGAATATCATTGATAATATTTAAAAGTGCATTACTGCTATCTCTAATTGTGGTAACTAAATCTTTTTGTTCCTCTGAGAGTTCTGTCATGTAGAGAAGTTGAGCCATACCAATTACACCATTCATAGGAGTGCGAATTTCATGACTCACATTTGCTAAAAATTCACTTTTGGCTTGGGTTGCTGTTTCTGCTACTTCCTTTGCTTGAGATAGGATAAACTGTTTTTCTAAGGCTTCATGATAATCTTTGAGAACTTTTTCTCTTTGTTGACGTTCGACATCTTTGAGTTGATTAAGTTCTTGTAGTTTCAAATTTTGAGCGATTAGGGTAGCATTGGCTATCTGCAAATCACTCTTCACTTGATTGTTTTCATTTAAAACTGCATTTAAAATTAAGGTTGTTACACAAATACCGGCAATAAAAGACTGTAATAGTAGCAAAGAAATTTGCAGAGAATCATTGATAAATGAACTATGCCCTTTAACTGTGCAGATTGCCAGAATTATCGTCATTATCACCATTAAAATGGTTGCACCTAGTTCTTTAAATCTAAAAGCTGTCCACACCAATAGAGGCACTAGTAAATATTCTGCATTTTTACCTCTAGAAATGATATTACTAACAACTAATGTTAAAAATAAAATAATAGTAGCTTCTAGCCAACGATGTTTTATTGAGTAAATAAATGAACTAATATTGCTGTGCCAAGCAGTGATTAAGGAGGTAAGAACGAGAATTCCGAAAGCATCACCTAACCACCAAGATAGGGCAATATTGAAGTAAATTGACCAAAGAGCTTTACCAAAGATACATAATAACAATGAACAGAAAACTGCCACAGGTAAATGACTAAGAAAACAGCCATAGATGATAAATTGAATAGTATCTTTAGCTCGGTGCAAAAAGTAGCGATTACCAACCAAATATTCAGTCCAATAGACAGACAAAAGCTTTCCGGCTGTGACAATGGCAACGATAAAGATGGTTAAAAATAGACTGGAAACATTTACCCATCCTTGATATGTCGTCAACTGGGTGATAAATACGCCAATCATTACTCCTAACCATAGGGGATAACCCCAGATAGTGATGAGTCCGACAGCAATACCTCCGGGTATCCAAATCGGGGTTGATCCTGTGGAGGGGTAAGTGGTGAATATATAAGATAATTGGGATGCGATGTAGTAGGCGATCGCCACTACTACCTGTTTCCACCAAGCAACCTGACGAAAGTTAAATATATCCAGTTGAGGACGAAAATCAATAAACATAATTAAACATCAAACATTTAAATTCAACCAAGGGCGCGTACCAAAATGTTTGCACGCCTCCGCAGCAATATTTCCAGCTAATGCTAATGCCTCTATAAAATTTGTCTCCAGGATATAGTGACAGAAAGCACCGTGAAAAATATCTCCTGCTCCTAGTGTATCAACGGACTGTATTTTTGGCACATTAACTACACCAGACCGATCAGGCGTTAAGTATTGGATGGGGTTTTCCCCTTGAGTAATGGCAATATAAGGAATGTGAAAATTTTGCAAATAGGCAAAAACGTCTTCCTGATTTTCGCAGTTAGGCGGATAGAAATTAGCAGAACAAATAGCATAATTGACAAAGGGTAATATTTCTGCAAATCCTGGTTTCCAGCTACCACCATCAATGACAACTGGAATATTCTGAATATTAGCAGTTTGGGCAATAATTTTGCTGACTTCCATTTGATGCCCGTCAATTAATACAATATCAATATCTTGTAAAATATTTGTAGGAATAGAGGTAATATTCGCCTGAGTTTTAACGGCATTAATAGAAATTACCGCTCTTTCACCTGTACTTTGCGTAACAACAATTGAAGAGACCGGCGGTGGTGTTTTCCTATAGGAGTCTAAGTCAATAATTGCAACGTGGTAATTCTCTAAATCGCTACAGATTAACTGTGTGATCTGGTGCGAACCCAATATACCTAAAACTGTAGATTGGTTGCCTAAATGACTGAAGGTGACGGCGGCGTTTGTTGCCGGTCCCCCTGCTGCCACAGTATAGTCAGTGGCAACTAATTTTTGATTATTTTGGGGAGGGGAGTCCGCGAGATAAATGAAATCTAAGGTAATTAAACCGACAAATAAGCCAGATTTGCTCATTGCTAATTGGTAGCTTGCTTAAAGTATTAATTTAGGGTAACATCCCCGTGTCTACCCATAATGATAATTTTTATGCGGGGAATCAAAAAAAGTGTAACCCTTGAGAACTGGAAAATTTAACCTAGATTGTCTTCATTTCTTTAAAATCGTTCTTATAGCTTAATAGAGATTAGTAAAATACTGTTAAGTAAGTTCATAAATCCAATAGCACTGACGTATAATCAATAGAATCATAGTAAAATTATTTCAATTAGAGAGTAAAAGATCATGTTCAAAAATATGGCGATGGATGCACTAGGTTTGAGTGATATTGGTGCTGTGATCAAACCAGAAGATTTTCATAAAGTTGATAGTGATGATTATGTGATTCATGAAGAAGGGGAAAAAATCTATTTTTTAATTAAGTCAAAAACTGATGAATACTGTTTTACGAATCTAGCATTAATTCATCTAGATGGAAATTCTGCGGTTAGTAAAAAACGTCTACTCAAACGTTTTAGTTATAGTCATCATATTATTAAGGATGTGAAGCTAGAAACCGCAGGGACAATAGATATGGATATCGAAATCAAGTTGATAATGGGGGATATATCCTATTCTATTGATGTTGCTAAAATTTATATTGATCCTTTGAAAGACTTGTACAAGGCTTTACTGAAAATTGGCTCAATTCAACGAGAAAATGCTCTTTATCATCAATATGCTCAAACTAGTTTAAATACGGCAGCTAGTACAGTTAGTCGTTCAACAACTACATCAACTTCAGAAGAGCAATTTAAATCAATTAATCAGTATGCTTTTAATTGGTTAAAATATGCTCATGAAACTTATGTGCGGAAAGATTTTGGTGAGGTGTTTGAGAAATTTATTAACAACTAATTGATAAATTACAGCAAATTGTCATCAAACCCCTCTCCGCAAGCGATGAGGGGAATAAGATTTACCTCCTAAGAGCATCAAACCGCTGTATGATTAAAGATGTAATGAAAATAGATTTGCAGAAATTGAAGAGGAGATAAAAGCAATGGAAAAAGCACCAGTAACAACTCTCTATAATCAAGATTTTGTTCTCTGGGTTGAGAATACAATTCAGCAATTAAAGGAGAGAAATGTTAATGATATTGATTGGAATAATTTAATTGAGGAGGTATCATCTTTGGGAGGAAGAGAGAGACGAGAATTAGAGAATCGTTTGACGACTTTGTTTGAACACGCACTCAAACGATGTTATGTCCCCTTACCTGACTGTTATCGGGGGTGGGAAAATACTATTAAACGAACTCAAAAAGACATAAAAAAATTGTTAAGAGATTCTCCTAGTTTACAGAATTATTTTTTAGAAATTTTCTCTGAATGCTATCTAGATGGGGTTGATAACCTAATTAATGAATATGATGTTAATTTTCCTGATATTTGTCCTTTCCCAGAAAATTTAGAGATTTTGTTAAATAATAAATTTTGGGAAAATGAAGGAAATTCACCAATGAATTAAATTATATTGAAGATTATCTAATTCAGTGAGATCATTAAATCCGTTTAATCCGTGTTCTGGAATTATCTAATCCGTGTTCAAGATTA
This sequence comes from Dolichospermum sp. LEGE 00240, assembly GCF_015207875.1. Classification (GTDB taxonomy): domain Bacteria; phylum Cyanobacteriota; class Cyanobacteriia; order Cyanobacteriales; family Nostocaceae; genus Dolichospermum; species Dolichospermum gracile. Next base: position 32,593 of record NZ_JADEVZ010000053.1, read on the forward strand.
AATTGAAGATTATCTAATTCAGTGAGATCATTAAATCCGTTTAATCCGTGTTCTGAAATTATCTAATCCGTGTTCAAAATTAATATGCAAACTGAACCCAAACCAGGAACACTTTATATTGTCGCTACACCCATTGGTAATCTAGAAGATATGACTTTTAGAGCGGTGAGAATTTTACAAGCAGTGGACATGATTGCGGCAGAAGATACACGCCACACAGGCAGATTATTACAACATTTTCAGGTAAAAACTCCCCAAGTTAGTTACCATGAACATAATAGTAATAGTCGTATTCCCGAATTATTAGAACAGTTACAATTTGGAAAAGCGATCGCTTTGGTAAGTGATGCGGGAATGCCAGGAATTTCTGACCCAGGATATGAGTTAATTAAGGCTTGTATTGATAATGGGATCACGGTTGTTCCTATCCCCGGTGCAAGTGCCGTAATTACGGCTTTGAGCGCGGCTGGATTACCCACAGATAGGTTTATTTTTGATGGTTTTTTACCGGCTAAAAGTCAACAACGCCGGAAATATTTGGAATCTTTGCAAGGTGAATCCCGAACCTTGGCTTTCTATGAATCACCTCACAGATTACGAGATACTTTAGCAGATTTGGGGGCAATCTTGGGAAGCGATCGCTCTCTAGTTATAGCACGAGAACTGACGAAATTATACGAAGAATTTTGGCGGGGAACAATTGCCGAGGGGATTACCCATTACCAAGACAAAGAACCCCAAGGAGAATATACTCTTTTAGTAGCTGGAAATCCACCTAGTAAACCTCAACTCACAGAAACCGAATTAAAAAACGAACTATTATCAATGATTAAACAGGGTATTTCTCGTTCTCAAGCTAGTCGTGAGATAGCAAAGGATACGGGTTTATCTCGTCGCTATCTCTATCAACTAGCTTTGACAATTGAACTTAGCAGTTAAGTATAGAAACGATGATCAGGATCTAGAATAGGACAAACTGAATCAGGATATCCAGGATGAAAGGATGTACAGGATAATGATTTAAAATGGTGCGTTACTATATTATATAGCGATCGCTATGCTACACCCAAAGTCTTTACCAATGGTGCGTTACTAGTCGCTAACATACCCTAATATTTGGCTGTCACCTGTCATTTTTACTGACTTTTTGTAATAAAAGCTACACTAACCTCCCAGAGGACTATTTTATTCCATTAAGGTTTTCAGATTTTACCAGTGGGGAAGAAACCGAATAGTTTGACTACTCCACTGATTAAGGCGATAATCACTGCTACTAGAACTCCACGATTAATAAATTCTTGGTTATCTAGTCTTTTATCAATACCAATAACTTTTTCTTCTAGGGTTTTAATTTCCCCTGATAGTTTTCCATCTAGGGTTTTAATTTCCCCTGATAATTCTGCCTGTCCAATTTCCAGTTTATTTAGTCTACCATCAATAATTTCTAGTTTTTGATTGACTTCAGCAAATTGCTTCTCCATTTTTTGATTGACTTCAGCAAATTGCCGATCCATTTTTTGGTTAACTTCGGTAAATTGCTTCTCTATCTTTTGATCCAAACGAGATAATATTTCTTCCAGAGTATAAGTGAGAATTGGTGGGTTGGTTGTCATATATTTTGGTGATAGTTATTTTGGGGACAATAACAGTAGCATCTGTCATTTTACTATTTTACCCCCTTGTGAAGGAGAAGCGGGTTTTTTACCAACAAGATACCACGTGAGTTCGGAGTTCGGAGTTTCTCCTTCGGAGACGCTACGCGAACGGAGTTATGATTTTTTCAACGAGAGAATAAGGGTTTGAGACTCCTAGGTGGGGTGAGTTTTCCACAAATTATCGTTACGTCGAACTCAGGTGATACCCGACTTCTTAGAGAAATCGGGTATCTGACTCTTGCAAATATTACCGCTACGTAGCTTAAACAGTCACAAAGCTACTAGTAGATAAAGTACCCTTGTATCCCGTAATATCCCTACCCGGAGAATCAAATAGGCTTACGCTATCGCTCCAAAGGAGAAAACCGCATCATTAAAATCGTAGTCACTTACCCCCACACCCGCAGGTAGATCTTCAAAACCAAAGGTATTATTCCCAAAACTTCTTAAATGAGCCGCACCGTCCGGGTTAGCTACCCCAAAGCTAAAATAGGCTACAGGTAAAGTCGTGTAATTTTGCGCGGTAGCCGGACTATTATTAGGGTTCGCAGCAAAGAAAGCATTAATCGCTTGTTGGAGATTACCGGAGAAGTTACCACCATTAGCAATTACAAAGGGAGAATAGATTTTACCACCACTGACAACGACATCACTCGCAGCACCACTACTTGAACCCCCTACCCGCACAATAAAGTTATCTACTACCTTACTCAAAGCAGCTTTCGCATAACCAGTTTCCCCGGGTTTAATGCCATTTACAGACCCCGTTACATCATCCACCTCATAGAGACCGAACAGATTATTAAAAGCTGCGGTGGTCCGATTTAGGGCATTTTGCAGGGAGTTTTTGACAAGGGATGGGTTGTAGTTATTAGGAAATTTGTAGCCCAATGTATCAACAATACCAGTTAATGTACCTGCTTCCCTGGGAATCAGTTTATCATCAGGAGCAATTGGGATTAGCTGAGTTGGTGCTACAGTATCAGTTGCAGCTTTACCCGTAACCGTTACCCTAACATTAGCGCTTGCGGAAAGATCACCATCAGAGACAGTGTAACTAAAGACATCATTACCTAAATAATTGGCATCTAACAGCGTATAGGTCAAATTATTGCCATTGATATCAACTTTGCCATATTTACCGTCGGTTTTGCCGGTGAGCTTTAAACTATCTCCTTCAGGGTCACTATCATTGTTTAAAGGGTTGATAGTTCCCGCACTTCCTTGACTGACAGATAATTGATCATTTTGTGCAACGGGAGGATCATTTACCGGAGTCAGATTGATTGTGATGGTAGCAGGATCAGATTCTGCTTTTGGAGTACCATTATCAATCGCTGCTACTGTGAATGTGGCAACATTACCATTAGCATTAACAACGGGATTATATCGCACATTAGCCAGGTCATTAACTAATATCTCTTGATTGACAGTCACTTGTTGACCATTCACAAAAGTTAGGCTTCCAGCGGTTGGTAAACTTATTACCTTAATTGCCATTAAATCATTATTGTCCTCGTCTTGGTATTTACCCTTGTCTTTGAAGTCTCCAATACCAAAACTAATTATTTGATCTTCTTGTCCATTTTGGGTGAAGCTTTGCAGATTTGGTTTTTTGTTATCATCCGTTGGGTCAATGGGTGCAGCGTCATCATTATTAATTGTTCCCTTCGCTGTGCCATTTGTGGAACTAACAACCGCACCATTATTAGGATTGCTTAAACTCACAGTAAAAGTCTCATTGCCTTCAAATAGGCTATCTTGAGTTGTTTG
>NZ_JADEVZ010000054.1 GCF_015207875.1 Dolichospermum sp. LEGE 00240
TGTAATGTTCCAGATTGCATTGTGCTGTGGAAGGTTTGCTGATTTTTCTAATTGTCCGATACCTGATAAGTAGATGATACTTTTTATCAATACACTATTTTACTACTTTGTCAATGCGTAAGTCCTATACATATATCAACGCGATCTTTTGGTTCACATCACGTTAAAAATAGAATCAGAAAGAATCGGAAATAAGAAAACCATGAAACTTTATATGGCGATCGCCGCAGGTAAGGTGACTAATGAGATCGTTCATGAAGTTGATATTTTCCCAACCCTAGCATCCCTTACAGGGGCAAAAGTTCCTAGCGATCTGGCTGTGGATGGCATTAATATGGCGGACTTCTTTCTTGGTAAAAACCCTAAATCTAGGCGTGAAGGCTTTGTGGTCTTTGTTGCTGACGATTTGCGAGCCGTGAAGTGGCATGATTGGAAACTCCATTATGCTTGGCAAGAAACAAAGACTAGTGCAGTTGCTAAACTTGTTGATCTAACTCGCGATCCACATGAGGCTAGACAGGTATTTGAACCTTACAACACATGGATTCAATATCCAATGGTGCAATTGGTGTCTGAATTACAAGTCTAGTGTGCAAAAATATCCAAATGTACCAGTAGGTGCGCCCAATGAATACAAACCATCACGGATTAGTCGATAATTTCGGATTGCTGAGGCGATCGCCTGAAAATCACAACTCACAGGAATAGCGATCGCCGATAGCGTAGCCTTGTTCTTTGTCATAATGATATAAGAAGCCGAAAAATTCAAAAAAGTTTTGCTGCAAAAAATGTTTGTGTAAACCGTTAAATAGTACCAAAACTAACTAAAGAGTAATTTCCCCATGATCGCAGTTAAAGAAAACTTTACCCCAGAAGAATACTTTGCTTGGGAAGAAAAGCAACTAGAAAAACACGAACTGATTAACGGTCAAGTTTACGCCATGAGTGGCGGCAGCGTTAATCACGGTCGTCTTGCCATCAGACTTACTGCCATGTTTGATAATCATTTAGAAAATAGCGGTTGCATAGCAGGCAATTCTGACATCAAGATTAATATTGTTGAAACCAGAAACTATACCTACCCCGATGCAAGCGTTACCTGCGACGATCGCGACAAAAACACCCCAAATTATTTCACCTATCCCTGCCTCATCGTTGAAGTTCTCTCTCCTAGCACTGAAAGCTATGATCGCAGTGGCAAATTTAGACTGTACCGCAAAAATCCAGTTTTACAGGATTATTTATTAGTGAGTTCCACCAGCATCGAAATGGATTTGTATCACAAAAACGAAGCAGGTGATTGGTTAATTATTAACTATCAAGCAGGTGACACCGTAGAACTCAAAAGCATTAATTTAAACTTTCCCATTGAGCAAATCTATCGCAACCTCGATCTCACACCAGAGACCGATTAAAAACTATCGCTTCTAGCGATCGCCTACAGCAAACCTTTTGCAAGATAGACAATTGAGGCGATTCCTAGGTCGCGCTTCGCTATCGCCCTATGAGGCAACTACTTGAGAACTATTTAACTTTGAATTTTTTGAGCTATAGTATTGTCATACAGAGTTATGACAAGCAAAAATATGAGGGTTAATGCAAGGCTCGATAGCGATCGCGCTAGTAAGTTTAATTACATTCGCCAGCGGACAAATCAAGGTGTGTCTGACATTATGAAAGTGGCGATCGATCTTTATTATGAAAAATTACATCAAGAATCCCCTGTAAAACCTTTGCAACTCCTTAGAGAATCAGGGCTGATTGGTTGTGCTGAAGGGGACTCTGATTTGTCGGTTAATTACAAGCAATATCTCACTGAAAGTCTTAACGAAAAATATGGTCATCGTTGATTCTGGCTTTTGGATAGCACTAATCAATCGCCGTGATGATTATCATGTTCTCGCTCAAGAAGTTCTAGATACGATTGATGAGCCTCTGGTGACAACATGGTGTGTGATTACGGAAGCTTGTCATATTCTCTTGAAACGTACAGGCACAAATGCTCAACAGACGTTTATTCATAGCTTAGAAATTGGTGCTTTTGAGGTTTTTGATCTCAAGGTTCAAGATGGGAAAAGAATCAGTGAATTGATGAATCAATATAGTTCTCTGCCAATGGATTTAGCGGACGCTTCATTGATTATTCTTGCCGAACATTTGGGGCATGGGCGGATTCTATCTGTTGATTTTCGGGACTTTAATACTTACCGCTGGAAAAATCGTCATCCTTTTGAGAATTTGATGTCTATTAACTGAAGTAATGCTATAAATTGGCGATTCCTAGGTCGCGCTAGTTCCCTCCGGGACGCAATGCGTTCGCTATCGCTAACTAATCAATTCCCTTAGAACGCCAAAGTTCTAAACAATTCGCTGACTGCAACCTTGAAGTTTAAAATTATATCTTCTCCATCTAAAATATCATCACCTCGCAATAGGAGATCGGGCTGAGGGCTATGGTAAACCAGCACATATCTTTCATCAGGATGGATTACCCACAGCAGTCTAGTTCCACTTTCAAAATATTCTTCAATCTTGTTGTGAATTTCGTCAAAAGTGTTGCCTGGAGAGATAATCTCAACAACTAGATCGGGCGCACCATCAAAAAAGCCTTTAGGTAATCGTTTTAGCCCAATCAATCGCTCTTTACTAACAAAAGAAATATCGGGCGACCGCTTATTATCTCCCTTCATTTTAAATGCTGTACTAGAGTCGCAAGTAACGCCAAGATTATGCTGCCTTACAAATATCTCGATTAGCCCACCGAGGAATATGCCAATATTCCCATGCTCCATGCCTGAATTGCCCAAGTTTATCAACTCTCCATCTACAATTTCGTAACGATTGCCATCATCAGCTAAAGCCATAAAGTCTTCATCAGTCCAAACTTTATCCTTTATTCTTTCTAAGATAACTGTCATATTTATTCAAGTCCTTGTAATTTTTAGACAAAGCGATTCGTTTACATGACTGGCTGAGTGATTTCTTTATTTAATACTAACCCAAATATAAATCCAATTTCATCCCCACAACAAGCGATTCCTAGGTCGCGCTAGTTCGCTCCGGGACGCAATGCGTTCGCTATCGCCTAAAAATCACGACTTACAGGAATAGCGATCGCAGTAACTCGACGAATTAGCCAAAAATAGAGTTATAATTCTCCTACAAGATCGGTGATCGAACTTGAGTCGGTACGCAGTAAGCCACAATGAGGTTATCATTTCCCCTAATTGGGTTGCGTTCCTTAACCCAACCTACAAGATCGGCGATCTCACTCGCTTGGTGGCGAAATCGTCCCAGCTTAAAGAAAGCGACTTCTTGATTTGCAGTATGAATGCTTAAAGATCAATTTTTAGAGAAAAATTCAAATGCCTCTTGAATTAACGATTTCTGTCATAATAGCAAGAAAATTCTTTAGAACTGGAGATTTGTCACGTCTGCGCCATAACATCACCACATTTAATTGTTTAGATAGCTCTTTTATCTCTTGAAAAACGACACCGTCTCTTTGAATATATCGAGTGTTTTCTGGTAATAAACTGATACCAGCTTCACCTGCTACTAAACTTATAATTGTTGATGCAAAAGTAGCCGTTTGTACACATTTAGGTGTAAATCCTGATTGTTGACAAAGAATATTAATTTGCTCTGTAAGTCCAAGAGTCGTCGAAGAAGCGGGTAGAATAAAATCTTCTTCAGCAATATCTGTTAACTGAATTTCAACTACATTAGCAAGACGATGCTTTTTCGGCAAGACGAGCAACAAGGACTCTTTTAGAACAATGTTAGAACTCAAATCTTTATTCCACAGAAAATTTGAAGGAGCATAGGTAAAGCCAATATCAACCTGATAGTCTAGCAACCCCTGAGTTTGAGGATGGGCCATTTCTTCTAAAACTATTTGTAGTTTTGGATATCTTTGTTTAGAAATCTGTAAAATTTCAGGTAAAAAATTATGAGTAATCACACCAATTACTCCTAATTTCAGTTTTCCCCTTTCACCTTGAGTAACTTGCTGGATTCCATAAATTCCCTCATTAATAGATTTAATTGCAAGACGGACTGCCTCTAAAAATATTTCGCCTCTTTCTGTTAGTTGTACGTTTCTTGGCGTTACTTCAAATAAAGGTATATCATCACAACCAATTTTCTGACCCAACTCTTTTTCAATCGCTCTAACCTGTCTGCTTAATTGAGGTTGATCAATTGAAGAACCTTGACGACTAATTCGATCAGCCGCTTTTGTAAAATTAAGCTCTTCGGATAAAATTATCAGATTTTCAAGATGTTCGATTTTCATAGTATTTTTTCACATCCCACCATGTTATTTTTGCTGTTGTGATTAACAATAGCTTACCTTACATTGATGTTAGTTAACGTTCTAAAGGTAAGCGCAATGACTCAAACTCCTGAAAAAATCAAACAACCAGCCATATTCGGTGGTATTCATGGAAATGAACTAACGGGTCTTTATCTGATTAAAAAATTTCTGAAACAGCCACATTTACTCGAACGCAATACTTTTACGGCTTCCCCCATTCTCGGTAATCTCAAGGCGATAGAAGCCTGCACTCGATTCATTGACAAAGATTTAAATCGGTGCTTTGACATTGAGAGCTTAGAGACTGTTTCTGATGAAACTATTATCTATGAAAAGCAACGGGCAAAAGAAATAAAGGAGATAATCACATCAAATAACGTTGATTGTATTTTCGATCTTCACTCGACGACGGCGGACGTAGGTTTATCTATTATTTTAGTCAACGACCATCCCTTTAACCTCAGTTTAGCGTCTTATCTAAGCCAAATTAACCCTGAAGTCCGTATTTGTAGCTTCTTTGAAAAGGATCAGCCTACTTCGTTCTTAAATTCTCTTTCTCCCTTGGGTTTTGCGATCGAGGTGGGGCCAATTGCCCAAGGTGTTTTGGATTTTTCATTGTTTCAAAAGACTGAAAATCTAATTAATGAAATTTTGAATTATCTTGATCGCTGGAATTCAGGAATAACGACGAGTCAATCAGAGTTTGTAACCGTTTATCAAAAGCTGATGACAGTCAATTTTCCTCTTAATTCTTTTAATGAATTGAATGCCTTTATCCACCCCGAAATTCAGAATTTTGTGGCAATTAACCCAGGAGGTCCTCTATTTATTAGCTTTGATGGAGAGGTAATTAATTACACGGAAACGCAAGAATTGTATCCTTATTTGGTAAATGAAGCGGCGTACTATGCTTATAACTTAGCCTTCCACTTAATGAAAAAAACCGAAGTGCGATCACCGATCCTGTTGGTTGGGTTAAGGAACACAATGATGGGAAACGATAACCTGCATTGTGGGTTAATGTGATCACTTTCTCTGATGAAGTGCGATCGCCACTTTCCCTTTCACTTCACCAAAAGTGATCGCCTAAAAATCCCGACTCACAGCAATAGCGATCTCTTTTATGAAGATAGATGTTGATGCGATCGCCTAAAAATTATGACTCACAGGAATAGCGATCGCAACTGTCAGTAATTATTATGCGTTACGCTACGCTAACACATCCTGCTGTTGCTGATTTACATATTCTATCCGTCTAAAAGTTAAAATTTTAAAGGTACTTTTCAGTAAACATCATCCCTAACAAAATCCGACGGACTTAAAATTGGTAATATTCCCCGATAAGGATGAAGAATCAACAAATCTTGATCACCTGTAATTAAGACATTTGCCGAACCATTAATTGCTACATCTAAATATTTGTTATCCTTTGGATCTCGACAATCATTAATTAACTCAAGAATCGAGACTAACTCGGCGGCTGTCCTAAATTCCGCTAAAAATTTTTGACGACGTGCTACAGAAATATAACGATCAAACTTAGAACGAAATCTCACACTTTCACACTCGGCAAAAGTTTCAACTGAAATCAATAAAATGCCAGTTTCAAGAGCTTTTTGGTAAGCTAGATTAGCAGTAGAACCAGGAGATAAAACAGCACTAACTAAAACATTAGTATCTAAAACATAGCGATTAAGCATCACTGTTAAGTATCTCGTTTAACAGTTCTAAGGTTAGTCCATTTGCCTGAGCTTCCGCCCCTAAATCCGCCGATATATTTTTTAAACGCAGATTTTTAATCTTTACCAAATCCTCATAATCATTCATCGAAATAATAGCCACATAATTGCGATCATGTTCCTTAACAAGAATGGGTTCTTGTTGGGCGCTATCCATAATGTAAGCAAAATCTTCCTTTACTTCTGAAACTGAAACTTGTCTCATTACATTTTGTTTGAGAAATAACTCTGGTTATTGTAACATACCCTGTAGGGCGATCTCGAAGCGCTGCTGCAAGCAGTTCGCCTTTTATTATGGAGAAGTTGATGTTATATTTGTCGTAATTATAAGGTCGTGTATTTTGTAGGAATAACTAGTATGTCTGCCTTATCTAAACAAATTTTACAAACGGTAGAGGTATTGCCAACGGAAGATCAATATCAGGTATTAACCTTTGTAGAATCTCTTTGGAAAAAACGTCAGGAAGCAATCACTACGTCTCTAGAAACAAATTCCCTCTCGTTTTTTGAGGTAGCTCAAGCTTCGATTGGGGCAGGGGAGGGACCAGGCGATCTTTCAACAAATCCTGATTATATGCAGGGCTATGGCCAGTGATGCACTATCAGGTAATTGTTGACACAGGGATTTTACTGACTTTAATTGACCGCAATGATGTCCACCATACTTGGGTAACAGAACAATTAAAGGAAATTGCTCCCCCATTACTAACTTGTGAAGCGGTGATTTCAGAAAGTTGGTTTTTATTACAACGAGTAAAAAGGGGGCGAGAAATTTTGCCGCAATTGTTAGCTCAGAAACAGATCATTATTCAGTTTGATTTGGATGCGGAGTTGGTGACAGTAATGACATTATTAAGTCGCTATCAATCAGTACCAGTTTCTTTAGCAGATGCGGAATTAGTCCGAATGTCGGAACTATACCCTAGTAGTCTGGTTTTTACTCTCGATAGCGATTTTCTCGTTTACAGAAAGAACCGCGATCGCCCAATTCCTTTGCTTATGCCTCTATTAGATACTTAAATATGATTCCAGATATTGTAAAGTGCGTTACTTAACTTGCTTTTTTGCTTTTAATTATGATTAATTTGTAATTATTATGCGCTAGGCTAACACATCCTACTGTTGCTATTTTAAAAAAAATTTAGGGCGATCGCTTGCCCATCCAATTATTTTAAGGTCAGAATGGAAAATGTAGAATTTAGATATGACATTGAACGGACAGAAGAAGACAAAATATCTGTACCGTTTGAATCCGTTGAAATATTCATGCCACTAGCGAAAGCAGTGTGAGAATTTGAAAAACCGGTGAAGGATGGATTTAGCGAAAATGCTAGAGTGATGATATTGATGGGGCTAAGTTGACCTATGACCATTGCAACCGAAATACCAATACAACAGCAGTTACTCAGTTTTGGCGATTTTCTCGTCCGTTATGGTGACAGTAACCGCTACGAATTGATTGATGGAGAGGTGTTTGATTTGGAACCAACAGGCTACCATGAAGAAGTTTCAGCTTTTACCACCACAAAAATCTGCGCCCAAATTGATGCCTTATGTTTGAATTGGTTTGTCCTTCAGCGAGGATTACTACGTCCTTCTAACTTGGGTATGACAGCATTTCGACCCGATGTTATGGTTATTGATCGCAATGAACTTGCCAAAGAACTACTTTGGCATGACCAATCAATCATCACCCTGGGCAGTTCGATTAAATTTGTGATGGAAGTAGTTAGTAGCAACTGGCAAAACGACTATGCGCGTAAAGTCGAAGACTACGCAATTTTAGGTATTCCTGAATATTGGATTGCAGATTATGCGGGTTTAGGTGGGACTCGACATATTGGGAAACCGAAACAACCTACCCTTTCCATTTGTACGTTAGTCCAAGGAGAGTATGAAATTCAGCAGATTCGAGGAAATCAACCCATTACTTCGCTGACATTCCCAAATTTCAAACTGACAGCCGAACAAGTTTTAAAAGCTGGCAGATAAAGTGCTTTAAACCATGTTTACTTCGGATAAAATATTTACGGGGATTGCTAAGGCGATTTACTCCGCAACGCAAGCGATCGCTGTATAACAAAGCATTACCTGAGTTTGGTGTTAGGAGTTTCTGCTTCGGAGACGCTACGCGAACGGAGTTTCTGCTTCGGAGACGCTACGCGAACAGAGTTATGATTTTTTCAACGAGATCATCAGGGTTTGAGACTCATATTTGGGGCAGTTTTCCAAAAATTATCTTATGTCGAACTCAGGTAGTACCGACTGTTTTTTCGATATCATCAAGAGAGTAAAATAATTGTTTTCGCATGGGTTAACGATGAGAACTCCAAGCGATCCTATGAAAGTAACACTTCTGGCTTATCGAGTTTTTCAGAAAATGCTGGAAAGTGGTCATCCTCCAGACAATTGGCATGACTTACTCAAAGATGCAAAAGGTGAAACTAATCGTTTAGAGAAAGCCGTCAAAGCGGAAACTTAACTTTTGGCAGGCTGTCCCTAGGTACGCGATTCCGACGGAGTGCTTTGCGATCGCATTACAGCTTACCAACCAAGAATTATGAATTATTTGGTCAATATCTTGTAATATTATCCTTAATGGTGAAGCCGTCATGCTACCAAAATAAGGTATTTTGTAATTGCATACAGTGTGAGCTTTTGCGATAGCAACGCTAAGTCAGCAGGCATCGCTCCAGGGGCAAAAAACTTTTAAATTTAGAATTATGAAAGCAGTCGGTATTGATTTAGGGACAACAAATTCCGAAGTAGCAATTGTCGAAAACGGACAGGTGCGGGTATTGCCAGGAGAAGATGGCGATCTAATTTTACCCTCCTGTGTAGGATTTAGCGATACGGGTAAAGTGCTGGTGGGACGAGAAGCACTGCGTCAATATGCCGCGGCTCCCGAACGCACTGTGAAGTCAATTAAGCGCTGGATGGGAACTGACCACAAAACCACCTTAGGGGATAAAGAATACTTACCTCATGAAGTTTCCGCGATTATTCTCCGCGCTCTCAAACAACGGGCTGAAAATGCTTTAGGAGAAACAATTACCCAAGCAGTAATTACAGTTCCCGCTTACTTTACAGATGCTCAACGCCAAGCAACCAAAACCGCTGGAGAGATTGCTGGTTTAGAGGTACTGCAAATTATCAACGAACCAACAGCAGCAGCTTTAGCTTATGATTTGCGTTCCGAAGAGACAGAACGGGTTTTGGTTTATGACTTAGGAGGTGGTACTTTTGATGTGTCGGTAGTGGAAATTACAGGCGAAGTCACAGAAGTATTAGCAACTCATGGTAATAACCGCTTGGGTGGAGACGATTTTGATAGGTTGTTGCAACTTTATTTAGTGGATCTATTTCGTAAACAGCATGGTGTGGATGTACCAGATGATGCTGTCACCCAAGCCCGTCTTTTACGAGCAGCCGAGCAGTTAAAAATTGATTTGAGTTCCCATGCTTTTGCCACAATTCGTGAAGCCTTTTTAGGTACTAAAGGCAAAACCGCACTCCATCTAGAGACAGAAGTACCGCGAGCAGATTTGGAAAAGTTGATTCGCCCTCTATTAACAGAAACCTTAGAGGCCATTGACCGCGCTCTCAGCGATGCAGACCTATTACCCGGTGATATTGACCGAATTATCTTAGTTGGTGGTTCGACACGCATTCCTCTGGTTCAAGAAATGATTTCCGAACATCTGGGACAGACTCCCAGTGATGGTATTCAACCAGACCTTTGTGTGGCCTTGGGAGCAGCTTTACAAGCTGGGGTGTTGGTAGGTGAATCTGTAGATGCCATTCTTGTAGATGTAATTCCCCATTCCTTGGGTATTGCTGCGGCTGTGTCTACTCCAATGGGAATTATGCCCGGTTATTTCAGTGTGATTATTCCCCGCAATAGCGTTGTTCCCGTTTCTCGCTCTCAGGTTTATTACACCGTGTCTGATGAACAAGAAGCGGTAGAAATTGAAGTTTTTCAGGGAGAAAATGCGATCGCTGAAGAAAATGTGCCTTTAGGTGATTTTAGAGTCGAGAACTTACCACCCAAACCAGCAGGGGGTATTCAAGTTGAGGTTCACTTTGACTTTGACGTGAATGGCATTCTCACTGTCACTACTACTGAAAAAGGCAAAGGGCAACAGGGAACGCTAGTAGTCAATAATGCAGGGATTGAGAAGCTTTCTAGCCATGAATTGAAGCAAGCAAGGGCAGATTTAGATGCCTTGTTTGAAGTTGATGAAACTATCGAAATCTCCACAGAAGAAACAATCTCAGTAGTAGAAATAGCTCCAGAATTAGCAGCACTTTTAGACCACGCTCAACAAACACTGCCCACACTAGATTCTGAACAAGCAGAGGAATTACAAGACTTATTAGCCCAGATTGAAAATGCCAGTGCTAACAAGAGTCCAGAATTATCCCAGTTACAAGAAGAACTCTCAGATTTTCTTTACTACGCTAGTACGAATGATGAATAGGAAATAGAGAGTAGTAATTATGAAATGTCCTGTTTGTGGAGCAATTTATCGTCCGACAAGGGCAGTAGGGACGCAAGGGGGAGAAACTGACAGCCAGACTTCTCCATTGCCTCCCCACTCTCCAACTTGTAGACGCTGCAAAGCCGATTTATCCGACTTGATCACTTTGCATGATCAAGCTATTTGGTATCACAGACAAGCCCTGGATTTGTTGTCAAAAGAACGTTATTCAGAAGCAGCAATGCACAACAATCAAGCTTTAGCTTTGTATTATAGTCATGCAGACTTTCATGCCTTAGCGGGGAAATTATCGGCATTGCAGGGAGAATGGAGAGAAGCGATCGCATCTTGGCAACAAGCACTCAAATTTGACCCAAAAAAATGCGATAGCGAAGCGCGACCTAGGAATCCCTTGTGATTGTCTATGATCAAGCTAAATTTAATTATCTGATTCAAACACTTCAACTTTTTAGTGTCTACTGTTAAAATTAAACCAATATGATTAGGTCAACAGAAAAAATTAAGGGTATGTGAAGAAAGGTAAAATCGCTCAAAACTTCTTCACTCTTGCATGAGTGCCTATTGCCTCTTGCCATAACGACAATTTTTAACGCCAACCTACTTACATCCTGGAGTTACTATGGAAACCACTCAAGCAGTGATTAATCCCACTACTCCCCCAAGTCAAGACATTCACACCAATAAATTCACATTACCAGATCATACGCAACTACCAGATTCAGACGGAACTTTCGTGAAAAATTTCCAGGAGCATCCACAAAGTATAGTTTTAACCAGTTCCATTGAGCCAGTATTACAGAAACTACATCCAGATGGAAACTACTGTATTGGTCAAGATAGCGGTATTTATTGGCGTTTAACTGAACCACCTGAAAAAGGTGCAGAAGCTCCTGATTGGTTTTATGTGCCTAATGTACCACCATTTCTCAATGGAGAATATCGTCGTTCCTATGTATTATGGAAAGAGTTTGTCGCACCATTAATTGCCATTGAGTTTGTTTCGGGAAATGGTTCAGAAGAAAGAGACGCAACTCCTCCGAGTGAAACAGAAAAAGCTGGTAAATTCTGGGTTTATGAACAAGCAATTCATATTCCTTTTTATGCAATTTTTGAAGCGAGAAAAGCATTACTGGAAGTTTATCGCTTAGTTGATGGGCGTTATGAAAAGATGCAACCAAACGAGCGTAATCATTTTCCAATTTATCCTATGGGTGTGGAATTAGGTTTAATAGAAAATGATGGTTTACCGTGGGTTCGTTGGTGGGATGATGTGGGAAATTTGCTATTAACTGGTGATGAAAGGGCTATTGTTGAAAGACAAGCTCGTTTACAAGCAGAAGACGCAAGACAACAAGCAACTTTAGCCCAACAACAAGCAGAGGAAATTGCCCAACAAGCAACTTTAGCCCAACAACAAGCAGAGGAAATGGCCCAACAAGCAACTTTAGCCCAACAACAAGCAGAGGAAATGGCTGAACAAGAACGACAACAAAAGGAGAAATTAGCAACTTACTTAAGATCATTAGGTATCAATCCTGATGATATTTGAACTGTAGGTGTGTGATTTCTGCACTTATTGTGGACATCACATCCCACATTCAAAAAACCCAGGTGTGTAGGAGTCTTAAAGAATGGTACAAACTGCGGCTAGAACGGCGATCGCCCTTGGTAGTAACATAGGTAACTCCCTAGCCATTTTTACAGCAGCTTTAGAAACCTTAGCCCAAACATCAGGCATAACCATACAAGCCCAATCTCGTTGGTATCGTACCAAAGCCATAGGCCCAACTCAACCAGACTACTTAAATGGTTGCGCGATATTATCAGTGCAGATTTCACCACAAGCCTTATTAGCCCAATTACTCACCATTGAACAAAAATTTGGGCGTGTACGTCAGCAACACTGGGGGCCACGTACTTTAGATTTAGACTTGTTATTATATGATGACTTAATTTTACAGCAGCCAAATCTACAAATTCCCCATCCTCGCATGGCTGAACGAGCCTTTGTTTTAGTCCCTCTAGCAGAAATTGCTCCAGATTGGATAGACCCTATATCTCAACGAGTAATTCAAGATTTACTACTAGAGATCAACACAAATGATGTACATTTATTGTAGTGGGTGGAAAAATTACCATTTTTACAATCCAAAAAGAACTGATAACAACAGAAAACCCCCGTATAAGTTCTCTGTATTCACAGACGGTAGAATTTACTATGCCATTAGGTAGAGAATTACCACAGTTGCTCAAGCAACGCTTGTTTTATAAAGGACGCAAGTTCAACTTTGAAGTTAACCGCTTGCGTTTACCCAACAAAGCCGAAGGGGAATGGGAATGTATTCGTCATCCCGGTGGCGCTCTGGTTATACCCATAACCGCAGACGGCAAACTTGTACTTGTGCGTCAATATCGGTTTGCAGTGCAGGGAAGATTATTGGAATTTCCGGCGGGAACTTTAGAACCCAATGAAGATCCTTTAGAAACAGTCAAACGGGAAATTGCAGAAGAAACTGGCTATCATGGTCGCCGGTGGGATAAATTAGGAGAATTTTTCCTTGCTCCCGGTTATTCTGATGAAATTATCTATGCTTTTATTGCCAGAGATTTAGAAAAGCTAGAAACACCACCAGCACAAGACGAAGATGAAGATATCGAAATAGTATTACTAACTCCTGAAGAATTGGAAAAAGCCATTTTGGTAGGAGAACCTGTAGATGCTAAATCCATTGCTAGTTTTTTCCTGCTGCGTTCATTTTTAAAATAGGTCATTGGTCATTGGTCATTGGTCATTGGTCATTGGTAAATAATTGACTGACTCCTGACTCCTGACTCCTGACTCCTTGATTCCTGCTATAACTAGTACAAAACGGCGTAAATAAACCAACCATTCTAAGTCCTCCAAAACCCTATAATGTCTTCATTTTGACTTTTGACTTTTGACTTCCGCCTTGCGGTACTAGCGGGAATAACTGGTTGCATAATCGCGGGTACGATAATCTGTAGCTTGAGCTAAGACTTTTTTCGTTGATGCAAACTCTCGTAATTGTCCCACATGATTTTTACTGTATTGAAATAAAGCCGTGAAATCAGCCAAACGAGAGACTTGTTGGATGTTTTGAGAGATAAAGATAATTGTCAATTCAGAACGCAAACACTCAATGAGTTCTTCAATTTTTGTGGTACTGATGGGATCAAGTCCACAACAAAGCTCATCCATGAGAATAACTTGGGGTTTTACAGCTAAAGCGCGAGCAATACACAGTCGTTGCTGTTGACCACAAGATAGTTCTAAAGCCGGCTTATAGAGCTTGTTTTTGACCTCTTCCCAAATATCCGCAGATTTAAGAGCTAACTCCACAACTTCATCTAATTCTGGTTTTGGTCGCCAACCAACTAATTTAATCCCGTAAGCAACGTTATCATAGATACTCATGGGAAAAAGATTAGGTTGGGAATAAATTGTACTAATTTGACGACGGAGACGATTGAGATTAATCCGTCTCTCATAAATATTTTGCCCAAAAAACTCTACTTTCCCTTCTGTGTGGACTTCTCCCTCCAAATCGCTCATGCGGTTGAGAGACTTTAAAAAAGTAGACTTCCCACAGCCACTAGGTCCCATAATAGCAATAATCTTATTTTGGGGAATATCCATTGACAGACTTTCCAGGATTTTTTGCTTGCTGTAGTAAAAACTAAAGTTTTTCACACTAATTGCCGGAATTATTTTACTCATATTAATCAAGAAAGGAGTCAGTAGTCAGGAGGAATAAGGCAGAATAACAGGAAGAAGAAGAAATAAATAAAAAGTCAGTGAATCAGAATACTTGAAAAGCTTGATATTAGGACTTACGCACTATACAAATTAACCATGATGTGAATGAACGAAAATCCGTCGTTTCAGGCTTTAGGCGATTAACTTCTGTTCAATAGCGAACTGCTTGCAGCAGCGCTTCGCTATCGCTCAAAAATAATCAAAAAATCACGTTAAAATGCCCAAAACCCATACCTCATATTTGGTTGATCCTGTCAATGCGTAAGTCCTAGATATTTGCTTATAGCCTAAATTAAGTCATCCCATGACCTGCAATGCTGCGTTCAATTAGTGTAATCAAGGTAAACTCACCATGCTACAGCGTTTTATTTTTATCGTTACCACTATTATTGTGTGGCATTTGTGTATTTTTAGCACCCTTGCTCAGGAAAAAAAAGTTGAAGATCTAGATAAGTTTCCCCCCAACCCCCTAGAAATGATTTTACCTGATCCACTGTTACCAAATTTACCAGATAAACGCCAATTAACATTAACAGAATTGCAAAAACTAAGGACAGACTTAGATGGGTTAAATCAAGAGGCACAGGTGACACTACAAAGAGGAGACAGAAAGAAAGCCTTTGAGGTTTGGAATCGTGAACTACGATTAAGACGTTATTTAGGTACATTGGCTGAGATAGAAGCGTTAGCACGGGTGGGAGAAATCGCCTGGAATCAAAATGAACAGGACGAGGTGCGATATATTAGTCAGCGATTACAATTAATTCAAAAGGAGATAGGACAACAAAAAAGTACGGATTTACAATTATGGCAACTCCTGGGTAAAGCTTATCAAAAAATCCGTCTTCCTAAATTGGGAATATCGGCTTATGAACAGGTTTTAACATTAGTTAAACAACAACAGGATTCATCTGGAGAAATAGAGACTTTAAAGAATATTGGAGAATTATATTTAAGTTGGTTTGATTATAACCAAGCTGCCAATACTTACCAAAAATTATTAAATTTGGCAGTTAATCAGGGTGATAAAACTAATGAATTGGGATATTTACAACAATTAGCTTATATCTATGGGCGAGGAAAACAACCCCAAGCAGCAATAGATATATTAAATAAATTAGTCATTCTTTATACTCTTAACCAAAATCTCAGTGAAATTCCCCCTTTAAAATTAGCCATAGCAGTAAATTATGAATATCTAGCCCAGAAAAATCCCACATTAAAACAACAGGCTTTCGATAATTATCAAGCAGCTTATACTACAGCATGGCAATTAGAGCAATATGCTAGGGCTGGAGAAGCACTAGAGAAATTAATTGCTTTTTATCGTTCACAAAAACAAGTAGATGCGGCTTTAGAAACTAGCCAAATTCTTCTAGAAACACAAACATTAGCTAACAATTTTTATGGTTTAATGTCAGCCTATGACCAAATTGGTAACTTATATATAGAACGGCGAGAATATAACCAAGCATTAACAGCATTTCAGAAGGGATTAGCAATAGCACAACAACTTAAACATCAAGAATCATACTTTAATCAACAAATTGAAAAGTTAAAAACTGAGATAAAAATGTCAAAAATATCCAGATAAATAAAAAAGTCCGCGCAAGCGGACTCTAGATATTGGATAAGGTTAAGTTGTCACCAAGAGAGCCTACAAGATGTTAGACTTATTTGTATTTTTACGAATTAATTTAAGAAAATCAAGTGGTTTGATCTGAAAGTTAGGACATAATTTCTATATTTATGTCTGAGAAAAAGGGGATGTATTGATAATGATTGCTACAGATGAATGTCTCCCGTTGCTTGAAGAGGTGGTAAATCTGGGAAATTGCGGACATAACTCAGATTGTTTTGTCTAGGATTTTCTCCTTAACGGGTGACAAGAGGGTTGAAGATGAAATGTGGCAATAATTTGAGAAAATAAGGTGGTAAAAAATAGGGGCAAGAAAGCCTCCAAAACAACTAAGTGGTAACACAATCTGTTTTAGGACTTACGCATTGACAGGATCAACCAAATATGAGGTATGGGTTTTGGGTATTTTAACGTGATTTTTTGATTATTTTTGAGCGATGGCGAAGCGCTGCTGCAAGCAGTTCGCTATTGAACAGAAGTTAATCGCCTAAAGCCTGAAACGACGGATTTTCGTTCATTCACATCATGGTTAATTTGTATAGTGCGTAAGTCCTATGTTTCCTGATTGATTTGGAAACTCTCCAGGAAGTAACTGCGGAGATAAGGCGATCGCTTGTAGTGTAGTTTACTGAGGGGCGGGGAATAATATCCCTCGGCTCAATCCGATAGTATTGGCTAATCCCTTGGTACAGAAGGATTGTGTCAGTTATCAACTCTGTGAATGGAGAATTGTTGTGGAATAATCTACAAATTTTGAATTTTCGTGTTATGATGATGGGAGACCTGGATCTATGCAACTTCAACGCCCAAATCTTGTCAGGACCGGAAGGTAGCAGCAATAAGGGATGCTTGTAGTAGGCGTAGTCTCCGGGTCGCCTTATTTGTAGGAGCTTTCAGGAGCAATGCCTGGTTTTGGAGATATTGTACAAAAAGCTTTTTATCTCGGCGTTGGGTTAGCCTCTTATGCTGGCGAAAAAGCTGGGGGGAAGTTAGCCGAACTGCGATCGCACTTTCAAAAATTGGCAGATGAAATGGTAGCCAAAGGTGAGATGAACACAGAAGAAGCTCGCCGCTTTGTCGAGGATATGATGAAGCAAGCCCAGCAGCAATCAACATCTGGACAAACGCCTGAAAAAACAGCCCCTTCTGAACCTCGTCGAATTGAAATTTTAGAGGTTGACGAAGAACCAACAGTGAAAGAGACGACAAAAGAAAATAAAGAAAATGGCGATAATGTAGATAAACTACGCAATCAAGTGCTAGAACTACAGGAAGAGTTAAAACGGCTGCAACGTGAACCGTAAAAAACAGTTTCTTACTTTGGGTGTCAGAAACATTTAATTCTTTTAATCTCGAAAAATGACGCTGTACCCAAGATGGTTTGAGTTGTAATTACCAACCGTAAACTCCATAGCTTCCAGTCAAGCGGTCTGAAGCGTCATGTTTTTAGCCTTTTAGAGTATAAGTTATGGAACAGTGGCAAAAAGACTTAATAGGCATGATTGAAGCCGTGACTGATGAAGTAGGGCAGTTCTTCCTAGAAATAAATGATATGGTAGACGCTTTTTTTGAGATTACGGAAGAGATTACTGAAGAAGTACAAAACGCATTGGTGGCTGATATTGATACCTTCGCTACTTTGCACGAACAGTTTTTACAGGACTTGACCGAACCATTTTTGGAAATTTATTGGGAATTAGGGGATATTTCCGAAGATATAGATCCTGGTTTTCCATACACAGTAGAAGCTACACTCGAAAAAAATGCTGCTTGTATTGGTTGTGGTCACTATCACGGACAAGTTTACAGTGGTAATTTGCTAGTCTGTGCTATGCACCCTCATGGTTGGGATGATGAAAGTTGTCCAGACTGGGAAAAAGAAATTGAGTAAGTGTTCAAAGTTGCTGGCGATGATAAATCGCTACTACACAAGCAAAGTCCACCTGCGTGGACTAACTTAAAATTAAGTTTTAAATGTTAAAAACTGTTAAGTTAATAATTGTGAACCTCTGCATTTCTTTTTATTAACATAATGAGTAACTTTGCACCTGAAACTGTATCTCCAGCAACTCCAGAAAAATATGGTGAACGCGAAATTGCGGAAGGGAAATTAATTACATTTCCTAACCCCCGCATTGGGCGACGCTATGATATCAATATTACTTTACCAGAATTTACTTGTAAATGTCCTTTTTCCGGTTATCCTGACTTTGCGACTATTTATATTACATACATTCCCGATGAAAAGGTAGTAGAGTTGAAGGCGCTCAAGCTTTATATTAACAGCTACCGCGATCGCTATATCTCCCATGAAGAAACAGCCAATCAAATTTTAGATGATGTTGTTGCAGCTTGTGATCCTTTAGCAATCACTGTGAAAACAGATTTTACCCCTCGCGGGAATGTGCATACAGTTGTTGAAGTCAGACATCAAAAAGGGGTTTAAGGTAGGAGTGGGGAAACTGGGTGGGGAAACCCCACCCCTACTAAGTAACTAAAACATTGCGGGAAAAACCATTTTGTTGAGCTAATTTTTCGGCAATTAGCTGGCGATAAACTGCTTCATAACCATCAGTCATCTGCTGAACACTGAAATTTTTGTCCACATATTGACGACAAGCGTAACGATTTAAGTTACTGATTTTGTCCAAGGAATTAATACATTCTGCCACATTATTACAAAGAAAACCTGTTTCACCATCCACAATCACTTCCTCTGCTGAACCCATTCGCATGGCAATTACAGGTGTCCCTGATGCCATTGATTCTACCATAACTAATCCAAAAGGTTCTCGCCAAGTAATGGGGAATAAAGTTGCATAAGCACCCCCCATAAGGGCATTTTTTTGCAGATGATTGGCTTCACCTAAATATTCAATTTGTTTACCATCAATATGTGGTTTAATTTTTTGGTCAAAATATTCCAAGTCTACTAAATCTACCTTACCTGCTATTTTTAACTTCCAACCAGTTTTTTTAGCGATTTCAATTGCTAAATGCGGTCCTTTTTCTGGAGACATTCTCCCCAAAAAAGCTAAATAAGATGGTTCATTTGGTTGGGGATAAAATTCATAACTACTAACATCAATGCCATTATAAACAGTGTCTACATAGTTTAATCCTAGCCGGGGTTCTTTTTGAGAATTAGAAATACTAATATAAGGCTGTTTTTTGCCATATTTAAAGATTTTTTCATTATCTGAAGTAAAAATTCCATGTAAAGTGTGAACTGTAGGAGTTTTGACTAAATTGGCATAAACTAGCGCTCCTAGTCCTACATGAGAATGGATGATATCAAAATTTTCTGCTTGTTCATAAACTGAAGCTAATAGCAACATTTCATAAATAGCTGGCTCTTTAATCGTAGGATCTAGCCTTAAAGCCTGGGGATGAACTGATACTAATTTAGCTAGACTTAAAGAATCTCCTGATGCAAATAATGTCACTTCATGTCCTCGACGGACTAATTCATCAGTTAATAACCCCACTACCAATTCTATGCCACCATAAGCTGGTGGGGGTACTCTCTCCCACTGTGGGGAAACCTGAGCAATTTTCATCATCAATCTCCTAAAACATTAGATTCCTATTTCCAGTTAGTTGAAAATAAATTGCACAACTAATACAGAAATAGCTAAAGATAGAAAAATCGCCCTCCTCTATGATACTACTAAATCTTATGCTTTTTATTTGATATCTTTTGTCTACCCTGGGTAGGGTAAATATATGCTACTTAAGAAATATATTAGACAAAATAATTAGTTAAATTTTAGATTTTTTAACTTGACTAAACACGAAAAATAAGTATAATAGAACTAGGTTAGAATTGAAAATCGTCGTTATAGCAAGGCAAGGGGCCAGAGTGAAGAGAGTTTGGGCGATTTTACTTTTCTTTACACAGATTGGTTTTATTGTGTTCACCTACCTACTAAGATAATCAAATATTTGCATTATTAAGCAAGATGAATATATACAAACAAATAAATAAACCGCGTGTTTCATGGCAAGTGGTTTTTGCACTAGTCATATTTGTGTTTATGTACCTACCAATCCTGGTACTGGCTTTTTATAGTTTTAATCAGTCACCTTACAGTGGTACATGGCAAGGTTTCACCCTAGAATGGTACGGAAAATTATTGAATGACGACCGGATTTTATCGGGGTTATATAATAGTTTGGTGGTAGCCTTTTGTGCTGTGGGGGTTTCTGCTGTTATGGGAACATTAATGTCCGTGGGGTTGGCACGTTATGACTTTCCTGGTAAGAAATTATATCAGGGAATTGCTTATTTACCGTTATTAATTCCTGATATTGCGATCGCTGTTTCTACCCTAGTATGTTTAGCAGCCTTTGCTATTCCTTTGAGTCTATGGACTATTATCGCCGCCCATATCGTATTTTGTCTATCCTATGTTGGTTTGGTAGTGTCTGCGCGGATGAATAATATTAATCCCCATTTGGAAGAAGCAGCTTTAGATTTAGGTGCGACACCAACACAAGCTTTTATTTTAGTTTTATTACCTCAATTAATGCCAGGAATTATTTCTGGGTGTTTATTGGCTTTTGTATTGAGTTTGGATGATTTTTTAATTGCTAGTTTTACTGCGGGAAGTGGTACTAATACCTTACCAATGGAAATATTTAGCCGCATTAGAACCGGAGTTAAACCGGATATTAATGCTTTAAGTGTAATGTTAATTTCTATGACTGCAATTGTCGCTTTGATAGGGGAATTAATTCGGATTGTGGGAGAAAAGTCACATCTGCAGAATATGGGTTAGGACTTACGCATTGACAGGATCAACCAAATATGAGGTATGGGTTTTGGGTATTTTAACGTGATTTTTTGATTATTTTTGAGCGATGGCGAAGCGCTGCTGCAAGCAGTTCGCTATTGAACAGAAGTTAATCGCCTAAAGCCTGAAACGACGGATTTTCGTTCATTCACATCATGGTTAATTTGTATAGTGCGTAAGTCCTATGGGTTACAAAAAATAAAATAAATCCCCGACTTCTCAAAGAAATCGAGGATCTAAGTTTTACTTAATCACAAGTATTAAATTAAACAGCAGCTAATTCTGGAGTCGGACGCTTACTGTTACGGATATTGGTAATCGCCTCAGCATAATCAGGAGCATTAAACACAGCCGAACCCGCTACAATAGCATTAGCACCGGCTTCCAAAACCTGCCAAGTATTATTAGCTTTTAGTCCCCCGTCAACCTCAATCCAAGGATCTAAACCGCGTTCATCGCACATTTGACGCAACTTGCGGATTTTAGGAATTACGCTAGGAATAAAGCTTTGACCACCGAAACCGGGGTTAACGCTCATAATTAGCACTAAATCGCACAATTCTAGGACATATTCAATTAACTCTAAAGGTGTACCCGGATTGAGTACAACTCCAGCTTTCTTACCGAGTTCTCTAATTTGTCCGAGGGTGCGGTGTAGGTGAGGAGAAGCGTTGTGTTCTGCGTGGACAGAAATAATATCAGCACCAGCTTTAGCAAAACCTTCTACATACTTTTCTGGTTCCACAATCATCAAGTGGACATCCAGTGGTTTGGTTGTAACTGGACGAATCGCCTCCACAATCAGAGGACCTATTGTAATATTAGGGACAAAACGTCCATCCATTACATCAACGTGAATCCAATCTGCTCCCGCTTTGTCTACGGCGCGAATATCGTCACCCAGCCGGCTAAAATCTGCTGATAGGATAGAAGGAGCGATAACTATAGGCTTTTGAGATGAATTTTGGGTCATGGCTAGTGGGTTTTAAGCGTCTTCGTCTGTAAGTATCGTAACAAAATATGGATAAATTCTTAAAAATTAATTCAAAATTCAAATTTTCCAGAAAACTGCTCTCTGATGAGTTACGGACAAATTACGGAATAACTAAGCTACAGAGTACAGAGACAATGTAGAAATGATTCCTTGTCACCTGTCACCTGTCCCCGTGTCGTAGCACCTGTAACCTGTCACCTGTCACCTGTAACCTGTCACCTGTTCCCTCAAAATATGAATAAACATTGGCTAATTTTTTGGAGTTTAGGTTTTTCCTGCTTGACTGTACCCGTCTTTGCTGGTGTCAAGGGTGCAAATTTTTTAGGTGCTAACGGTATTGATGCACTGAAACTACATCAAGCTCCTTATAATTTGACTGGGCGAAAAATTGCCATTGGTCAAGTAGAAATTGGTCGTCCGGGGATGTTTGGCTGGGATAAAGCCGTATCTAAAAATCGGGCTGTATCTCCATTTGCAGTTTTTTTACGCAATGTCCCGGCTAAGTCGAATGTTGGTGTTGATTCTCATGCCTATAATGTTTCTGGTGTAATGGTAAGTCAAGATAAGGCTTTTCCTGGTGTCGCACCAAACGCCAGACTGTATTCTTCTGCTGTCGGATCTACAAAAAAAATTGGCCAACCGGAGGAGTGTTTATCGGCACAGCATATTGCTTTACAAAATGGTGCTGATGTGCGGGCGATTAATTTTAGTTTTGGTGAACCTCTGGAACGTGATCCCCGACCAGAAGCTATGTTAGATGGTAATGCTTTACTAACATTATGTATTGACTGGTCTAGTCGTGTTCATGATGTTGTCTATTCCATTGCTGGCAATCAAGGTAAAGGCGGGATTCCCATTCCTACAGATAATTTTAACGCAATTAATGTGGCTTTTTCTTCAGAACGCGAGGGAATTTTTAATAAAGTTCACGTTTCTAACTTGGCGAGTATTAACCAAGGTATAGAAAATCGTTTAGCAGGGAAGGAGTTTAATATTGGTGGGAGAAGTGGAATTAGTTTGGTTGCTCCTGGGACTAATATTCCTTTACTTAATCTTGATGGTAAGTTAAATAAATCTACAGGTACGAGTTTTGCTGCACCACAGGTTACTGCTACTGTAGCATTATTACAGGAATTCGTGGATAGACAGTTACGAACTAAACAAGCAAATTGGACTATTGATGCTCGTCGTCATCAAGTCATGAAAGCAATATTACTCAATTCTGCAGACAAGATTCAAGATAGTGGTGATGGTTTACGGTTGGGAATGACGAGGACTTTAATTGATAAACAAAATCAAGATTGGTTAGCAACGGACGCTGATAAAAATCCCAAAATTCCCCTAGATGCTCAAATGGGAGCAGGTCATTTAAATGCTTTTCGAGCTTATCAACAATTGAATGGTGGTGAATGGAAGCCTGATGCACCAGTTCCGTCTATTGGTTGGAATTATGGTGCTGTTAATGCTAATTCTTCTAGAGAATATACTTTGGAAAAGGGTTTGAAACAAAATAGTTTCGTGGCTATTACTTTAAGTTGGGATCGTTTGGTGGAATTGGATGATAAAGACAAGAACCAGCAATATGATATAGGGGAAACATTTATAGATAAAGGATTAAATAATCTTGATGTTTATTTGGTGAGAAATAATGAACTTGTTGTTTGTGATTCTGTAAGTGAGGTTGATAGTGTTGAACATATTTTTTGTTCAGTTCCTGCTAATGGTAATTATAAGATTCGGGTGCAATTTAAAAAGCAGGTTAATGAAGCTATTCAACCTTATGCTTTGGCTTGGTGGACTGTCGGAGAAAAGTGATAGATACAGCAAAATTCAGCAGATTATCGTTTAATTTGTTGAGGAAAGCCAGGAACATAAAAATTTTGGGGATTTTTAGGGACCAATTTCGGGGTTTTTAGCCTAAGTAGGGTTTGCTGATAGCGTAGCGTGGCGTTAGCCATATAAAGCTAAAACCGTTTATTAATAAAGGTTTCGCTGATTTTTATCACAAGAAAGTGCAAGGTTTTGACAAATGGAGTCTCAAAATTGGTGTATTTTTCTGGGTGGGATTTAGAAAATTGAGGATATCCAGATAGTTGAAACTGTCAATCACCTATCACCTGTCACCTCCCCTCACAGACAACTTTTTCAGCAAACCCTACTTATCTTCTTATAAAAAAAGTGGTTTTGTCCAAGACAAAACCACCTCCTCAAGCAAAAATTCAACTCAAATTAACGAGCTTGTCCGTGAGCAGAAGCCGCATCAATAGGCTTCATTAGATACAATTGTAATAGCTGCCAACCATGGGATACATAGATTGGGAATTTTTGGAAGAATTGCAAGAATTTGGGAGTATTAGAGCTAGAAATTGCTGCCAATTTTTCGTTATTTTGGACGCAAACATCTAAACGCTGATAAAACACTGGGTTCTCAACATCCAAAATCACTGGGAAGACTCTACCGGCGGTTTCATTGGTCTTCTTGATGACATGAATATCATACTCTCGTGCATCCAATCCCAAGGAAGCATAAAAATCCTTGCGTTGAATATCATTGAGATACATAGTTGCAAATACTGACAACAGGAAGAAGCGACTCCAGAGTTTCGCTCTCCAGTCGTTCAACATTTGTGGCTGCGCTCTCATAACCGCATCAAAGAAATCACCGTGACGGTTTTCATCCTGACACCAGTTTTCAAAGAAACGGAAAATTGGATAAATCTGATCTTCAGGATGGGATTCTAAATGACGATAAATGGTGATATAACGCCAATAACCAATTTTTTCAGATAAATAGGTTGCGTAGAAGATGAATTTGGGCTTAAAGAAGGTATAACTACGGCTTTTTGTCAAAAACCCTAAATCTAAGGAAAGATTAAAGTCTGACATGGCTTTGTTTAAGAACCCAGCGTGACGGGCTTCATCCCGTGACATCAGGTTAAAGCCTTCAGCTAAGAGAGGACTTTTATCCTTTAAGCGGCGACCGAGTTCTTTGTATAACAAGAAACCGGAAAACTCCGCTGTACAAGAACGTTCGAGAAATTCAACGAACAGTTTGCGAGTTTCCCCGTCAATATGCTCCCAGGATTGTTCAAACTGAGCATCCCGAACAAAGTGGTGGCGGTTGTAGTCAATGCGGAATTCTGCCACAATAGCTGCTAGTTCCTCTTCATTGATGGAAAGATCCATCCGCGCCATTTCATCGAAATCGGTTGTGTAAAACCTTGGTGTTAAAAGGGTTTCCTTCGCCGGGGACTTAACTCCAAAACGGATTTCGTCAGAGCTTGGTTTTCTGAGGGATTCTACCATGTTTTGATTTGCTCTTTTATCTTTCTTTTCTTGATGACACCAGAAAGCCGATTCTTATGCTTTCACAAGGTGTAGCAGACAACAATTATGATTTTGTATGAAATTCAGTGTAGCAATATCTAGCCCAAAAATGAGCAGATAAATGATTAAGAGTTGCAAAAATCCACAAAAACCGATTTACACTTTAATTTTGCTGCCAATCGGGATTATAGATTTAACGTGAGTTCGGAGTTTCTCCTTCGGAGACGCTACGCGAACGGAGTTATGATTTTTTCAACGAGATCATAAGGGCTTGAGACTCCTACGTGGGGTGAGTTTTCCACAAATTATCCTTATGTCGAACTCACGTAGGTTTAATGCCGCTCTGGGGGAGCAAAACGTTAAATTAGCCAAAACCGAGGAAAATCATGTAAACTGGGAAAATAATTGTTTGTCAGTTGTAAACATTTCCCTTTCTACAGTGTCAATCAACAATACCTTGCCATAACAACAATTTTCAACGCTAACCTACTTATATTAAAATATAGTTTGAGAACTCCGTATGTTCAATACCACTGAAATTATAATTAATGCTTTTGTTAGTCAAGTCCGGGAAGGATACCAACGGACTTACGGTGGGTTAAACACGAATTATCAAGACATTATTGCTTGGGCTGGTAATATGGCGTTGGAAAATATCGCCAACAGCGATGCTTTATACCATAATGTTGAACATTCTGTACTGGTTACTCTGGTAGGACAGGAAATTTTGCGGGGTAAACATATCCGTGAGGGTGGGGTTTCCTGCGAGGATTGGCTGCATTGCATTATTTCCCTGCTCTGTCATGATATTGGTTATGTCAAAGGTGTTTGTCGCCAAGATCAGGAATCTGAGGGTTTATACGCTACCGGTCAGGGTGGTGACATGATTTCCCTGCCTGTTGGTGCTTCCGATGCCAGTCTTACTCACTATCATGTGGATAGATCTAAACAATTTATTGATGAACGTTTTGGTGGACATCCATTGATTGATGCTGAAGTAATTAAAAGTAATATTGAATTGACTAGATTTCCCGTACCTGCGCTAGATGATCATCACGATGCCCATAGTTTTGCTAGTTTAGTCCGTGCGGCAGATTTAATTGGTCAGTTAAGTGACCCACGTTATTTGAAAAAAATCACTAGTTTATACTATGAGTTTGAAGAAACAGGCGTAACGAAGATTTTGGGATATCAAAATCCTGGAGATTTACGGAAAAACTACGCCAAGTTTTATTGGAATAGTGTTTACCCTTATATTACAGATGGTCTACGTTATCTATCCTTGACTCAACAAGGAAAACAAGTTATTGCCAATCTTTACTCTAATGTGTTTGTGATTGAACATGAAAAACCAGAATTACAGTATTTGGCTGAACAATTTAATTCTTAATTGTCCTGTAATTTCTAAATTATTGTTAGCTTAAAAGGATGTTAATTAATGCTCAACTTTTACTACAGTTTCAACGTTGTCAGCGGCGACCTTTTTTAGATGTTTATGGTGATTATCTTCAGCGGGAGATTACCAACGAGTTAATGTTGAAGGTGCAACAGGACAAAAATCTTCATCATCAGCGGATAGTCAGAAAGTTAAGTTATTACGAACCGGATTATGTTGCGGGTGATTGGCAAGGGGGAGCAGCATCAACTCTAGAATTGATGCAGCAAGGGGTGAGTTATATTCGTCGTGGGGTAATATTAACTACCTATCGTCAAGGATATACTTTGCTGAGTCGCCCGGATTTGCTTGTGAAACAGCCGGGGAAATCCCGTTTCGGCAATTGGAATTATGTCCCGGTTAATATTGAATTGGGTAAACGTCCTAAGCAGGAATATCAGGTAGTTATTGCTTTTCACGCCCAAGTTTTAGCTACGGTTCAGGATGTGGTGTTGAGGAAAGCTGGGCTGATATTGCGAGATAAAGATAAAACTTATGTGGTGGATTTAGATAAATGGACACCACAAATGTTGGATATTTTAGGGGCATATATTCAAGTTATTGAGTCGGTGGAAGCGCCAGAGATTTTTATTTCTCGGCAGAAATGTAATCTTTGTCCCTGGTATAATTATTGTTATGAGAAAGCGAGATCTCAAGATCACCTTTCTCTGTTGCCAGGTGTAACACCGATTCGCTATACTCAACTGCAAAATCTGGACATTACAACTTTAGCAGCACTGGCACAGACCCATCGTAGCACCTTAGAAAACTTAACAGGATTTGATAGTCATGTGGCGGCTAAATTAGTTGTTCAAGCCCAATCTGTATTCACTAAACAACCCTTAATTCTTGCTGATTCCTTTTCTTTAGAATATTTGACTTTTACAGCCCCGATTGAACTTTATTTTGATATTGAAGCCCAGCCAGATTTAAATTTAAATTATCTGTTAGGTGTTTTAGTTGTGGATAGAGTTGCTAATACTGAAAAGTTTTATGCTTTTTTGGCGGAAGAACCAGAACAAGAACCACTAATTTGGCAGCAATTTCTGAATTTAGTGAATCAATATCCCCAAGCACCAATTTATCATTTTTGTGCTTATGAAGTAGATACAGTCAAACGCCTGGGAAAACTTTATCGCACACCTCATACTCAAATTCATCCTCTCCTGAATCGGTTTATTGATATCTATGAACAATTAATTCAAAGTGTGGCTTTACCTATAGATAGTTATGCGTTGAAAACCATTGCCCGTTGGGTGGGGTTTGAATGGCGTGAACAAGAAGCCAATGGTGCTAAATGTATTTACTGGTATGATAAGTGGTTAGAAACAGGCGATCGCACTTTATTAGAACTCATCCAAGACTACAATGAAGATGACTGTCGCGCCACCCGTACCGTCAAAGATTGGCTAGTCAGTTTTTTCACAAGTACATAAAACTTAAAACTTCCTTCTTCTTCCTAATTTCTACCTGGGCGCAGGCCCTGCGCCCCTACCTCCTATTATTCTATGTTGCATCTTCCAAAACTTGGGAAACTATCCCTAATTCTCATCTTTACCATTCCACTAATTCTGATTAGTTTGCTGTTTAATAATTTTGCTTCTGCTTCTTTCGTAATCACCGGCATAGAATTTATTGGTCAAGCCACCTTACCCACAGGTTTAACTTTCCAAAAAACCGAATTTGGCGGTTTATCGGGAATAACCTACGATGCCAAAAATAACTTGTACTATGCAATATCTGATGACAGAGGGCAAAAAGTACCACCTCGGTTTTATACTTTAACAATTGATCTGAGTCGAGGTAAATTAACTAATAACGATGTTGTTCCCGTAGGTGTAACGAACTTATTAGATAATAATCAACCATTCCTCCCCAATACTACTGATACAGAAGGAATTGCCCTCACTAATCAAGATACTATATTTGTTTCCTCCGAAGGTGACGTAGACAGACTCATCAATCCCTTCATTAAAGAATTTGCACTCGCTTCTGGACAAACAATTAATACCCTATCCATACCAGATAAATTTTTGCCAGATTCTCAAAAGCAAAAAGGTATTCGCAACAACTTAGCCTTTGAAAGTCTCACCATTACACCGAATCAAAAACTTCTCTTTACAGCCACCGAAAACGCCTTAATTCAAGATGGGACAGCAACCCAATCGGGTGTTGGTACTTCTTGCCGCATTTTGCAGTATAACCTCTTAACCCAGCAGCCAGAACAGGAATTTCTCTACCAAACACAACCAGTGACACCCTTGTTTAATCCTACAGGTAAATTTGCCAGCGGCTTACCTGATTTACTAGCGATTGATAACGCAGGAAACTTTCTCAGTATAGAAAGAAGTTTCACGGGTTTGGGATTTACAGTGTTGCTGTTTCAAGTTTCCCTAAATAACGCTACAGACATCCATAACATAGACAGCATTACTAAAATTGACCTCGATAAAATCCAGCCAGCAGCAAAAAAACTTCTCTTAGATTTACGAACTTTAGATGTATCATTAGATAATATTGAGGGATTAACCTTAGGTGCAAAACTCCCCGACGGACAACCATCACTAATTTTAATCAGCGATAATAATTTTAACAGACTACAACAAACCCAAATTTTAGCCTTTAAGCTGAAAATTGAATCTCCACTAACTAAATTATTACGCCGCTTCAGAATACCCAACTTTTAAAAATAAGTAGGTTAGCATTGCCATTTAAAGTGAATCCCATCTTGACTGTAGAGGTTATTAACGTGAATAATAGTCCATACCTGCCTCCACAAAATCAGGAGTTGGTAGCCAACCGTTATCAAATTAAAACATTAATTGAAAGAGGTGGCATGGGTGAGGTATTTTTAGCAGAAGATATGCTGCTAGGAGGAACACCAGTAGCCATTAAGTTTTTATCTCAAACTGTTATTGATACTCAAAGACAAGAAAGCTTTAACCGTGAAGCCCTTCTCAGTGCAGCTTTAAGCCAAAAAAGTGTTCATATTGTTCATGCTTATGATTATGGTGTAACGAGTAATGGCAACCCATATTATGTCATGGAATATTTATCTGGACAAAGTTTGAAGGAATTAATTCCTCTGTCTGTCCCAGGTTTTCTCAATCTATCTCGGCAAATTTGTTTAGGCTTAAAATGCGCTCATCAAGGTGTCAATATTGACGGAAAAATTCAGCCATTAGTGCATAGAGATATTAAACCAGCTAATATTATTGTCACTCCAGATCCCATCTTAGGTAAATTAGTGAAAATATTGGATTTTGGCATTGCTAAATTTCTCAATAGTACAGAATCAATGACTAACAGTGAAGAATTTTACGGAACTTTGCCATACTGTTCTCCTGAACAATTGGACGGTGGAGATATAGATAGTCGTTCGGATATTTATAGCTTAGGTGTAGTCATGTTTGAAATGTTGACAGGGGAAAAACCTTGGCAACCACCAGCGGAAGGATTTGGGGCTTGGTATCAAGTACATTTATTTGAATCGCCAAAACACATATCAGAGATAAAACCCAGTCTCCAAGTCCCAAAGCAACTTAATGATCTAATTATTAATTGTTTAGCTAAAAAGCCAGATCAACGTCCCCAAAATATGATGGAAATTCTCCGGATTTTGGATGAAATAGAACAATCTTTAGACGAAGCATCTTTAACTTCAGGTTTGGGAAATTCTGAATTATCTAAACCGAAAATAATACTTGATCAACAATTTACTTGGCCTCAAAATAAACCAATTCAAAAAATTGTTTTTCCTCAACTCATTAGTGACAAAAAAGTATCTACAGCTTCTTTATGGATAATGTTGCCAGAATTAGAAATTCAAAATTATGCCTATACTACACGCTACACTCGATTTATTTTTATTACACATCCCCATCCGATGTTGTTATGGATAACACTACTTTACGACCATGACCTTACCCCTAAGTGGCTACCATGTTACTTGGATATGCAAAATTCCCAAAATCTCAAATTGGTGTGGTCATTGGCGGAAAATGAGTCCTATTCCTTACTTTTCTTTACCTTGGAACCTTCACATTGCTGCACTAATATGTTCAGTATTAGTATTTCTCCCTTACAAACACAAAATCTCAAAAATTGGGTGCAACAAAGTCAGAGTATGAAAGCTTCTACAAATTCCGGTATAAGTAAAGACTTGTTAAAGCAGCAATATAGACAAATTCAATTAGAAATATTAAAGCATTTACAATCATAGATATACTAAGCACGGGTGAGATTTAAACCCACCCAGGTACGTGAGTTCGGAGTTCGGAGTTTCTCCTTCGGAGACGCTACGCGAAGGGAGTTATGATTTTTTCAACGAGATCATAAGGGCTTGAGACTCCTAAGTGGGGTGAGTTTTCCACAAATTATCGTTATGGCGAACTCAGGTACGCAGGTGGGTTTTGTCTGTGTAGATGCGGTTTCTAACCGCCCGTTTAACTTTACCCCTAGGTTGAGAATCAAACAATCAAGCCGTTTTGAGTATAAAGGAAATTGCGTCCGTGCGTCAGCATAGAGGAAATCTATTTTTGGTGAAATTATCCGGTCTGACGCACCCTACAAGGAATGGATTTTGTTGCTAAATTACCTTTGAAAAAAAAATTTCTCAAACTACTTGACAAATATAAAAAGACTGGGCATAATAGTGAGAGTGCAAGTTAAGCAAAACCCAAGGGACTGTAGTTCAATTGGTTAGAGCACCGCCCTGTCACGGCGGAAGTTGCGGGTTCGAGCCCCGTCAGTCCCGTTATCAAATACTGAATATAAGATAAAGAGTTGATCAAGGAAACTCGGAGGTTTTAATTTCAGTATGTGTAATCATGATTTGTAAAAGAGAGAATTAACTGTGACTGTCAGAGTTCGCATAGCTCCGAGTCCTACCGGAAATCTGCATATTGGTACAGCGAGAACGGCTGTATTTAACTATTTGTTTGCTCGTCACCATGATGGCAAGTTTATTTTAAGAATCGAAGATACTGATTTAGAGCGATCGCGTCCAGAATACACAGATAATATTCTGGATGGACTACGCTGGCTAGGATTGAATTGGGATGAAGGGCCATTTTTTCAATCTCAACGCCTCCATCTTTACCAAGAAGCCGTTCAAAAATTACTAGACCAAGGATTGGCTTACCGGTGCTACACCACATCAGAAGAGTTAGATGCTTTGAGAGAAGGGCAAAAAGCCAGAGGGGAAGCACCCCGCTATGATAACCGTCACCGTCACCTTACCCCAGAACAAAGGGCTGAGTTTGAAGCTCAAGGACGTTCTTCTGTGATTCGTTTCCAAATCACCGACAGCCGAGAAATTGTCTGGAATGATTTAGTCCGGGGAAAAATGAGTTGGCGTGGTAGCGATTTGGGTGGTGATATGGTGATTGCTCGCGCCGCTAGTGATGGTACTGGTCAACCACTATATAATTTTGTGGTGGTTGTGGATGACATTGATATGCAAATTACTCATGTCATTCGTGGTGAAGACCATATCGCCAATACTGCTAAACAGATTTTGTTGTATGAAGCTTTAGGGGCGAAGATTCCCGAATTTGCCCATACACCTTTGATTTTGAATCAGGAAGGGCGGAAACTATCGAAACGGGATGGAGTAACTTCCATTTGCGACTTTCAGAATATGGGATTTACGGCGGCAGGTTTAGTCAATTATATGACTTTGCTGGGCTGGTCGCCAGCGGATTCTACGCAAGAAATTTTCAATTTAGAATCAGCAGCTAAGGATTTTGGCTTTGAGCGGGTGAATAAAGCTGGTGCTAAGTTTGACTGGGATAAATTGGATTGGTTGAATAGCCAATATCTCCATAATATGCCAGTTGATAAGCTGACAGATTTAGTTATTCCCTTCTGGTCAAAAGCTGGGTTTCAATTTACTGGGGGGAGAGAACGTCCTTGGTTAGAACAGCTAGTGGGGTTAATTGCTGCTAGTTTGACTCGGTTGGTGGATGCTGTGGACATGACCAAGGTATTTTTTACTGAGGGAGTAGAATTGACTGAGGAAGGCAGTCAACAACTACAACAAGAGGGTGTGAAGACTGTACTCCAAGCAATGATCACAGCTTTAGAAAGTCAGCCGGCGTTATCAGCGGATATTGCCCAAGATATTATTAAGCAGGTCGTGAAATCAGAAAAGGTGAAAAAAGGCTTAGTCATGCGATCGCTCAGAGCCGCATTAACTGGGGATGTACATGGACCAGATTTAATTCAGTCTTGGCTACTACTTAATCAGATTGGTTTAGATAAATCCCGCTTAAATCAAGCAATTAACAACAATTAATTTCCGGGTATTAGGTCAGAATTTTCTGGAACTTTAAATTCTCCCGGCGGTACTCAAGTCTTTTATCTAAAGGAACTTGAGACCGTAAATTCATGTCTCCCAAGGTATTTAGCACTCTTCTATAATTGCAATGTCAAAAACAGCTTTTCCTACAGGAATCATAGTTGTACTCTGCATTACAGCCGGATTTAACCCAGTCGCTAATGCTGAAACAGCCGCGCCGATTTTTGGAGATGTGACTATTCAACATCCATTTTCTCCAGACCCCTTGACAGTCAGGGGAATGAGTGGTGGTTCAGTACCAGGAAGCAAAATAGCAGGAAAAGTAGAAACAAAACCAACTGGCCCCTGTCAAGGATTTATGGATCAAACTCCAGACCATATTTTGAAACTGACGAGTAAATTTGAATACCTAAAATTAGTTATTGACAGTCCTAGTCCTAATGATACAACCATGATTATTAAAGGACCCGGT
Organism: Dolichospermum sp. LEGE 00240; assembly: GCF_015207875.1. Taxonomy (GTDB): domain Bacteria; phylum Cyanobacteriota; class Cyanobacteriia; order Cyanobacteriales; family Nostocaceae; genus Dolichospermum; species Dolichospermum gracile. The sequence continues at coordinate 33,302 of NZ_JADEVZ010000054.1, forward strand.
GGAACTTGGTGCAATGATGACTTTGACGGTAAAAACCCTGGTATTGTTGGGGAATGGCTACCAGGTACGTATCAAATCTGGATTGGTTCTTACAAGGACAATGAATCTCTACCTTATACATTGAAAATTACGGAGGGTAAGTAGGGCTAGAAGTATGGCTAACGCCACGCTGCGCTATCAGGAGTTCAGGAGGAAAAAGGGTTTTAGCTAATGAGGGCGATCGCCTATAGTATCTACCTGAGTTCACGTGAGTTCGGATTTAGGAGTTCGGAGTTTCTTCTTCGGAGACGCTACGCGAACGGAGTTATGATTTTTTCAACGAGATCATAAGGGCTTGAGACTCTTACGTGGGGTGAGTTTTCCACAAATTATCGTTATGTCGAACTCACGTGAGTTAGACCTAGGAGAATAACTTACAAGTCTTGACTGAAAAGAGTTTCAGGATTAAAGGATTTACAAGATGTAGTAGAAAATTAATGCTACAAAAATCTGTTAATCTAGCTGTGTCAAGAATTAGCAAAACAGTCAATGGAAATTACTAACTTATTCAAAGCTGGTGGCGTAGTGATGTGGCCACTGCTATTTTTTTCCGTTTTAGGAATTGCTCTCATTCTAGAACGGATTACCTTTTGGATAGGAATTAGCGGTCGTCAAAATCGCGTAGTCAAGCAGGTGTTAAATGCTTATCGTCAAGGTGATGTAGTTACCTCTTTAAACATCTTACATAAAAATACTGATTTACCGATCGCCCGCATCTTTTTAGCGGCTTTAGAATTGGAAGAAGCCAACCCAGAAGAATTTCGCTTGGCCTTGGAAAGTGAGGCACAGGCAGAAATCCCCTTATTAAAAAGGTTTCAAAACATTTTTGATACAATTATTGGTTTAGCCCCCTTACTAGGATTGCTAGGGACAGTTTTGGGGTTAATTACTTCCTTTGCATCGTTAGATATTGGTGATGTGGGGGGGACAAAAACCGCCGGTGTTACCTCTGGGATTAGTGAAGCTTTGGTATCTACAGCATCGGGATTAGTTGTAGCTATTATTACTTTATTTTTTGCCAATAGTTTTCGCGGTCTGTATTTGCGGCAAATTGCTTGGATTCAAGAATATGGTGGTCAGCTAGAATTACTGTATCGTCGTCATTATGAAAGAGGGGAGGGAGATAAATCCTATGCGTCTACCAGATGAACCGGAAATTCCAGCCCAGATTAATATTGTGCCGATGATTGATGTCATCTTTGCTATTTTGACATTTTTCATTATGTCCACTTTATTTTTACATCGTTCTGAAGGCTTGCCAGTCAATTTACCTAAAGCCGCCACAGCCAAAGCCCAATCATCAGCCGCACCAATTACTGTTACTGTAGATTCAGTAGGGGATTTGAGTTTAAATCGCCAGCCAGTCACTCTTGAGACTTTACCAGTAAAAGTACAGGAATTAATGGATAAAAATACGGAAGTAGTAGTTATTATCAATGCTGATCAAAGTGCTAGTCATGGTCAAGTGGTGATGGTTATGGATCGGGTACGGCAGGTAAAAGGGGCAAAATTAGCGATCGCCACCCAAACACCTTAGAAGAATGAAGAATGAAGAATGAAGAATGAAATTTCTCCCCAACTCCCCCTACTTCCCCTACTT
>NZ_JADEVZ010000055.1 GCF_015207875.1 Dolichospermum sp. LEGE 00240
CTCCCTCCGTGACAACCCGACGGTATAAGAAAAATATGGAACAAGGTTACTCAGACAAAGCATACCGTTGGAATCGGGAAGAATACTCTAGCAAACGCCGCTTTGTGGATATTTGGTCTTTTGTCTTGACCTTGATGTTCAAAATTTGGCGCTATAACAAGGCTTGGAGTTACCCTGGTGGTATAACAGAAGCCAAGCAAGCAGCTAGACGCAAAGCCCAAGCAATCTGGATTAAAACGACGTTTTTAGATTTGGGTCCGACTTTTATTAAGATTGGACAATTGTTTTCAACTCGTGCGGATATTTTCTCTGCGGAATATGTGGAGGAGTTATCTAAGTTACAAGATAGAGTCCCGGCATTTAGTTATGAACAGGTAGAAGGAATTATTGAGCAGGAATTAGGGAAGAAGATTTCCGTGCTGTTCCAAGATTTTGAACCTGTTCCCCTGGCTGCTGCTAGTTTGGGTCAAGTCCATAAGGCGATTTTGTATACTGGTGAGTCAGTGGTTGTCAAGGTGCAACGCCCTGGACTCAAAAAGCTGTTTGAAATTGATTTAGGCATTCTTAAAGGTATTGCTCGCTATTTTCAAAACCATCCCAAATGGGGACGGGGTAGAGATTGGATGGGTATATATGAAGAATGTTGTCGCATTCTTTGGGAAGAAATTGATTATCTGAATGAAGGACGCAACGCCGATACTTTTCGCCGGAATTTCCGTATTTATGATTGGGTAAAAGTACCGAGGGTTTATTGGCGTTATGCTACCTCTAGAGTGATTACTTTGGAGTATGTGCCGGGGATTAAAGTTAGTCAATATGATGCTTTAGATGCAGCGGGTGTGGATAGAAAAGCGATCGCTCGCTATGGCGCACAAGCCTATCTCCATCAACTTCTCAACAATGGTTTCTTCCACGCTGACCCCCACCCGGGTAATCTCGCAGTTAGTCCCGACGGGGCTTTGATTTTCTACGACTTCGGGATGATGGGAACAATTAAATCCAATGTCCGCGAAGGATTAATGGAAACCTTATTTGGCATCGCCCAAAAAGATGGCGACCGTGTGGTAAAATCTTTAGTTGATTTGGGAGCGATCGCCCCAGTTGAGGACATGGGACCCGTCCGTCGTTCAGTCCAGTTTATGCTGGATAACTTCATGGATAAGCCCTTTGAAAATCAATCTGTAGCAGCCATCAGTGAAGACCTATATGAACTCGCTTATGATCAACCATTTCGGTTTCCAGCCACTTTTACCTTCGTCATGCGGGCCTTTTCCACCCTCGAAGGAGTCGGTAAAGGTCTAGATCCAGAATTTAATTTTATGGAAGTTGCCCAGCCTTACGCCATGCAGCTTATGACAGATAACAGTAGTTCTGAGGGGAATAGCTTCTTGAATGAATTAAGCCGTCAAGCAGTCCAAGTCAGTAGCACTGCTTTAGGATTACCACGAAGATTAGAAGATACCCTAGATAAAATAGAACGTGGGGATATTCGACTAAGAGTTCGCTCCGTAGAAACTGAACGCCTGATACGGCGACAGGGTAATATTCAACTGGGAATAAGTTATGCTCTTATTATCAGTGGTTTTACAATTGCCGCCACAATTCTCCTAGTTAGCCATTATATATGGTTAGCAAGTCTGATTGGTTTAATTGCCGCATCAGTTTCATTCCTGCTGATTCGTTTGCTTTTACGCCTCGACCGTTATGATCGGATGTATTAATTAATTGTTCAGGAAAAATCTATGAAACTTGAATCTACCGGTTGTACAGATCCGGGGCTTATTCGTGCTTATAATCAAGATTCCTACTATATTGATCCCGCAGGGCGATTCTTTATAGTCGCCGACGGGATGGGTGGTCATGCAGGAGGAGAAGAAGCCAGTCGCATCGCTACCGAAGAAATTCGTTCATATCTAGACAAAAATTGGCAATCCCCCGAATCTTCCTTAGAAATTTTAGAACAAGCTTTATTCACCGCCAATCAAGCCATAGTTAAAGACCAGCAAAATCATCCCGAACGCGCTGACATGGGAACAACAGCCGTAGTCATCATGATTGGTCCAGATGAATTACCTGTATGTGGTCATGTTGGCGATTCCCGTCTTTACCGTCTGCGAGAATCACAATTAGAACAAATTACAGAAGATCATACCTGGATTGCTAGAGCCATAAAAATTGGCGATATTACTGCTGAGGAAGCCAGAGAGCATCCCTTTCGCCACGTTTTATCTAAATGTTTAGGTAGAGAAGACCTCCACCAGATTGATATTCAACCAGTAGATCTACAATTGGGCGATCGCCTACTCCTCTGTAGTGATGGACTTACAGAAGAACTTATAGATCAGAAAATTCTTGAATATATCAACAAAGCACCTAATTTAGAACAAGCTGCCCACACCTTAATTGAAGCTGCCAAAGAAGAAGGTGGACACGATAACATTACCGTCGTCCTCGTGTCTGTAGAAGCCTAATAGGAGTCAGGAGTCAGGAGTTCAGGCGTTCAGGAGTTCAGGCGTTCAGGAGTCAGGAGTCAGGAGTCAAAAGTTCAGGAGAAAGAAGAAAATTCTTTACCTGTCACCTGTCACCTGTCACCTATCACCTGTCACCTGTCACCTGTCACCTGTCACCTGTCACCTGTCACCTGTCACCTGTCACCTGTCACCTGTCACCTGTCACCTGTCACCTGTCACCTGTCACCTGTCACCTGTCACCTGTCACCTGTCACCTGTCACCTGTCACCTGTCACCTGTCACCTGTCACCTGTCACCTGTCACCTGTCACCTGTCACCTGTGTCACCTGTACCCTATCACCTATCACCTGTCACCTGTCACCTGTCACCTGTCACCTGTTCCCTAAAAAAAGTAAATATACTGAACAATTTGTTCAAATTGAGCATTTTTTATATTAGCAATTTGATAAAAATATTTTTAATCTCCAAAAATTACCACAGGAGCTTAAACTTCTATAATTTCCACAATTGACATAAGCTGTTGTGCATTTAGTTTGTATAATTCTAGCGGGCAAGATGCCCGCACTACAAAGTTCAAGTAAATTATGGTTATCAAATTTAGCTGCGTAACAGCTTATTGCACCTTGTAGTCTGTCTTAAATAAACAGCAAATAGGCGGTTAATAAATCAGATAATCCAGATCAGTGCCAAACATCAAACTTGCCTGTCTCTCGATTTCTCCCCTATAACCCCTAAATGTCAACCAACCCATAACTACTGTAACTTAAAGAATCTTCACCAAAATCAGACCATCCAACTTGCACGAATCCGCTCTCTGCGGACATAATTTTTGTATCAAAAAAACATGATAATACACACCTCAAAAAAATAAATTCAAAAAGATGGGCAAATTGTCAAATACTTGTTATCTTTCTTAATATAGAGAAACAAATGTCAGGGAAAATCTAGCCCAGAGATGACTTCTTAGGACTTTTATCTAATTCAACAGATTGTAAATCAAGGGAACAAGGAATTTAAATAACAAGCAACAGCTTCTTGTACCTTGAAATTCCCAACTTCCAACTTTTCAATTCTGTGATCAATTCCGATTTTACACCTTGTTTGTTTTGGAGTTCATTATGAATCAACGAACTGAACTATCTTTGGAACAGCAATTTAGCATTCGCTCTTTTGCCACACAAGTCCAACACATGAGCCACGAACAAGCTCAAGATTTTTTGGTCAAACTGTATGAGCAAATGGTCGTTCGGGAAGCAACTTATCAAGAAATGCTCAAACACCAATGGGGTCTAGAATCAGATCCCAATATGGCATAAGGTTACTAATGAGTAACGTCTCCTGTATCGCAGTGGGCGACCTCCTTCTCTTGCTCGTTTCCAGACAGGAAAAAAGCTGGGGATGTTGGGGCGTTAACTTCGATTACTACTACAGTATTGTGATTTATCCTCCAATTAATTCTTTATTTTTTCATTCCTCATTTTCTAATTCTTCATTCTGACTCCTGAACTCCTGACTCCTGACCTGAAAAGATCAACCAGAAATATCGAATGAAGAATCAGTATCAATTGTTTCTAACTTAGCTAATATTTTAGGTTTAATTTTTTCATATTCCTTTTTCAATAGATTTTTACTAATTTGACCATCTGTTGATGAGGTTAAACCTTGACTAGAAACAAGCCACTCTTGCAATCTTTCTCTTTGGGCCGCAGCAATATTTGATTGTAATATATGTGTGCAAGGATGAGGAGTTTCTTTAGCGAAGAATAATAAACGATATTGTCCAGTATTGTACAGTAATCGAGTGATTTCTTGTCCAGAACTAGTTTTGAGATCCAAATAATAAGGCAACCATTTAGCCCCATGTTGACGACTATAAATAACTGTAATCCATAACATGACAGGATGGGGAGAAGAAATAAAGAGAAATTGATTGTAGCGAGTACAAACTAAGCGTTTTTGAATTTCTTCTTGGGGTAGCATCACCCATAAAGCTGGTAACAACGTTTTATCGTGGTAAATGGGTTGAATAAACACGATATTGGCAATGGGTTTATTGTGTGGCCAAGTAACTAACTGTGTTATGTCATGATGAACTGAATATCTTCGTAGTTCGACTTGTGTATTGTGACTGGTAACGGGAATTGTCAGGAGATTGGTTTTTATTTTCTCTACTGGTTCTGGAACTACAGGAGAGATGGGTTTAATAATGTCTTGAGTATCTTGATATATAAAAGCATTCTCAGTGGTATTATGCGTTTCCTTTTGCTGTTCTAGAGTAGTCAGAATATTAATAATTTCATTGATACTTTGGGGGCGTTCGCTGGGTTTTTTGCATAAACAATTCATAATGACATCTTCTAATTGCTTGGGTAGATGCAAATTAGGAGAAATTTCTGCAAAGGAACAGGGTTTTTCAAAAGTGTGGGCTTTATACCATGCTCCAAAGGTGTTGGTTGATGCCACCACAGGAATTTTACCAGTCAGCATTTCAAACATCATGATCCCAAAACTGTAGATATCAGAACGACTATCTAGTTCTTTACCTTCAATTTGTTCAGGAGAAGAATAAGCCAAAGTTCCTAAATAAAACTTGGTATGATCACTATTAGACATGAGTAATTTAGCAATACCAAAGTCTAAAACTTTGACTAATTCTCCAAAACTGGGGTCTTGAATTACCATGATATTACCCGGTTTAATATCACGATGGATGATTGGACAAATTTTTCCATCTACAGGAATACCATTATGAGCGCACTGTAGTCCTAAACCAATTTGCTTGGACATACTGACAAATCTTGCTAAACTTAGATGTTTTTGGCGAATGATCTGACCTAATGTTTGTCCCTGTAGATATTCCATGACGTAGTATGTTTCATCTACCCCATAGTCCATGACTCGGACGATATGGATACTTTTTTGACCAAGTAAGGCGCAGGTTTTAGCTTCTCGCTCAAATCGTTCTTGGCAACGCATCCTTTCGTTTTGGATGGATAAAGTTAGAAACTTGACTGCAACAGGGACACCTCCCAGCAACGTATCCTTAGCACGATAAACTCGTCCCATCGCACCAGAGCCAATTAGCTCTTGTAGTTGGTAACGGTTGCCGAGTAAGCGACCAATGTTGGGGTCTGACATAGAAAATTCGACTCCAATGTTTAACAGTTCGGGGGGTAGTTTTGTAGGTTTCGGTGATTAGAAAGTAGGTGAAAAACCTGAGAATTAAAACCGAAAATTCATCAATTCTAAATTAGACATAATTGATTAATTTGAACTCAAAAATAAAAACAAACAACCTCTCATTGTAGCATAAAAAACTTTTGCAGGAGGCCTAGTACCGCAGGGCGGAAGTCGAAAGTCAAAACGAAGACAGTATAGGCTTTTTAATGATTGAGAATGGTTAGTTTATTTATGCCGTGTTGTACTAATGTAATTGGCGTTCTAGACTAGCTTCCATTGTACTATCTAAAAAATGACCAACAAGAATGCCACTAGTTAGATAATACTGGTTGTCATCAATTTGATGTAGGGTTTCAAAACCACTGCGTCTTTGACGATGGCGAAGGTCAGTGGAGCTATCTCCGAGTACCCAATAACGCTGAACAATTGTATCTGGACAAATCCAGCCTTCACCTTCTACTTGTCCGAGATAATTATGTTGAAGCAGAAAAGTATACTGACGCTCTCCTTTATGAAGTCGTCCTTTATACTGAAAAGAAATTTCTGGGCGATCGCTGTTAGGAAAGATTAATTTTGTAGCCATAGAGAACCAATTATCTCGATGCCAAACCACTAATGTTAAACCCTTCAAGGGAATTGGTTGACTATTGCGCTCCAACCAACTACCTTGGATCACCCACTTTCCTGGTTCTAATAAAAAAGTATGTCCCACAGGCTAAATCCCTTGTTTTAAGCTGTTACGCAGCTAAATTTGATAACCATAATTTACTTGAACTTTGTGGTGCGGGCATCTTGCCCGCTAGAATTTACAAACTAAATGCACAACAGCTTAATCTAGCACAGTTGAAGTTTAGAAATACTTGCTAACATAGTATTTCCAGAGAAAAGAAGAGAATATAGACTAAATTAGCGATAATTATCGTGAATTTCGCCTAAAAGCATCTCTTGATATGCTCCTGTGACTGCGGGTAAGTTACCAGGAATATTGATGTTTCGCCAGTATGCTAAAACCGCAAAAGCGATCGCCTCTTTAAATGCAGCACTTAAGCCAAACTCATCTGTAGTTGACACTGGAACATTCCCCAATAACAACTGTAAGCGATTTTTTAAGTAACTATTACGACTGCCACCACCACATAATATTACCTTATGTGGTCTTCTAGGCAGAAAATTATCATAACTATGGACAATAGAAACTGCCGTTAATTCTGTGATAGTTGCTAAAAAATCTGCGGCATTAAGTTGGTAAGTTTGGGCATCCTCTAAACAATCATGCAAGTAGGTAAGACCAAATAACTCCCGTCCAGTAGATTTGGGTGGTGGCAAATGGAAATATTCGTGACTTACCCATTGTTCCACCAAGGGGTAACAGGGTGTACCACTGGCTGCCCAATCACCATTATTGTCATAGCTTTTAGTGCCATTTGTAAAATGCTGGACGGCTAGATCCAATAAACTATTACCTGGACCTGTATCCCAGCCGCGAATTTGCGACAACCAATCATCACTACGGGCGGGAAGATACGTAACATTACTAATACCCCCAATATTTTGAATACAACGTCCTTCCTGGAGATGACTGAGTAAATAGGCATCTACTTTAGGAACAAGGGGCGCACCGTGACCATAAGCAGCTATATCTGCTATTCGGAAATTACTGACAGTAGTAATACCTGTTAAATGGGCAATCATCGCGCCCCGTCCCAGTTGGCAGCTATAACCCAGTTCTTCTAGTCCTTGGGGTGGACGATGGTAAACAGTTTGACCATGAGAACCGATGAGGGTGGCTCTGGGATGACCAAATTGAATATGTTGAGCAGCTTGGGCAAAATTATGAGCGATCGCATCATCTATTGCGGCTAAATCTGCCATTGATATCGCCGTACCAGCCCCCAGCCCAAGAATGTGTTCTCTGAGTTGAGGGGAGTAGGGATAGGTTTCCCCTGCCAGTAATTTCACTTTCAAATCCAAATCTCTACCGGAAATTTCTACTAAAGCGGTATCTATCCCATCTACGGACGTACCACTCATTAAACCAATTACGCGAGTCGGTTGCATTGACTCAAATACTTTCATGAATTTGCGATCGTAGTGTAATTGATCCTATTACCCATGTCAAAACAATACTCTTACAGGAATATCCGGTAAGGCTTGACCATACAACCTAGTACCGCAAGGCGTTCGTCAAAAGTCAAAAGTCAAAAATAATATGGCGTCAGCTTTTTAGTGATTGAGAATGATTTTTTTATTTACGCCGTGCTGCACTAGGATGATTGTTCCTTCCTTTCACCTCCTGAATCGGCGCAAGCCCTGCGCCCCTACATTTTATGCCACGCTTCACTATCAGCAACCCCTAACTAATTTTGCTGACGATTAATATCTTGTAAATCCAAAGCATAATTTAAACGTAAAATATTTACCCCTGGTTCACCAAAAACTCCTAAAAACCTGCCATCAAGATACTTATTAATTAACGGAATAATATCATCTTCCTGAATACCCCGTGCCTGTGCCACTCTCTCTATTTGTTGTCGTGCTGCTTTTAAAGAAATGTGGGGATCTAAACCAGACCCGGACGTATAAATCAAATCAGCCACAGGTTGTTTATCCTGATTCTGCAATTCTTCCACCTGCTTGAGAATACGTTCCTTAAGTTCGGGATTCGTAGGAGCAAGATTACTACCCCCAGAAATACCCGTTGGTTGAGCTTTTCTACCTTGACTATATCTAACAGCACTGGGACGACCATGAAAATAACGATCAGATGTGAATACCTGACCAATTAAAGTCGAACCAATAGGTTGATCATTGATATTTAAAATCACACTACCATTAGCGGAAATCGGGAAAAAAGACTGACCGACTAGCAATATAAAAAGAGGATAGACAATTGCTGTTAATAACCAAATTACCAAAGTAATTCTAATTGCTTTGACAGTTTCTCTAAAAATAGACATAATTTAATCTTGATTTAAGTAGGTTGGCGTTGAAAATTGTCGTTATGGCAAGGCAAAAGGCAAGAGTGAAGAGGGTTTAGACGATTTTACGTTTCTTTACACAGTTTGGTTTTATTGTGTTCACCTACTTAACCTTGAATTTAATCAGAGGATTCACCGAAGTAGGGGCGCAGGCCCTGCGCCCAGTCAGGATATAGGAGTAAAAGTGCTGTAAGTAGGTGAACAGAAAAATTTAAATACATATCGCTACGATTTGCCAATTATTAAAATCGTTCTGGCTGAAAAATAACTATTAACAAATAAACCACCAACATCATAGTAGTAAACCCTAAAACCCCCATCGCCCAAGTAGAAACCCTATCTAAACTGAGAGTAGTATTAGCATAAACCACTGGACTCATAAATAAACTGAAACACATCACTATAAAAATAGTGATTGGTAATTGGTGTTTAAACTTGGACAATCGAATCAATGGTATCATTTTCATCAGGAAAAAGGTAATATACAACAAGTAAAAGGCAAGAATTATCAATTACCTATTCACGTAATTACAGCATAATTCACGGAGTCAGGAGTAAAACTGTCTAGCGGTGAATATAGATCCTGTACCTGATTAATCTGCAATCTGCTATATTTACGCTAAACCCACAAATGTAATTATCATATCTATTAATTTAATCGCAATAAATGGAGCAATCACCCCACCTAAGCCATAAATTAAAATATTTCTTTGCAGAAGTTGATTAGCGGTTAAAGGTCGAAACTGAATACCTTTTAATGCTAGAGGAATCAAAGTTGGAATAATTAAAGCATTGTAGATCAACGCTGAAAGAATAGCCGAATTAACGCTACTCAACTTCATAATATTCAAAGTTCCTAAATTAGCAGCCGTGAAAAGTACGGGAATAATTGCAAAATATTTAGCAATATCATTAGCGATAGAAAATGTCGTCAACGCTCCACGAGTAATTAACAATTGCTTGCCAATACTAACGATATCAATTAATTTGGTGGGATCAGAATCTAAATCCACCATATTAGCCGCTTCCTTAGCTGCTTGCGTTCCCGTATTCATTGCCACACCTACATTAGCTTGTGCCAAAGCGGGAGCATCATTAGTTCCATCCCCTGTCATCGCTACTATTTTACCCTCAGCTTGTTCCCGTTGAATCACACTGATTTTATCTTCTGGCGTAGCTTCAGCAATAAATTCATCTACTCCAGCTTCTTTCGCAATCACAGCAGCAGTAATCCGGTTATCTCCCGTCAGCATGATAGTCCGCACTCCCATGCGTCGGAGTTGGTCAAATCGTTCCCGGATACCCGGTTTCACAATATCTTTGAGATAGATAACACCATAAATTTCGTTATCAAGACAAACAGCTAAAGGTGTACCACCTTGATGAGAAACTTGTTGATAGGCAACATCTAATTCCGGTGTATCTCGTCCACGACGGGAGAGAACAAAGCCTTTAATCGCTTCTACTGAGCCTTTCCGTACTTCCCTACCCCCAGGTAAATTAGTACCACTCATGCGGGTTTTTGCTGAAAATTCTATCCCCTGTGCTTGTTTGCGGTCTAAATCAAAATTTGCCCCTAATTTTTCTGCCAGTCGGACAATAGATTTCCCCTCTGGAGTATCATCAAAAATACTAGCTGCCAAAGCCACGTTAGCAATTTCCGCCATTGAATGACCATTAATGGGGATAAATTCTTCTGCTAAACGGTTGCCAAGGGTGATTGTTCCAGTTTTATCAAGCACCAGAGTATTAATATCGCCACAGGCTTCTATTGCCCTACCAGAGGTGGCAATGACGTTAAATTGTGCCACTCTATCCATACCTGCAATACCGATGGTACTCAGTAACCCGCCAATAGTTGTGGGGATGAGGGCTACCAAAAGAGCAATGAGAACAGGAATGCTCACAGGACTATTCACATAGTAGGCAAAGGCGGGCAGAGTGGCTACTACGAATAAAAATACTAAACTCAGAACTGCTAATAATACTGTTAAGGCAATTTCATTAGGGGTTTTAGTCCGTTCTGCTCCTTCGACCAGAGCAATCATCCGGTCAATAAAGCCTTTGCCTGGTTCAGCCGTAACACGAATAATCAGTTCATCAGAAATTATGCGTGTACCACCTGTAACTGAACTGGCAACGTCTGAACCTGATTCTTTGAGAACTGGGGCAGATTCGCCTGTAATTGCTGATTCATCCACAGAGGCGACACCCATGATTACTTCACCATCTGCGGGAATCACGTCGCCTGAGACTACATATATAGTGTCTCCCTGTTTTAAGCTGTTGGCAGGAACTTCTGTGATTGTGCCGTCAACGGTGATAGTTTTGGCAATGGTGGCTGATTGGGTTGAACGTAAAGTATCGGCTTGGGCTTTACCTCGTCCCTCGGCTACAGCTTCGGCAAAGTTGCTAAATAGAACGGTGAATAATAAAATTCCCGTTAATAGTCCGTTAAACAGATGGGGATTTTTTTGACTTACTGGACCAAATAATTCAGGGTAAATGGTGACCGAGAAAGTGATGATTGTTCCTATCCATACTAAAAACATCACTGGATTTTTGATGGCATATTGGGGATACAGTTTAATAAAGGCATCTCCTATTGCCCGGAAATACAGTCCTTTATTAGATACTCGCGTTTTTCTGTGTTTCTTACGACGATAACGGGGACGGGGAGCTTTAGAATGAGAGGTAGTTGCTGAGTTCATATATAAGTAATTTTCTAGGAGTCACCGAGTCAGGAGAAAGAAAGAAGACAATTATCTTCATCCCTATTTCCCCATTGTTTCTAACTACCAGAAGCGAGTTTAAAGCCTTCGGCAATTGGTCCTAAAGCTAGAACAGGGAAGAATGTGAGGATGCCTAAAATTAGGGTGACACCAGCAGTAATTCCCGTAAATAGCAGAGAATCAGTTTTTAAAGTTCCCCGGCTGGCTGGACTGGCTTGTTTTTTAGACATACTATCAGCTAAGAGAAGTAGGGCAATAATGGGTATATAACGTCCTGCGAAAATACTGACAGATGTACTTAAGTTCCACCATAATGTGCTGTCATTTAATCCTTCTAAGCCAGAACCGTTATTGGCTGCGGCTGAGGCGTATTCATAAACTACTTGGGAAATTCCATGAAAACCTGGGTTACTAATTCCTGACAAAGATATAGGATAAGCCATAGCGATCGCACTTGGAATTAAAATCATCATGGGGTGAATTAATAGCACCACACTAGCCAGAACAATTTCCCGTTTTTCGATTTTGCGCCCAAAAATTTCTGGTGTGCGCCCTACCATTAAACCGGTGATAAAAACTGTGAGCATCAGATAAATGAAGAGATAAGCTGTTCCTATACCTTGTCCTCCCCAAATTATTTGTAAAAATAGGTTGAATAAGCTGGAAAATGTGCCACTGGGCATGAGGGAATCGTGCATTCCGTTAACAGCACCGCACATGGTGGCTGTGGTTGTAACTGCCCATAGTGCGGTTTGCGCCCAATCAAATCTGACTTCTTTGCCTTCTAAGTTGGGTAATTCTAATCGCAAGGTATTATTAATGAGGGGATTTCCTTGTAATTCCCCTGTGGCTGTAACGCTAATGAGAAAAACAAAGATGATAAACACCATTGAAAATAATAGCCAGGTTTGTTTGAGGTTGTTGGCAAATACTCCGTAGGTGTAAATTAGGGAGGTGGGGATAGCCAGCATGGCGATGATTTCTATTAGGTTAGAAGCGCCATTGGGATTTTCAAAAGGATGAGCAGAATTAGCTGCAAAAAAGCCGCCGCCATTTTCTCCTAACATTTTGATCATTTCCCAGGAGGCTACTGGACCTCTGGCTATGTACTGGATTCTCCCTTCTAAGGTTTCTACTAATATGGTTTGGGCTAGGGTTTGAGGTACTCCGGCGATGATGAGAGCGATCGCCCCCACAATAGATAAAGGTAATAATATCCTAGTGATAGCCTGGGTAAAATCCACATAGAAATTCCCCAGTTTTCTCCCCGTTAACCCCCGAATAAAGGCAATTCCCACGACTAAACCACTAGCCGCTGAGGTAAACATTAAAAAACCTAAAGCTGATGTTTGACTAAAATAACTAAAGGTATTTTCTGTGGCGTAGTGTTGTTGGTCAGTATTGGTCAGGAAGGAAATTGTGGTATGTAGTAATAAATCCCATCTCATCCGCCCCAGTCCATTGGGATTCCAGGGCAGAAATTTCTGATAATAAAGAAGCGCGTAAACCGCTACACCCATGACTAAGTTACTGCATAGTAAGGCGCGAATATACTGCCAACCCGTCATATCATTTTTTTTACCCACACCCCCTAAAATATAAATTATTGCCTCTATAGGCTTCACCACAGGATCAAGAATTGTCCTCTCTCCCAAAAAAACACGGGCTATATATTTCCCTAGTATGGGCGTAATAAATACGACAATAACCAGCGTTAAAGCAATTTGTAAAAAACCTTGACTCATGTAGTTTGCACTCTATTCAACTGAATTTCTAGCCAGTTAACACTCAACAATAATGCCTAAATTACTAATAAATTGAATTTTTAGTGATTGGATGATTTTTCATACCACCTAAATCAATATAGTAGAGAATTAAATATTAACCCAACGACTTGATAAACTATGGCTGAACTACCAAAAACCTTAGAAGATGCGATCGCTCAATCTTGTGAAGCGGTAAAATCAGCTTTAGCTGATGGTACAACTCGGATTCAAGTTGAGTTATTATTTCCCGAACTCAAATTCATGACGGTTGCAGAACAATTTCTCCCCCAATTTACTGAATACGCATCCCGTCTTAAAGTCTTCTTTGCTGATGCTGGTGCGGCTGCTTTAGCCCGTCGTGATTGGACAGACGCACAATTCCAAATTTCCGATATTGGTACTGGTAGGGCTGCATCCCTAGAAGCAAAAATTCAGCCAGAGGATGAAATTTTCCTATTTATTGCCCCCACCTCCGTAGAAGTCCCACAATTAGAAAAGCTGTGTGAACTGATCGGCGATCGCCCCACAATCATGTTAACACCCCGACTCGAAGATTCAAGTATAGTTGGTATCGGTTACACAGCCAGAGAAACTCGTCGTCGCTTCATTAGTACCATCGAATCTTGTTACTATATCCGTCCCGTAGATGATCAATCTGCCCTGTTCCGTTGCTATCCTGGATTATGGGAAGTATGGGTAGAAATACAAGAAGAATATCAAAAAGTTGCTGAACTCCCGAAAAAACCTTCCGGTGACGAATTAGACGCGATTCTTATGGGAGGACAAACGCAAAACACCAACACCAGCGACACCACACCCACCAAAAAACCTAGTGTGTTTAAGAGTTTGCAACGGTTTATCAAGGCTTTAAGCAGTTAAGATAACAACGTGATGGGTAAATCAGTTATTACCCATTACCAATTCCCCCATTATTGAATTTAAAGATGAAATTAATCTGTTCTCAAAGTGATCTTAGTAGCAATCTTTCTCTCGTCAGTCGTGCAGTCCCCTCCAGACCAACCCATCCTGTTCTTGCCAATATCTTATTACAAGCAGATGCCGAAACTAATCAAGTTAGTTTAACAGCCTTTGACCTGAGTTTAGGTATCCGTAGCAGCTTTAGCGCCGAGGTCTTAGAAGGGGGGACAATTGCTCTCCCTGCCAAACTACTTGTAGATATCACCTCTCGTCTTCCAGAAGGGGAAATCGCACTGGACGATCAATCAGCAGATAATACTGGAGAAGGTATAATTGTCACTCTCAAACCCAAAAGCGGACGTTATCAAGTCCGAGCAATGGGGGCAGAAGAATTTCCCGAATTACCTATAATTGAAAATGCTGAAGCCATTACTCTCACCACAGCGGCACTAATTGAAGGATTGAAGGGTTCTTTGTTTGCTACAAGTTCCGATGAAACCAAGCAAGTTCTCACAGGTGTACATTTAACTCTCAAACAGGACACTTTAGAATTTGCTGCTACCGACGGACACCGGTTAGCAGTTTTGGAAACCACAAATGAGCGTCCTGTAGAAGGAAGCGAACAGGTAGAGGTGACAGTACCAGCAAAAGCATTACGAGAACTACAAAGGATGTTAGGACATAACTCCACATCAGAAGAAACTGTAGCCGTATATCTTGATCAAGGTCAAGTAGTATTTGCTTGGCAAAATCAACGCCTCACCAGCCGCACTTTAGAAGGACAATATCCCGCGTATAGGCAATTAATTCCTCGGCAATTTGAACGCCAAGTCACATTAGAAAGAAAGCAATTTATTAGCACTTTGGAACGAATTGCTGTGTTAGCAGATCAGAAAAATAATATTGTCAAAGTCAGCATTGATAATGCCAATCAAGAAATTACTTTATCTTGTGAAGCACAAGATGTTGGTAGTGGTACAGAATCAATGCCAGCACAAATATCTGGCGAAGATATAGACATTGCTTTTAATGTCAAATATCTGATGGAAGGTTTAAAAGAACTACCATCTTCAGAAATTCAAATGCACTTGAATCAAAGTTTAACTCCGGTAATTTTCACGCCCTTGGGTGGATTAAAAATGACCTATTTGGCTATGCCTGTACAGCTTAGAAGTTAGTTTTTAAGTCATTATTTAGGGCTTGCTGAATAAAGCTAAAACTTAGATATATCAAGAGTTTGAAGGTAAAAAAGGTGAATCAGGTGCAAGGAATCAGGGTGAAAATTAGCAAAAACCTATCACTTGGATTCCAGACTATTCTTCTCTTCTTCTAATTCTTCCTCCTGACTCCTAGACCATGACTTACGTCACGCTGCGCTATCACAGATAACTTTTTCAGCAGACCCTATTTAGCTGTAAGGGTTTAGCACTGCTAAACCCCTACCTATAGAATCAAGCTTATGAAAGTAATTTAGTGATAATTTTTACCGCCACCCCATTGATTGCCTAGAATCTTAGGTTGGAGGAGAATATGTCCAGCGATCGCTATCAAGTCATCTTCGGTCAGATTTCGCATTTCTGTGAAAATATCCGCATTCTTGATGCTGGGGTGGAGTTCAGAAATATCTATTTCACCATCATAGGTAGTAGGATTGTTCATATAGTCCACCAAACCTGCAATATTATTGCGGTTAGGTACAGCCTCTGCTAAGGCTTTAGATCCAAGTCCCACGTTTTTGTCAGTCTTGGTAACTCCACCAGCATGGCATTGAGCGCAAGCGTAGTTGAAGAGTGCTTTACCTTCTTTGACTTGTTTTAAGCTGAGAACAACTGTATCACCTTGGGCATTTAATGGCACTGTGCGGGTAGCTTCATCCAGTTCTAAAGCTGTTGCAGTACCGACAATCATCTGTAATGTCAGCAAAATAGTAGCAACAACAACACCAATTAGCCTTCTAATCATAATTTATCGCCAAAAATTTTCGCCAAAAATTTTGATAATCAACAAGTCAGGGAATCTATGATATTTTCCCTGACAATTTGTATGACTGAATCAGGATAGTTTAGTAATAAATTTTACCGCCACCCCATTTAATGCCCACAACTTTTGGTTGGAGGAGAATATGTCCAGCGATCGCTTTCAAGTCCTCTTCAGTCAGATTTCGCATTTTTGTGAAAATATCCGCACTCTTGATGCTGGGGTGGAGTTCAGAAATCTCTATTGCGCCATCATAGGTAGTGGGATTTTTCATGTAGTCCACCAAACCTTCAATATTATTGCGGTTAGGTAAAGCCCCTGCTAAAGCTTCTGGTTCAAGTCCCACGTTTTGATTAGTCTTGGTAACTCCACCAGCATGGCATTGAGCGCAAGCGAAATTGAATAGTCGTTTGCCTTCTTTGACTTGTTTTAAGCTGAGAACAACTGTATCACCTTGGGCATTTAATGGCACTGTGCGGGTAGCTTCATCCAGTTCTAAAGCTGTTGCAGTACCGACAATCATCTGTAATGTCAGCAAAATAGTAGCAACAACAACACCAATTAGTCTTTTAAACATATTTCTCCTCAAAGATTTTATTGAGTCACTGTAATACCAATATCATGTTAGGAGTCCAATTTGTTGCCAAAAATACGATCCCTTAAACATACCTTTGCCAATTTTATAAATAGAGATTACTAAATAAAGCTAAAACCATTTATTAATAAGGGTTTCGCGGATTTTTATCACAAAAAAGTGCCAGGTTTTGGCTGATGGTGTCTCAAAATAGGTGATCGGAGTTCGGAGTTCGGAGTTCACCTGAGTTCGACATAAGATAATTTGTGGAAAACTCGTCATGAGTCTCAAACCCTTATGATCTCGTTGAAAAAATCATAACTCCGTTCGCGTAGCGTCTCCCAAGGAGAAACTCCGAACTCAGGTTAAATATAGGGCTGAAACCCGATAAAATCGTGACGATATCAATAGGGTTTCAGATTTTTGGCAACAGTATTGTTAAACTCTTGTAATTTAAATTTCGGGTCAGGCGTGGGGCTTCTGTCGGTCAAGCTAAAATTGTTGTTGTTTTAGTGATGCCATGAAATAGTATAGGTGTACTATTTCGGCACTTGTTTTTGCTGGGAAATGGCAAGGGTGTAGTTGAACCTATTTTGTGACAAATCTCCCATATACAATAAGTATTTACCCGGCTGCCAGTAACCGGAGAATTCTGCCTTGCCACCGCTATAACTATCAGCAAGCACACAAAATCGCCCCCCTGGTCCGTCAATCAATAGTGTTGGCTGTCCTTTACTTTCTACCGTCAATCGTAGATAAGGCAATGGTTCTGTAACTTGAATTATTTGATTAGGAGCAGTGTTAATATTCCCACAATTACTTTTCACAGACCCTCCAGATGTACCGTTTAATACTAATGGATCTTGATCGAACTCAGAGTTAATTTCTAACTGTGGGGTTTTAGCAAAGCTGGACTGATTCAGTAATAGGCTCGTTGTGAGTGCTACGAAAGCAATTTTAAATAGCTTCAAAGGTTTCATAATAATACCCGGTAAGTGGGAAACGAGCGCGGCTTTGCATCTTGCTCGTCATTGTATTATTAGCGGGCAAGACTTGTACGGAACTGATTGCTTATTTAGACGGGAAGAATTAGATTGTGTTCCTACTGAACATTTTATCATTCTAGAGTGGGGAAAACAATGGGAGGATTGCGTTAGGCTGGATGGAAATGCAAAACAATGGGTTGTTTCACCCGTATAAATCCTGATAAAATTTCCTGATGTTCAAACTAAAGCATCTTCAAACCACTAACACAGGGTGGTCTTTGGATCAACGAGATCCAAGGTTCATCGAATCTATGATGCCTATCTTGGGCTTGTTATATAACTGTTATTTTCGAGTCCAAACCAGTGGCTGGGAAAATGTCCCAGATGGAAAAATTCTGGTTGTCGGTTCTCATAATGGCGGACTGGCCTCTCCTGATACTTCCATGATGTTATATGATTGGTTGCGTCGCTTTAGTGTAGAAAGACCGATTTATGGTTTGATGCACCCTAAGGTTTGGGATGTGTTTCCACCGGCGGCAGAAATAGCGATGAAGGCTGGTGCAGTGAGGGCGCACCCGAAAATGGCTTACAAGGCTTTGCGGGCTGGCGCTAGTGTCTTGGTTTATCCGGGTGGTGCGGAGGATGTGTTTCGACCCCATGGGATGCGGGATAAAATTTATTTTGCTGAACGCAGGGGGTTTATTAAGTTGGCGCTGCGGGAGAATATCCCGATTGTGCCGGCGATTTCCTGGGGGTCCCATGATACTCTAATTGTCTTGGCTGATATATATGAAGTTATGCAGCAATTTCATAAAATGGGGATGCCTTGGCTACTTGGGGTTGATCCTTTGGTGTTTCCCGTTTATTTGGGATTACCTTGGGGATTGGCTTTTGGACCGCTGCCTAATATTCCTTTGCCTGTGACTATCTACACTAGGGTTTGTCCGCCGATTGTGTTTGCACGCTATGGAAAAGAAGCTGCCAGCGATCGCACTTATGTGGACGAATGCTATGAGTTAGTCAGAAGTAAAATGCAGCAGGAGTTAGATACTTTAATTCAACAAGCCAATCATTAAGATCATCCTGGCGGTGCTTTTGTCGCCAGGTATTTCACCTACTTACATCTGTAAAGAATTACTTTTTTCTCGGACAAGATGACCGTCTTCCATATAAATAATGCGGTCAGCAATATCTAAAATGCGGTTATCGTGGGTGACTAGTAAAATTGTACAACCATGCTCTTTGGCTAATTTCTGCATTAATTCCACTACATCCCGTCCGGATTGTTTATCAAGGGCCGCGGTAGGTTCATCTGCTAGGACTATTTTCGGTTGACTGACTAAGGCGCGAGCGATCGCTACCCGTTGTTTTTGTCCCCCTGATAAATTATCTGGATAGTAATTGAGACGATTACCTAATCCTACTTCTTCTAACATTTGCTGTGACTGCATTAACATTTCTTTTGCTGACATTCTCGGCTGTACTTCTAAACCCATCCTCACGTTTTGGATTGCTGTTAAGCTACCGTGTAAGTTATGGGCTTGAAAAATATAACCGTTATTTCTGCGGGCTTGGGTTAATTGTTTAGCATTCGCTTGACATAGTTCATTACCTAATACCTGCAAACTCCCAAACTGGGCAGAACGCAACCCACCAGCTAAGGTTAATAATGTGGTTTTACCCGAACCAGAAGGACCTGTCATGATTACAATTTCCCCTGCATTTATAGTTAAGCTAATATTAAATAAAACTTGTTTTCGTAGTTGTCCAGATCCGAAGTAATGATCAAGATTGCGGATGGAAATTACAGGTTTAGCAGAGTTAATAGTTTTCATAGTTGAGGTTTTCAGGATTTTTTTGCCCGCAGAGCCCCAGAGACAACAGAGAGGATTTTTGAGAATTTAAAACATATCTGCTAGGTCCGCTGCCGTTACCGGATACTACTTCACCTGCACGGCTATAAATGTCAGAAATTACACCATTTTGAGGTGTTTTAACATAACTTTGAGCGAAATTGGCTTGTGCCTGTGCGCCTACGGCTATTTTATTTAAGGTGGCTTTAGACTAGAATATCCTGCATTGTGAAGAGATTTTACCCATGGAGAGCGATCGCTTGATAGTTAATTTACCATTGCTGAATTGAGGTATGAAACTCCCAAATTGAACCTTTAAAACTCAAACCTCAGTGCGTTTTTGCGCCAAGGCGCAAAACTAAAATTCATACACTTAATCAGCAACGCCTATGGAAATCAAAGCAATCACGAGAGGTTACCCCCAGGATATTGACCAATTACCAATTACCAATTTCCTCTATATATTCGGTAGTAGGAATCACTGGTGAATATTGGTGCAGTATCTTAGTGATTGCCGTTAAATTACAAGTTAATTCAATTTGTTCCCTTTCTAGCAAACCCAGAATAAAATCGGGATTGTCTTTAGCGACCACTGGTAATTGATGTAACCCACGTAATGCCATCCGGTCTAAAGCTTCATACACAGGTTCATCATCCCAAGCATAGAGAATATCTGTAGTACAAATATCTATCAGTTTTTGACTAGATAAATATTCCTGAATTTCCGGCAATGAATTAGGAAGATTTTGGCAGATAAAAAAAGTTCGTTTAATATCTTCTAGGGAAAGAATTCCTACCAGTTTACCAGTATCATCATCAATGATTAAAGCACTGCGTATTCGTTCTCGCGTCATGACTACCGCAGTCTCTAACACTCCTAAAGTTGCTGATAATTTTTTAGGACAGGTGTACATAGCATCTGCTACTAACATTTGCTGCCAAAGTTCTACCTTTTCATCTTTCAATTCAGGTAAACCAATCTGTTGCAGATTAGCATTAGCATCTACCGTTGGTTTGATTAGTTCCACTAACCAAACACTTAGACCCACTGCCGCCATTAAAGGTAAAACAATGCGGTAATCACGGGTTAATTCAAATAACATTAAAATTGCCGTTAATGGCGCTCTCACGCTACCTGCTAAAACCGCCGCCATACCTACCATTGCATAAGCTGGAGGGGCAGCCATATATTCTCCAATTCCTGGGATGATCAAAGCCAAAAATTTAGCGTAGGCAGACCCAAAGGAAGCACCTAAAAACATAGCTGGGGCAAATAATCCGCCCACAAAACCACTACCTGAACTTACCGCTGTCATGAGCAGTTTCAATACTAGTAAAATTAGTAATAAATTGAGGGAAAAATCTTCATCTTGTAGTATTGCTTCTACAGTTCCATAGCCAATACCCAAAATTTGTGGATATCGCCAACCTACTAAACCAATAATTACACCACCCAAAATTGGCTGAATGGACTGAGGAATTTTACCTAATAACGTTAACCCTGAGAAATTGCCAGTAAAGATAGCTTTAGCTAAACGAATGGATTCAGTATAGGTAAGAGAAATTAAACTTGCACCCAAACCTAAACCCAGATAAAGGGGTAATTCTAGGTAACTGCGAACCTGATAAGCGGGTAAAGCAAAAGCTGGTTGTGAACCTAAACCAATTTGAGCAATTAAGGCAGCAACGACGGCGGCTAGTAATATCACACTTACAGCAGAAGTAGCAAAATATGTACTACCCATGACTACTTCTAAGGCAAAAAATACTCCCGCAATGGGGGCATTAAACCCAGCCGCTAAACCAGCAGCCGCACCAGCCCCCAATAGTAACCGCTGACGCTCCTGAGATACTTGTAATATGTCCGATAACAACACCCCAAAATTAGTCCCAATTTCTACACTTGGACCCTCTGGCCCTAAAGATGCACCACTACCAAGAGAAACTGCCGCCGCGATCATTTTTGTCACAGGTCGCAGGGGTTTTTTCGCTTCTTTTCCCTGAGAAACAGCTATCAGGGATGAAAGTCCTGGACCAAAATCTTGAGTTCGCCAACGCATGAGGCCAACAATGATACCACCGAGAATAGGAACAGCCGCTAAGGTCCAAGCACCCCAAATCTCAATTTGTCCCATCAAATTTTCCAACATGAAGTTGTTAATTAGCTGGATTGAATAGTGAAAGGTGACTATACCCATACCTGTGCTACCGCCAATTAGCACGGCTAAAAACAGCACGACTGTTTCGGGAGAGGCTTGGAAACGATTAATTAACTGAGTGAACCGCATGGAATATGGGGGAAAGTAGGTTTTTAATTATTGAGGATTCTGAGATATTGATAAATGGGGTAAATGTCAGAAAAATCCATTTTTTGTCTATTATTTCTTATTGTGGTTGATTATGAGAGAAACTGCCTGCTCAATAATTAACTAACAAAAATCACAAAATATTGAGAAAAAATAATTCTGTCCTGCATTACTAACAACTTGGGTTAATATAATATTGAGAGGAGTACGTCGTTGGATCAATGGATCAATTGCATTCTGAGATTCCATCATAGTATTTTGCCAATCACTATCAGTGATTATGGCATAATTACTAGGTTTACAGTAAAATTCAATACAGATATTGTTATAAATAGAATCAAGGGACTAGGCGAGACGAGGTAGATGAGTACAAATACTTTTCATAATCATTATGTTACTTGCCCAATTTGTCAAAAAAATAACAGAACAAAGCCAATTAAGTCTTATATTGGTTTGTTTACCTGCCCTTATTGTCAGGAAAAACTAGTTGTTTGCCAAAGTGGACATTATGTGCGTGATCCATTTATTTGGAGACAAATGATGATTTCATCGGCTCTCCGTCGTCAAAGCCGACCTTTGGCAAGGATCATCAGAGATTTTATTGTCATTAAGCGTCCTTTATTGTCTTTAGTTGTGGGAAGTGCAATTTTTTTCGGTATTGTGACTATGACTCAAGACAATATGAGTCGTAATGGTCAAGAAATTCCCCAAATTGAAAAAATGAATAGGGGTGAAAAATAGAGTTCAGGAGTCAGGAGTCAGGAGTTCAGGAGTATGGCTAACGCCACGCTGCGCTATCAGGAGTTCAGGAGTTCAGGAAGAAGAAAATTTCTACTTCCCTATTCCCTGTCACCTGTCACCTGTCACCTTTCACCTGTCACCTGTCACCTGTCACCTGTCACCTGTCACCTGTCACCTGTCACCTGTCACCTGTCACCTGTCACCTGTCACCTGTCACCTGTCACCTATTCCCTCTTAACGCCAACCAACTCATAATGAGTTATTTTGTTTGGTAATTAATTGCCAGTCTTTTACTTGGTCTATGACTTTGATGGATTTAAATTGGAGGTTTCCTAATGTAGACGTGTTAATGAGAAAATAAGGTTGGCTATTATACTGCCAGTAATATTGTAGTTCACCAATGGAAGCGGGAATAATGGTGCGATCGCTATAAAAATCCAAGGAAGGACGATGGTAGGGAAAAGATGTATAGATTTCCTTAACTGCTGGATTAATTTTTGTGATCATTGCCGCTACGGGTTTAACGGGATAGGCTGTATTTAATTCCCAAACCCAGTAATTAGATTTCATTAATAATAATAGAGAAATATAACTTCCCCAAATTAAAATTTTCAGAAATTGTCTATCACCGCGTTCTGCTAAGATTGCGGATAAGGTCATAGTTAAAGCTACAGCGGCAAAAATAATCTGTAACTCGGCTTTGTCTAATGTTCTGCCCCCAAAATAAATACTGCTTGCAGAAGCCACTACCGCCAATATTGCTAAACTCGTTACCCAAGCGCGGGGATAGCCTGAGAATAAGGGGATATTTTCCATCTCGGCCAATTGAAACCCAAAAGCTAAAGCCAAACTAGGGTAAATGGGGAATATATACCAGGGGAGTTTAAAGCTAATGAGGGAAATAATTAATAGATAAACACCACACCAGATTATAATTAATTTTGCCCAACTGAAATTATTATTTTCCCAGGTAATACGGATAGTTTGGGGCAGAAATATCAACCAAGGCCATGTCCATTTAGCGATTTCTAAAAGATAATACCAAGGTGCTTGGGATGTGCCATTATTAATGGTTTGAATATGGCTTAAAGATGTATTCACATCAATACCGAAGGGATATCCATGGTGACCTAATTGAAACCCATACCAGCAGCATACAGGTAGACAACCGATAAAAATACCTATCCAGAAATAATAACTTGTCAGTAGTCTGGGTGTATCCCAAAAAAGAAAGACTAAAACAATTGCACCTAAATAAACACCCATCATGCCTTGAGTTAGACAAATTAACCCAAAACTAATGCCTACACCTAAGCAGTAACGTAAATCCCGCCGCGATCGCAAGACAAACCACATCATCACAATTAAAAAACAGGCAACTGCCCCATCTAACATTGCCAACCTGCCATAACGTACCACAGGCAGCATTGTTAAATAAATCAAAGCACTATAAATAGCTGCCCAACGTTGACGAAATATCTCCCTCCCCAGACAATATAAGCAAGGTACAGAAGTTGCTGTCAAAATTGCACCAGGTAGGCGCGTTGTCCATTCATTGACACCACCCAGAGCATAAGCCCCAGCAATTAACCAGTGCATAAGTGGCGGCGTGTGATGATATGGTTCACCTCCCAAAGTCGGGTAAAGCCAGCGCATTGAATCTACTGGGGCTTGCCAAATTTCCCGCGCTACCCTAGCTACGGTTGCCTCATCGCCATCTTGTAAGGGCAAACCTCCAAGATTGATACTAAACAAGATCACCGCTGCTAATAACAATAGGATTAGCCATAGCCAATCAATCTTTTTTTCAATCACACGATGCTGTTTTTCTAGATGAGTCCAAACAAAGCTTCCTTCTTGCATATTCTATGCGAATCTTATAACTGCTAGGTTTAATCACATAGAGATCAAAGCGAATCTCCAATGTTGCCATCTAGGAACAATCTATATTCAAAGACAATGGCTAAATCCCAAATTAGCTCAATTTCCCATGAATAGAGATAATTTTTTGGCGAAGATTTTCTTATTGATTTTTTAAGGAAGTTTACAAGCATCTTTACGATTAAATGATATAAATACTACCATTAGCATTTAGTCAACTACCCCGAAGGAGAATGTCCATGAACTTACCTTTTATTTTAGATGTGGCACTGGGTTTAATTTTTATTTACTTAATTTTAAGTTTACTGGCTTCGGAAATTCAAGAACTATTGACAACCGTACTGCAATGGCGGGCTGAACACTTGAGAAGATCAATTGAAATTCTTTTAGCTGGTGATGCTCAAACTTCAGAAAATCCCGAAATAATTCAACTTGTCAATAAAATTTACGGTAATCCTTTAATTCAAAGTATTAATCAAGAGGCGAAAGGTTTATTGGCAACTTTACCTCGCAAAGCGACTTGGGCAATTGGCTCATTCTTTAGTCTGTTTAGAAAGTCTAGTTCTAGATTTAAAAAAGAAACTGTGTTTGGTGATCAAAAACGTAGTGCGCCTTCCTATATTGGTGGTGAAAATTTTGCTAATACTTTTATGGATACACTCCAACTGCCAATACTGGTAGAAAAATTAACCGAAATCAGGTTGGAGCAATTTAAAGCTGAACGGTTAGATGATGTTAGACAAATTTTGATTCAGTTACAAGTTTACATTAATAATCAGGAACTATCTAGTGAATTTGCCGCCAATATTGCCGCAGATTATAGACGCTTGGAGTTAGAGTATAACCTGATTATTGATGAATTCAAAAAGGACAAATATGATATCTACATGGCCATAAATAGGATGGGAGATAGCCTAGATAAATATATAGAAAGTTTTGCAGCAACTATAGCTGATCATGAATATATTTTAGATAAGCCTTTGCGGGAACTAAAATTCTTAAGACAAGATATTTTTGAAACTGCCGAAAAAGCCATAGTGATAGGTGGATTAAAACCTAATATTAATGAAATTGTCAAATCTATCAAGAAAGGTAGTGATATTCATGGTGAAGTCATAGCAGCTATCCAAGATAAAGATAGTGAAACCTATAAAAAAGTTAAAGAATTGATTGATATTTTGCCACATTCTGTAGTTGATAACATTGAAACTATGGCAAAACGCGCCCAGATGAGAGCTAAAAGCACGGAGGAAGGTATTACTCTGTTGCGAAAAGAAATTGAAAATAGTTTTGATAGCTCAATGGAAAGAGCCGGTGGTGTTTATAAACGTAATGCTAAAGGAGTGGCAATTATCATTGGCATAACCTTAGCTATCACAACTAATGCCGATACTTTTCATATCATTAACCGTTTATCTAAGGATTCTTTATTGCGGCAAATAATTATTGACAAAGCTGTACAAGTAGCACCACAAGGCTCTAATCCTTCAGATATCAATAAAATAGATCCTAACGAGATTTTAAAGGAAGTTGAATTACCAATTGGTTGGACAAGTGCTAACGTACAACAGCAAATCAACAGCACAAAATATAGAGTTAATGGGTTGCCTGTTTTCAGTGTTTTGAGTATGATTGCTGGTTGGCTTGTTAGTGGTATTGCTATTGCTATGGGTGCGCCTTTTTGGTTTGACTTACTAGGAAAGGTGATGAATGTCAAAAATGCGGGTAAAAAAGGCAAACAGTCCCCCAAAAATCAAGATGAATAATTCAGATCCCCAACTTCTCAAAGAAGTCGGGGATCTGGTGGTTTAGAAAATAAAAATTATTTGTATATCCCATTCTCTATTTTGGCGCATAATTTGGATTTGTTGGATAAATTCACGGAAGTAAAATCTTCGTTCTACCTCTGATAAGTCTAACCAAAATTGAGGTATGGATACAGATTGAGCTACAGAACGCAAATTCACAGGAGGAAGAATCGCTAACTTGGCTTGCAGTTCGGAAATTTCTGTGCGAAGTTTGTAAACTCTTAATTTTGCAGTTTCTATATCTAAAATTCCCGTTTCTATCAAAGTGGGTAATTGCTGGAGGATTTGTTGCTGACGAGATATGTTATTCTCTAAACTATTTTTAATTGCATCTAATTGGGGAAAATTTATCCCGGCGACAGCTAAAGGTAAATCTCGACAAATATTATCAATGGTTTTTTCTAAAACTACTTGGTAAGGGATAGCACGACATTTAGGCTGTTGAGAGCAGTCTGTTGCACGTAAATATAAATACTCTTGATCCTGATGACGCTGGGTAACACTGGTGACAATCATCTGTGACTGACACTGATGGCAAGTGACTAAACCAGCTAAAGAACGGGGCGCACTAGCTGTCCGCGATGGTAAGCGGCTGTTGCGTCGTAATATTCTATCAATTTGCGCTGCTTCCTCTCTGGATATAATTGCCGCATGAGTATTAGAGATAATTTCCCTGTTTTGATAGGCTGTATCACCGCGATAAACTGGATTAGTTAACCACCGTCTACCCGTGGTGACAGAAATATTTTTACTGTATTTTTTACCTATATAACGGACGGTAGCACGGACAGAACCATAGAGTAAAAAATATTCAAAAAAATCTTTAACAACCGGTGAGGTAGTGCGATCAATAATATATTTACCCTGTCCTCTCCGGTAGCCATAGGGGGATTTTCCCGGTGGTGGTGAGGTTTCTAGGCGATTACGAGCGTGTCCCTGACGAATTCGGCGGCTACGTTGTTGATATTGAATTTCTGGTAATAATTGTAGTAGTTCGGCGGGGATTTGACTAGATTTGGAAGCATAGGGTTGTTGTGTCGTAATGACTATGACTCCCATTGTTTCTATTTGATTAAGGCGATCGCTCACTTGGGATAAACTATCACCTAATTCTTCTAATCGGCGCAGCAGCAGATAATTTATAGTTTCGGTTTGACAATCAATTAATAATTGTTGTAATTGGGTGCGTTTTCCCAAATCTTCATAAATTTTATCTACTTCCCAACCCCAATCATCTGGACTGGGAACGGTATCTAATAATGGATCAGTATAAATATAAACAATTATTTTCATGATGTACTTTGATTTACTGCGATCTCCAGAGTTTATTCACATTGATAAAAATCCCAATTAAATAATTGAAGTAGAACAATTACTCAATTATAAACTTAAAGAGATTTTACATATTTTTCAATCATATAGATGGCATAGCATTTGGTTTATACCAGATAATATCCGATCTTAAAATCCATCCTCTTTCTTTAAGAGCTAATGCCAATTTTCAAGGTAGTCCTACTCTTAGATGGTATTTATAGTCATTTTAAACTATTCCAGACTTTCTCTCTTTGATTATTTCATAATTCCATCCTCGAATAGCGAATAGGTCTCCCTAAATCTGTTAATATCAAAAAACCCCCTAGAAATCCAGTACCCCTGTAACAATAATCTATCATAGATGACATATAAGCACAACGCTGTAAACACTAACCACCGGATAGGGAAAATAGTCATGAAGAACAAAAACCCCTTATGCTCAAATAAGGCTTTAAAAAACGCCATTTTCTTGTCACCCTTGCTGCTATCAACGGCTTTTATCGGTGGGTATCCTGTACCATCTGCTACGGCTCAGGTACTATCAAATCAGGAACGGGAAGAATTAGCACGACTGCGACAAGAAACCCGCACTCAAAAACAAGTGCAATCTGATTTTGAACAAGCTTTTACTCGCACGAATACCTTGCTTAATATCTGGTTGACTATTTTAAGTTTATTTCCTGTGGCTTTAATTGCCATATTATGGTTTTTTCGTCGAGTCGTAATTAGGGAAATTGGAGAAAGAGCAATGCAGCAAATTCAAGGAATTGAAAATTTGCAAACTCAATTAACTACAGTTCAAGCAGAAGCAAAACAACTGATTCAAGCATCTAAAAATACTACTCAAGAATTAGCACAGGAAGTTAATATCCTTAAACAAAAGATTCAAGGTGAGGAAGAAAATTTATCTATTCTTTTATCCGATTTACCCAAATCAAAACAAGAATTTTTAACAGCTTTAGAACATGAAGTTAAATCTGCTCAAGAAAACATCAGTAATTTAGAGTTTAGATTAAATACTCAACTAGAACAATTAACTTTATCTGCTCAACAGCAAAGAATTACAATCGACAATATCAAAAAGTTAGAATTTCAGTTATTTTCTCAATTTACCCAACTTAAATCAGAAGTGGAAAATCAAAAAGATATTGCTATTAGTGATATTGAAAAATCTCGCGTTGGTTTAATATCTCAATTTCAAGGGTTAGAGTCAGAAACTCAACAAGAGAAATTTCATATTGTTGAGAACTTAGCAAAACTACAATCAGAATTTAATAATGAATTATCTCAATTTGAATTAGATGTTAAAACTCAAAAAGATATAGTTATAGGTAATATCGCAACTCTTAATAATATATTTAAATCAGACATTACTGAATTAAAAACTGATATCCAAGTTCAAAAATATCAATTGCTTGAAGATTTGGCTGTATTACAAAGCGAATTTTCTCACCAACTAAGAGAATTACAAAATACAGCTATTCAACGACAACAGCAACTAATCGAGAATCTAGAAAAATCTGGAGGAGAATTTACATCTCAGTTTTCAGATTTACAAACCGACCTACACAAACAGCAAATTACTGTTCTGGGAAATCTGCAAAACTTAGAAATTGAATTTTCTCACCAACTAAGAGAATTACAAAATACAGCTATTCAACGACAACAGCAAACAATTGAGAATCTAGAAAAATCTGGAGGAGAATTTACATCTCAGTTTTCAGACTTACAAACTGATGTACAAAAACAGCAAATTACTGTTCTGGAAAATCTGCAAAAATTAGAAATTGATGCTCAACAACGTAAAGACATAATTCTCAAAGAATTAGCAGAAATTACACCTACAATACCACCAGCAATAAAACAAACATCAGAAGCATTACAACCACAAATTTCTATTGATGATTATCTGCAAGAAGCAGAAATACTATTTTTAGAAAAACGCCATGAAGATGCTTTGGCTATTTATGAACAACTCATTAAAATTCAACCAGAAAATCCAGAAAATTGGTTAAAGCGTGGAATAATACTCAATAGATTAAAACGTTACAAAGATGCTATAGCCTCCTATAATCAAGCTATCAAAATTAATCCTGAATATCATCAAGCTTGGTGTGATATTGGTGTGGCTTGTGGAAACTTAGGAAAACATCAAGAGGCTTTTAACTGTTTTGATAAAGCTACTAAAATTAAACCTGACGATGGAGTTGCTTGGGTAAATCGTGGTTTATCTTTGCTAGAATTAGAACGTTATGAAGATGCAGTTACTTCTTTTGATAAGGCTTTAGAATTTCAACCCAACTCTCCCAAGGTTTGGGATAAACGCGGTTACACATTAGTAATGTTGGGAGAAGATAATCAAGCAATCATCAGCTTTGATAAAGCACTAGAAATTAAACCTGATTATTCTAGTGCCTATTATAACAAAGCTGCCTGTTATGCACTACAAAGAAAGATTGAATTAGCTTTAGAAAATCTGCAAAAAGCCATTGAATTTAATCCCAGTTATCGAGAAGATGCTGCAAGTGATATTGATTTTGATGAGATTAAAAATGATCCAGGTTTTCAAACATTAATTCAGAGTTGATGCTAGGAAAACTACATTGTTAAAGTTTTGGTTGGGTTTTTTCATGTCAACCCAACCTACAGTTTCTTGAATCTAATAATCCTCATCATATATATTGTCTATGCAATCGCATTCATAATTGCCTTTGATTTCTTGATTGAAAAATTCACCAATGGAATCTGCTGAATGAAAATCTTCCCAAGTTTCTGCTTCTACATCAAAATAAGCTGTTACGCAGTTAAATTTAATAAACGGCATTACCTTTATTTTTAATTTTGCGCTCCCATTTAATAATAAGACCTCCTTCACTTAGCAATTTATTTAACAACTCTTCTAGCTGTGATACTGATTGAAATAATCTATGAGCTATATATATATATTCTTTTGCGGAATGCCAAACTAATTCAATTAAATTATAATCTGGACTATACGGTGGTAAAAATTCCAAAATAATATTTGGCATTTCTGACTCAATCCGAGCTAAAATATCTTTTCTTTTATGAAAACTGGCATTATCTAAAATAATAACTATCTTGGCAGAATTATTCTGAAAACTTTCGATTTGATTCCCTTGTTCTATCCATTCTTGTCTTAGAAAATTATTCAATGATGTCAACTGTTCATAAAAAACATCTGCATTCCCCTTTTTTATGACAAAATTAATTCTTTTTTTGTCATGATAACGCAACCCTCCCATAATATTTACCCTTCCTCTTCTTCTTTGTCCTGTTACTTTTTTCTGTTCCCTTTCTTTCCCCATGTTTTTCTTCTTATCACTCTCAAACTAAATCCGCTTTCGTCCCAAAACCATACCTGTAAACGCTCTGGCGTTTCTTTAGTTATTTTTAAATATTCTGCTAATTTTTCTTTAAATAACTTCCGTTTCTCTGGATTCTGTTTGTCTTCCAAGCTATATCTTGCCCAAAGGTAAACATACTTTTTTTTCGCTAAGATTCTCCTTACCTGAGAACCACTTAACTTAATTCCTGTTACTGATTCTAGATATGTTGCTAATCTAGCCGCCGTCCAACGACCAAATTCATAGCCATATTCTGCCGGCTCTTTTTCTATTATTTCTAATAATAATTCTTCATATTCTTTGGTAACTTTACGGAAGTTACCTTCTCTTCTCCCATCCAAAAAACTTTCTAGGTTATCAGGATCTCCATGTACTGCCCAATATGCTACTGTTGGATATGCGATATCTAAAAAATTACTAATTTCTTGGTAAGTTTTCCCATCATTCATCAACAACAAGATGAGTATCTTCTCTCTTATGTATGGGTTTTCTTGCTCTTTTAGGTTTTTTAATAGCTTTTCTCTCTGCTCTTGTGATAGATGGTTTTTTGCTGGCATACT
Source organism: Dolichospermum sp. LEGE 00240 (assembly GCF_015207875.1). Classification (GTDB taxonomy): domain Bacteria; phylum Cyanobacteriota; class Cyanobacteriia; order Cyanobacteriales; family Nostocaceae; genus Dolichospermum; species Dolichospermum gracile. The sequence continues at coordinate 31,411 of NZ_JADEVZ010000055.1, forward strand.
TCCTGGTGATTGCTTATTAACTTAATTTTATATTATACAATCAAGCTGCACAACAGCTTATTGGTAAACTTCACCACTTTGGAATTCTACTTGCAAAATTTGTGAATCAGCATCATAACCAATTGCATAAGCTACAGAAGAATTAACTGATAGCATGGAAATTTCCTCTTCATTAGTTACAGTATCAGAAATTACCTCATTTAGTTGTTCTAAGCCTTCATAAGCTTCGACTGGTAGGGAACAGGTTAAAATCCGCGCAGTAGAACCAGCTTTGTTAGCACAAACAATCAACAATTGTTCTACCTTGACTAATTAATTGAGAGAATTTAGGATATACTGTTTTTTCAAGCATAATGCAGTCAGTTAAGACGCATATTTTCGTGACTTTTAATTGAGTTTTCACTCCTTTTTACCTATGACAATTAAACTCATTATTCCTGGAATGGCTTGTTCTGCTTGTGCTAGTAATATAACCAAAGCAGTTATAGCCATTGACGCTCATGCTATTGTGGAAGCTGATACCAAAACCAAGTTTGTCAATGTAGAAACTCAAACTTCGGAATCTGTTATTAGAGAAGCTTTAATTGCTGCTGGTTATCCACCTTCTTAGCAAGATGTTCTCAAAGTAATAAACATTTTCTAACCACCTTTCAAATGATTTTGTAAGTTAATACATCACTACTGCTATCATAAGGCGAAGTTTTTATCTCCGAGCCTGTGTGCACTGAAAAAACCTACTATTGATTGCCTTTTATATCCCCAGCTTCTTGACAAAGTTGGGGATTTTTGTATTTACAGCAGTTCCTGATGTTATGAGGCACAGTTTTTTATCGCCAAACAAGTAGGGGCGCAAGGCCTGCGCCCTCTATTGTATTTCATGAGAGCGGGAATTTTTGTATAACCGATAATAAATCATTATTTGTAATATCAAACAACCATGATTTTGTCATGAAATTATATTTTTGCTATATACAATTAATCGTTATATTATCAAATGTTAATTAATTTATTTTTCTTCCTGGAATCGTTTATTAAAAATTAGTTTATTCGTGATTAAAATATCTTTTTGTATTACCGATTCATAGTAGTAATTAAAAAGAAGAAATAACCAACAATTTCAAATTATTGTACTTGCAGATTTTGACAAAATTACCTTGTCAAAAAATATTGCTATTCTTAAGGCTTAAATACTTATGTCATTGGATATTTATCAAAACATCTCCTCTCAACAAGAAATCAATTACACCGGTATTTCCCAAACAAATCCCCTTGAAAATCCCACCGACAATAGTATAAGTTGGGGTAATCATAGTAATTCTTCTCAACATAATCTAGAAGCAAACTCTCCTATAGCTAGTAATACCAGCTATAACTCTAACAATGGCTATGGCCTAGTCAACGCCGGATTAGCCGTCAGTAAAGCCGCAGGTGTTAGTCCCTATACAGATGCTCCTAACTTGGGTGGCAATAACTGGGGTGCGGATCTAATCAAAGCCCCCACAGCTTGGAATAACGGATATACAGGACAAGGAATTATTGTTGCCGTACTAGATACAGGTGTAGACTACAACCATCAAGACTTAAAAAATAATATTTGGAGTAACGCCAAAGAAATAGCTGGTAATGGAATAGACGATGATGGTAACGGCTATGTTGACGATGTTCAAGGTTGGAACTTTGACAGCAGCAATAATAATATTTTAGACAACAATGGTCATGGAACCCATGTTTCAGGAACTATAGCCGCAGAAAACAACAGTATTGGAGTTACCGGCATAGCCTATAACTCTAAAATTATGCCAGTCAAAGTCCTAGATGCCAATGGCTCAGGTTCTTACTCAAGTATCACCAAAGGAATTTATTACGCGGTTGATAATGGCGCAAATGTAATTAACCTCAGTCTAGGAGGTAATTCCTCTAAGGATACTCTTAAGTCAGCTATTGAATATGCCAGTAATAAAGGCGTAATGGTCGTCATGGCAGCAGGTAATAATAGTGACGCACTTCCATCCTATCCTGCCCGCTACGCCTATAATTCAGGAATTGCCGTAGGTGCAGTAGATAAAAATAATAATCTTGCAGATTTTTCTAACCGATCTGGTTCTCAAGAAATCACCTATGTTACCGCTCCAGGCGTTGATGTTTACTCCACAATACCCAATGATCAATATGCCAATTACAATGGTACATCTATGGCAGCCCCTCATATTGCCGGCGTAGTCGCTCTCATGCTTAGTGCTAACCCTAACTTAACTGATATCCAAGTTCGCCAAATTATTATCAGTACATCTGCAAATAGCACTAATCCTCCAGATCCAACAACCCCTACACAACCGGGTTTAAAAATGCCATCTTTCTTCCCTCCTCTAGACTCTTTTTTCCCTCTACAACTAATCAATATAGTATCAAAATTACCTTTAGTCCTCCAATCCCAATCCCCAAGCTCAATTCCCCTTGCTTCCGTTATCGTCTCCATTAGCAGCGAAAATCAGTTAAAGTTGTGTTTCGATAATCTGGAAACATCACCCACACGGCAGTCCAGTTACTCTAACGAAAAACTAACAAATCCCTTCCTTATCCAACTAACACTGCATTACTACGACAGCCCTGCAAGCAACAACCTTAAAAATAGTATTGAGAATCAAGATTAGGACTTACGCATTGACAGGATCAACCAAATATGAGGTATGGGTTTTGGGCATTTTAACGTGATTTTTTGATTATTTTTGAGCGATAGCGAAGCGCTGCTGCAAGCAGTTCGCTATTGAACAGAAGTTAATCGCCTAAAGCCTGAAACGACGGATTTTCGTTCATTCACATCATGGTTAATTTGTATAGTGCGTAAGTCCTAAAGATGATGAAAATTTTTGGACATGATTCAACCTACCTCACCAGAAAAAATACAGCACTATCCCCAAAAATGGACTAATCCAAATAAACTGTAGCCAGAGAAAATCCTTTCCAGTTAACCATCTCCAGCTTTCTACCCCAACAAATTACCCACCCCCAAAAAAATATTTGCCAAACCCCTTGACAGAAAAAGGAAGGATTGATATGTTAGATAAGTGCCGAAAGAAAGAAACAACTCCCAGGCAACTGAACCGAGAAAAAATAATACTTTGAAAGAATAGATTAAACCAATCCTCGTCTTTAAGATAATTTTCAGAGGATTCGAGATTTTAACTAATTTCGGAGCCAACAAACTCGAAAGAAACAAA
>NZ_JADEVZ010000056.1 GCF_015207875.1 Dolichospermum sp. LEGE 00240
GGGGGTAGGGGGCAGGGGGATCTGTTTTAGATGTATATTTAATAACTAACAGCCATAAGGGTACAAGGGCAATCCAAGCCAGAAACCATGCACCAATGGGGGCTACGGTTACTCCCATGAGTATGCCACTGAGAAAAAATAAGGTATAATATATGACGAGCCTGGGTATCTTTCCCTGTCTGAGTTTGATCATCTCCTTGTGTCCTAAAGTACCTAAAGGAAGGATTCATATCCCCGACTTCTTAGAGAAGTCGGGGATCTTGTTAATTGTCTATTCTGCTTCTTCTAGTTCTCCTGTATCTCCTGTGTCGGGGGGAACAATTGCAACTCCAGTAATGGCATCATCTTCGTCTAGACGCTGCACTTTAACTCCAGTAGCTGACCTTGATTGAATAGAAATGGCATTGACGGCTTGACGAATAATGATACCACGATTGGTGGCCATCATGATTTCGTCGTCGCTGTTGACAATTCGCAGGGTGGCTAATTTGTCTTTGGTTTTGCGGTTTTTGAATTTGGTAGCCATTAAACCTTGTCCAGCACGGTTTTGGAGTCGGAATTGGGAAACGGGAACGCGCTTACCATAACCGCCCATGGTAATGACTAATACCCAGGGTCCGGTACTGTTGGTGTTGGTGACTTCTGCGATTTCTTCGCTATTTTCGATGTCGGTGGTTTCTAGGGTTTCTTCAATTTCGGCGGTTTCTTCGATTTCTTCGATTTCCGCTTCTGTGCCTGTATCTAAGGTGTCAAGAATGGCGGCTGGTAGGATATCCATGCCGATGAGTTCGTCTTGATTTTTAAGTTTCATGGATTTTACACCACGAGTGGCTCTCCCCAGGGGACGCAGTTGATCATGGGTACAGCGGAAGTGAATAGCCATACCTTGACGTGAGCCGATAATGATGCTGTCTTCTACTCTGGCTCTTCTCACCCAGCGCAGTTGGTCGCCTTCTTCTAAGGATATGGCAATTAGTCCGTTGGCGCGAATATGGCTAAATGCTTCCAGGACGGTTTTTTTGATGTTACCGCCTTTGGTGAGCATGACGAGATATTCTTCGCTGCTAAATTCGTCTACGGGGACAATGGAGGTAATTTTTTCTTCTTTGGGGATAGGCAACATTTGCACGATGGGCGTGCCGCGACTGGTACGAGAACCGACGGGGATTTGATAGGCTTTGAGGGAGTAGACGACTCCGCGATCGCTAAAGAATAAGATACTATCATGGTCGCAGCAGGTGAGGAAATGCTCGATGGTATCATCATCTTTGACTTTTGCCCCGGCTTTGCCTCTGGTGGCACGGCTTTGGGATTCAAAGGTGTTAACGGGCATCCGTTTGATGTAACCTTGTTCTGTCACCAGAATAATCGCTTTTTCGTTGGCAATTAAGTCAATATCATCTATGTCTCCTTCCCCATGAGTGATTACTGTCCTCCGGGGTGTGGCGAAACTGGTTTTAATTTGGCTAATTTCCGTTTCAATGATTTCTAGCACCCGTTCCCGTCTGGCTAAAATATCCTCTAAATCGCCAATTTTAACTTGTAAATCCTCGTGTTCCAGGCGAATTTTATCGGCTTCTAGCGCTGTTAGTCGCCGTAGTTGCATTTGCAAAATTGCGTCTGCTTGCACTTCCGACAGTCCGTAAGTGGTGATTAATTCCCCTTTGGCTGTGGGTGCGTCTGGTGCATGACGAATTAAAACAATAATTGCATCTAATCGTGATAGGGCAATTAATAAACCTTGCAATAGGTGATCTCGTTCCTGGGCCTTCCTTAATTCGTAGCGGGTGCGGCGTTCAATGGAGAGAATGCGGAAATCTAGGAAGACGCTGAGGAAACGTTTGAGGTTCAGGGTTTGGGGTTCACTGTTGACTAGTGCCAACATATTTGCCCCAAAGTTAGACTGTAAAGGGGTTTGTTTATAAAGGTTGTTTAAAACGACACGGGGATAGGCATCTCGTTTTAATTCTATAACGATTCTCATGCCATCGCGATCGCTCTCGTCTCGGATATCTGCAATGCCGTCAATGCGTTTATCATTCACCAATTCGGCAATTTTTTCAATTAATGCGGCTTTATTGGTTTGGTAAGGCAGTTCGGTGATAATAATTGCTTCCCGTTCTGGACGGTTGCGTTGGGCGATGGTTTCAATATTGGCAACACCCCGCATGGTAATTGAACCGCGCCCAGTGGTGTAAGCTTCTTTAATGCCACTGACTCCCAAAATCTGCGCCCCAGTCGGGAAATCGGGACCATGAATATACTGCATTAACTGAATGTCAGTTATTTCGGGATTGTGAATTAGGGCTACTAATCCATCAATCAATTCTCCCAAGTTATGTGGGGGAATATTTGTCGCCATGCCCACAGCAATTCCCGAAGAACCATTTAACAGCAGTTGGGGAATGCGAGAGGGTAAAACGGTAGGTTCTTGTTGCGAACCATCGAAGTTATCGGCAAAATCTACGGTTTCGGCTTCAATATCTTGGAGGAGGGCAACACTGGTTAATGCGTGCAAGCGACATTCTGTGTACCGCATTGCCGCCGGCGGATCATTGTCCACTGAACCAAAGTTACCATGTCCACTGATAAGAGGCGATCGCATGGAAAAATCCTGCGCCATCCGCACCAGGGCATCATACACTGCCGTGTCACCATGAGGGTGATATTTACCTAATACTTCCCCCACCACACGGGCGCATTTTCTAAAGGGGCGATCATGTAGTAAACCCAGTTCGTGCATGGCATAGAGGATGCGACGATGCACAGGTTTGAGTCCATCCCTAGCATCTGGCAGCGCCCGACCTACAATGACGCTCATGGCGTATTCTAGATAAGACCGCGACATTTCACCTCGCAAATCCGTCGGGATAATCCTCTCCTGTGAGGTTGTCATAAACTCGAAAACTCCAAAAAAATGTAGATTTTAGGCTTCAACTTGACAAAAGACAAAATTATGTCAAATTAACTTTGAATAGTTGTCATATTTTGCTATAATTCTAACATATTCTCCCACAATTCACACAAATACTATCCAATCTTCAAAAAGAGTCAATTTACAACTTACATAAACAGGCTAGATAATTGCCAACAATCTCCCAATTTAATTGATTAATTGCATCTAAAAATAACTTTCTTGAAAGAAAATATTTTATAGATGCAGTTTAAAAAATCAACTCAAAACTCCAACTAGAAATAGTGGCAAATCCTGCTATTTGTTTTGTTAATTTACTTCCAAAAGTTAGATATTAGATTATGTTAATTAGCGGCAGACATTTTATCTAAGAAAATCTTAGTCGTACTATCTTCTACCCTCGTATAAATATAGGTTTCTGGCTCTTTAATTTTCTGAGTTTTGAAGATTTTTTCGGCACGCTCCCATAAATCTGCATCCTCGCCATAGGGAATATTATTAAATCCCTTTAATTCAAAAAACATCTGTCTTTTTCCAAAAAATGTAGCACCGACAACACATTCTCTAATATTAATTGTTTGATCAGGTTGAAAATAATCAGGAACAGAAAATTCCTCCTCAATTTCACATCCACCCTCAATCAAGTCAATCTCTGGATTAGCTTGCATAAATTCCAGCCGCGATTCTAGATGATGGGCTTTATAAGTATCGTCACTGTCAATAAACGTGATATAGTTACCAAAAGACGCTTGAATACCCGCATTTCTGGCGTAAGCGGCTTTCCGATTTTGATGTTTAAGATAACGGATATTATTCAATTTCTGTAAGTAACCATTGACAATTTCAAAAGTATGATCTTGGCTACCATCATCAACTACAATTAATTCAAAATCCTGAAAAGTTTGTTGAAGTACACTATTTATGCAATCGTTTAAATATTTTGCTCGGTTATAGGTACATAAAATAATCGAGATTGTCGGTTTAGGGTCAAAATTTATACTAGGCATTTTTTTGAGGTTGAACAAAAGTTCCCTGAAATTAGGTATAACTCGCATATTATACGTTATTTATAGATTACTATAAAAATCAGCCATTTGTTCAAAATCATTAAATATTATGAATCAAAAGCAGCTTATTCAACAAGAGTTAAATCCTCAAATTACAGTTGTTATGCCAGTGTATAATGGCGAAAAATATCTTGATACAGCAATCAAGAGTATTCTAAATCAAACGTTTACGAATTTTGAACTTGTCATTGTAGATGATGCTTCAACAGATAGCAGCGTAAAAATTATAAGTTCCTATGAAGACAAACGCATCAAATTAATTAAAAACAATGTAAATCTGGGGATACCAACAACTAGAAATAAATGTTTGCAAGCATCATCAGGTGAATACATTGCTGTTTTAGATTGTGATGATTATGCTTATCCATCAAGATTAGCAGAACAATTTGAGTTTATGGAAAATAACCCAGAGTTTGGTATGGTTGGGTCTTGGGTTGAATTAATGGATGATCAGGATAATTTGACCGGTGAAGTATGGAATGAGGAAGAACCCTATCAAAAAATTCCTTGTCGGCTGCTATTCCATAATTATTTTGCTCATTCAGCAGTTTTGATGAGAAGAAGTGCAATCAACGCAGTTGAGATAAATGGAGAGGTTTACAGAAAAGATTATCCAAATGCTCAAGATTATGATCTATGGGTAAGAATATCCAAAAAATTCAAAGTTTGGAATATTCCCAAAGTGTTAATTAAATATCGTGTACATTCTAATTGTATAAGTCTAAAAGCCGCAAATTTAGTTGAAAAATTGACCTATAAAATACTTACTGCTCAAATCAATGATTTAGGTATTCAACCCACTGATAAAGAATTAGCATTACATAGACAAATAGGATCATATAATCCCCAAAAACTTGATACATCTATAGAGTACATGAAAGAAGTAGCAAATTGGTTAACAGTTCTCAGAAATGCTAATCATAAAACAGGTTTATACAATCATCATGATTTTAATCAAGTTCTCGCAGATTTACAGTTATTTATGTTTTGTCATTGTCTTAAACAGGGAATAGGGAATAGGGAATAGATAAGAAACATAGTGTCTAATAATATATCTATATCTATGAGGTAAAATGCAATGTTCCTTGTTCCGCGTCCAATGTTGCCATTATTCCCACAGGTAAGGCAGCATTGGGATTATCATGACCAAAGGGGAGATGAGAAACTATGGGAATACCCAAATCACCCAAGCGATCGCGCAAAACTTCCTCTACAGTAAAACTAGGTATGTTAGGAGGGGCTTCACATTGGGTAAATCCACCTAAAGCAATACCGCGAACTTGGGACAAAACCCCACTTAATCGCCACTGAGTTAACATCCTATCAATGCGATAAGGTACTTCTGTGACATCTTCTAAGGCTAAGATCACACCATCAAGGTTGGGTAAAATCGGTGTTCCTAAAAGATGGGTAGCGACTGTGAGATTACCAGGAAGTAAGATTCCTGTACTTGTCCCACCACCCCAACCACAACCCTTTAAAGGTGAGAGGGGACGACCTTCTACTATGTCTAATAACCGCTTGATTGACCATTCTGGCTCATTGGCTAGGGTAGTCATGACGGGACCATGTACACTGGCAATTCTGGCGTTGTAGAGACTCCAAAGCAGGGCTGTAATGTCAGAAAAGCCGATTAACCATTTAGGGGTAATGGTATTTTCTTGCCAATTCCAATCTTCTAAAATCCGGGTGCTACCAAAACCACCTCTCGCGCAGAGGATACCCTTGCATTCTGGATCTTGCCATGCCGTGGCTAATTGCTGACGACGGTGGGCATCTGTACCGGCTAGATAACCATGTCTATTATCTATATTTTCGCTAATTTTAATCCGATAGCCGTGCGACTTCCAAATTTCCACACCTTGATTAAAAGCCTCAACTTCTCGCAATGCACCACTGGGGGCAATGACGCGCAGTAAATCACCGGGTTTGAGGGGTGGGGGTAGGAGGGTAGATTTGAGATTTTGAATATTAGACATCAAGAGAATTACTGGCGGTTGTTAAATTCTGAGTAGATGTGGTAGTTGTATCGGTGATAGTAGGTTTCTGATTTCCGCCGATATTTTCCCGTTGGTTAATTAAATAAATACTGATTAAGGTAAGAAAAACCCCAAACCATTGAATAGTAGTCAGGACTTCATTGAGAAAAATATAACCAAATATTAAAGCAAAAACGGGTGTGAGAAAAGTCAGAGAACTTAAACTGGTGAGATTACCACTAGAGGCAAAGTAGAAGAATAATCCATAGGCGATCGCACTGCCAAATACAGTAGCATAACCTAATGCCATCCAGTCCCATAGGACAAGATTTTCCCACTGTTGAGATTCTAATACTGAAGAAATTCCCCACAAAGGCAAGCCACCGATAATTGTATGCCATCCTGTAGCCGTTACTGGATCTGCATATCGGCACACAAACCGAATCATCACCGTTCCCACAGCCATTGATAAAGCAGCAAGTAACATTAATAACTCACCACGATTAAATAACTCTTGCCAATTATCTATGGAAATGGTTATCCCCGCGTCAAAAAGATGGAAAATCCACTCTTGGGGTAAACCAATCAGACTAATTCCTGTAATTCCCAAACCTAACCCCAACCATCCCCATAATCCAATATGTTCTTGAAATAGCCAGAGGGAAAGTAAAGCTACTGCTAGAGGTTGGGAATCTATCATCACCGAACCTAAGCCGGCATTGGTTCTGACTAAACCTTCGGCTAAAAAGCCTTGAAATAACGTACCATCAACTAAAGCAAATATAATAATCCACAACCATGCTAACCAACTTTGAGGTTGGGGTTTACCCATGAATGCAGCCACCATGAGAATTAACACCCCCGCAGGTATTAATCTAACTCCCGCCATAAATAGGGGTGTGGTGTGAGGAATTACGCCTTTCATGGCCACCATTGCTGTACCCCAAAGGAAAAAAGGAGCAATTAATAGCAGATACGCGAGGGGATTTTTAGATCCACGGAGTTGCACTTGCATGAGATGATTGTGGTTTTTATGAACAGATGAAAAAATTAGTTTAACTGATTTTACGGTTTCCCCCTCGTGGCAAAATTAAGAAACGTAAAGTTAGCCCCAGTCGTCGCAGTGTCAAAAAGCGGTAAAAAGATGGAAATTAATCAGACTTTAGAGGCGTTACAAGAGTTAATAAATGTGGTGGCGAAATTGCGATCGCCTCAAGGTTGTCCTTGGGATTTGGCACAAACCCCATCAAGTCTAACTCCATATATAATTGAAGAGGCTTATGAGGTAGTAGACGCAATTCAAACTGGGGATAAACAGGCTATTTCTGAAGAATTAGGTGATTTATTATTACAAGTAGTATTACAGGCGCAAATTGCCAGTGAAGCGGGTGATTTTTCTCTGCAAGAAGTTGCAGAGGGTATTGCTCAAAAGTTAATACGTCGTCATCCTCATGTATTTGCTGATGTTACCGTGGCCAGTATGGAAGAGGTACACAAAAATTGGGAAACGATTAAAGCAGCAGAAAAAGGAGAAACTGTAGAAGAGCAAAAACTCAGTCATAAATTAAATCGTTATCGTCGTAGCCTTCCCCCCTTAAATGCGGCGATGAAGATATCTGAAAAAGCTGCTAAGGTTGGTTTTGAGTGGAATAATGTAGATGAAGTTTGGGGCAAATTTCATGAAGAGTTGGGGGAATTTCAACAGGCTTTAGCTGAAGAAACCAAAGAAAGACAAGAATCCGAATTAGGTGATTTACTATTTGCCATTATTCAAATTGCTAGATGGCATAAACTTGATCCCAGTGCGGGTTTACAAGGGACAAGTCAGCGATTTATTCAAAGGTTGCAAAAAATGGAGGATGTGATTGAACGTCCGTTGACAGATTATAGTTTAGAAGAATTAGATACCCTGTGGCAACAGGCTAAAGCCCAACTTGGTCACTAGGTGCTAAATAGCAATTGGTGATATATTTGCGTGAGACCAATTAATATTTAGAACATTTACAGCAGTTTTCATCTATTTAAACCAGACTTTGATTACCTTCTTCCTTTGCGCCTTCCCTACTTTGCGCTTTTGCGCGAAACAAAAACCGTGGTTCATTTACCTGAAATTCGCTTTATTCATAAGTGGGGCTTGCTGAAAAAGTTGACTTGTCAGTTCGCCATTTAGTTATGGCTGACAGTAAAATAATCGCCATATTTACGCCATTTATCTGCGTAATAGCTGATTACCAGATTGAACATCAAACCAGTGAAGATTTTGGGACGGTAAAGTTAATCTCATCTCTTCATGATTAGATTTTTCGTCTGGAGTTAACAAAACACGCACGGTCAACGCTTCCGCGTCATAACTATCAATACGCACACTTACTAAATTGTGCATACCTAAATTTTCCACCAGATATACTCGGCCTTGAATAGTCTGTGTATCCCCTGGTTGTGCAATCCTGATGTGTTCTGGACGGATACCTAACACAATTTTGGATGGTACTGTTGGTATATCTGGCAACAGTATTTTTGCATCACCTAACATTGCATAGTGTCCCTGACATGATAAAGTTAGCAAGTTCATTTTTGGACTACCAACAAATCCAGCTACAAATAAATTGGCTGGCTCATTGTATATACGTTCTGGTGAGTCGAGTTGCTGGACAAAACCATGATTAAGCACAGCCACTTTTGTTGAAAGTGTCATTGCTTCTGTTTGATCGTGCGTGACATAAACCACTGGAGCTTTTTGGAGAGCAAATATTTGTTTAATATCAGCACGGACTTGTTCCCGTAAAACTGCATCCAGGTTACTCAGTGGTTCATCCAGCAAGTAAACTTCAGCATGACGCACTAAAGCTCGACCGACAGCGACCCTCTGTCTTTGCCCCCCTGATAGTTGTCCGGGTTTGCGCTGTAGCAATTCCTCTAATCCCAACAGTTCTGAAACTGCTGTTACGCGACGCTGAATTTCAACAGAAGGGGTTTTTTTCAACTTGAGTCCAGAGGCTAAGTTTTCAGATACAGTCATATGTGGGTAAAGGGCATAACTTTGAAATACCATCGCCATATTGCGATCGCCGGGACGTTTAAATGTGATATTCTCATCTCCAAGCAGTATCTGTCCGCTAGTTGGTTCCTCTAACCCTGCAATCATTCGTAGTATTGTTGACTTACCACAACCACTCGGACCTAGTAAAGTGAGAAATTCATTGTCATTTACAGTTAAATTAATGTTTTTAACTGGAATAATTTTAGAACTATAGGCTTTATTTAGGTTTTTTAGTTCCAGTTTTACCATTGTTCTGCTTTTAATTAATGATTTTATTTTTTGACTATTCTTACTTCTTCCTTTGTTATTGCTTAACAGCACCAGCCGTAAGACCTTGAATGATCTGACGCTGAAAAAAGAAAAGAAGTAAAACTAAGGGGAACGTACCAACCACCGTCGCCGCAGCAATAGGTCCATAAGGAATCTCAAATACTGTAGCACCTCCCAATTGTGCCACTGCCACGGGAATCGTTTTCATTTCGTCACGAGTAATAAATGTCAGAGCAAAGATAAACTCATTCCAGGCAAAAATAAAAGTGATAATTCCAGTTGTTACCAAAGCAGGAATTGTCAATGGTAGTAGTATTTGCAGTAACATTTGCACAGTATTGTAGCCATCCACTCTGGCAGCATCTTCCAAGTCTTTTGGTAATTGCTGGAAATAACTGCGTAATACCAAAATTGTTAATGGTAAATTAATAGCTGTATAAGGAATAATCAGCGATAAATAGTTATTACCTAGATGTAACCCCTTGATAATTTCTAAAAGTCCCAAAAATAATAAAATTCCTGGGAATAAAGTAACAATCAAGATAGCTGCTATGATGGCTGTGCCACCCCAAGGACGTAACCTTGCTAAGACATAGGCCGCAGGCGCACCCACTACCAAAGATAAAACTGTAGAAACAATGGAGACAAAAGCACTATTCAATATATAAAGCCAAAACGGACGACTAGTAAATAATTCGATGTAGTGATTGAAAGTAATTCGAGCAGGAAAATAAACGGTAGGAATTTTGGCAATATCTTGATTGAGTTTAAATGAGGTGAGTATTTGCCACATCAGTGGAGCTAGACAGAAAACCAATATTGGGAAAATTAGTACCCAAATTAAGATTTGTTGTCCTGAATTTTTGACTTTTGTTTGTAGTTTGGGACTTGTCATCAATTTTTTCTCGGTGACAGTATAGAAATTAGTAAATGCGCTTCACAGAAAATTTCTTGAGTAACAAACTAGCAATAGCTACTGCTGTAATCAACAAAAGAAATGTCACCACAACTAAAGCTGCTCCATATCCAAAATCTAAGTAACGCATCACGGTAGAGTAGATATACAGTGATACTACTTCCGTTGCACCACCCGGACCTCCACCAGTCATAACAGAAATCAAGTCAAAAACTCCAAAGGACTGAGCAAACCGAAACAAGGTAGCAATGAGTATTTGCGGACTCAATAGGGGTAGGGTAATCTGGTAGAAACTTTGCCAGGGTGTTGCACCATCCATCAGATGAGCTTCATACAAGTCAGGTGAAATTGACTGCAAACCAGCTAATAGCAAAATACTAATAAATGGAGTCGTTTTCCACACATCTGCAACTATCACGGCTATCATTGCTAATGTCGGTTCTCCCAACCAATTAATACCAGTTTGAATCAAACCTAACCGTAATAGAATATCATTAACAACTCCAAATTGGTCATTAAAAATCCAAGCCCAAGCAATACCAATGAGGGCGGTGGGCAAAGCCCAAGGTAGAATAGCTATTGTCCGTACTCCACCCCTGCCAAAAAACTGCTTATTTAGGACTAGGGCAATACCCAATCCCAGCAGTAACTCTAACAACACTGTTGATAAAGTGAATACTGTTGTTGTCCTCAAACTTTCCCAAAAACGACCATCCCCCACCATTCGCAGGTAATTGCTAAAACCACAAAAGACCGGTTGTAGTTTCGTTCCTAAGTTTTGAGTAAAAAAACTTAACCAAAAGGCTCGGACTATTGGATAGCCAAAGACAAATAGCAGCAACAGCATAGCAGGTAGTAGCAAAATCCATGCTGTTCGTTGTTCTTGACTTCTGATGGTTTGTTTGGTATTCATAGCTCATAAAGTTTTTTCATCGTTAATCTCCAGTCCCCAGTAATCTTCGAGTTTCATTAGCAGCAGCTTCCATTGCTGTTTCCGGGGTCATCCGATTTGTGAGTGCGGCACTAAGATAACGCTGTAAAATATCTGATACTTGGGCATACTGGGGGATGGGTGGACGTAAAACAGCTTTATCAGCTATTTTGAGTAACTGAGAATAATGAGGGTATTTACTGACAATTTCTGGATCTGTAAATAATGAGCGCCTGCTTGGCACAAAACCCCCTTTCAAAATAAATTGGCGCTGTGCTTCTTCACTGGTAAAGTATTGAATTGCTTTCCAAGCTTCTTGAGGATGTTTAGAAGATTTGGCAATTCCCAATCCCCAACCGCCTAAACAAGTTCCTCCCATGTTACCAGGACTACTGGCCATAAGTTTTATCCCAATTTTATCTTTAATGGGAGAATCTTCACCATTGGCTAGAGGCCAAACATAAGGCCAACTGCGTAAAAATGCCGCTTGACCGCTTTGAAATATACGTCTTGTATCCTCCTCCATATATGTTGTAGTTCCAGGTGGGGAAATTTCCTGTTCAATGGTATCTTTTAGAAAAGAGATCGCCTTTAATGTCTCAGGTTTATCTAAACCCACTTCTAAGTTTTCAGGATTCACCCAAAATCCACCAAAACCTTGCAAAACTTCCACAAACATAGCCGCTAGTCCTTCGTACTGCCTTCCTTGCCAAAGATATCCCCAATTAATTTTTCCTTGGTTTTTTAAAGACTGAGAAATTTTGAATAACTCTGTAAAGCTTTCTGGTGGTTCAAATCCCCCTTGATCTAGCAGGTCTTTCCGGTAGTAAAGGACTCCTAAATCACTTCGGATCGGAATTCTGTAAAGTTTTCCTTCGTAACGTCCCGCTTCTATATCTGTGGGTGAAAATTTAGCTAACTCTTCTGCGGTAAGACCATTACTCAAGTCTAATAACCAACCAGCAGCAGCAAACTTGGGTGTCCAAATAACATCCATGTTGACCAAATCATAAGGGGATTCACTTAAGATAAATGCTGAAGTATATAAGTCTTCCACTAAATTTGTAGCGTTTGGACCTTCGATTAAATTGATACGAATCCCTGGATTTTTGGCTTCAAAGTCTTTTATTATACCTTGCTTCCAAGGTTGAGCATCGGGAGCAGTTAATAATAAATTCAGGACTACTGGTTGGTTTGATAAAGCTTGCGGCACGGAAAGTAAGATAATGCTGAGTAAAACAATGAGGAATATGCCTGTGTAATGTTTAAGATTTAGCAATATCTTTTTTTGCGGGTTTGTTTTGTTAAAATCAAAGGGTTTCATGGTAAAAACCATAATATAACAATTTTTTGCTGGATTTTGCAGGTTGTTATCATCTACTATATAAAACCTGGATAAAACCAAACTTTACTTTTTACTTCAATTTTTCTGGCTTTAATACATTTAATTCTGATTATGAAGAATCCCAATTTTTTAAACCAATTGTCAGGGTTATTACAGAGAATTACACCCACAACACATAAGTTGACTGTACCATTGTTTACTGTTGCTTTAGGTTTGAGTGTAACATTATATGCCTGTCAGTCATCGGCTCAGAAAGAAATTACCCTATGTTTTGCTGTACCTGCAAACGAAATAACAAATTGGAACCAGTTAACTGAAAAGTTTAATAATGATAATAAGGGTAAGATTAAAATTACCCTCAATAAACCAGATGATCGGGAGATAGAGACATTAAAAAAAATGTATTCAGACAGTTTGATTAAGGATAAAAATACCAATAATAGCAACGTAGAATGTGGTGATGATAATCATCATTATGACTTAATTTACACTGACATTATTTGGTTGCGTGAGTTTGCACAATATCTTCTCCCTCTTGATAAACACTTTAAAGAAGAGGAATTGCAAGGTTTTCTTAAGACTGAAATTGATAATGGCAAGTATAAATCAAAACTTTATCGTATTCCTTTTCGCACTGATGTAGGCGTACTTTACTACAATAATGAGTTACTAAAAAGTAAAAAAGTACAAGTACCAAAGACTCCCGAGGATTTCCTAAAAACTGCCCAAAATTTCAATAAGAATAATGACTTAGATTACTTATCATGGCCAAATAAGGGAGAAGCACTAGTGCCTATGTTTGTAGAAGTCCTTTATGCTTATGATGGTTTTTGGATTAATCCGTATGATCAAGTTGTTGGATTAGACAGTCCAAAAGCTATCAAAGCGGTTAAATTCTTAAGAAAAATTCCGTCAGACACTGCTGAAGAACAAGATGCCAAAAACAAGTTTATAGAGGGAAATAGTGCTTTTTTACGTAGTTGGCCTGGTGTGTGGGCTGAAGCTCAGAAGCCAGAGTCAAAGGTTCGAGGCAAAATTGGTATTGCACCCGTAGTTGGTGGAAAAGGTTGTCATGGCGGTTGGGGTTTAGCAATTGCTAAGAATATAGATAAAGAACGTCAAGAAGCAGCTATAAAAGCAGTCAAGTTTCTCACTAGTCGTGAATCTCAGTTACTCTTTACTTTATCACATGGGTCTGTTCCTACTCGTAAAGACCTATTTTTTGATCCCTTAATTGTTTCTAGATATAGTCATTATCCAGAACTTTTCAAAATGGTGGACAAAACGGTTTCACGTCCACGTCTTGCTAGATATGAGGAAGTATCTAATATTTTACAAAAGCATCTCAAAGAAGCCTTAGATCCCAAAAACGATGAAAAAGTTTCCGAGATAATGAAAAAAGCTGCCGAAGAGACTCGAGAAGTCCTGAAGAATAAGAAAAAAAGTCAGTAAAAATGTGATGAAACTTACTGGATACCACCTTTAAAACATCCTCTCAGGCTATCAGCAGGGATTAATAAAAACAGGACTTACGCAACTGGCACATTAGTAAGGTGTGTCAGACATCAATAATCTGTTTATTTGCAGGATATATGCAGTCTGACGCAACCTATAACCCTCTTTTGTCACTTTCCGATTTCTCCCATCAGTAAAAAGTTTTCAAGAGATGCAATATCAACTGATTCAGATGATTCAGATGTTTGTCATTAAAATTTCATGGCTTGGGTATCTTCTGTAATTTCTACTTATAAATAACTGTGCGATCGCTTTCCAGACAGTAGTTCCAGAGTTGGGAAATTGTAAGACTTTTCGGAGAGTGACAGAACAGGGATAACTACAAATAGAACGGAAGCAGGGGTAATTCATGAATTACCCCTACGCAAAAATCACGTTTTAAGTTCGCTTTGGCGTAAGTAATAATAAATCTTTATCATTAGTAGTAGCTACAATCAATGAGGTTTTATTGTCTTTTTCCCAAAAGGCCATGTCTGTTATTGTTTTTGTGGCTGTTTCTGTTTCTGTCGGTATTTTTGTCCATGATGAATTATTATGCTCCCACAATTCGACATATTCTTTATATTCATCTTTTTTTTTGTTATTATCACCAATAACAGCCATATACTTATCATCAGGACTAAGAATAATATCTCTAAAGGATGGGATTTGGCTATTGTTGGGTTTGATGTTGTTATTACACTCGTATTTTTTACAACTAGAAATCTTTCTATTTATTACTTGAATAACTGTAATATCTACGTTTTTTAGATCAATATCAATACTTTTTTTTAAATCCCACCCAAATACGTTACCTGTCACATCGGACATAACTAAATAATTGTTATCTGAGTTATCTGAACTGAACCTTAACTGAAGCTTATACTTACCCTGATCACGAATATCTTTGATTTTTATGACTTCTTGATCTTGAATCTGCCACAATTCTACTTGTCCAGAAATATTTGCTGCTGCTAAATAGTTATTGTTATTGTTACTGAAGCTAATTTTGACTATACTACTCAATATTTTTGGAAAGTTTGAAGATTTAAGTTTTAATTCTTGTAGCTTACCACTTCCATGTTCTGGCAACCTTAGCACATTAATAGTTGATTGCATATCTGCAACAGCTAGATACTTATTGTCACTGCTAAATGAAAGGTCAACTATATTTCTCTCTTCTTCACAGTGAATTTGCCTTTTCAATAATTCATCTCTTTTGATAACATCTTCAGGTTTTAATCTGTCTATCTCAAATACTCTTAATGTATTGTCTAAACTGCTAGTAGCTAGATATTTACCATCAGGAGTAAATTCTATAGAATGAATCACACCATTCCATGATTTACAAATAGACGGTGCTGGTGATAGTAATTTAGAAATACCAGCAATTATAATTATGGAAGCGGTAACAATTACAGTTAAACCAAATAATATCTTTTTTGATTTAAAAGTGTTAATTATTTTAGAAACCCCGGTTTTAATTACATTTAGTCTTGGGGAGAAAAACTTAAATAAGAAAGTCAACAAACGGGTTATTACACCTGGAGTCGGACAAATATAGTCCGGCTGATTTCGATGGGAATAATAAATCACAGGTAACCATGTTGCTCCGGGAAATTCACTGTCTCTTATCTCTAACATTTGCGTAGCTTTACAAACTGCTAAAGACAACTGCTGACCTCCTTTAACAAACTCTTGCCCAAAGTTTAAGAAAAATTTAGAGGCAAAACTATCTGGGACAGGTTCTTTCATGACAATTACAGCCGGAACTTTTACCTGTGTCAAAACATTCGCAATTCCTAACCCATCACAAGAATTGAATATTGCTATTTTTAACCCTTTTTCTACGGATTCTTTTAGTGCTGACTTAAGATCATTTAAAGATAGAGAATCGCTATCATTAATTTGAATTGTTCCAGTTCTTTCCTGACTAGAACTATGTCCTGAAAAAAATAAAATATCCCACTTGGAATGCCATAATAATTCATTCACTCTATCTCTATTTGGTTTTTCTTCAATTTGAACCCTTACACCATTATTATTTTTTAACTTATACAATTGTTCTTTCTCAGGCTGTTGATTTAAGCCATTTTCATCGCTACCGAAAATCGCTAAAATTTTTACGGGTGATTTTAAAACATGACCATGATCATGACTATTTTTTTTAGATTTAGAGAAACATTCTGATAAAGCACATCCTGATAAAGCAAAGGTACTCTTAATAGTATCACTTAAATCCAATGAGTCTCTCCATAATTGCCAGGGAAGTCTACGGAGGATATCATTATCATCCTTATTTACATCAAAGTGACTAAAAACAAGATTAATACGGACAACAGTTTCATTAGCTGGAATTTTCTTTTTAATTTTTTCACTCAGCGCATAGAAATTTCCATCTCTAAACCATTTGTTACTACAATCTTCTAATGCTCTTTTAGCTTCTTCACACTTTTTTGAGTGCGATGTTAAACGTGCATCTCCAGCTTTAGTTAAACGAAGCCTAGTGTTTTCTCGTGATCCATCTTGCCATTGTTTATATAGCTGTGGAATTTCCGGTGATGCGGGAAATGTAAATTCCGTAGTCGCTGGACTACTGTCATCAAGTAATTCTCCCGAAAATCCTGTATTAAAACTACCTGAATTAACTTTAAGTACAAGGTTAAGCATAGAACAGTAAATGAGGTAGATGTACGAAAAATCATGCTTATTTTCCTATTTAAGCATGATTTATCACAAATATCTAATATCTCAGAATTATTTCAAAACATAGTTACTGAGAAAATTAGTTGTTGTTTAAATTATAAACTCCTGAGTAAAACTGCTATCACTCAGAGTTACTGTGACACTGAAATATTCGCCTGAACTTCCATTTATTTTAGACTCGATATAAATGTCTCCTGTCTGTGATTCCATTGTTGTTACTACAATATTGTCCCTTAGATCCGTTATGGTCAGCTTTAACCCAGTTGGTAGTAAATACGGTTCTTGCTCTAAGGAATAAACACGCAGAATGATTAGTATCTCGCCGTCTGACTTCGGTACAATTCCCACCATCAACGCTAGAGAATAACCCAGTAGATAAACTCCTAAATCCTTAGCGCTGATAATAGGACAGGCGGAATGTTGGGGATTTTTTTGCCATAACAACTCAGCCGATTGCCAACGCTTGTTATCATCCTGGGTATTGCAGATATCATTGACTAAATCCTCTTCGCTAGGGGTTTCCAAAACCAGATTTATATCTCTCATCACTGGACTTGACTTCATCACTGGACTTGGAGTTTTTTTACTGATTGCTGTCATTCTCTCCAATAAATCCCGTTGGGGTTGCCAATCAAGTTCAAATTTACCCTGAACCCAATTCCCAAGTTTTACTATTACTGGATCGTCTATTACTGGATCGGGTATCAAATATTCTAAAAAGGCATCAAGGGGCTGAAAATAAGACCGTGGTAATTCTGACACTGATACAGAAGGAACAAATCCTATGATTTCTCCTACTTGATAGGGTTCATCTATTTCAACAATCACATAAGCAGTCCTTTCCGATTGGACTTCAGGGGGAAAGTAACATTTAGAATCTTGCTTGTGTATAGCACGACATTCTAAGTAACCATTCAAAGCAGGAATATATAAATCGGCGATATTTTCTAACTGTTGCTCTAAGGGATTCCAACAGTGACTACGTTCTAAGTCTGTTTCAATACCTAAAACTTCTAAAAAATGTTGAGTAGCTAAAACAGCTAGGGTATTGCGATAAACCTGTTCGGCTCGTTGTCGAGTTGACTGTTTTTGGGCAAATTTATTAGCCTGTTGACGGTTTTCTTTTGTAAGTGCAATGGTAATTGGTTCTGTCATAATATGTTTCTCCAAAAGCATTTTATTAGCTGAATTTGCTAGTTATGTGAACTGCTAACAGATAATTGGTAATAAAATCCCGATTTTCCATAATGTTCATCCTTGTGCAGTCAACCTAAATAGCTTATTTACGGGAATTTTTAGTCAAGAAGGCCTTTAAACCCGCGAAAACATCGGCTTTTACAAAATCGTTTTAAGGATGATGATGGTACTTTGTATTTCTTAGCCAAAATCTCCCATAAATAGGGATTTCTTTGATCAGCATAGTGATTATTATCATGCAGAATATCAAGAATATCAATCAGCAATAACTTACAGTCAACATGATGATAATTTTGCATCCGACAGTTACATAAATTCGGGGAATCTTTGACTAATTCTCTCCACTCTTCAATGGTTTCATTAAAAGAAAACTGATCAGGCGAAGGAATATTGTCAATTTGTGCATCATCATTATCTTCTCTTTTCTGTTGTTTAGTTATCTCGTTGGTAACATCGAGAATTTTCCATCTCAGATACTTGTTAAACCAAGTGCTAATACTAGATAGTTTGGGATTATATTTCTGAGCAAAATTTCTCAAAAACCACTCCTTATTTCTTGATAAAGCCTCTTCATAGATATCAGATGATATCATTTTACCTCCACCCCACATCAGTCCAGACTTTTCGATTATCTGAATAATGAAGCCTATTATTTCGTTAGCTTCTTGGGGGTCGTTCTGTTGCCGGACGTAATTTAATAAGGACTCACGCAAAGAAACAGAGTTGATTATCTCCCGCAGCTTATGCTTTTCTTGTAGTAGTTTTTGCCTTTGTAAGGGACTTAGCAAAATCTGATTTAGTTCATCAGGTGTCATATCCGTTATTTTCTCTTTCCTGTTGTTTAGTTATCTCGCGGACAACATCGAGAATTTTCCATCTCAGATACTTGTTAAACCAAGTGCTAATACTAGATAGTTTGGGATTATATTTCTGAGCAAAATTTCTCAAAAACCACTCCTTATTTCTTGATAAAGCCTCTTCATAGATATCGGATGATATCATTTTACCTCCACCCCACATCAGTCCAGACTTTTCGATTATCTGAATAATGAAGCCTATTATTTCGTTAGCTTCTTGGGGGTCGTTCTGTTGCCGGACGTAATTTAATAAAGACTCACGCAAAGAAATAGAGTTGATTATCTCCCGCAGCTTATGCTTTTCTATTCGTAATAGTTTTTTCCTTGCTAAGGGACTTAGCAAAATCTGATTTAGTTCATCAGGTGTCATATCCGTTATTTTCGATTCGACTAAGATCGGCGGATCTTTGGTTAATAAGATTAATGCTGACATTATACTACCAATATTTATGGTTTATGTTGCCAATACTTAAAAAATGTTTAAACCGTAGTATTCCATAATTTTCTCAGATCCAAACTGAGTTTATTTATGGTCGCCAGAATCATTGATCAAAGCCTAAAAGGAAGTATTCGGGGAAAGTATGCTATGATTAATTCTCATAGTGCTTAACCCCCAAATACCTCCAGTGCTTATTGCTCTAACTGTTTATCGAATAAGTTAACTCAATCATTGTTATGAGACTGTTGATCATGTCTGCCGTTTCCTTCTCTCCTTCCTCTTGAAGTAGATATGAAGCCTTTTTAAAATCACTAAGTGCCGATATTGGACTATTCAGTACTACAAAACAAGACCCACGACCAACATAAGCATAGGGAATACTGGGATCAAGCTCAATCACCTTATCAAAATCAGCTTTTGCTGCTTTATAATTCCCATTAGTGAAATGGGATAATGCTCTACCGAGGTAGGCACAAGGATCATTAGGGGATGTCTTTATAAGTTGAGTAAAATATTTAACCGATTGACGGGAATCTTGGGAATTTGTTGCAGGTAAACCTCGGAATAAATTACTATTACTACCGGAGGACGTAAACCCAGGAAACTGTGTTTGTGCTGTGAAGAAATCTTGTCCTAAAGCCTTGGTGCTAATGGTAATTGTCCCTAATGCAAGAATAACTGCTAATAAGTTTTTGACTTTCATGGTTCTATGCCCCTAAACTATTCTGGACTTTTACTATTGGCTTATCGGTTTTAAAAGGGAGATTTTACAGAGATATTTATCATTTGTTACAATGTTTATCTCTAAACTTATGTCCCTACCCTTTCTATTGGCTTATCGGTTTTAAAAGGGAGATTTGACAGAGATGTTTATCATTTGTGACAATGTTTATCTCTAAACGATGTTTATCTCTAAACGTCATTACCCCTTCTACTGGGTTATCGGGTTTAAAAGGGAGATTTTCACAAGACTGAGAATTTATTAACGTAACGTGAGTTTGACAAAAACAATTTGACCCCTCTGGTAAACCTCTACCTAACCTTTTCGTAAAAGGTTACTGGTACAACACGGTGCAAATCAGATGACCATTAAAAAGCTTTCCATTAGAGAACTCCACAAAAAAGATGAACTGCTTGCAGCAGCGCCTCGCTATCCAATCTTGTGAGATGGGCATCTTGTCCGTCCTTGTATTATTAGCGGGCTTTTCAGCCCACACCACAAGAAATTTTGGGATATTTTTTTAATTGGAAGTCTCTTACCCAGATATTTCTCAACTGTTTTGAAGCGTGAGACTATAATCTGCATTTACCCTATTCAGTCAAAATATCTTGGACGACGGACTGAACAGTTTTATTCCACCAAGAAAAATTATCTTCTAAATTCCTTGTGGATACACCATAATCTATGTTAACGGTCATTTCCAAAGCGGTATCGCCATCTGTATCTAAGTATGCTTTACCGAATCTTGTTTTACGATTCCATTCATTGATTTTATCTAAAGTGGCATTTCGCCCTCCCGTCCAGTAAGTATAAAACTGAATATCATCACAGTCTTTACCATTGAGACAGCCGTAAAAATGAATAGTATATTTTTGTCCATCAATTCTCCCAGTAATTCTCGGATCACCCACATTGTCTTTGTCAAGAGATGCAGTACCAAAGCCTTTTGCTATCTCTAAAATCTTATCGGGCATAGTTGCATCAATTAATACTGGAGTAGTAGTAGTTCTCGTTCTTTGATTTGTTTGTGCTTGAGCAGACAGTACATTGATGTTGACTAAAAGAGAGACCAAAATACCAGATAGACCAATACCACAAACAATAGCCTTAGATTCTAGAATAGGACTCATGTAGGTTTCTCCTTAATTAAATCTCAGGAAGTTTAACGTTCTAAAGGTATATCTTTGCTTGTCCGAGATTTTGACAAATCTCTTTACATATCTTGACAATTTTCATCTAAACAGAAAATATTAGTTAAATATAATACACAGAACTGCTGAAATTTCTATTTAGTTTAAAGTGAGTTTAAGAGCGATCGCCAACTTTTTGGACAATTTCTTCAGTGAGTGATGGGGCGGCTTGATGGTTTAGCAACTGTTCTGGATTTTCTCAATGGTTTACAACCTAAAATAGCAGCACAAATAGCAAAAAAGGTATTGGCTTTGATTGAATAACACTTTTTATCGGATGTTCTTTTCTGCTTGAATTTTCGTTGATTCACATCATGGTCAATTTGTACAGTGCGTAAGTCCTAGTTTTATTGAAGTTAGTTAAGTAGGTTGGCGTTAAAAATTGTGGTTGGGATAAGGCAGGGGAAAAAGGGTTTTAGCCTTGTTTACTTTTCTTTACAGAGTTTGGTTGTATTTTTGACAGAACAGGGTTAATTCACATAAAATCCGAATGCAAAAAATTATCAAAGAAGCAGAATTATTGGAAATACAAAAAAATCTGGCTCAAGCGCAACTTCAGTTAGTTCAAAGCCAAATTTATGAAGCAGAATTAAAATTAAAACAACTACAAAATACCCCATCTGAAAATAAATAATTGAGGGTATTTCACTACTGGGGAGTTTTATCAACACATTCAGGCGATCGCCTATAGTAATCAAAGCACATTTTAGAGATCAGGGAGAGTTTTATGCGTAAAAATTTTGCAGAACTTTTTCGTCAAGAAGTCCGTAAACGTCAGCAGCGAAAGAAAAAACAAATAGTCCTAATAATCGGACTTAGTTTACTAACTCTGTTCTTAATTATATGGTTTATCTACTTATGGTTGCAAGGAAAAATAATTCTCAGAACAGCGCATTTAACTACTAGCATGATTCCGAACTTAATAACAACCGCCATATTAATTTTGGCAGTTGTCATTATTTGTCGTACCATTAAACATCCGTCATTCAGAAAGTATTGTCAATCATTACAACTTGACAAGTTTAGTTACTGGAAAAATCTAAAACATAAAAAGTTAACGGGTATTTCAGTATTAATAGTTTTGATTCACTATACTAATCCCTATGGATGGGGTAATTTAGTTAGTTATCTAATACACAGACCCAAACCTTCTCAAGTAAATACAGCCTTGCTCCAGAAGAATTATACAACGATTCATCCACTTGTTGCTAATATGCCATCTAGTGCGGAAAAAAACATCCAATCAGTGGCTAAGTATATTGTTGAAAATGAACCAGATTCCTATTTAAGAATTAAAGCTGTACATGACTTTGTGATTAATTGGCTTACTTATGATGAAGAAGCTTGGAATAAAGGGATAAGACATCCCCAAGACCCACAAACAGTTTTTGACACTCGCAAAGCAGTTTGCGAAGGATATGCACGTCTTTTCGAGGCATTAGCCAGACAAATTGATGCCAATGTTGTTTACATTGAAGGAAGAGTTCGTCTAGAACTAATCCAAGATTCAATTCCTTCTTGGAAAAAACTGATTAAGTCTAAAGATAGTTTGACAGGTCACGCCTGGAATGCAGTTGAGATTGAAGGGAATTGGCAATTTGTTGATACAACCTGGGATGATGATGTTACTTCATATAGATCAGATTATCTGATGCGATCGCCCGAATTAATGATCGAAAGCCATTTTCCTGATCAAATAAATTTGCCGCTTTTACATTTTTTAAATTGGCAGCTTTTACCTTTTTCTGAACAGAAAAATAGAGATAGCTTTGAAAAACAGGCTCTCGACCGTTCTATAAAATTTACCCAAAATTACCAAACTCCAGACAGATATGGACACCGATAACTTTAGTGTTTATTTCCTGTTTTATCCCAATATCAAGTTAACACTTGAAAAAACAAATTTCTCAAACTCCCTAATGAGAAAACCTCAGCCATTGATGTTTTTTATTTATGGTTACTAACTCAAAATCTGAAGTGTAGCTTCATCAAATACTAACCCTCGACGGGCAAAATATTTATGAATGTTAATTTGCACAAATAAATCTTTTAGTTCTTCGGCAATTTCAGTTGGCGGATTTCCTGATAAAGCAATTGCAATTAAATGTTCTGCACTGTGAATGTCTCCACAGTCAATTGCTAAGGTTGCGGCACTACGATACAATATTGAACGGGTGGGTTCTGCCGCAAAATTATCTGCTATTATTTCTGCTGCTAATCTTTCTTTTTCAAACGCTTGCCGGGATAATTGAGAAGCTAAATCTAAATTACTTCTAAGTTTAGCAACTTGTGCCATTTCGGCTAAATCCATAGCTTGTTGATGTAACTCTTGAATCTGACTCATTTTTTGACTATGAACGCTAAAGGGTTACTGAATTCAACTACCACGATGTAAGCTGGGAGAGTCCCGTCTGTGGGGCTGACTTGCTCAAGTTTCTGTTTAATTCTAGCTTTTATTCTGCTTTCATCGCCTTTACGGATGCCAGAAACTTCTAACCAATTCCTTTGAATTTGAATTCATTAATTAATGAATGTTTTAATTGTAATATCCTAAACTAAATTCAATAAAGCGGATTACCATAAGGGTGAGGTACACTTTTGGCGAGCAAGATGCCCGCACCACAAGATTTTTATCATTAATATCTGTAACTTATCATATCGGAAACTGCTGTAAAGCGATCGCTAAATCAATTCATAACAATTCTATCCAGTTGTAGCGACGCTGAAAACAATTACCAGTAGTATGGCGATTGCACTTACTTGTTTATGTTTTCCGACCCCCGGACAAATTCCTTGCAGCCGAGGGTAAGAGAGAGAATCTAATTAAGCATGACGTTGACTGACTAAAACCTGATAAGAATATTCAAAATCATCATTAGTAATCCTGATATCAGCCGGATTTGTCTGTCCTTGCGATCGGAAACGGCGAATAGCTTCCACAGCAGCTTGATTAGATAGTAATACTAAATCTGCACCATTCCAGCCTTCCGTGACTTCAGACCAATAGGTTAAATTTACATCTAACAATGGTCGTCCCTGAGTATAGACTTGCAAAATATCTAAACGACTAGCTAAATCAGGTAAATCTACCTTAAGTTGTAAATCCAACCTTCCTGCCCGTAATAAAGCAGAATCAAGAGCATCAGGACGGTTTGTAGCCCCAATGACCAGAATACTTGCACCCGCCTCTACACCATCCAATTCAGTTAATAATTGTCCCACTACCCGGTTACTGACACCAGAATCACCGCTGTAAGTTCCCCGTGCTGGGGCTAAGGTATCAATTTCATCAATGAATATGACACAGGGTTCGGCTTGTCGCGCCTTAGCAAATAATTCCCGCACTGCTTGTTCACTCGCACCCACCCAACGGGTCAGTAATTCCGGTCCATTGACACCAATAAAATTAGCCCTGGCCTGGGAAGCCACAGCTTTGGCTAATAAAGTTTTACCAGTTCCCGGCGGACCCCATAGCAAAATCCCCTTAGGAGCAATAGCCTTAGTTTGGAGGTAAAGTTCTGGATAAAGTAGCGCCCCTTCTACAGATTCTCGCAGAGTTTGCTTAATATTCTCTAAACCACCAATATCATCCCAAGCAACTTGGGGAACTTCAACTTCCACACTGCGAAGTACAGCCGGTTTGATTTCCTTTAGTCCCTGTAAAAAATCAGTTTGAGTAACCGTCATGTTTTCTGGAGCTTGCACCTCTATAGAAGGAACTTGACGACGGAGGGCGCTATAAGCCGCCTTTTGACAAACGGCCTTCAAATCAGCCCCCACAAATCCCACCGCCCGCTCGGCGATAAAATCGAGGTCAACGGTGTTATCCAAGGGCATAGAACGGGTGAGAATTTGCAGGATTTCTTTGCGGCCGTTGATATCAGGAATGCGAAACTGAACTTCCCGGTCAAATCGTCCTGGTCTTCGCAGGGCTGGATCAAGGTGGTCAGGGCGGTTGGTAGCCGCGAGAACAATTACCCCTGGACTATGGGAAAAACCATCCATTAAGCCTAATAATTGGGCAACCAGACGCTTTTCAACTTCCCCTTCTACGGCACTGCGGTCTGGGGCGAGGCTATCAATTTCATCAATAAAAATAATACAGGGAGCATTTTTGGCGGCTTTTTCAAAAATACCGCGCAATCTTTGCTCCGCTTCACCATAATATTTACTGATGACTTCAGGACCGACAATAGCAATGTAGTTAACGCCCAGTTCTTCAGCCAAAGCCCGGGCGGTGAGAGTTTTGCCGGTGCCTGGCGGTCCAACTAACAATACGCCGTGGGTGGGTTCTAGTCCCAATTTGGCCAGTAGATCAGGGCGTTTTAAAGGAATAGCAACCAGTTCTTTGAGTTCTTTGAGAATTTCGCTCAGTCCACCGATATCTTTCAGAGCAATACCCGAAGCGGGATCGGGAGGAACAACTGGATCTGAGGGACCTGCACCAGAAGCCGGGGGGGATTGAGTGTTCATCCGACTTGTACCCACCTCATTACCCATATTATTGCTACGAGGGATATTTCCTGTGCGGGGAATGTTGCTTAAAGGTCGGGAATTAAACTGGACATTGGTTTTGATTTCTCCGTTTTCTGCCTTTTCTTCTAGGGTTTTTACCAGTTCTAGTAACTGTTCAAATCCTTTGAATAAATCACTCATAATAGTCCTCCAAAAATTGATGCTAAACAGTTCATCTACTTAAAATAAAAGATTGGCAGCACCTTGAACTCTGGCAAGTGGTTCCACCGATCTGGGTAACTTAGGTAAACGAATAATTGTTTGTTCGGGAAACAAACTACTATCAGTTGCCAGTTCTTGGCTGTAGCGATTTTGCACTACATAACGTTGTTGAATTTTCATTGTTTTCAACGTTTCTGTTAAGCGGATATGTTCAGCAATGATCGCTGCTTCTGCCTGAATTACACCCACAAATTGGGTATGACGTGGATCTTTTAATTTCTTTTGAGCTTGGACAACTTGTTGGCGCAGATGTCGCAACCGTCCCATAAAATCAACTCGACCTAAAACATTTTGATATTTCATCCACAGCTTAAATATCCAAGATAACCAATCCCCTAAGGCAGTTGGCATTTGTAAAAATTGCAGGAGATGACCTGTTGGTGCTGTATCTAAAATAATCAAATCTTGCTCGTTACTGTCTAATAAATCGAGAATTGTAATTAGGGATAACATCTCATCTATACCAGGTAAAGCTTGAGACATAATCTGTCGCCAAGCTTCTGGAAGATAAGCAATATTTACTGTTGTTTCAGTTTCTGTTCCTTCCCCACTAATCATATCCGCTAATTCCCAAAGATAATCAGCACGGAATTGATCTAATATTTGGCTGGCATCAATTTCTTGTCCGCTTAAGTTAGGAGTTAATAATACAGGTTCATGTCCTAATTTTTGACCAAAAGCATCTCCTAATGAATGAGCAGGATCTATAGAAATCATGCGAATTTTTTTCTCAGGATAACGACTAGCTAAAGCCCAGCCCATTGCGGCAGAAACTGTGGTTTTGCCAACTCCTCCTTTACCACCAACAATAATTAGTTGACATCCTTCAGCTATAAAGTCACTAAAGCTGGGGGGAATTTTGCTTGGCCATTGGATGAGTGGGGGAGTTGCAAGTTCAACGCTATCAATTTTCTGCATTTGAGATGCCAGATTATCTAATGCAACTCCACCCAATGGTTGGATTTTTTGTTGAGGGACGATAAAAACGGGTTTATTTTGGGAAATTGTTAAGAATTTATTGATAAATTTTTGCTGTTCCGCATAGCGGTCTGGCTCTATATCTAAATCTGTTAAAATTCGATTAATTACTATTCCCGCATAGGGAACATCTAGAGTTTTTAAATTTCCTAAGAATCGCTCTGTTTCCGCAAAACACATTGGTTCAGAGACTGCGGCAACTAAACAACCTGTAAATGTATCATCTTGTAGTAGTCGTCTACTTTCTGATAATTGCAGTTTGAGATCAGCTAAAAAGTCATCTACTTCATCCCTTGTATAACCTCCTGTGAAAGTTTGTGTGATCACCTGATGTTTTTTCTGAAAGAGTTCTAAAGAGTTTAAAATAACATCCAGAAAATCTTTCAGTCGTAATAAGTTTAATGTATGACCAGAAGGAGCCATATCAACTACTATCCGATCTACTTTTTTTTCAGACAGTAAGTATTGAATTTCTAGTAACCCCATTAATTCGTTTAAACCAGGCCAGTTTAAATCCCAAACAGGGGCTAAGTCTTCTCCGTCAGCTAAACTACCTCGCTCCACCAATAGTTCTAAAAATTGACTATATTTGGCTTTAAATTCTAATAACAGTTTTTGAGCATCTAAGGCCTGAATACTCAAATTAGGTAAATCTGTTAATGGTGATGCATAATCTTTCACTTCTGAAAGTAATATATCACCTAAAGAATGTGCGGGATCTGTAGAAAGTAACAGAATTTTTTCTTCAGGGAAACGTCTTGCCCAATAACGAGCAAAACTACAAGAAATGGTGGTCTTGCCAACTCCACCTTTACCGCTAAACATGACTAAGTGAAGTGAGTCGTATTGATTCATAAAAGGCTAAAAAAGTAAATAAACGTTGGCAGAAATAATTAAATGAAGTGATAAGGAGGAATACCTTCTCCTAAAAATAGATTCCACCGAGGGCAAGTTTGCTGCCAAGTTAAAAATTGTTCTAAAAGTAAGGTTTTATCTTGGTAATTGACTAAAAGGTAAATTCGTACTTCTTCTTCTTGTTCTTGAATAATAACGGGAATTTGATTGATTTTGCTGATAAAATTAATCAATATTTCTTTTTCTGATGCTTGGGCAAGAATAAAGTTTTTTTGCCTTTGATAGTGTTGCTTCTTAGCTAAAAAGTAATGTCTACCTGATTCTAAAATCGGCGATTCTTCTTCGATCATGCGAGGGATCAATTTTAAAACAAATTCGGTTTTACGATTGATTTTTTCTAGCTTATTTAGATATTCTTGCCCGTAAGTTTCTAGATGGGTTAGCAGGTTGTCTGTAGTGGCAAAATAAGTTCCAAAACGTAACGGTAAAACTGTAATTTGCCGAAAAATATCACAAATAACTCGATCATGATCTATAGCCATCTGGACAATTTTTTCATCATCATCTTGAAATGAATCTAAAGATATTCCAGGCTCGACAATAGCTGAAAGTCCATTTCCATCAATTTGAACTACTGAAGTAGTAGAACCTTGTGGTAAATGCAAGGAAAAGCTAGGCGTTTTTAAAAAAGCATAAGTGTAAAGATCTTCTAATTCCATATGTTTCACCTGTATAAAACTATTTTCCGATTCATGGAAATACCAGATAAATTTAGTTCTAAATTATTCAGTATTTACAATAGTAACTTATTGGTTATAATACTAGAAAATATTCAGGTTTTATCATGAAAAGCTTTCGTCATCGTAGTATTATTAGAGCTAAAATTAGCACGATGCCACGACATATCTCTGAAGCATCTAGTCAATTAGAACTTTATAAGATGGTAGCTGAGAAACAACGTATTATCAGAGAATTATCCTCTATTAAAGAACGAATGGTTACACTTCAAAAACGGTTAGATTCTCTCAATAATGAGATAGAGAACACAGAGAGAACGATTTATAAATTGCGTCAACCTCACTCCAGCAATGCTCAAAGTATGGTGCGTTTAAAGAATGTTGTTGAATCCAATAATTACCAGACTTTTGAGATTGAATATTAAGATATAAAATCTTGATGGATTTGGTAGATATGGAGACATTAAATCAAAATTATTACCCGCGAAAGCGGGTTTTTTGTTATCATCTTATTAAACGCTATGTAACTATTGCCATAAATCAGTTGACATTAAAAATTATTATTCCTGCGGTACTAGGGTAATAGGACGAGATCCTTCTCTCTGTCAGTTTCTATTGCAAATTGAGGTTGTATAGCCAAGTCTTCCTCTTCTTCTAATTCTAGTTGTAAGCGGGCTTCCTCCTCTGCCAATTCTAATTCTAAGCGGGCTTCCTCTTCCAAGGCTTGAATTTTCAAGAGAATCTCTTCTTCTTGAATCTCGAAATCCTCTTCAGAAATTTCGCCAATATCGAAAGAAAGCTGTAAGTTTAATAATTGTTTATGCAAATTTTCTTGAGCATCAAATTCAGTATTGGTACGCTCTTGGATCTGCTCACCAATCCAGACAAGTCCATTAAGTGGACCCATGATTGGCAATAGTAAAAGTTTCGTCAGCATGGTAAAAACTCCTATGAAGTAAGCTGGGCAAATGTGTAAGGTGCGGTAAAATTGTTGTAGCGAATACGTAGGCGATCGCCAAATTTTTGATCAATAGCTTCGACTCGTTCGCTAAATACAGGTTCTGCTTCCCAAGGAATTAAAAAAGCCGCATTGTAAATCATTTCTTCCGTCATTGGTTCACTGACCACAATCTCTTGAGCTAAAGGATTTAGCTCTGTAGTGAAGACTTCAATTACAGCTTGTTTGCGGGCTTGCAAATTGCTTTCAATTAATTGTCCTATTTGAATAACTTCCTCCATACTTAGCTTTTTACCTTCCATGTTGTCCCGTTGCTGCTTCAACTCATGATTAGACTCCATCATGGCTTGCAATTCAGCCTTAGCATCCCAGAGAATTTTAATGCTTACCTCTCTTTGTCCTGTCAATTTTTCAAACAATTTATGTAATTGTTCTTTATGAGGATTAATTAGTTGGCTCATGATTGTTTCCCAATCTTTAACAACTAATCCAAACCGCAAAGGCAAAAGAACACGAAAACTTTCATGCATTGTTTGTTCTAAAACTCTTTCATGAGCTAACAAATTACGGCGAGAAGCCAAATATTTTTCTTGACAGGCCTGTGAATATAAAAAAGTAAAACCATCAACTACTTGGCTATGAACAGATTTTCCATCCAATCCTTGAATATTAAGAGTTTCAGGAATTGGGTCTGGAAAAATGCCGTACAAATAAAGACCAGTATTCATAATCTGCAAAAAAATCAAATCTAAATTTACGATTGATAATGGGGAATTAAATTGGTTTTGATGTCAAAACTAACCTTAATTTGGCGTGAATAAGATCTAGTTGAGCTACACCTATATCTATTTCACCATCTACAACTATTCCGGTATTTAAAAGCCGATCTAATAACTCTAGTATCGAAGGGCGACTACCAGTTTCTCCTGGATAATAAGAACCAGAGGCTGGTAAAAGAGTGCCAAAATCTCCTAAATTTATATTCAAATCTTTTGGATCAATGTCAAATATCTGGCACAAATTTAAAATTTGTTCCTCTAACTTTTGCAAACTTTCTGCGGTTCGTTCTAAGTCAGATTCACTGAGCAAATCCTCTTCCATGCGCCGAATTATTTGAGCTTCCATCAATTGGCGTATCAATTCCAATACGGTCAGCAATAAGGGAGCTAAACCCGTTTCATTATTAGATTTCTTTTTAGGAGAGGTGTTTAGAAATTCGTTAGAGTTTTCAACTGGAATGACGGTGAGGAAATCGTTGGAGTTTTCAACTGGAGTGTAGACCATTTTTATGATGCCACATAAAGGTTTAAATTTCTTTGATGTAATTTAATCATTAAAATTGCCAGAGTTCCAGCGTTTATCAATTGGATATGGATAACTCTTGAATTTCAGTTAATTAGACATCAAGTTGAGAATCTATCGGCAATGGAATACTTTCTTCATGGGTTTGATGAGCATTGTCTTCAGTGGTTGGATGAGTATTATCTTCAGTATTTTCTACTAAGGGAATTTGCTCTTGTACTTTAGCTGATGTTAGTAAATTTATCTGTGATTCTAAGCTCTCTAGGCGATTCTGAAGTTGCTGATTTTCTTCAACTAACCGTTGAGCTTTACTACTGAGATAAGGGTCTGTTTCCCACCAATTGATACCCATTTCTTTGGCTTTATCCACGGAAGCAATTAACAAGCGAATCCGAATGTGTATAAGTTCTGTGGAGGCAATAGAGATAGAAATATCGCCAGCAATTACAATTCCTTTATCTAAAACCCTTTCGAGAATGTCCGCTAAAGTCGAACCCTGGGTAGATGTGTTAATAGCTCGACTTGAGTTGGCTTGAGGACGTGTTGGCAGTATTGGCGTAGAAGTCACGAATGATTCAACTCTTGAATAGTATAAACACAATGAATTTTGTAAACTAAAGATTTTTGCTCCGAAGAGTATGGAGCATTAATGATTAGTTAAGAACTTTGGTTGAAGGCTTTTGAAATCCCTTGAATTCGTTATTTTTTTGCTGACTTACGTAATCAGAAACCTCTTTCTCTAAGGGGATATCATTTCCTAAATCCGTATTAGCGAGCGTATCCATTGTTGGTAAGCTACCCAATTCGGCATCATTTAATATCTCGATTTCTTTTGTGGGAAATTGAGATATAACATCCAGGAAAATATCTGTAGACTCGCTGACAGATAGATGAGTTCTGTTCGACAAAATCTCCATAGCAATTTCCTGAAAAAATGAATTTTCTGGTGTCGCTACAATGTTGTTGTCTGCACAGACTTTAGCAATCATTAAACAAGACCGTAAACCAGAGGTTTTTTCCGCACCTGTGGCTACCCGAAATGATTTAACTAACCGGACTATTAAGTAAGCACATTCTTTTTGTATGTTTGTTTTCTGAACTAATATCTCTGTTTGAGTTATCTCATCTGGTTCTGGCATATTAATAGTTACCAGTCTATCCATCAAAGCATCTTGTGTCGAGTGAACTCCACAATACTCTTCAGGATTAGATGTAAAAATAGCCCGGAATTGAGGACTAACACTCAGGTATTCTGGCTGATTACTGCTAGGGGGAAGGCTCAGAATTTTTTCTTCTAATGCTGATAGCAAGACGTTATTAACTTCAGGTCGCGAACGGTTAAATTCGTCATAAACTAAAGTGAAGCCTTCACGACAAGCGAGAGTCAATCGAGAATCAACCCAATTTTGTTTGAATTCATCTTCAACTTTAACAACACTATGGATATAGTTATCTAGTAATTTTTTGTGAGTGTAACCTGACTCACTACCAATCAAATCCGAACTTTTAAATTCGTCATCTCCAAATAGTAACATGACTGGTCTATCTAGACAGTGAGCCAAGTGCAGGGCTAAGGTTGTTTTCCCTGTACCGGCGGGTCCACGTAAGTGAATAGGGAATCCTGATTTGAGATAAAGTAACGCTCGAATTGCTACTTGCTCGATAGCTGGTGTGACTACAAACTGCCCTGGACGGACACGAAGAACTGCTCTTTTATGATTAGTTTTAGTCATAGTTAGGAGATGAAAATGGTAAGTAAATTAAGATGGTTGGAAAAAAGAAATATTATGAGAATAATGTGAAATTTCTCAATTGATGTGCTATTATCGTTCCATTAGTTGAGCGCATGAAGTAAGAACTCCAGTTTAATAAACGTAGTAAATTTAACGCTAAATTGAATTTATACGTTACTGTTGCTACGGTTTAAATATGGACTGCCGACTCTTCAGGCCTGAACTCATTGTTGAATTTTATTATTCGCCCCCTGATTCTACCAGCTTTGCACCTGGAATGTTAGGGGGCATTACTATTTAGACCTATTCTCCAACAGATAAGCTCTGTGTATTGAGAGATTAACGGCTAGAAACACCAAAAATACTTACAAACAAATCCTGACGGAATGCTTGCAGTTCTTTTGCTTGTTTTTGAGCTTTAGAAATGCGTTCTTGAGCAGTTTCTGCTAAAAATTCTTGGCTGGTTTGCTCAAGTTGCTTACGGAACGCTTGTAGTTCTTCTGCTTGTTTTTGAGCTTGAGCAATGCGTTCTTGAGCAGTTGCTACTAAAAATTCTTGGCTGGTTTGCTCAAGTTGCTTATGGAACGCTTGTAGTTCTTCTGCTTGTTTTTGAGCTTTGGAAATGCGTTCTTGAGCAGTTGCTGCTAAAAATTCTTGGCTGGTTTGCTCAAGTTGCTTACGGAACGCTTGTAGTTCTTCTGCTTGTTTTTGAGCTTGAGCAATGCGTTCTTGAGTAGCTTGCGCTAAAAATTCTTGGCTGGTTTGCTCAAGTTGCTTATGGAACGCTTGTAGTTCTTCTGCTTGTTTTTGAGCTTGTGCGTTTCTTCTCGCTGTTGTAGCAGACAAGAATTCATTAGTCTCTTCAAATAGTTGAGCTACTGCTTCAACTATTGACTGACGTTCTTGGCGAATTTTTGGGATTAAAGCAGTCATAAATTTCTCCAGAAAATAATAAACTGGCATTAACCAGATTCACTGAATTTTTCAATCCACTGAATCTAGTTTCAGAGTTTCTCGCTTTTTTTATATCCTTTGAGAAATCTTAATTTCAGAATACTCTTCTTTAATCACTATTTGGATAAAGCAACAGATTCTCAAGGTTTAGACAGCCTAGTAAAATGAAGGTTTTACCTGATTTTGATAGAAGAGGGATACACAGATAATAAAAAAAAGCAGGTTTAATATCAGAATTAAATTCAAAGATTCATTAATTCTGATATTGGGAATTTGCTTAATTAAGCAGGAACTGCTGCGGATTGGGTTAAACCAACTGCTTCTGCATATTTCAAGTAGGTTTCAACAGAAGCAATGACAATCCGAGCTTCAATTGCTAGTAATTCGATACCAACTAAAGAAACACGAACCCAAGCATCAATTACGATACCTTTGTCAAGGATTCTATCAATAACTTCTGCCAAGCTGGAGGAAGAATTAGTTTTTTCGACTGCCATAATATTTGCACCTTAGCTCATTGTTGTTGTGAACTTGATCCCATTGGGAGAATAACTATGAAATGACCATCTGATAGTTATTCTCTCCTGATTCTCGAACTACCAAATAATTAAGCAGGAACTGCTGCGGATTGAGTTAAACCAACTGCTTCTGCGTATTTCAAGTAGGTTTCAACGGAAGCAATGACAATCCGAGCTTCAATTGCTAGTAATTCGATACCAACAAAAGAAACACGAACCCAAGCATCAATTACGATACCTTTGTCAAGGATTCTATCAATAACTTCTGCCAAGCTAGAGGAAGAATTAGTTTTTTCGACTGCCATAATATTTACACCTTATCTCATTGTTGTTGTGAACTTGATCCCATTGGGAGAATAACTATGAAATGACAATCTGATAGTTATTCTCTCCTGATTCTCGAACTACCAAATAATTAAGCAGGAACTGCTGCGGATTGAGTTAAACCAACTGCTTCTGCGTATTTCAAGTAGGTTTCAACGGAAGCAATGACAATCCGAGCTTCAATTGCTAGTAATTCGATACCAACCAAAGAAACACGAACCCAAGCATCAATTACGATACCTTTGTCAAGGATTCTATCAATAACTTCTGCCAAGCTAGAGGAAGAATTAGTTTTTTCGACTGCCATGATATTTACACCTTATCTCATTGTTGTTGTGAACTTGATC
>NZ_JADEVZ010000057.1 GCF_015207875.1 Dolichospermum sp. LEGE 00240
CAAGCACTTAATATTTTTTGTCTTATATCAGTCGAATATGCTGCTGCCATATATCTCAATTATTTTCTTTTTTTTACATCTTTAAAGTTTACCATCTTTGTACCGCGTTTGATCTCAAACTGCTGTAGGAGTCAGGAGTCAGAATACACAATAAAACCAAACTGTGTAAAAAAACGTAAAATCGCTGAAAACCTGTTCGCTGTTCCCTGTTCCCTATTCCCTATTCCCTATTCCCTGTTCCCTGTTCCCTGTTCCCTATTCCCTGTTCCCTTGCCATAACGACAATTTTCAACGCCAACCTACTTACCAAGAATGTAAAGCCCGTAGTTGGGGTGTTTTTTTGACTTGATGGGCTTGCATTCTCGTGAGGACATCATCTAAAATGCCCACAGCTTCAATAATATAATCACCCTTATTGAGCATGACACATTCTGCCCGTTCTGACATGGCAGCATCAGTAATTTCTGCCCGTGACGGCATTCCGTGTTTAACAAGATTTTCTAAGACCTGAGTTGCCCAAATTACGGGGATATGGGCAGCTTCACATAACCAGAGTATTTCTTCTTGAATTTCCGCCAGCCGTTGATAACCAATTTCCAGCGCCAAATCTCCTCTGGCAATCATAATTCCAAAGGGTTGTTTGCCGGCGGCTTGGATAATTAATTCTGGCAAATTACTCACTGCTAAAGGTGTTTCTATTTTGGCAACTATGGCGGGTGTGGGACAATTTTCTGGTAATCTCGTCGCTAATTCTTGTTGCAAAAGCTGAATATCTGCGGGTGTTTGCACATAGGAATAACCGATAATATCAACTTGATTGGCGTGGGTGGTAATAAAATCTAAATCTTCTTGATCTTTTGTGGTTAAAGAACTCAAATGTAAGTCAGTGTCAGGAAAATTAATGCCTTTTTCTGGTAATATTTTCTCACCTTTGAGACGGGCATGGGTGATTTTCAACCACACGCCCTGGGATGTGATTGACTCGACATAAGCACCAATCCGCCCATCATCAATCCAAACTATTGTCCCAATTGTCAGTTGTTTTAATACTTCGGGAATTGTGCAACTGGCTTGAAAAAATGCAGAGTTAATAGTAGTGGGTAACTCATTGGTAAGGAGGAGAGATTCACCTTTAAATATTCGTTGTTTGGGACTGGGGGTAAGAACAGATTTAATTCGGTTTTTGGGACCACTCAAATCCATGAGAATTTTACAAGCAGATTCTAATTCTAATTCTGCTTGTTTGATATTGTTAATCATTGCTAACCATTCAACGGGGGTATCATGGGCGCAATTAATTCTCACACAGTTTGTTCCTTGTCGAATTATATCTCGCAGGAATTCATAATTAGTAGCGGCTGCATTTGGTAACGTTACCATGATTCTGACGCGACGGTGATCGAGGGTGTTACCAAATAAATCTTCGGTATTTTGTTGAAGTAGGCGATCGCCTTCAAAAAATGCCTCCAAAGGTGGATGTATAATTATGGAATCATTATCTGTGCCACAAACTGCCTGTAAGGTGGCAATCACTGCATCTAAGGTCGGTAAAACTTTAGCTTCTATCCTCCCCAATGAGGACAAACCCCAAGGCATTAAAGCCGCTTGCAGTTGTCGTAAATCGTGTCTTCTCAGTGCCAGATAATAGGCAAGATTGAGACTACTATTAATAAAAGATTGTCGGTGAATTTGCTTTTTCCATCTTTCAAATATTTCTCTCCCCTCTTCATCAACAGATTGACGAAGTTCTTGTAATGTGGTAAGCAAAACACAAGGATCAGATAAGTCCAACTCTACATTAGTAGACTGCATATTAATAAATTCAACTCCACTAATTTAAAAATCTTTTTTTAACGAACCACTTCAGGCACAGAGGTAACAGAGAGAAGAAAAATTCTTGACTGAATTGTATTGGACTATAACGGACATTTAAATTCACTTTTTACCTACTGTTAACTAACCCTTTCAAAGAAAGTAAAAATATTGAAAAATTCTCTCCTAACCTTCTTCCTCTGAGTCCTCTGTGGTTAGATAAATTATTTTCAACCCACTTCAGACACAGAAAGCGCAGATTTTTGATTTACCTATTAGTTATTCCCCTGTTTCTGCTTTCGCAATTTCTAACATTGTCTTAATCACAGAATCAGGGTTGAGACTAATAGAATCTATACCTTGTTCAACTAAGAAACGAGCAAATTCTGGATAATCGCTAGGTGCTTGTCCACAAATACCAATTTTGCGACCATTTTGTTTAACAGTCGTTATGGCTTTTTCTATTATTCTTTTCACAGCTTCGTTGCGTTCATCAAATAAATGGGCAACTAATTCAGAATCTCGATCTAATCCTAATGTTAATTGGGTTAAATCATTAGAACCAATGGAGAAACCGTCAAAGACTTGGCTAAATTCATCAGCTAATAAAACGTTACTGGGTAATTCACACATGACGTAAACTTCTAAGCCATTTTCGCCTTTGACTAAGCCATTTTTTGCCATTTCCTCTAATACCCGTTTTCCTTCTTCGGGAGTGCGACAAAAGGGAACCATGAGAATCATATTGGTTAAACCCATTTCTTCTCGAACTCGTTTCATTGCCTGACATTCTAAGGCAAAACCTTCACGATAACGAGGATCATAATAACGGGAAGCACCACGCCAACCCAGCATGGGATTTTCTTCCTTTGGTTCAAATTGTCTACCACCTAAAAGGTTTGCATATTCATTACTTTTGAAATCAGACAACCGGACAATTACAGGTTTGGGATAAAAAGCAGCGGCTATTGTTCCTATCCCTTGCGCCAATTTAGCAATAAAGAATTCGGCTTTATCTTCATATTGTGCCGTTAATTCGCTAATTTTATATTTGGCAAGTTCGTCTTCTAATTCGTTAAAATGTAGTAATGCTAAAGGATGGGCTTTAATATGGTTAGCAATGATAAATTCCATTCTCGCTAAACCAACACCATCATTAGGAATTGCTGTCAAACCTAAAGCTTCTTCAGGATTACCCACATTCATCATAATTTTAGTGCGGGTACGCGGTAAGTTATCTAATGGTAATTCTTGAATTTCAAAGTTTAATAAACCTGAGTAAACTTGACCGGTTTCCCCTTCGGCACAGCTAACAGTAATCTCTTGTCCTGTTTGTAATATTTCTGTTGCATTTCCACAACCCACAATAGCAGGAATACCCATTTCTCTAGCAATAATTGATGCATGACAAGTCCTCCCACCGGAGTTAGTGACAATAGCACTAGCTTTTTTCATAATCGGTTCCCAGTCGGGGTCTGTGCGGTTAGTAATTAACACTTCTCCGGCTTGAAAGAGATTAATTTCCGGTACATCTAAAATTACTCTAGCTTTACCTTGACCAATCATTTCGCCAACGCTGCGACCTGTTAATAAAACTTGACTTTTTTCTTGGAGTTGATAAGTTCTGAGGACGGTTTTTGATTTTTGCGATTGAACTGTTTCTGGTCTAGCTTGGACAATAAATAATTCACCTGTTATGCCATCTTTTGCCCATTCAATATCCATTGGGGTGGATATTCCCCGGACTTGGGAATAATGATCTTCAATGATACAAGTCCATTCAGCTAGTTGGAGGATTTCTTGATCATTGAGGGCAAATTGATGACGTTCAAGTTGAGGAACGGAGATATTTTTGGTTAATTTTGATCCGCCTAGATCATAAACCATTTTAATTTCTTTTGTTCCCAACCGCTTTTGGAGGATGGGTTTATATCCTTGTTTTAAAGTTGGTTTAAATACTAAATATTCATCTGGGTTAACTGCACCTTGGACGATGTTTTCACCCAAACCATAAGCAGCGGTAATTAAAGCGGCATTTTGAAAACCTGTTTCTGTGTCAATGGAAAACATGACTCCAGAAGATGCTAAATCAGACCGAACCATTTTTTGGACACCAACTGATAAGGCTACTTCAAAATGATCAAAACCTCTGATTTGTCGGTAGGAAATTGCCCTGTCTGTGAAGATAGAAGCAAAGCATTTATGGCAAGATTCTAATACACCTTTGATGCCATGAACGTTGAGGTAGGTTTCCTGCTGTCCCGCAAAACTAGCATCTGGTAAGTCTTCGGCTGTGGCACTGGAACGAACAGCCACATCAGTATTAATACCGTATTCTTGACAAAGATCCTGATAGGATTTAGCGATCGCTTCTTGTAATTCTAGCGGAAATGGGGTTTCTAACATCAATGATCTGGCTTGTTTGCCACATTCTTGCAAATTATCCATATCCTCCACATCTAAATCTGCAAAAATCTTTCTTAGTTTTGCTTCTAAACCAGCCGCCGTAATAAAGTATCTATAAGCATAAGCAGTAGTGGCAAATCCAGTGGGAACTTTCACTCCTTGGGAACTGAGTTGTTGAATCATTTCCCCTAAAGAGGCATTTTTACCACCTACTAGGGGAATATCTACAATTCCCACTGATTTAAAGGGTAATACTAAAGCTTCTTGAGTAATTTGGCTATTTTCTTGGTTGCGTTTAATTTCCAACATATTCTGAGATTCCTTAAATAGCTACTGTTATTTAATTCAGAACCCATTCTGTTTATGCACGGACAGTTTAAAGATGTTGCCAGGATATAGAAGAGGGAACGGGATTTCCTACCAGATGTCTCAATGACACCCTCCATTCAAGATTACTCTAGTTTAGAGTGTAAATAAATATAGAGGCAATATAGCGAAATATTACGTAATATATTGTTCTTGCAAATATTCTCACAATCCCCCCATCCTTGAGAGTTAAAATTCAGGAATGTACATAAGAAGTTTTAATTTATCTCAATTCATTACATGACTACATTTAGCCAAACACTTGCAAAGAAGGACTTAAAACTATTATGCCTCAATGCCCTTGTTGTTCCGATTCACTCTTACACCATATTCGTGGTACTGAATCTTATTGGTTTTGCCGCAGTTGTTGGCAAGAAATGCCTATATT
The DNA here is from genome assembly GCF_015207875.1 of Dolichospermum sp. LEGE 00240. Lineage (GTDB taxonomy): Bacteria > Cyanobacteriota > Cyanobacteriia > Cyanobacteriales > Nostocaceae > Dolichospermum > Dolichospermum gracile. Next base: position 4,973 of record NZ_JADEVZ010000057.1, read on the forward strand.
AACTCAACGTCACACTGCTAATGTCCCGAAACCGATTTTAGCAAAATTAGCTAAAAAAATCGCCCCACCAGAACATGGTCTCGGTTCTCATGGTTTGATTCAACCCAATTCTTTTCACGCCAGATTAGAAGAAAAGTGGGATAAAGACGTTGTTTATCAAAGTTCTACAGAAGTTTAATTTGTGATTTGCGTGGAAGATTATCCCGTGAACACGGGAATCCAATTTTTTCATGCCTAAATAAAATTTTTAGAATAATTTACCCCAGATAAAGACGGATAAATTAAGAAATTTATGAGTTTTTATAATATTTATGTTTTCCGGCTTATTTATTACCAAATCTGACTTAAATCTAAAATAAATCCGGGTAATAAATCTTCACTAGTTAATGTTTGAGGATTATCTAGTTCTTCCACAGCTTGACCAGGACAATAAATAAATACTTTCCGTTGTTTTCTATCAATTAACCAAGCTAATTTAACGCCATTATCTATATATTCTTGCATTTTTTCTTGTAATGGTTTTAAATTGTCGCTGGCAGAACGTAATTCAATGACAAAATCAGGTGCAATAGGCGCAAATTTATTCTGTTGTTCTGAGGTTAAACTATCCCAACGTTCTTTTTTTATCCAAGCAATATCAGGAGAAACATCTTTGCCATTTGGTAGTTTAAAACCTGTGGAAGAGTCAAAACCTTTACCTAATTTTGTTTGTTTATTCCAAATTCCTAATTCCACAGCAATATCAAACGATAAATAAATATTTTCCGTTGTTTTCTATCAATTAACCATCCTAATTGTGTACCATTATCTATATATTCTTGCATCTTTTCTTGCAGAATCTTTAAATTATCAGTTTCTGAACGCAATTCAATAATAAACTCAGGACAAATAGGCGCAAATTTTTTCCTTTGTTCTGCTGGTATTGCTTCCCATTTTGTGCGGTTTATCCAAGCTGCGTCAGGAGAACGGACTGCACCATTGGGTAAGGTAAAACCACCACTAGAACCAAATCCCACTCCTGTACCATTTTGCTTTGTCCAAACACCTAACTGAACAATTAAGTCAAAATTGCGTTCCTCTGTTTCTGAACCTGTGGGGGACATAATTAATAAATCTCCTATTTGATTACGTTCAATGCGAAAATCCCGATTTAGCTGACAGAAATCATAAAAATTATCATCAGTCATGATAATATTTGGTTGCATTTGCAATACCATTGGTAAAATTTCTAAAGCTACAGATAATTGTGTGACCATAATAATTAAAGATGGTAATGAATGAAGATTCAGATCCCCGACTTCTTTTTTATTATAAACAAATTATAAATTGATGGCAGAAGTCGGGGATCTTATTGTTCTAGAATTCTCCAGCTAAAGCGGGAATACAGCGTTCACACAATAATGGATGTTCTGCTGATTCACCAACATGGGGAGAATAGTTCCAACAGCGATCGCATTTGTGATAAGATTTCCCATCATGTTCGTAATCTGCGGCATTGACTACGCCAATATCCCAATTATCCTCACCTTGAACCCGCAAAGTTTTTAATCCTTTTAATGCATCAGGAGTATCTAATAATTGCACACTGGAAGTGAGGAATAAATACCGTAATTCATCGATTCCATTACCGCTAACATTCAAAGGTTCAATAGCAGTGGATAATTTTTCATCACTCAGATAAATCAAAGCAATAGCTTCTAGAGAAGAACCAATTAACTTTTCTGTCCGTGCTTGTTCTAAAACCTTATTAACATCACCACGAATGCGGCGCAGTGTTTTCCAAAATTCTGCTAATTCTGCATTTTCCCATTTATCATCCACTTGCACCCAACCAGCTTGAAACACTGATTTATATTCTGTTTCGTAGGGGATAAATTGCCAGATATCCTCCGCAGTATGACATAAAACGGGGGCGATCGCTCTAGCTAAATTCTCCAAAGCAATTTGCAACACCGTTTGACAACTGCGACGACGGAAAGCATCAGCAGAACTGATATATAATCTATCCTTGGCAACATCTAAATAAAAGTTCGACAAATCCACAACACAGAAATTCTGCACAGTTTGGAAAAAGCGGAAAAACTGGAAACTATCAAAAGCTTCCGTCACCTCATTAAACACCTCACGAATGCGGTGCAACATATATTTATCCAAATCTGGCAAATCATCAAAAGCTACAGCATCCTTCTGAGGATCAAAATCATGCAAACTCCCCAATAAAAACCGCGCCGTGTTGCGAATCTTATTTCTGACATCAGCTAGTTGCTTGATGATGTTACCACCCAACCGGACATCACCAGAATAATCAACCGAAGAAACCCACAACCGCAAAACATCTGCACCATAAGCAGGTTGTTGTTTTTGATTAGTCCCACCTTGAATCATCAATTGAGGGTCTACCACATTCCCCACAGATTTGCTCATTTTCCGTCCATTTTCATCCAAGACGAAACCATGAGTTAACACAGTTTTATAAGGTGCAATGCCATTAACCGCCACACTGGTTAACAAAGAAGATTGAAACCAACCCCGATGTTGATCAGAACCTTCCAAATACATATCCACAGGATAGCATAACTCCGGTCTTTGCTTCGCCACCGCTGCCCAAGAAGAACCAGAATCAAACCAGACATCCATTGTATCTGTACCTCGGCGGTAAGTCTTGCCATTATTGCGATATGTTTCCGGTAACAACTCCTCTACCGACAACTCCCACCAAGCATCAGAACCCTTTTCGGCAAAAATAGCTTGAACGTGGTTAATCGTGTCCGCATTCAGCAAAACTTCCCCAGTCGCTTCATCATAAAACACCGGAATCGGCACACCCCAAGAACGTTGACGAGAAATACACCAATCGGATCTTTCTGCTATCATCGGCGTGATGCGGTTTTCACCTTGTGCGGGAATCCAACGCACAGATGAAATAGCCTTTAAAGCCTCCTCCCTAAATCCTGCCACAGAAGCAAACCATTGTTCAGTAGCGCGGAAAATCGTCGGTTTCTTCGTTCTCCAATCATAAGGATACTTGTGAGGATAAGCTTCCTCCTTCAACAGAGAACCAGCCTCGCTTAAAGCATCAATAATCGCTTGATTACCATCGCCCAAAACATTCAAGCCAGAAAACTTACCAGCCTCATCAGTGAAATTACCACTATCATCAACAGGGGCAAGAATCGGCAAACCGTAACGCTGACCAACAATGTAATCCTCTTGACCATGACCAGGCGCAGTATGAACCAACCCAGTCCCCGACTCAGTAGTGATATAATCACCACCAACCACCACCGGACTTTCACGGTCAAAAAGAGGATGACGATAAGTAGTATGTTCCAAATCCTTCCCTGCGAACTTGGCTTTTACCGTTAACCCACAATCCAAAACCGCAGCCAACCGTTCCACCAACTCAGCCGCAACGATGAGATATCGAAACCTCACCCCCTCAGTCCCCCTCTCCGCAAGCAGAGAGGGGGAGGTAAATTCTTCATTTCCTGCTTGTGGGGTGGAAGCAACTTCCTCTTTCTCATCCCCCCTCCTCGCTTGCGGGGAGGGGGTTAGGGGGTGGGGTTCTACTTCCACCACCGCATATTCCAACGCACCATTCACAGCCACAGCCAAATTACCGGGAATAGTCCAGGGTGTAGTCGTCCACACAGCCACGCCCAAATCAGGCAAGAAGCCATCCAAACTAGCTTTTAACCCTTCGGGAACCTTCACCACCGGAAAAGCGGCGTAAATACTGCGAGAAACGTGACCATCAGGGTATTCTAACTCAGCTTCTGCTAAGGCGGTTTTAGAACTAGGACTCCAATGCACAGGCTTTAAACCGCGATAGATATAACCTTTGAGGAACATTTCCCCAAAAACGCCAATTTGCGCGGCTTCGTATTCCGGTTTTAAGGTTAAATAAGGATTTTCCCAATCACCCCAAATCCCATAGCGTTTAAAGCTTTCTCGTTGTTCGTCTACGGTTTTCAGTGCGAACTCTGCCGCTTTTTGACGCAATTGTAAAGGTGTGAGATTTTGCCGTTCTGCCTGTTTCATATTTTGCAGAACTTTCAACTCAATAGGCAATCCGTGACAATCCCAGCCAGGAACGTAGCGAATTTTACGACCTTGTAGCAAATGGTAGCGGTTAATAATATCTTTGAGAATCTTATTTAAAGCATGACCAATATGCAACTGACCGTTAGCATAGGGAGGACCATCGTGCAGTATAAATAATTCGCCAGGATTGTTTTCAGCCAGTTGAGAATAAATGTGGTTTTCTTCCCAGAATTTTTGGATTTCGGGTTCGCGCTTGATTGCGTTTGCCCGCATATCGAAGTTAGTCTTGGGTAAGTTGACGGTATCTTTGTATTTTCCAGTTTCGGTCACAGTTTCATGCCTAAATGTAGGTGTGCAGGTTATCCGATCAATTATAGGAGATGGTATGATTGTAGGGTGCGGTGAGCGATCGCTTTGTTCGCCGAAGGCATCGCTATATTGATCAGATATTTATAGTCATACTTTCAGACAATAGATCACATCTGTAGGGAAATATTATATGACTGAAGTAATTGAGATCCCCGTTGGTTTGACTTATTTTCAACTTCCTGAAGCTGTGCAAGCACGGTTACAATTTTTATTAGATCGTCAAGATGCTGGGGAAGAATTGACTTTAGCCGAAAGAAATGAAGCTGAAGGTTTAGTTGATTTGGCGGAATTTTTATCTTTGCTTTCCTTGCGTTCTCAGCGTATCATGCGGGCGGGATAAATGGGGAAAATTGCAAGTTCGCTACGTCAATTAGTTATGCAGCGTGCAAAATTTAGGTGTGAATATTGTTGTTTGTCTCAAGCAGGACAAGCTGCAACATTTCACATAGATCATATTATTCCGGTTGTGGCTGGTGGTGGAACAACATCTGATAATTTAGCTCTTGCTTGTGTGTCATGCTCACTGCGTAAATCTGCTAGACAAACAGTAACAGATCCAGAAACAAAAAAAGAAGTATCTATTTTTAATCCCCGTCAACAAGTATGGACAGAAAACTTTCGCTGGGATGATGTGAGAGTGGTAGGATTAACAGCTACAGGAAGAGGAACTGTTGAAGCATTGAAAATGAATCGGGCGATGCTTTGAGTCTTAATTATTATTTCTATAGGAGAGAAATTGGTGAGCATAGATAAACTTTTGGAGCAGGTAGTTAGTCAGGTATTAGCATTAGTAACCTTTTTCGCTTTCCCTGTAATCCAATATTTTCTACTCAAGTGGACAGTAAGACAAGAAGGACTACCGAGGCTTGGATACTTGCCAGAGTATGGTTTTAGATTGGTCATTCGGAACATACCTCGAAAAAGACTTTTAAAGAATATTAAATATAAAGTTTTTCTCAGAAGCCTTATTCCACCATCTAAAGGTTCTACAGCTTATACTTTCTATGATACTGATATTCTCTATAAAGAAGAATTATTTGTTTTTCACAATTCAGACCAAACTATGTTAAGCTTTCAATTACAGGGAGATAAAGAAGATAATATTGACTTTGTTATCACAGATAAATTGGGCAACAAGATTCAAAATGAAATCTCAATAAAAAATTTTGAAAAGCTGATTTGTGATTATTCAGCAACAGTTGAGAATTTCTTTAACTTTGACGTTCAAATTGAAAAACGAGTTGTTATTCAATCTTCTTCTTTGGTCAAAATGTGGCAGGAAACTCATTTAGGATGTGACAAATTCAAAGAATTTAATGTTGACCACATACTAACTCCTGGTTATTAGTGCAATAATAGCAATCGTAGGTTGGGTTGAGGAACGAAACCCAACACTACTTATTCGTATTTTATAATTAATGTTGGGTTTCATTTCATTCAGCCCAACCTACTCGTTGCCAATATCATCATCAAAAATAATTTCCTCACCCGCACCCCACATCATGTCATATATACCTTGACGCACAGCCCGATGAAAACTTGAATATTCCCAATCCTTTGGTGCTGTTACCAAACCATGTTTCACAGGATTATAATGAATATATTCAACGTGATGAAAGAAAATCTATTTCATCTCTAATTAAATGTTCCCAAAAACGATATTGCCATATAGCCCGTTGTTTCTTCTTTTTTCTAGATATAGATATATTTTCTGGTGAAATAGTTTCACATTGACGACTAAAATAACTTTTAATTAAACGCCAACGGGTAGAAAAATCCTGATCATTTTCTGGTAAAGTCCAAATGCAGTGGAGATGATCAGGTAAAATAACAACAGCATCTATAATAAATGGATGTTTCTGCATTACATAACTAAAAGCATCTCTTAATAAAGAAACATTGTTTGGTAAACATAATATTTTTTGTCTTTTCTCTGTCACCACTGTAAAAAAGTACGTTCCTCCTGCCACTTTGGCGCGGCGATATTCCATACTATAAATATCCTGTGAATAAAGTTGTGTTTTATGATCTTAATTTTACCCCGTAGGTTGGGTTGACGTATGTTACCCAACATTAATTATCATATCCTGATGGGTGATTTTGGGTAAGTTGACAGTATCTTTGTATTTTCCAGTTTCGGTTACAGTTTCATGCCTAAATGTAGGTGTGTAGGTTATCCGATCAATTATAGAAAATGGTATGATTGTAGGACGGGGTGATTGCTATCTTAATCAGTTATTTGATAGTCATATTTATTCATAGATTGAGGAAATATCAATGGTAATTGTAGAAAAGCTAGATATTATTAAAGATACCAAATTGAATTGTTACTCAGTAGTTGTACAATTTACAGTAGGAGAATATTTGAATATGGTAAAACTTGCATCCTATCAAGATGACGACATAGAAGGTTATTTTAAATCAGGAAAAGATTTATTTAGTAGTCAACCAGCTTGTGTTGGTTTTGTAACTGCGATCGCTTTAACAATATTAGGTAGACCTGGAAATGAATATACAGCAGAAAAGCAAAATCAAAAATGGCAGGAAATAAAAATAAATGCTGATAGGCTCTTGCAAAAATTATCAAATTTAAATAACCAACAAATAGGAGAATTTTTAGATTTTTTTACTTATATAAAATCACCCACAATAGACTTATGAAACTAACCCTCAGCTTACCACCAGAATTAGAACAGTATTTAACACAGCAAGCACAACAGCAAGGACTTTCTGTGGAAACTTATACATTACAATTACTACAAAAATCTATTTTCCAATTAGAGAAAAATTCATCTCTTGAAGAAACACCCACAGAAATTGTCATTGAAGGTATTCATCAGGGAATAAAAGAAGCATTAAGTGGACAAACTATACCCCTTTCACAAATGTGGGAAGGAATAGATGCAGAATAATAATGAACCACTACTAATTGAAATTGCTCTTACTCCTCGTTTTCAAAGGGATTTAAGAGAACTGGCTAAACGCTATCGTTCAATTCGTAGTGATGTTCAACCTTTAATTGATCAACTACAAGCAGGTGAAATTCCTGGAGATAGAATTGCGGGAATTAAATATCAAGTTTTCAAAGTTCGTATTAAAAATAGTAACATTCAAAAAGGAAAAAGTGGAGGATATAGGGTGATTTATTATCTGAAAAATGCTCAAGGAATTATACTCACTACAATTTATTCTAAATCTGATCTGACAGATGTGAGTAATGAAATAATTGAACAAGCAATAGCTCAATATGAAGAAGGAAAGACAATTCTAGATGACTAAAAGTATGCCCCAATTACTAGACGTAGTAGCATTAACAGTGGATTTACCTGAATATAACTTGTTACGTGGTCAAGTTGGTACAATAGTTGAATTATTAGCCGATGGTGCTGCGTTTGAAGTAGAATTTAGCGATCGCAATGGAAAAACTTATGAATCTGTTGGGTTGCGTCTAGAGCAAATTATGGTGTTACATTTTGAGCCAGTATCACCTAATTTATTGCCGGAAATGGTTACAGCGTAAATAACTTTTTCACAGTTCAATTTGCCTTTGCAACTCTAGTAATCTTTGTTCTTCAATCTCATGATCGAGCTTTTGTAAAAGTATAGTTTCTTCAGCATTCGCAATACCAGCAAATTGCATAAAATCTACATTTTTTCGATGCAATAATTGTTGACGCTGTGCTAATTGCTGGAAAATCAGTTGAACAATTTGATTCTGTTCATCTTCAGGTAGCCGTGAGACGACAGCATAAGCTTGTTGTAAGAGATTAGTCATAGTTAGTTTTTTGTCGCCATTATCAAAAATTTTGGTAAGTTGATAAAACTAGATTCATTTTATCACAAACATTTTATCTTTCATAAGAAAACTTTATTTTTTATTACCTATAAATATATTTTAAATAAAGTTGTGTTTTATGATCTTGATATTACCCCGTAGGTTGACACAAGAAAACCCGACCCAGTAAAATCATGGAAATATCCGGTTATATTTGATCTTCATCCCCAAAAAATTAATGATGAACAAAGCGATCGCAACAGGTGTAAGATCAGTATCAGAAAGTTATACAAAAGTTCTATGAAAAATACTTGGATAGCCAGTATTCCCAAAATGAGCGCAAATTGTTGGTATTCCTTAATCTTGTTAACCACAACACCCACCTTAATTACTGCCACTGCGTTCATTTCCACAGCAACACCACTCAAAATTGCCCAAGTCAACACAGACATTAAAATTGATCGTCCCCCCCTTAACATGAGTAGTCAAGGTGAACGAGTTACCGAACTTCAAGCCGCTTTGAAACTTTTAGGATTTTATTCGGGTGCTGTAGATGGTAAATATCAACAGAGTACAGTCATTGCTGTTGCCCAATTTCAACAAGCTGCCGGTTTAAACTCCACTGGTAATGTAGATAAGATCACATGGCAAAAACTATTTCCCAGCCCATCAAATATTACCGCTACCACAGCTAAAGCCAGTAGTTTTACAACTGTTCCCACCCAACCTGCAAGAGTTACAAAACCACCAATTACCAAACGCCCAACCACCAAAAATCCACAAAATACCAGCATTCAACCCACTCCTCCCAATCAACAAATGCCCGGTATCCAATATACTGACGAAGGGTGGCCAATTTTGCGTTTACGCATGAGTGGTGCAGAAGTGATTAAATTGCAAAAACAACTACAAAATTTGGGGTTTTTAAATGGTAAAATAGATGGATATTTCGGACTATCCACAGAAGCCGCAGTCAAAGCGGCACAAATCCGTTATGGACTAAAACCTGATGGTGTAGTCGGTGCTGGTACATGGAAAGTTTTCTTAAAACGCACTTCCCCATAACATTAAACTATGAAGCACTTTATTTTAACTTGGCTTGGTACTGCGGTAGCATTGTTAATTACTTCTAAAATTGTCCCCGGAATTATACTCACAAGTTTTTCTGCTGCTTTAATTGCCGCTATTGTCATTGGTTTAGTCAATGCCATTATTCGGCCAATTTTGCAGATTTTAGCATTTCCCCTCACCTTAATAACTTTAGGTTTATTTACCCTAGTGATTAATGGTTTAACTCTATGGTTTGCCAGTGCCATAACTCCTGGTTATGGTTTTGAAATTCGGGGTTTTATTCCAGCTTTTTTAGGTTCAATTGTTCTATCAGTTGTCTCTGGTATTATTAACCAAATAGTTAATGTCGTTGACTAAATATTAGTTTTTCATCACTTTTAGCCACAGCTACTGTTACTGCTCCTATTTCCCCTGATAATCGGAAAATCTGTTTAGGAACTAATAATGTTATTTCCGCAGATGTGATTTCCGAAGCTGCAAGAATAGCTGAAGCCTCGGCTACACTAGATGTTCCCAGTAATTTAGTAATAGTATTATTAGGATGGGGAACAAGTACACTATTTAAAAGTTCAGCACTAAAGACTTTTAAAGGTAACTTTTCTAAGTTACAAAATTCTAATAAACCAATTTCTGAGGCTTTTTTATCAATAGTTGCAATTCCCGATATTTCACTGTATATAAGTTGGTATTCTTGAAAAACTTGTTTAATTGCAGTATTAATTAGTTGCTGAGAAACCCCCTTTTGGCAACCAATTCCCACCCATAATTTTCTTTTTTCTGCCACATTATCCACTTTGTTTTTTAATATTGATTGATTCTCTTTGGTTATCCTATTTTGGACTGTTAAATTTACTGTTTCGCGCAAAGAGGCAAAGGAAGAAATAGATTAATTTGGAAATCCTATCTACTTCTAAGCTGTTACGCAGCTAAATTTGATAACCTTTCAATGCCTTTTTTGACTTTTCGATTCTTTTGTTGAGGTATTTTTCTGATTTTCAATAATTCATGATCTTCATTAGATTTATCAGTATCGCAGTCATAAATTAATAATACTTTTCTAGTTAAGAATTTAGGGTTAGAAAGAAGAACATCTCTAGTATTTTTTAAACCACCATCACCAGTATTTATACTTTTTCCTTTACCTATGGAAATTCCTACCCATTCAATATCAACTTGTGCTAAAATTTCCTTTTCTCCTAGTAATTCTAAAGCAGTTTTAATATAAATTGGGTCAGTTTCTCCTTCTGTTAAAACTAGAGGTTTCGTACCTTTTTCCACAGTGGCTTGAACTTCATCTTTAACAGCATTGATTTTTTTACAATAATCAAAAAACATCCATTGACCATGAATAGTCATTAAATAACTACAGTAATCTTCCCAAACCTGAACTGACCAATGATTTAGTGTTTCTCGAAGAAACTTATAATTAGGATTCTCTTCTCCATAACGATAACTTAAAAATTGCTTGGGATAACTAACTTCTGTGTGAGCGGGTATATTATATCGTGCCATTATTTTTAATAAAGCAATTCCTTCATCTTCACACATTCTAATATCTTCAATTAAATAAGATAAATGAATAGAATTAGATGAATTCGCAATAACAATAATACAAAAACCTGAGTATAGAGGGTTTTTATGTTGTCCTTTAAAATCACCTTTTTCAAAACAATTGATAATACCTTGTGCTTGATTATCTTCTAAAACATTATCACCCCACCAATCAGGAATTTCTTCATCATCAAATCCATAACCACACATGAGCCAAAAACTACCCACAATATTTTGTGGATACTCTTCAAGTAATGATATTGCCCTCATACAGCTAGGGATACCAATTTGAGGTAAATGCACTGTCATATTCAAAAAGCCTAGTCAAAATAAAAATGTGATTCTATTCCATTAAACAACAAAATCAAACAAATAATGCGCCATTTCCAACTTAGAACAAGCCGGAACTTCTACCTCTCTTCCTAACCTATCTAAAAACACCCCTTGATTATTATCAATAACTCAAAGTTTATGTTATAGTGTACTCAAGTGTACACAATTTGTCAATTCACTATTATGGACATCCAATCTGTAGGAATCAAAGAATTTCGCGCCAATTTACATAAGTACACACAACAAACATCTGAACCAATTGCAATTACTTCTCATGGAGTCCCAATAGGTTACTACATACCAACACAACCTACTCCTCAAAAACAAGATTTAATGGCTTTACAAGCAGCAGTCCAAAAAATCCAACAATTGTTGGAAACAAGAGGTATTAGTGAAGATGAATTATTTGCTGATTTCCAGAATGCTAAAGAAACTACAATATAATGCTATCGAGAAACTAACAAAGGTAGTCATACCAATAGCTGACGAAATTTATAGTGAATATGAGTATGATGCTAAACGGCGAATACAAGAAAGAGATATAAAAGACTGGACAATAGTTGCTCTTTCTCTCTCTTTAAATTGTCCAATATGGACAGAAGATCAAGATTTTTTTGGAATTGGAATTGCCACATGGAACACTCGAAATGTAGAGATTTATCTAGGTAGTAATTAATTCTGTAGTTGCAGGAATAATGATATAATTTTATTCCATTAAACAACAAAATCAAACAAATAATGCGCCATTTCCAACTTAGAACAAGCCGGAATTTCTACCTCTCTTCCTGACTTATCTAAAAACACCGCTTGATTATTATCACTACCAAAACCACTATCAACTTTATCAATAGGATTCGCTACAATTGCATCTAATTTCTTTCTTTGCAATTTCTCCCGTGCAGGTGTAATAATATCCCCAGTTTGTGCTGCAAAACCAATTAAATATTGATGGGGTTGTTTGCGATTTCCCAGTTCAGCGACTATATCCGGTACTGCTGCTAGGGGAAGATTTTCGGGGAGCGATCGCTTGGGCAATTTTTCGCTACTATAATCTCTAGGCTTGACATCTGCAACTGCCGCTGACATGATAATGATATCTGCATTGGCTAAATGCTTGAACATTACCTGCTGCATTTCCTCCGCACTCACAACCGCAATTGCTTCTACTCCCAAAGGTACATTCCAACTTGCAGGACAATGGACTAATATTACTTTCGCGCCTCTGTGCAGTGCAGCCTGTGCCAATGCTAAACCCATTTTACCAGTGGAGGGATTGCCAATAAATCGCACCGGATCTAAAAATTCTCGCGTTCCCCCAGCACTGATTAAAACCTGTTTTCCGGCTAAATCTCTGTTTCCTTGGGTGTGTAATAAAGATTGAATATAAACAAATATTTCTGCCGCTTCTGCCATTCTACCAGCACCAATGCGATCGCACGCCAATAAACCAGAACCAGTTTCCATACCATAAAATCTACCATCTGTCAATAACTGTCGCCAATTTCTTTGGACAGCCACCTGTTCCCACATATCCGTATTCATGGCTGGTGCTAACAATACAGGACAAGTAGAAGCAAGAATAGTATTTGTTAATAAATTGTCTGCCATTCCATAAGCTAACTTAGCTAAAGTATTAGCAGTTAAAGGCGCAATCACAATCAAATCAGCCCATTCACCCAACTCAATATGCAAAGGACGCTGATAAATTGGTTGCCAGAAATCATCATCAGTATAAGCTTGATGACGGGATAAAGTACCTAAAGTTAAAGGAGTAATAAATTCTTTGGCAGATTTAGTGAGAATAACTCGCAGTTCTACCCCAGACTTAAACAATGTAGAAACCAATTCACAGACTTTATAGGCGGCAATACCACCGCCTACACAGACAATAACCCGTTTAGATTGAAGATTTGGAGATGATAGCATTAACTCTTGATTTTAATTAATATTTTAGGAGGAACTTGATTTTCAGAAATTGGAAATCCATGATAGGTTGGATAACCTTCTTCATCAAAAGTATCCTCTGAACGAAATATATAAAATTTATCTGTTTCCTTATTAAATCCATAACGTTTTGTACTATTTCCATTGCTATCTTTTGTAGACATATCTTCAATAGAAATATTTAAAACTTTTTGAGCTTTTTCATCGCTTAAATCCATAGGAGTAGCCTTTTCCCAAGGATATTTAGGATGATGTTTATCATGAAATTTATAACGAGGACATATTTTTCTAGCTTGTTTAATTTCAGTTAAACTTTTTATGCTTCTATTTTCTAGCAAACTTGTACCTTCTTGAAATTCAACTTCAATATTTTCTTGAAGAAAATCAGGATTATTTTGTAAACTAATTAATATTTCTTCCAGTTTAGCAGCACCAGATAATGAACTTGATGAAACATCTTTTCGTTGATAAAAACATTGACAATCATCTATTAAATATTTTAAATCTATATCTATAAAAGGTCCTTTGCTTAAAACCTGAACTAAAAATTCTAGTTGTGTTTGTGCCTTTGTTTTTTCTTTTAGTTTTTGCCCTTTGATTTGGCTAAAAAGCCATTCGCGTACTGTTAAATTTAAACATAATTTTTGATAAGTAAAACTACTATGAGTTAGGATTGGATCATCATTTGCAATATCCTTTATCTCATAAATAATTTCAAGAATATTATTCATTAATTCATCTGCTTCGTATTTATTTATAGCTTGTCCAATAAAAGAAAGCTCATTAATTAAAAAGTGCATTGATGGTAGAACCTCATTTATAGTAAATCCATTAAATCTTTTTCAGCTTGATCAAAAAAGCCATCAGGCCATCTATCAATTCCCCCGCTTTGATAAATTCGAGGAGTAATAATTTCTGTGGTTGGTTGTCCTTTTTTTAAATATCTTTCAAAGTAGTTAATTTGTACTTTATCAGCCTCAAGTTTATTATGTCTTACTGCTTTACGAATACCATTGAGAACATGATCGCTATGAGTTTCTAATATTATTTGAATACCACAACTTGCTGCTAAAGCAATTAATTCTCCCATTTTAGATTGTCCTCTAGGATGAAGATGAGCTTCTGGGTTCTCTAACAAAATCAAGGTATCTGAACTAGCAGATAATATAGCGACAATAATTGGTAAAGTGTAGGTAATTCCAAAACCTACATTAGTTGAACGATAGGAATTATTATCTTCATAGGAATATTGTAAATTTACTACATCCATTCCTGAATGTAATTCTATATCAACTCTTGTTCCAGGACTAATTTCTCCTAACCAGGCTTCAACTTGACTTTTTAAAATATCGGACTGTGCTGATGGATGCGATAGTTGACTATGTGGAATTTTTTTATATTCATTGATAGACAAGAAATGAGCAGTGAATTCACCTTGACTTCCAATTTGTTGATGTTGTCTAACTTTAAAATCAGACATTTGGAAATAATTTCTAGGTGCTATTCTTTCTGCTTTTAGGTAATGAAAGTTATCGTTAAAAAGTCCTGAGTTATAAACTGATCCATCAGCAATTGACAATGTAGATATTCGCATTATATCTGATTGTCGATCACAATCAAAAGTCCAAGTACCTTTAATATCATTATTCATGCCAACTTTTAAAGTTATTACATCCTCTTTAGCTCTCTTAAAAAGTGCATCTTGTCCAGTACCTATAGATACTAAATCACCGTTTAATACTAAACCAACTCTATCTAATAACTCATCCTGCTGAGAAGATTGACGTAATAGTAATAGAGATTGCAATACAGATGATTTACCAGTGCTATTTAAGCCAGTCAGTAGAGTTAATGGCTTTAAAGAAAACGATTGATTTTCAAATGGTTTAAAATTTTTTAAAGTTAAAGAACTTAACATGATAAAACCTCTTGAATTATTTGATTAATTTGTTCAAACCGATATTTAACTTTACTAGATGCTTGAGATACCGATTTTAGAAAATCAGGATCATCTTTCATCTTTTGTCTAAATTTTCCTTTTAATATTTCCTTATTTGTGATTAATAGTTCAATTTGTTGTAGATTTAATTGACTTAAAATAACAGACCATGCTGCAAAAAGAGCTTTACTAACAGGAGAATTTGAGGATTTACGAAAAGCATTATTCCCGAAAATATCGTAAGCTGCTTTCATTGCTATAATAAACTTATTCTCTATTTCTTGGATTAAATCATTTTCTAGTTTATTTAATTTTTTCATTGTTTCATTTAAAAAATAAGTGTTACCTTTATTTTGGGGATAGTCTTGATAGTTTGTTAAAGTAAAAGCAATAAAATCGAGTATCAATTCATGATCTTCGAGACGTTCATTTCTCTTTTTAGTTAAATTTATTACTCTTTTAAATTCTGGTAAACTAGCTAATTTCTTGAGAATTTGTATTGGTTTACCTGGATTCATTGCTTGGCGTATTTCCTGGTTATTAAGAGGTAATCCACCAGTATTAATTCTTTGGAAAATATTATATTTTACTTCATCAGGAGTTCCTGGTTCAATTAAACATACTGTTAATTCTGTTTCTTCTATTCTTCTTTGATAAGCACGAGGTAAATCACTATATTTATTGTTTTCTAAATCTTTAAGAAATTGTAATTCAGTTAATGTAAATTCTTGATCAATAATAAATTTTTTAAATGTATTAATTCTTTGTAAACCATCTATTACTAACCACTTATCATCATTAGTTGCATCTATATAAAATATGGGAATAGGAATCCGAATTAAAAGAGATTCAATTAAACGACTTTTGGCTTTAGGTGTCCAAATATCAGATTGTCGGTAAAATTCAGTATCTAAATCAATTTCATCATGCTTGATTCTTCTTAGTAGTACATCCATTGTCATCGGTTTAGTTTTAACCCTGATTTTAGTCGGATCAAATGGTTCTAAATTTTCATCATCATCATCTTCAAATTTAAACTCATTTTCTAAATCATCTTCTTGGTCTAGCAATTCCATCTGTTGATTATTGAGTTTATTTGTTTCCATTATGACAAATGCTCCTAAAAATTTACTTAGGCAGAATTAGATATCATTAAATCATAATACCAAACAAATTATCTGGGCGTTGATTGAATAGAATTTCCAAAGACTTATGAACAGTAATCTCACTTAGTATTAAAAATTTTATTAAATTGGCTATCGAAGCAAAACGCATCTAAATTAAATGATATAAGCAAAATCAGGATTTAGCATTGCTAAACCCTGAGCGGCTCCTGAATTTTTCCCTACAATGTTTAAGCTTCGTCGTAAGCTTCTAAATCTAGGAGGTGGATATAGGCTTCAACTAACTCTGGACGCTGAAAAGCGATCGCTCGCAATAGATGCCAGTCATTTAAACCCTCAAAAGCATTACTATAATTATCTAATTCCAGGCGTGTAGCCAAATCTTTTACCTCTGTCGCCGTCATAGCAGAAATTTCTGTTTTGGAAATGCTTAGAGTTTTCATAATGCTTGCCCCTCCCTTTTGCAGCGCTTAAATTCAGCTTAGGGTGGAGTTGCTTCCACCTGTTCTATCTTACTCATTAACGAACATTAAATTTGTAAAAATTCTTGTGATTTTTACCAGAATTTGGAAAATTTTTGTAACTAAACCTAACCAATTGTGTTAAGAACAAACGTTCGTAGCACTTCTAACATTTGTAAATTAATTTCATGTCCCGTTGCAAATTCATGATACTCCACAGCTACGCCTAGAGATTGTGCCATTTCTCTCGACTTAATCGCCGCTTGCAGAGGGACTACCTCATCCCTTGTCCCGTGCATGATTAATGTCGGCGGAAAATTGCCTTGATTCAGCGTTGCCACAGTAGGATGTAAATAGCCACTTATCACTACTAATCCAGCCAAGGGTAAGGTTAATCCTACATCTAAAGTCATCGCCCCACCTTGAGAAAATCCGCTCAAAATTGTGCGTGATAACGGTACGCCTGTATTACTTTCTAAAGAGAGCAACCAATCTATCAGTAATTGTTTACTTTCATTTAATCCATCATACTTATGTTCTGTCCGCAGATCATACCATGCCTTACCCGTATCAGCATAGGGATAAGGATAGGGAGCATTGGGGAGGAGAAACTCATAATCAGGTAAATTGACATAAGGAATCAAAGATACCACATCTTGGGCATTTGCACCCCAACCATGTAAAGTAACGATTAAAGCATCTGGTGTTTTTCCTGCTGGTGGAGAAACTCTGATGAAGTCTAATGTTTGAGTCATAGGTAATTGAGTTAAGAATTAATGCAGATACAGTATACCGCGTCTTAATCCAGTACACATTTCCTAACTTTTTTCGTTGTTCTGGAAGTTTTTCTATTTTGCTGTATTCACACAGTGATGTTGCATAATGACGGCATGAATTATGTTTCGCGCCAAGAGGCAAAGAAGCAAAGACGCAAAGTTTAATACTAATTTAATGTGAAGTTGCACAGAATTATGAAATCCCTAAATTCGTCTATCTTTATCTGCGTTTATCTGCGTTTATCTGCGGTCAATAAATCCCGAAATTTTATTCTATGCAGCTTCATCTTAATTTACACTCTCCCTTGGGGTATATATTAAATAGGGAAGTAAAATAAAAAAATAATATGGGGATGGGGATATGGTGACATTAAATATTGATGATTTACAAGAAGTTGATAAATTTCGTAATTTACAATTAACATTACGCGATCGCTGGCAAACTAGCGAATTATTCGACAATAGTGAAGCGGATATTTTAATTATTCCTTCCTTGAGTATAGATCAAGAAGAATTACTCAAGATAGAAGGATGTGAGCATTATGAAGAAAGATTACTTTTTTCATTAATGCGGTTAAGAAATCCCCGGACTAGGTTAATTTATGTGACATCAATGCCACTGCATCCCAGTATTATTGATTATTATTTACAACTACTTCCGGGCATTCCTTTTTCTCATGCTCGTCATCGCTTATTATTACTTTCTACCTATGATGCTTCTTTAAAACCCCTCAGTCAAAAAATATTAGAACGGCCTCGGTTATTAGAAAGAATTCACAAAGCTTTGCGGTTAGATAAGGCTTTTATGGTATGTTATAATTCCACTTTTTGGGAAGCGCAATTATCTTTAAAGTTGGGTGTACCTTTATATGCTGCTGCACCAGATTTGCAAATTTGGGGAACAAAGAGCGGCAGTAGACAGATTTTTCAAGAAAGTAATGTCCCCCTTCCCGACGGTAGTGAGTTAGTTAGAAATTGCGAAGAATTAGCCAATGTTGCGGCTGATTTGTGGGAACGTCAACCGACATTACAAAGAATGGTAATTAAGTTGAATGAAGGTTTTTCTGGGGAAGGGAATGCACTGTTAGATCTACGGGAAATAATGGATGTTGCACCGGGAAAAGCTGATCATAGTCAAAGAGTAACAGCAATTAGCGATCGCTTCCTGCATTTACGTTTTCAATCTTTACAAGAAACCTGGGCAAATTTTTCTCGACGCATTCCTGAATTGGGGGCAATAGTGGAAGCTTTTATCGAAGGAGAAGTCAAGCATTCTCCCAGTGTCCAAGGCAGAATTACACCCAATGGAGAAGTGGAAATTATTTCTACCCATGACCAAATTTTAGGCGGACCTGACGGACAAATTTATATAGGTTGTCGCTTTCCTGCGGATGCAAATTATCGCTGTGAATTACAGGAATTAGGTTTAAGAGTTGGAAATAAATTAGCGGCAAAAGGAGCTTTAGAAAGATTTGCCGTTGATTTTGTCACTGTAGATCAAGGTGATGGTAAATGGGATATTCAAGCCATTGAAATTAATCTTCGCAAAGGAGGAACAACCCATCCATTTATGACGTTAAAATTATTAACTAATGGTCGTTATGATTTATCCACTGGATTATTTTATAGTCAACAAGGCAGACCTAAATATTATATTGCCACAGATAATTTACAAAAACCTAATTATCAGGGATTATTACCTAATGATTTAATGGATATTATCGCTCACCACAGGTTACATTTTGATAGCGGCACAGAAACAGGTACAGTTTTTCATCTCATGGGTTGTCTTTCCCAATTTGGTAAATTAGGATTAACCAGTATTGGTGATTCACCCCAAGAAGCAGAAGATATTTATCACAAGGTTATTGAGGTTCTTGATCAAGAAACCAGTGGTGATCATAATAATCATTCTATCTTTACTGATTATAATTTTCCCATGACTGGGGATGGATATAGTTGCTAAAATTGAGTTTGATGATTAGAAATGTTTCTCTGGCACTCTCTTTAAATTCAGATGAAGAAATTTTCATTGCTTCTCTACTCATTCAGGCAGATAAAAAACTATTGCAGCAAATTCTCACTAATCTGTTGACCGACGCTATTAAGTATTCTCCTGAAAACCGAAAATCTGGATATATTAAGAATTTCCGGGTTTAAACTAAAACCTGTTAGTAATTAATCAATTCAAATTTCCATTTACAAAAGGTATAGAAAATTGACATTCTCTAAATATTTTATAGCCCTATCATCATTTTTATTATCACTAATCACAGTGGTAATGCTTTCAGTAATGTTGTTACCTGCCAATGCTAATCAAGCATTAGATACAAGCAATACCGTCCTATTGCATGATCAACAAAAGCAATACAAATTAGGAAAATATCTCGAAATTTTCTTAGATCCAACTCAACGGTTAACAATACAAGAGGTTAGTCAACATCAACAAAAATTTACCCCCAGTGATACTGATATCCCGAATCTTGGTTTTTCTAAATCTGCCATTTGGGCTAAGGTAAAGTTACAAAATCACAGCACTGTCACCTCAGAATGGTATCTTCAAGGCACATTTAATAATGTGGATCAGGTGGAATTATATATTCCGCAAGAAAATACCTGGATTAAAAAACAAATTGGCCGCTTACTGCCTTTTTCTAATCGGGAACTGAGGGATCGAAATCTTATATTTATTCTCCCTCTCGCTGTAGGTGAGGAAAAAACTATTTATTTGCGATATACCAGTCAGGGAACTATAGGAATAAATGCCATTCTCTGGCAACCTATTAGTTACTACGAGAATAACCTTACACAACAACTATTATTGGGTGGATTTTACGGTATTTCATTCACTTTTGTGATCATCAATTTAGTGCTAATATTTATATTGAAAAATGTTAGTTATCAATACAATATTTTGTTCATAATTAGTCTGACTGTTCAATATTTTATCAGAGATGATTTGGCATTCCAGTATCTATGGCCAGAATTTCCTGAATATAACCTTTCTATCTTATTAATATGTTTGTATATAGCTTTAGTAAGCTGTTGCACCTTCTTCATCTCATTTTTGCAAGTGCGAGTTTATAGTCATCAACTCTACAAACTAATGAATTGGTTTCGCTGGACTGCTGTGGGATATATCTTTGTTTATTGGTATTTTCCTCTTCGTATTAGCATTATAACTATTGTATTTTTGACTATAATCATGTGTGTGTTGATGATTTATGCTAGTTCATATACCTTATACAAAGGATTTATTTCGTCTCGATTTGCAATTTTAGCATTGGGCTGCTTTTTATTAGGTATGACTATCTGGTGTGTTACAGCCTTTGCTTTGTTACCAATTAATATATTTACTCAACACTTTGCTCGTGTTACCACAATCGGTTTATTATTGTTTTTAGCTATAACTTTAGGGGATCATATTAATTTACTAAAAAAAGAACGCAACCAATTAGCATCAGGACAAAAAAAACTAGCCCTAATTGTCGAAAATAGTTCAGAATTTATTAGTATTACTAATCTTAATGGTCAAGCAATATTTTTGAATGATGCCGGCAAAAAAATGATCGGTTTGATCAGTGAAAGTTCCGCTTTAGACGTAAATATATTGGATTATCTTTGTCCACAGGAGCGATATTTATTTGAATCACAGATTTTGCCAACTGTATTAGAAATAGGCAGTTGGGAAGGAGAATTAAAATTTTGTAACTTGACAACAGGAAAAATAATTTACAGTATCGCTTATTTTCTATTACTTAAGGATCAGCCAACAGCAAAAAGCACTACTTTAGCATCTATTGTTAGGGATATATCTCCAATAAAACAAGCTGAAAATGAGATAATTGAGGCACTAGCAAAACAAAAGGCTATTAGCGAAATGAAATCGCGCCTTATTGCAATGGCATCCCATGAGTTTCGCACACCTCTAGCCATTATCTCCTCATCTACAGGCATTTTAAAAAAATTTGGCGATCGCTTGAATGCAGAAAGAAAAGAGAAACACCTGGAGATTATCCAAGAAACAATTACTCGCATGATTCAACTTCTGGACGATGTTCTCACTATCAACCTTGCCGAAGCTGAAAACATGGAATTTAACCCAGAGTTAGGTGATATAATTACCTTTTGTCGTTATCTCAAGGAGGAAATAGAAACTACTTGTCAGCACCATACCATTGACTTTTCTTGTAACTTAGAACCAGGAGTTGCAAACAGTTCTCTAACTGCTAATTTTGATCGAAAACTATTGCATCACATTTTAACTAATATCCTAACTAATGCTATTAAATACTCACCGACAGAAACTTTAGTTGGTTTTAATTTAACAAAAGAAAATGACCAACTAATCTTTAAAATTACCGATACTGGCATTGGTATTCCCGAAAAAGATCAAGTTAATTTATTTGCACCTTTTTATAGAGGATCTAACGTCGGTTCGATTTCCGGTACAGGTTTGGGATTATCCATAGTCAAAAAATGTGTAGATTTGCACAAAGGCAAAATTATTTTCGATAGTCACGTAGAACAAGGAACAATATTTACAGTCATTATTCCCTGGGAACAGTGAAAATGTCAGCAGTCAGCAGTGAGAAGTTACTTACTCCTGCCGTATGTGTTAATATTGAGCAGAGGTTGAGCATTTAAAAAAAAGTCAATAACTTGATTTTAAATCCTCAAAAGTCAATCATCAGTAGTTTTGAGAGTTGATTGAGCGTTTTTTATATTTTAATCTTTAAAAGCCTTAATGGACGGTTGCTTCTCGGTTCACTGCATAAATCCCCATTGTCAACGTCCTTATCCTCAACCCTGGGGAAACAAATTCTGTAACAGTTGTGGCGCACCGCTGCATCTGTTAGATCGCTATTTCTCTCTTAAACCTCTCGGTGCGGGGGGATTTGCCCAAATTTACACAATTTGGGATGAAAAGACACAGACAGAAAAAGTGCTAAAGGTGCTAGTCGAAACTTCACCCAAGGCGCTGGAATTGTTCATTCAAGAAGCGGAAGTTTTAAGTAGTTTCCGCAATTCCGGTGTACCTAAAGTTGAGGCTGATGGCTATTTTCAAGTTAACTTAATTAATCCTAAACCCCATCAGTTACCTTGTTTGGTGATGGAAAAGATTAATGGCTACACTTTAGAAGAGGTATTAATAAATTATCCTCAAGGTTGTTCCGAAGATTTGGTAGTCGGTTGGTTTATTCAAGCTGTGTTGATTTTACAGGAGTTACATAAACGCCAAATTATTCACCGCGATATCAAACCTTCTAATTTGATGTTGCGGACTTCTACACCAGTATCTCCCGCCAAAAGTGATCAATTGGTGCTAATTGATTTTGGTGGTGCTAAACAATTTAGTGGGTCAGTTTTGCGATCGCACCCCACTTCTACACGCTTGTACTCTGCCGGCTATAGTCCCCAAGAACAAATTCGCGGCGGTAACATTGGACCATCGGCAGATTTTTATGCCTTGGGACGGACAATGATTCAACTACTTACCGCCAAATATCCATCCGAATTGGAAGATAGTTTAACTGGAAAATTGCGTTGGCGAAATTATCGGCAGATTAAGCCAGAGTTAGCGGATTTAATTGATGAAATGGTAGAAGATGATGTGCGATTACGTCCAGCAAATGCAGCTATTATTCATAAACGGTTATTAAGTATCGCTTCCCCCTCTCCACAGCAAAATTTATTCAGTAGTACGGGTAAATCTGTTGTCCAATCCATGACTGAATTTACCCAGGCTATAAGTAATACTACTTTATTGATAATTCAGGGAATATACAAATTTTTATCCGCTTGTTTGGCGACTGTTTGGGTAATGATACTGACAAGTATCTGCGCGGGAATCGGGACTATAATTGGTTTTGTCCTGGCTTACCATACCAGTTTAGGCGATCGCTGGCTAGAATTACTAACCTATCCATTACCAACATTAGTCAAAAATCAACCTTATATAGCCGCAGAAAGTATAGTTTATGGTTTTGCAGGTTTGGGAACAGGTTGGGGATTAACCTTATCAGGCTGTTTTGGACAAAAGCGGCGGTTTCTGATCACAGCTTTAATGGGCTTAATTGGCTACAGTTTAGGCTGGATAGCTTGTCAATTCATCACCACTCCAAATCCGGCGGAAAGCTTAGTCACATGGATTTTAATCTCACTTCCCCTATTAACCCTGGGTTTAGGTCTTCGCAGTCATCAAATCGCTTATGCTGTCATTGCAGGTTTAGGAAGCGCCAACCTCATAGCTATTTTCGTGCGTTTAGGATTGAGACTAAATTTATTCCATTTTTCCAGTCAACCACAAGGGCTGGATGTATTTTCACCCATAGGTTTTTTTAGTTTAGTGAGTATCTTAATTAGTTTTTCCTTGAGTATAAGCCATTACCTAGTTGTCCCTGCTTTACGCTGGCTAGGTTGGCGATAACAATTAAAAATTCTTGAAACCCTTGTAGAGACGTTCCATGGAACGTCTCTACGATCTTTTTAGGAGATGTCTTTTGTAATCCCCCTAGTGGAATATTTTTATTTTTATATAAGATTCCTACGGGCAAAAACAATACTAAAATAAAGATAATACCCTAAAACAGAGCTTTTTGCCCAGTTTATCACTAATATGAGTAATACCAATTTTTGGAAACCTGCCTACCAGCGATTCAAACCAGAAGAACCTCTGGCTACATCTGAAGAGTTGCAAAATTTCTACGTCCCCAGAGATAATAGTCCTGTAGACCAGCTTGTTAGTTTATTGGAAATGGAAGATGATCCAGTAAAATTTTTACTTGCAGGTCATCGAGGTGGCGGTAAAACTACTGAACTGCGACGACTAGAACAAAAATTAGCGAATACACATACTGTTATTTGGATAGATACCCAAACAGCGTTAGATAGATATAACATTGGCTATGCTGAAGTTGTAGTTTTGATTGGTTTGCAAATTGCACAGCAAGCTATTAAATCTAATTGGTTATTTAAAAAAGATAAATTATTAACAAGACTACAGGACGCACTCAAGACAGTAGTTTATCAAGATAAAGGTACTCAAACTGAAGGTTTGGGAATGCCAGAATTTATCGAAAAAGCAGGATTAATTCTCAAAGGTGGCTTAACTAGAGAAATCACTAAAACCGTTAATGTCCGTCCAAAATTAACGGAAATTATTGATAGCGTTAATGAAATTATTATCGCTGCTGAAAAAGAAAATAACCAAAAATTATTTATTATTGTTGATGGACTAGATAGACATGATTTAGTTACAGCTTTGGATATGTTTTCTAGTTCATTGCTGACAGAATTAAGCTGTCATATTATCTATGCAATTCCCATTGCTTTGCGATATTCGCCGAACTTTAGACAACCAATGGAAAGCTTTCAAAAATGTTTGGATTTGAATAATCCTCCCGTTTTTGAATGTGATAATAATCTATGTCCTACAAATAACCCTGATCATATAGGCAGACAAACTCTCGTGAATATAATTAATAAACGTCTCGATAGCTTAGGCTATGATTATCAAGGTTTATTTACACCTGATGCTTTAGAACTGATTTGTGAAAAAAGCGGTGGTGTGATTCGAGATTTAGTGAGATTAGCGCGGACTGCTTGTGAAATCGGACTGCGAAAAAGATTGAATTTAGTAGATTTGGACACTGCAAAATCAGCAGTGCAAGAAGTCCGCAGAGAATATAATTTAGATGATTATCAATATCCCGAAATTCATTCAGTACATATTACTGGAAAGTTAACCTCTAAAACCCACAGTTTACCACAAAAAGGCGAATTTATTATTTGTGATGAGCTTTTACAAAACAAACTCGTTTTGGGTTATTACAATTCTAGACAAAAATCTTGGTTTGATATTAATCCTATTTTGATAGAGGATTTACAACGTTGGCAAGAAGCTAACAATTTTCTGTAAAAACGTGACTATTTTGGAAAGATTACTAATTATCAACTGGTGCTAACTATGCTTTCTGATGACTCCAATTATATTTTGACCGAAGCTGATAAAGAAGAATTAGAAAAATTAGTCAGCATCTTAGAACTTTCCAGTGGAACAACAATTATTTTTGCTGTTGCACCAGAAAGTAGTCCTCAACATTTGGTTGTGCAACAGCTACAAGAAGATTTAAAAAAATGCGAAGTAAAATTTACTTTTGACAACTTTTTTTACAGTGAAAATTCTTTTCATAACTTCTTATATAGTTTAGATAACAATCTGCAACCGGAACGCAGATTAATCATGGCATTTGGTCTTGATCAATTGCCTACAGATAGGTTATTTAGAGAAATGCAGCGTTTAAACTTAGGACGAGAAGAGTTATTTGGTAGAAACTTAATATTAATTTTTTGGTTGAATCAAATTAACTTTCTAGATGAATTTCGTCAGCGTGCGCCGGATTTTTGGGATTGGCGAGAAAAAGTAGTACAATTTGAAACTCGTAATCCCTTACTTTATCCTTATTTAGAATGGCTAATTGCTGAAAACTCCTATCTCAAAATGAGTGGGGTAATGCAGGTGAATCGCCAAGTTGATATTTTCCTTGACCAGATTTATGTTTCCCTGCAAGCACAACGACGACAAGAAATTATTGATACTTCTGAAACTAGAGAAATTGAAGCGGTAACTGTTTTAAAATCTCCCTCTAATTTTACTAGAGTTAAAGGAACAGGAATTGATTTTGATGATTGGGATGAACCTGACTATTATCAACCTGTACGAGAAAAAACCATATCTATATCTAGTACCAAAACTATTACAGAAAAGGTTGAATTATCCCAGGCAGTCAAAGCAAATTCTTACAGCGTCATTTTAGGCGCTCCTGGTGCGGGTAAAACAACTCTTTTACGTTATTTAGCTTTGCATTTTGCCACAGCTAAAAGAGAGGATTTAGAAACAGTAATTGCTGGGGACACAAAGGAAGATTTAGGAAAAACTCTACTGCCTATTTTCTTTCGTATTGCTGATTATGCTGAGAAATTAAAACCACAACCAAATTTAACTTTAACTGAATATCTAGTCCAATTTTATCGTCAGTGGGAAACTCATTTTCAAACACAAACAGAAATGGGAACTGAGGTAGCAGCATTTTTATTAGATGCTATGCGTCAAGGAAAATGCTTAATATTGCTAGATGGTTTAGATGAAGTATTTGATCAAGAAAGTCGCAAAGAAATTGTAGAATCTATTAATCAGTTTGTTGATAAATTTCCTCATAACAAATATGTAATTACTAGCCGCATTGCTGGCTACCGTGACGTGCAACTAAGCAGCCGTTTTGCTGAATATATTATTGAAGATATGAGCAGCGAAAAGGTAGAACAGTTTTTATATCGCTGGTGTCGAACAGTAGAAAAAGCACAACAACCAGATGCTAGTGAAGAACAAATAGAAAGAAAAGGTAATGAACAAGCAGCAAATATTATAAACGCAGTTCAGGAAAATGAAGGTGTGAAGCGTTTAACAGCAAATCCCTTACTTTTAACTATTTTGGCACTGATTCACCGCAATGGGGAACGTTTACCTAACCGTCGGGTGAGGTTATATGAGTTAGCAGTGCAAACTTTGATAGAAGATTGGCAACTTAGTAAAAAATTACCAGATGCGCCAAAAGTCGTATTAAGAGAAACTGAAGTAGTAGAACTTTTAGCACCTTTAGCATATTGGATGCACGAAGAAAAGCCTTCTGGTTTAGTAACAGAAACGGAAGTGCAACAGCAACTAGCAACCAAAATGGCAGAACTAAATGATGCTGAACCAGAATCAGATTTAGTGCGTCAAGCTGTAGGAGAATTTCTGCGGAAAGTGAGGGAAACAACAGGTTTATTTGTGGAACGCGCACCTGGTGTTTATGGTTTTATGCACCTGACTTTTGAAGAATATTTTGCGGCTCGTTATATTGCAGATAATGACCAAAGTAAAATTCAAGAACTAATTCAACAACATCTCCATGAACCACGCTGGAATGAGCCAATTTTGTTGTCTTTAGGGTATTACGGAATTCATTCTCCTGGACAAGTTAAGAAATTAATAGATCAATTATTTAGCAATTTACAAGATTATCAACCTGCACTACAACATGGTGAGATAAAAATAAAAACCTCTGCTGATAATACAATTATTATTTACTTAAAAGCAGAAGATGATTCAGCAGAAATATTAAAAAATATAGAATTTAATTTGCAAGATTTATTTTTTGCAGGACAAGTTATTGCTGAAGTTGAAGTTAGTAATATTTTCCGCAAAAATGTTATTGAAAAATTAGTTATTACTTACATTGGTATAGATGATGATTTTGACAATGATCTAATTAAGCAACTCCTGCGAACACTACGAAAAATTGAACTATTTTATCAGAAAGGTGAAGTCATAGCCAAATTAACAGAAGTAGCTAATGATGTAAGCCTATCTCCAGAAATGCAGATTAAAGCAAAAACAGCTATTTTGTATGTTGCTTGCGGTCAATCAGTAGGATTAGATAATTATGTAACAAAAATTGTTAATCAATTAGAATCTTCGCTTTTTGATAGTATTAGAAATTTGGTAAAAGAACTGGGTGAAGAAATGACACCTAACCTAGAAATTAGCCGTCAATTTCATAATCATGATGAAAGTTATAAAATGGCATTAATTTTTATCACTGCGATGTCTTATGTCAGAAAAGAAAATTATGATAAAGCTATTACAATTTTTGAAGATATAGACCAAAAATCAAATAATAGTCTTAAATCATTTATTTATTGGTCTTTGGCTATATGTTATGAAGAGAAAGAAAATTATGATAAAGCTAATGAATATTATGATAAATGCAAAATAGCTGATGATAATCTATCAAATACATCATTTATTTTTTGGAGAAATTGGGGTTGGTGTCAGAAATCAAACAGCAAACATGAACAATCACTTGATTACTACCAAAATGCACTAAATATTATTAATAAAATTCAACATTTCAAATATAAAGCAAGCTGTCTTTTCAGTATAGGCAGAGTTTATCAAGATTGGGGTAAATACGAACAGGCAATCAGTTACCACGAACAAAGTCGGGAACTTTATCAACAATTAGGTAAAGAGAAAGATGTAGCTGATTTGTGGTATAATTTGGCTGATTGCTATAGAGAATGGGGAAAATATCAACAAGCTGTTGATTGTGAAAACCAAGATTTAGCTATTCGTCAGCAGTTGGATGACCAAGATAGAATTGCTCTTGCTTACTTTCAGCTAGGAACGATTTATCAAGGTTGGGGTAAATACGAACAGGCAATAACTTACTACGAAAAAAGTCTGGAACTTTATCAACAGTTAGGTAAAGAAGAAATTTTATGTAACTTGTGGTATTTGCTGGCTTATTGCTATAAAGAATGGGGAAAATATCAACAAGCTGTTGATTGTGAAAACCAAGATTTAGCTATTCATCAGCAGTTGGATGATCAAGTTAATATTGCCCGCGCTAACAATATGCTAGGAAGGATTTATCAAGGTTGGGGAAAATACGAACAAGCAACAAGTTACCACGAACAAAGTCGGGAACTTTATCAACAATTAGGTAAAGATGAAAATGTTGCTAATTTGTGGTATTGGCTGGCTGATTGCTATAGAGAATGGGGAAAATATCAGCAAGCTGTTGATTGTGAAAATCAAGATTTAGCTATTCATCAGCAGTTGGATGATCAAGTTAATATTGCCCGCGCTAACAATATGCTAGGAAGGATTTATCAAGGTTGGGGAAAATACGAACAAGCAATAAATTACCACGAACAAAGTCGGGAACTTTATCAACAATTAGGTAAAGAGAAAGATGTAGCTAATCAGTGGTATAACCTAGCTGTTTGCTATAGAGAATGGGGAAAATATCAACAAGCTGTTGATTGTGAAAACCAAGATTTAGCTATTCGTCAGCAGTTGGATGACCAAGTTAATATTGCTGATGCTTATTTTCAACTAGGAAGAATTTATCAAGGTTGGGGTAAATACGAACAATCAATCAGTTACTACGAACAAAGTCGGGAACTTTATCAACAATTAGATAAAGAGAAAAATGTCGCTGATTTGTGGTATTGGATGG
>NZ_JADEVZ010000058.1 GCF_015207875.1 Dolichospermum sp. LEGE 00240
CTGTGCCTTCTTTGCTTCCACAAGTTACTGCTGATTCTGATGATTCTGACTTGTTGAAAGCTGCTTAATTTTATTGCTGGATTTTGGGGGTTGTTTTTCGTTTTCTTTGTACCCCCTGAACGGTTACGAATTAACCCACCTTTATTGTTTGCATGAGAGCGACACCTGCTATCAGGAGAGCAATGTTCGCATGAGATAAACTAGAGGAGTGCGATCGCTCTTATTGTAAAGTTACATTATTAGAAATTACGCAAAATACCTCTGAAACTCTCTTCCCTTCGTGTTCTTCGTGTCTTCGTGGTTCATTCCTTCATAACTTCTGCCTTTTTGATTTGCATCAGGGCGATACCTGGGACGAGGGAAGCGATAGCGTAAGCTCTAATTTGTCAGTTTGCATGAGATAAACTAGAGGAGTGTGATCGCCATATTTAATATAGAAGAATCAAGCGATACCTTCGGTAAGCTTCGCTAACGCATGAGATAAACTAGAGAAAACATCAGACTACCTGAGCAACTTATCTTATGTTTGCTGAAACCTCCTCACGCTATGTTACCCACAATCCTGAAATTTTAGGTGGAGAGCCAATTATCACAGGCACTCGTACATCTATCCGTGCTATTGTCGGTCTATGGAGATTAGGAATTATGCCAGAAGAAATACCTAATCATTTACCACATTTAACACTGGCACAAGTATTTGATGCCTTGAGTTTTTATTTAGATCATCAAGCAGAAATTAATGATTATATTGAACGAAATCAAATACCTAATGAATTAATACATCCTGCTGTAAAGGCTGCATTAGGCACAGTATGACCATATTTGCAGCACTTTACATAGATGAGGATATGTCCGCATTAGTCGCAACCCTTTTGCGTTCTCGTGGTTTGGATGTGACAACCGTTCCTGAACAAGCAACTCTCGGTAAAACTGATCTTCAACAGCTTGAACTTGCAACTTCTCTAAATAGATGTATCCTCACCCATAACCGAGTTGATTTTGAACGACTGCATTTTCAATACATGGAGGAAGACAGACAGCATTCTGGAATTATTGTTGTCCCTCAAAAAAATGCCTATGAAATCGCACAACGGGTTGGTATTTTGGTAAATACGTTAATGGCTGATGAAATTCACAATCAGCTATTGTATGCCTAATTCCCGTGAAAAGTTCAGATCGCCCTTATAACCATGAACATTAACCTAAAACCTATTCTCACTCTCCTCAAACAAGAACTCACTGACCTGTATGGCGATCGCCTACAAAACCTCACCCTCTTTGGTTCTCAAGCTCGTGGTGATGCAGAACCCGGATCAGATATAGATGTGTTGGTGGTGCTGAAATCTCCCGTTAACCCCGGAGAAGAAATCAAACGCACGGGTAAGGCGATCGCTGATCTTTCCCTAGAATATGATGTTGTCATTAGCTGTCTTTTCATGGACGAAACCCACTACCAAACCCGCAACGGATCTTTGCTTCGTAATATCCGTAAAGAGGGCGTTCTTCTATGACAGAGGAACAACGGGAACTCCTCCTCAAAGCCCAACAGAGTCTAGAAGCCGCAAAACTCCTAACTTATATGTCAGTCCTAAACTTAGAAAAATATCATAAATTAATCCCTATTTTCATCCTGTTAATCCTTTAATCCTGGACATCCTGATTCAGACAATTATTAATTAGTATCTAGCAAATAAATCATGCAGCTTCTTCTCTTTGGGCAAAATTATCCTCATCATCAATAACAATAGGATCATCTTGACAACTACCATAAGTTTGTTCAAAAAAACCAGGAGGCCAGCCTAATTCTTCTGGTGATTTTTGCTGAGATTTACCTTTTGTGGATATATCATATTTTTGTGATTTGAACTGTAAAAACTCAATAAAATTTAAAATCTCCTCCTGTTGTTGAGGGGTTAGATTTTGGACTATTTCTAAAATAGATTTTTGCGTTTCTACTGCTTGAGTCATAATTAAAAATCCTCCTTTTCTAACCTTCAACCCCGTCCGCTATGTAAAACTGATTGAATTGTCTCACCAGAGTCTTCTACCATCGTTAGCAGAGTTTTGTGTGTAGTTTCACTGATGCTAACTTTTAGCTCAGGCATGACTTGTTCTCATAACTCACTAACCGATTATTATAGCATTTCCGAGGGCGATCGCATGAGATAAACTAGAGGAGTGCGATCGCCATTTATTATGCTTTGGAGGCTTAAATATATGACAAACCGTGAACAATTAATCCAAGAACTCGAAAAAACTCCTGATGACATTGTACAACTTTTACTAGATTATTTACATCGTGTGAAAGCTACACGCAAAGATCATCCTCTAGCCAAATTTGCAGGAATTTTAAGCGACGCAGAAGCAACAGAGATAAAACAGTCAATTGCAGAATGTCGTCAGGTAGATAAAAATGAGTGGTGAAATTGCTTTAGATACTTCTGTTGCAGTTCGTTTTTTAAATGGTGACACTGCAATTATTGAAAGAGTATTGACGTTACCAGAAGTTATTTTACCTTTAGTGGTAGCAGGAGGAGTTTTGTGTGTAGTTTCACTGATGCTAACTTTTAGCTCAGGCATGACTTGTTCTCATAACTCACTAACCGATTATTATAGCATTTCCGAGGGCGATCGCATGAGATAAACTAGAGGAGTGCGTTAGCGTAGCTTACCGAAGGTATAGCCCCTCAAGTAGAACACTAATAACAGCTTTACATATTTGTACTTATGGATTGGCAATCTCGAATTACCATTGACCCAAACATCTTAGTCGGTAAACCTATTATCAAAGGAACACGACTGGCGGTAGAATTTATCATCGATCTTCTGTCCCAAGGCTGGAGTAATGACGAAATTTTGCGTAATTATCCAGGTATTACCCTTGCAGACATTCAAGCCTGTCTTGCCTATGCTAGTGCTTCCCTAAAATCTGAAAAAATCTACGCTATTCCTGCCTAATTCATGCGTTTCCTTGCTAACGAAAACTTTCCCCTTGATGCTGTTGAAGCTCTGAGACAACACGGACACGATGTAGCCTGGATTAGAGTAGACTCACCGGCATCTCTGATCCTCAAGTATTAAGTCGCGCTCAAGCAGAAAACCGTATTCTTTTAACCTTTGATAAAGACTTTGGAGAATTGGCTTTTCGTTCACAGTTACCTGCTACAACTGGCATCATCTTATTTCGGATTAAAGCACCTTCTAGCGCAATAGTAGCTGAAAAAGTTGTAAGAGCGATCGCTCTGCATGATGATTGGTGTGGGCATTTCAGCGTTGTTGAAGATGACAAAGTGAGAATGAGGAATCTTCAAAAATAAATTGCTTTATAGGGCAACTATAAAATCTTTATACAGGAATACTGGGATATTTACTATTTAGCCGTGTTTGATCAACTACTATCTACTAGGATTCATTTCTAACTAGTGTCAGTTAAGAAAGTGTCACTTCCTACACTAGCAATTTGACTTTAAAAGAGATATGCTGAATGAATGCAAGGAGTGATACCACTTCATCTGATATTTGTTACAATTTTCCTGGCGCTGCTTATACTTTCTGTTATTTGAGTCGCAGGTTTTAAATGTTACAATAGTAGTGAATTGGTAGAAAGTTATACGGGGAACGCTTGGGTTAAAAACTCAGGCGTTTTTTATGTGTCAAATAGCTGCACTTCCACAAATAGTATTAATTTACTAGTTCTTAATAATACTATTTATATTTTGTATAAGCAGAAATTTTTGTGCAAAGAACACACCAACAAATAATTTAAGCAGTATTCTGAGGATAGAGGTTTTGTGGCTCAAGTAGGTTAAATATGGAAACTGAGGAACTAAAACGGCGTTATCTTGCGGGTGAAACATATTTTGTTTCTGCTCAACTAATCAAAGCTAAACTAATTAATGCTTATTTACCAGGGATTAATTTATGGGGAGCTGATTTAAGTGAAGCTAACTTAGCTAAAGCTAAACTTTGGGGAGCAGATTTGAGTAGAGCAAATTTAGTCAAGGCAAATTTGACAAGAGCAAATTTATCCGGTGTTAATCTCACTGAAGCAAATCTTCGAGGTGCTAGGCTGCATGATACTAAGTTGTATGGCGCGAATTTAAATCGTGCATATTATGATGAAAGCACCAAATTTCCGAGAAATTTTGATCCTCTGAGTCACAATATGCAAAAGTTGTAATTACAGCGATTTTCGGGTAAATGAACCACATTTTTTTGTTTCACGCTCCAGACGCAGAGCCGCAGAGAGGAATCAAGAGTTTGGTCTAAATACATGAAAACTGCTGTAAGTAAGTGAACACAATAAAACCAATCTGTGTACAGAAAAGTAAAATCGCCCAAAATCTCTTGCCTCTTGCCTTGCCATAACGACAATTTTTAACGCCAACCTACTTAATTGTTAATTAATCTTCTGCTGGTGCTGGTATGGGGAATATTTCTCCAGCTAAATATGCGGAAAAATGCTTTTGAAAATAAAGCCAAGATGTCATATCTTCTCCCTCAATATAACTTTTTGGGGCTGCTTTATATAAAGGAACGCGAGTGTTAATCTCCCGGTGTAAAATTGGATGTAATTCTGTTAATCCACTAACTTTTTTACCTGTAGCACTGTAGATTAAATAACCAGGATGTTCACCCATTTTCATCCAGGGCAACCATTGACCAATTCTATCCCAGGATATGCTTAATTGTGTAACTGAATTTAATTGTAAATTTTCTAAATCCGCTGTGGGAACAGAGATTTTAAATAGTTCTGCTGCTTGATAAATTCCTCCTGGACAATAATCAGCAAATTCGGGGTTTTCGGCTAAAGGATTGGGATAATTAGGAAAGATATCAAATACAAAATTCGTTTTTTCTCCGTCTAATTGCACAGGTAATTGACCTTTAAATTTACCCTGAACAGGACTATTGGCAACGTGCATAACGGTGACTGTTTCCTGTGTCCAAGGATTTTCCCATTTATGTAAGATCTCTTTGGTTTCTGGGTTGAGGTAATAGGTTAATTCTCTAGAAGTAAAATCCCAACTACCTTCACCTGTGGGAATACACCTACTCACACTCATTCCCACAATTTTAAATAATAGTTGTCGTTTTTCTCCAGGAATAAAACTATAAATATTTCCTGTCCAACTTAAAAAATTTGACTCGTTGGCATCTAGAGAAGCACGGGTTTTAATCCACTGCTGAACATCTACTAATTGAGTTTGCTCTATCATTATATATCTCCTTAAATGCTAAAAAAATTGGCTCTACAACAGTAATACAATCGAGGGCAGGGAAACCCGTCCCCTACAGGCTTACTATCTTAATGAAACATGATCTTCTTCTTGCATTTCTAAATGGGAAGAATGATGAACTGGTTGCAAACCTTGGCGAATTGTACCAATGATAATGTAAAGAATTGGCACAATAAATAAACTTAAAAAAGTCGCCACAAACATTCCGCCAAATACAGCAGTACCCAGAGATTGACGACTCGCAGCACCTGCACCTGTAGCAGTTGCTAGGGGAAAAATTCCTAACAAAGTCGAAAAAGCCGTCATGAGAATAGGACGTAACCGACCTTGTGCTGCTTCTACGGCGGCTTTGGTAATTGATAAACCTTGCTGTTCTCGTAATTGGTTAGCAAATTCGACAATTAAAATTGCGTTTTTACTGGCTAAACCAATTAACATGACTAACCCAACTTGGCAAAATACATCATTGTTTAAACCTCGTAATGATTGTGATGCTAAAGCTCCCATAATAGCCAAGGGAACTGACAACATAATAATCAAAGGGTCAACATAATTTTCATATTGAGCAGCTAAGACTAAAAAGACGAAAAGTAATCCCAAACTAAAAATGATCGGTGCTTGTCCACCAGATTCTTTTTCCTGAGCCGCAATACCTGACCATTCATATCCCATGCTTGTGGGTAATATCTTTTTAGCTAGTTGTTCCATAGCTAAAGTTGCTTGTCCAGAACTAGTACCAGGAGCGGGAGAACCGTTAATTTCAATGGAACGAAATAAGTTGTAATGATTAATAGTTTGCGCTCCTGTTGTGGGAGTTAATTTGACCAAACTACTCAGAGGAATCATCTGATTAGTTGCAGAACGCACATTTAATAAACCGATATCATCAGGATTGGAACGAAACTGAGCATCTGCTTGGATATATACCCGATATGTGCGGGAAAGAAAATTAAAATCGTTGACATATCTTGAACCCAAATAAGTTTGCAGGGTTTTAAAAATATCGTCAATAGAAACTTGTAGAGATTTAGCTTTGTTGCGGTCAACTTCAATTAAGATTTGGGGTGTATTGGCGGTAAAGGTACTAAATACAGCTTGTAGTCCGGGGGTTTGATTTCCCTGGATCATGAACTGACCAACGGTTTGCAGCATAGAATTCAAGCTGTTAGTGCCGGCTATATCTTGTAATTGAAATTGAAACCCACTAAAACTACCTAAACCGCGAATTGCGGGGGGGTTAACAGGGAAAACTCTAGCTTCGGTAATTCGTGAAAAGCTTTTTCTTAAATTGCCAATAATGGCTTGTACTGTTTGATTTGATTGTTTGCGTTCGTCCCAGGATTTGAGGGTTGTAAAAATTACACCGCTGTTAGCACTGCTACCACTAAAACCAAAACCACCGATCGCAAAAGTCCCTGTAACTTCGGGTAATTTGAGGATTGTTGCTTCTACCTCACTCATGACTTTACTGGTGTATTTGAGTGAAGAACCTTCTGGTCCTTGGATAATGGTAATGAAATAACCTTGGTCTTCGTCGGGGAGAAATGCGGTGGGTACGGTCATGTACAACCAAGCGGTGAAACCTAATGAAGCGATAAACAACAGGAGAACAATTGCTTTTATTCTCGTTAAAAATCTTAAAGAGCGCTCGTATCCCCAACCCATGGCTTCTAAAAACCAGTTGATTCGACCGAATACCCAACCAAAAATCCCTCTAGTTGCGGGTCTTTGCCGCAACAATAAGGCAGAAAGAGAAGGGGTGAGGGTGAGAGCCAAAAATGTGGAAATGGCGATAGAAAAGGCAATTGTCAGGGCAAATTGTTTGTAAATTTGTCCAGTTGCACCGGGGAAAAAGGCGACGGGGACAAATACCGCCATTAATACTAGGGAAGTAGCAATTACAGCCCCAAATAGCTCTTGCATGGAGACTGAAGCGGCTCGTCGTGGTGTCATTCCTTCTTCTTGAATTAAGCGGGAAATGTTTTCCACGACAATAATTGCGTCATCAACTACCATTCCTGTGGCGAGGGTTAAACCAAACATGGTTAAGGTGTTGATGGAAAAACCAAAGGCTTTGACAAAGGCGAAAGTCCCCACCAATGACAGAGGAATGGTGATCACAGGAATTAAGGTGGTGCGCCAATCTTGGAGGAAAATAAAGATCACGAGAATTACCAGAGCGATCGCCTCTAGAAGAGTTTTTACCACTTCTGCCAAAGATTCCTCTACAATCGTAGTGGTGTCAAATGCCACTTGATATTTCATCCCCGGTGGAAAGCTTTGGGATAATCGCACCATTTCCTTTTTGACCAAATTAGCAACGTTTAAAACATTACTTCCCGGTGTCGGAAATATCCCAACCCCTACACCTTCATTCCCCTTAAACCGGAGAAATGAACTATAGTTTTGCGCTCCCAATTCCGCCCTTCCCACATCTTTCAACTTAATCAAACTACCGTCACCAGCAGTTTTAATTACCACATTTTCAAATTCCTCAACCTCCGTCAGCCTACTAACTGCCCTCAAGTCAATTTGATACATCTGACCATCTACGGCTGGCTCTTGTCCAATTTTCCCCGCACCTACCTGTAAATTTTGTTCATTCAGGGCATCAATAACATCATCAGTAGTTAGATTCCGACTAGCCAATTTATTCGGGTCAAGCCATAGACGCATTGCATAGCGACGTTCACCAAAAATCCGCGCCTCACTGACACCTTTAATCCGCTTCAGGGTATCTACTAAGTATAAATCAGCATAATTACTTAAAAAGACGTTATTTAAGGCTTTATTATCACTAAACAAACCGATCGCTAACAGAATATTGTTAGACTGTTTACTCACAGTCACTCCTGTTTGCTTCACCGCTTCTGGTAACTGGGGTTCAGCCGAGGTGACGCGGTTTTGCACATCAACGGCGGCAATATCCTTATCCCGTGAAGCATCAAATGTGACAGTAATCGTACTACTACCATCATTACTACTGCTCGAAGTCATATATTTAATGCCTTCGACACCGTTAATTTGCCGCTCTAAAATCGTTGTGACGGTACTTTCAACAATTTCCGCACTAGCGCCAACATAATTAGAATTGACGATAATCTGCGTAGGACTAATCTCTGGATACTGGGCTGTAGGCAATGCGGGAATACTGATTGCACCAACAAGTAAAATGATAATAGCGCAGACGCTGGTAAATACAGGTCTTTTAATAAAGAAATCAACAAACATAAATTGGTAATTAGTAATTGGTAATTGGTAATTGGTGATTCTTCCTATTCCCTCTTAACTGTCACCTGTCACCTGTCAACTGTCACCTAATTTTCAGGAATTATTGGCAGTCCATCTCGGAGATTTTGTATTCCTGAAATTATCAATTTTTCATCTCTTTGTAATCCCTCGATTACTTGATAATTATTCCCTTTAATATTGCCTAATTTCACCTGTTTTTGTTTAGCTATTAATTGAGAACCACCTTGAGGAGATTTTCCCGTTTCGGCTACAAATACAAAAGTTTCCCCAGCGATTCGAGATATGGCTGTAGTGGGAACTAGCACCCCAGAACGTTGATTCCAAATCACCTTAGCCCGAATTAATTGATCAGATCGAAGTTGCCCATTATCATTGTTATAAAGTGCCTTCACTAATATTGATTGAGAGTTATTTGTTATATTAGGAGAAATAAAGAAGATACTACTATTACCAATAATTTTACCCTGAGGGTTAATTAATTCCACAGGCAATCCTGGACGTAATTGTGTACCTTTTTCCAAGGGAACCTGAATTTTAACGTCTAAAGGTCGGTTTTGGGTAATCGTAGCTAATGGTGTGGAAGTATTCACAAAATCCCCTACTTTCACGGGAACATCACCCACAGTTCCAGAGAAAGGAGCAGTAATTGTATAATATTGAAGTTGAATTTGTTGTTGTCTAATATTGGCATCAGCTTGTTCTAAAGATTTTTCTACCTGGGATATGGTAGCTATTTGAGCTTGAATGCGGGAATCTATCGCCCCTAGTTGGGCTTTTGCTGTCGCTAGTTTGTTAGCATATAAATCTTGGGTCTGACGAGATACAG
Source organism: Dolichospermum sp. LEGE 00240 (assembly GCF_015207875.1). Taxonomy (GTDB): domain Bacteria; phylum Cyanobacteriota; class Cyanobacteriia; order Cyanobacteriales; family Nostocaceae; genus Dolichospermum; species Dolichospermum gracile. The sequence continues at coordinate 9,319 of NZ_JADEVZ010000058.1, forward strand.
CCCCTTGTGCAGCTAATTCAGAATAACGCTTATACTCTTGCTGATTTAAGCGCAGATCGGCAATATTTGCTAAACGTTCTGCTTGTAAAGATTTCAGGGTAGCGCGAACATTTTCTAGTTGCGCTTGTGAACCTCGACCAGCGGCGGATAAACTACTAACTGCGGCTTGTTGCTGTTGAGAATCTATTTGCAGAATCGCAGTCCCGGAGGAAACTGCATCTCCCGATTTGACGAATATTTGGGAAACCTGACCTTGAATTCTCGGTTGGAGATTGACTGAACGCCGAGATTCTAAACCGGCTATATATTCCGTACTATCTTCAACCGTACCTGTTTGCACTGGTGATAGTTTAACTTTAACCCCTGGAGGTGGAGCATTAGCTACTGCTGGATTTGGTTTTTCAGGATGTAGCAATTTCCATGCTATCCCGCTGAGACCCCCAATCAATAACAGTGCGGCCAATAGCAACCGCGTCCACCGATTGGATTTAGGGGGAGACGGGGGAATTTCTTTAACATCAGTTTGAGGCTCAGGTAGTGTCATGGCTGATAACAAGTTGAAGGAATGAATAGTTAAAACTCTATGTGTATGATATTAATTTTGAAACTTCTAATTTATAATGAACCGACAAAAATATGTATCATCTAATTTAAATATACAGGCTTTACATTTTTTTACAATCTATTGGCAAAATAATTAGGACTTACGCACGCTCACTAACTTACCATCATATGAATGAAGGAAATTGCGTCGTTTTCGGCTTTGGGAATAACTTATTGAGTAGGGTGCGTCAGATAGAGGAAATCTGTTTTTTACCAAATTATTGGGTCTGACGCACCCTACAAGAGATAAAACCCACATTACATATTTAGAAAACTTTGTCAATGCGTAAGCCCTAATAATTATCCTGATGATCAATTTCTGAATTTAGTCATAGAGAAAACATTATCTACTTTAGCTCACCTTAAATATAGAAACAGCCTGATTTCCTTGTCACTGTCTTGAACTCAGGATTTATGCCATTTAATGACTAGTAAGTTTGTTCTATTAAATAAGCGCTGATTAATGCTTGTTTCTCTTTGGCAAGTCGCATCCAGAAATAGGAAAATTGTCTAGGCTACTCTTTCCCTAGTTAGAATTTAACTTAAGCTGTTATTAACCTCAAAATCAACATGATTAATAAATTAACACAACGGTTATTGACTTTGGCTCTGATTTTTACCATTACCTTTTTCTCCTGGTCAGTTCCTTTTGCTTATGCTAGTCACTTCTTCACCAACTCTGGAGAAATTAACGATAATATCAAATTATCTGAATATGATTTTACTCCCCAAGAAAATCAAGCACTACAAGCAATTCGTCAGCGTCGAAATAAAGAAATTGCGGCAATTTTAGATTTATCTCAACGTGATTTGCTTGCTCACGAATTACATAATGGTAATAATATTGATCAAGCTTTGGAAGCATTAAACTTAAGTTCTGAACAACGAGAATTAGTAAATTCTATAAATGTCTTCACTAATTTAAAGTTGAAGGGCATTTTTTCTCGCCATACTTTACTTGATAGTCGTAGATAAGGTTAGGGATTGGTAATGGTAAGTTATGCCAGTTGTGGGAAATATGACTTTTCTGCAACTGGTAATTGTCAGAATCAGGATGTTCAGGATTGAATGATGAACAGGATTAAAGAAATCAATTGCAAAGGATTTATTTATTCTCAACTGACAAAGTTTTTTGCTTGGTTGGTTGCAGTGTTGACAATTGTTATTTTACTTTTGGGGAATATGAATATTGTTTATTCTTATCAATAGGAAATTGAGTAATCATGCTTAACAAAGAACCAACTAACAGTCAAGAGAAATTAGATAATTTTTTACAACATATAGAAACAGCCCGTCAATTAGAGAATGATATGATGAAATATGGGCTAGATGCAGCTTATTTGTATTGTGATGATGTTGAGGGTGATTGGTTAGATACTTGGGGAGATGATAATGATGAACCAACTTATATAGAAAAGATGACAACTTTCTTAGAAAGTGATGATGCGGTTGCGGTAAAGGTACGGGAAAAGTTACAGGATAAATCTGTTTCAGAAATTATCGGTTGACGGTTAACAGTGAACAGTGAACAGTGAACAGTAGAATATTGTTTAAGTCAATTAACAGAGAATCAGAGAATTTTTGCTGCTAAGGATTTGTTAGTAGGTGGTGTTGGGGTTGTAGGGAGCGATCGCAGTTCTAGTAATGAAACGATTGATGAGATTGAGTTGTTGGGTTTAGCGGAAGATTTGTTGGAGAAGTTAACGGAGATTTTAAGGTAAGTATCATTATCAAATATTAATCAATGATTTTTACATAATCTTATTTTTCGAGTTATTTCACCTGTTTTGTCCTATTGTTAAATTAACAACTTTTAATTATATTTTTTCAATTTTCAAATTAATACTCCACGTAAGATAAAACTATATATTGTGACCATATAATTCAAAATTTATTTTTTAAAATGACGTAGATTATTCTGATCTTGATATTTAGCAATATATTCCACATTTTGCTGTTCTAATTTTGATAGCAAACTAACTGGAAATTGTTTTGGTGAATATCGAGGATTATACCAAGACTGTTGATTAAAATATTCTTGTAACCCAGGAGTATCAAACCTGCGACCATTAACAGCAAACACTGTATTTCGCATAATATCTAATTCATAACCATCTTTACCTACTAAATCTGCTTCGGTAACTCGTCTTAGAGAGATCCAAAAATAATTATTGGTATTTGCATTGGTGGTATTTATGGGTGATGTATTAGATATGGAGACATTAGAAATTTCTTTGAAAAATACCCGATTAGGTGATGTATTTGCATCTTTACTAGCAAGTACACAATAAGAATCTGAATTAACTTTCCCATAGGTTTTTAAGAAGTTGATACAGTTTGTGATATCACTAAACGGATTAGCATATACTTGATATAAACGTTTACCTGATAGATTAGGATAATCTGGTATCCAGAATATTCCAGCTTGAGAATAACCCTTTACTTGTAAATTGTCAGCTTGATTGGTTGCAGTTTGTAAATCTGGAAAAGCAGAATCAGCAACAAAATAAATAGAATTATTTAGTGTAGATGAGTCTGATAATTGTTGATTTTTAGTTTCTGTTTTAGCAGAAAATTGAGGTAAAGAACTTTCGGGATTTTTAGATAATAATGTTTTTTGATTTTCTTGACTTGCAGAGGAAGATACTGATGTATTTTTATTATTTGATGATTCAATAGGTAAGGGTGATTTATTAATAGCAAACCCAACAATAATAGAAGCACCAATTAAACCACTGGCAATTATACTAGCAAGAATTATTCCACCTCTAGCGGTATTTTGATTAGTTTGATGAGAATTTTGTACGTCATTACCTGGACTTACTGCAATTGTATTTTCAAGTGATAAGGCAGATGGTGCTGCAATAACTGTAGGTGTTGGGACAAAAGCAGGTGCAACGGGATTTGAGAGAGTTTGTAAAGCGGTCAACATCTCTCTAGCAGAAGAGAAGCGTTCTTTAGGATGATAAGAAATAGCTTTATCCAAAACATCCCCAAAATTAATATTCAAATGGGGTGCAAAATGTCGCCACAAAATGTTACCCATAGTTGGTTCAGTTGGTAAGTCTTGAGGAATTTTCCCTGTTAATAAATAAATCGCTGTTAATCCCAAACTATACAAATCACTGGAATAAACAGGTCTACCAGATGCTTGTTCACTCGGCATAAATCCAGGTGTACCAATTACAATTGAACTAGTGGGATTTCCTTGTGAATTAACTACTGTTCCCATTAATTCGCGGACAGCACCAAAATCAATTAGCACTGGTTTCCCATCATGATGACGCAAAATTATATTATCGGGTTTGATATCACGGTGAATAATACGTTTTGAATGAACATATTCCAAAACTGGTAACAAAGATAGTAATATTTCTCTAACAGCATTCTCCGTAAGTATTCCATGCTGTTGAATTTTCTCTGTGACGGTATCACCTGCAATTAATTCCTGAACTAAATAAAATTGATCATTAAATTGAAAATAAGCATATAAACTAGGAATTTGATTAGATGTAGAACCAAGTTCCTCTAAAATTTCTGCTTCTCGTTGGAAGCGTTCTTGCACTAATTGATAAATTTGGGTATTATTTTGAATCGGTTTTAGCTGCTTTATTACACAACGACGTTGGGATGGCATTTGGGTATCTTCAGCTAAGTAAGTTTCGCCAAATCCACCACTCCCCAAAGTTTTAATGATTCGATAGCGGTTGTCTAATAACATCTTCGCTGATTTAGATTTTAGGTACAAAATCTCAATTGAAACCTATACACAAAGCCAGGTTTACTCCTGAATTCTGCTGTAACCGATTTCTGAATATTTATTAATCATTTTTTTCACATTTAATAAATGTTCTGTAACAATTTCAGGGACTTCGGTATTGGTTTCAATAATTAAGTCACCAATCGTATTACTAGCTATTTCATTAATAGCATCAATCAAGAGATTGGGCATAGTAATATTAGCTTCAGCAATTTCTTTAATAGTAGCTTTGGGGTTATCTTGTTCCAGTATAGCTTTCAAAACCTGAATTTTATGACTGGGGAGATAGTTGAAAAAATTATTCCATTCCGTTGGTAAATCTTCTGTGTGATCATGTTTCCTATTTATGGGATCTAATGGTTCTAGTAATTCATCAAAAGGAAATAAATCTAAATTATTTTCTTCATTATCGGGCAATGTTGAGGGATTGATTGTTTCCACTTGTTGAAGTAATTCCCAAACTTGATTTTGTAATAAATCCCGTTCATCTTGTAAGACAGAAATTTGATTTTGCAGTTGATTAACTTCAGTTTTTTGTTCTAATGTCTTATTCTGTAATGATTGGAGCGTATTTTCCAGATTATTTCTAGTTATACCTGTTTCTACTAGTAGATTATTTTGTTTAGTAATTTCCAGTTCTTGATTTTGAATTTCTATGCGTAGTTCATAAAGCTTTTCTTCTAATTGTGGTTTAAGTCTTTCTAACAAAATTACATCATTTTCTAATTCTTTTTTCTGCTGTTTAATTATTTCCAGTTGAGGTTGAATTTGATTGATTTCAGCACGAGAGGCATGACAATTTAGCTCTAATTTTCGCTTTTCTGTAATCAAATTATTACAACTATTATTTAGCTCTATATTACTATTCTCTAAATGGGTAAATTCATTTTTAAGATTATAAATTTCGGCTTCAATTTGCTTTTTTTGAGCAGCTAATGTGCCGATATCTCGATGCAAACTATCTCTTTGACTACGACAATCTCCAATTTGGTTTTCTAACTGCTGAGTTTCTGCATACAATAAATTTCTATATTCTTCTAACTGGTTTATTTCCTTGAGAATACGTGATTTTAATCCTTCTATATCTCGAATCCGTCTTTGGAGAGAACCAATCATCCTTAAGTCATCATGTCTTCGCCGTTTATCAACGAAAAATGCGGCTGTATAAGTAGCTAATACCGTAATTATTCCCGTAAAAAAGGCTCTAGCAATATCCCAATTAGGAACAAGACTTAAACCAAAACTGACACTAAAAGCGGTTATTCCTAGTACGACTCGATGACTAACTATAGTTGGTTGCATCTTACTAGGTTTTATGGTAGCCAAGTTGTTAGAATTATTAGTAATTAACGTCATTATTCCTCACATTTTCACCAAATACAGCTAAATCTGCCTTTAAAAAGTCAATAAACTGCCTTGCGGTTCTGCCAGAACGACCATTATGACGGGTTGCCCATTGTAAAGCTTTGTATTCTAAATCTTCGGGAGAAATATTGATATTTGCTGCTAGGTGCTGGACTATTTGTAAATAGGTTTTTTGATCTGCAGCTGCAAAAGTTAATGTTAGACCAAAGCGATCGCTAAAAGACAACTTTTCTTGCATTGTATCCCAACCATGAACTTCATTGTTATCCTTGGGGGCTGGTCTATCAGTAAAATATTCCCGGATTAAATGGCGACGGTTAGACGTAGCATATACAACTACATTTTCCGGTCTGGCAGTTACATTTCCCTCTAAAACCACTTTCATTGCTTTAAAACTATTATCATCTTCTTCAAAGGAAAGATCATCTACAAAAATAATAAATTTCTGAGGAACACCTCGCAACAATTCGACAATTTTTGGTAAATCTGGCAATTCTGACTTAGATACTTCTATCAAGCGCAAATTTCTATGACTATATTCATTTAATAAAGATTTAACTAAAGAAGACTTACCTGAACCACGACTACCATACAGTAATACGTGCAATGCAGGTTCGCCCGACAATAAAAACTCTGTATTTTTGACTAAAGCATCTTTTTGCCACTCGTAACCCACCAATGTAGACAGTTTCACCGCATCAGGACAATTAATACCAACTAACTGCCCGCTTTGCCAACGGAAAGCCCTATATTTGGCAAATAAACCAGTTCCATATTGCTGATAATAAGCGGCTAAATCTGCTACTGCATCACCCCAATTTGCCAACAGAGGAAGAGATACCATTAAACCCGTTTCTCCTGCTAGGGTTTCCGGTTCTCGATACCAAACCACAGGAGAAATCGGTAAATGCGTCGCTATTTGTACCCACTCGCTCAAAACCGCACTATTACATTCATAGAAACTTTGTAATATTTGCAAATCATGTTGTACAGCCACTACTAAAGCCGAGGGTAATTGTCTAAACTCTTCTCGTTGTGCCAATTTGCTAAAAGGATTATCCGCAATCAGAATTTGCTGAATCAGATATTCTTCCCAGGTTTGATGACTGTTGGCTAAGGCTTGGAAATAACTACCGTAAGCCTGGAGGCAATCTCGCCCATCTGCATCAGTATAACGGATGGTTTGTAATAAATTCAGAAACGCTCTGCCTACGTCGCTGTCTAGGACAGATTGGTACAGTAAAAGAGAGGCAGCTTGGCGTTGTAAAAGTTGAACCGCTGTATAAGATATAGTATTTGCCGTCAGCATTGGTAGATGATCCATCAATCAACTGGTTAAAAGGAAACAGGGAACAGAAAAATCAATTGTGTAATTAATTCTGTCCCATTACTTATGTCTAATTTATATTATTCTTACCTCCCTCCAATTCTTTCTCCTGAACTCCTGAATGGGCGCAGGGCCTGCGCCCCTACCTCCTGATAGCGTAGCGTGGCGTTAGCCATACTCCTGATAGCGAAGCGTGCGCTCCTACCTCCTGGACTCCTGACTCTTGTACCTACAGGAATACAAGTATAGCCATTTATATATTATACTAGAGGGGATTGGGGACAAAAGTAAACTAATACTGATTATCAGGGTAAATTGCTAACATATATACAGGAAACATGGATCACTGACAAATGTAAGTAACCGTTGTTTTCACTGGATATGTACCAGCAACTATTTTGGCAACAGTAATGTTTGATTCAAGGTGCAAAGCTCTACTACAGATATTGTAAAGATTTTATAGTTTCTTCCGTAGACTTGAAAGTAGAAAAATAGCTAATATTGCCATTTTGGCAGGTCTTTCTGACACAAATGGGATATTAGTAGATAGTAGCAATGGTTCGTAAATTTTTTACCATTAACTTAAGAACTGCTACAGCCACCTCAATATTGACTGCGGTAATTCTTTAGCCATTTAAATAACTAGGAAATAATTCATGTTATTATCACTGTCTTCTCAAAATGTTATCCAGTATCTGCTCAAGGCAGGGCTGTGTAGCGCGGAAGATGGCGCTGCATATAAATCTGTATTGCCAGAAAATAGCAATAAAAATGGGAATTTACTGGTAATCCTGGCAGATAATCGCCAACTGTTAATTAAACAAGAACGTCACATTAATAATGATCAAAATTGCCATGAACTCTTTAATGAATGGCTATTTCACCAACTATTACAGAAATTTCCAGTGATTGGTAATATTGGGGCGATCGCATCATCATTGTTACATTTTGATGAAGAGAATTCTATTCTGGTGCGGAGCTACTTCAGCGAATATGTGGAGTTAGGAAAATTTTATCAACAGAGTAGTATGTTCCCCACAGCGATCGCCAGCGCGATTGGTACTGCGTTAGCAGGATTACACCGAGCCACGTTCAATAAACGTGAGTATCGTGATTTTATGTCCGCTGCCCCCGCAGGACAGTTTCGCTATAATTTTTACAATCCTGCCCAAGGTATACCCTCAATAAATCCAGACACATTTGGGACAATTCCCACGGAAGCACTGCAATTTCATCTTCTGTATCAGCGTTATGAAAGTTTAGAATCGGCGATCGCTGACTTAGCTTATGATTGGAAACCATCTTGTTTAACTCACAATGATCTACAATTGAGCAACATTCTAGTTCATTCTCGATGGGAACAGCTAGATAACTGCTTGATGAAATTAATTGACTGGGAAGCTTGCGGTTGGGGAGATCCAGCTTTTGATTTAGGAACTTTATTAGCAAGTTATTTAGATGTGTGGCTGTCCAGCCTAATAGTAGATCCGACATTAGAGCTAGAAGAATCTTTAAATTTAGCGATGATTCCTCTAGAAGCAATACAGCCTTCAATCTTAGCTTTAATTCAGGCTTATCTTGATGCCTTTCCCATGATTTTAGAATGTCATCAAGACTTCATTTTGCGGGTAATTAAGTTTGCTGGTTTAGCATTAATTCAACAAATTCAACACAGAATTGAATCCCAAAAATCCTTTGACAATAGTAACTTATGTATGCTCGAAGTTGCTAAAAGCCTCTTAACAATGCCAGAACAATCAGTATTAACAATTTTTGGGATTTCCGCCGTCGAAATCCTGCAATTACCCACATTCCAGAAACTTTCCCAACCCCATAAAGAACGAAAATTAGTCCGTCTTTATTACGAAAAAACTCGCTTGCGCGGTTGTTAGTAAAGTAATATTATCCCTGATGGTTACACATATATTTCCCTAAAATTTGAGGTGCAAAACAAATTAATGTTTGATGACTCTACCAATCAAATTCTCAATACATTATTCGATATTGCCAGTAATATCCAGATAGAACCTAATTTTCGTATTTACCATCCCAATTATCAACCTTTTGCCTTACCCACAAATATAGCAAATAGGTTTCAACACAACTCACCTTCTTTAAAACAGAAATATTTGAATATACTGTTGAGAAATTTCCTCTATGGTATTTATTACAACGGTTCACTACAAACAGTCTTAGCCACAAATAATAACTGTCAATCTCAGGTAAATTTCCCAGAAAATAATAGTTTAGGCGTAGATGAAGAATTCTATGAACAACTACATCATAGCAATCATGGTGCAGGTCATTATGAACCCGATTGGCAGATTTTGAGAATTGAACCTGACGGTAGTATGGCTGTAAACAAGGATGGATTAACCTTATATATCGAGCCAGAATGTCATCTGCAACCCCGGAGAAAGCCACCTAAAGTGGGGGAATTAATAGCAATATGGATGCCTAAAAATCGCTTACAAAATGGCTGTTATGTAGCAGTAAGTAATACAGCAATAGAAAAGAAAGATCCACAGAATACTGATTTAGGAGGAGGGCGAATTTATTTTCATGTGACATCATCCGGGGCAATTGTCCTTATGGATAGTTTAACCCGAGCTTTGAATAATGCGGCAATTGCCTTTAGTTTTCAAGTTCTTTATAATCCCGCTGCCTATCAGCGTTATGATGCTGGTGTGCTGCATTTTGAACGCCGAGATTACCCCACAATTCGGAATATTCTTCAAGATATTTATCAAAAACATCAAGCTTACTTTCAGCCGGAAATTCCCTTATTTACGAAATTTTTAGCACCGGGATTAGGGTTAGCAGAAGAACCAAATCAAAAATTTGCACCTCAAGAAAGTTTTGGGATGAACCGTTGTCAAATTGTTGCCAATGCGCTGTTAGAATCTTGGCAAAAGGGTAAAAATGCCCTAGAAGAAAGAATAGAATTAATTAACCAACACTTTGCCAGAAACTTGATTGATGTGCAGCATCCCTATCTGAATCCGGCTTCTGAGGATATTTATCAGCCGTTAATTTGAGGAGAAAGTCAGTAACCAATTTAGCTGTGTAACAGCTTAAGCGATCGTTATTTTTAAGTTCCCTAACATAAGTAGGACTTGCTGATAGCGTAGCGTGGCGTTAGCCATATAAACCTAAAACCATTTATTAACAAAGGGTTTCGCGGATTTTTACCACAAAAAAGTGCCAGGTTTTAGCTGATGGTGTCTCAAAATAGGTGCATTTTTCCTTGTCGGATTGGAAAATTGAGGATATCCAGATAGTTGAAACTGTCACCACCTGAGTTCGGTGTTAGGAGTTTCTCCTTCGGAGACGCTACGCGAACAGAGTTATGATTTTTTCAACGAGATCATCAGGGTTTGAGACTCATACTTGGGGCAGTTTTCCACAAATTATCTTATGTCGAACTCAGGTGACAAGAATAAGATCTTCAGTAAACCTCTTGCCTAAGTTATATTAAATTCAGAGTGTGTCAGGAGTAGGCTAATGAAACGTTTTCAATATTGGCTTGGGATAATCGGAATCGGCACAGTTGTGAGTTTAGTGGTAAACTCCCAACCAGCACAGGCACAAGTAGCTTATGGCAGTTATGTTGGTATTGGTCCGACTGTGGGGTTGACAGACGGTACTCAATTGGGTGGAGTCCTGGCTTTTCGCTACAAATTACTAGAAACACCCATTTCTTTCCGCACACAAGCTTTAATTGGTAAGGGAACAGCAGTAGTCCCGACTGTTTCCTATGACATCCCTCTCAACTGGCAAACAGATGCTTATTTAGGTGCTGGTTTAGTCTTAACTAGTGGTGATACGCCTTCCCCTGTTGGTAATAAAATTAGCTTTGCTTTGCAACCAGGAATTGACTATGTTATTCCTAATAGTAATACTGTGATTTTTGGTAATGCCATTATTGCCTTTGATGCCTACCGAAATACTGGTGGTACAGCCTTATCTTTACAAGGTGGAGTTGGGTTAAGATTTTAATTCTTAATTGGTAAAAATTTTGTAACCTTTTGATTTTTAATATTCAATCAATTTTGGAAAAGATGGTGCTAAACCGAGAAAAAATAGACTTTTACTTAACAGATATAGAAACTCCTGTAGGTAAAGCAATTAGTGTAACTATTTCTTTGTTGGTTTTAGTATCATCAGGAATTTTTGTGGCGGAAACTTATAATCTTTCTCAGGAGGCTCGCTGGGAGTTAAGAGTATTAGACAATTGTGTGTTAGTAATTTTTGCTGGAGAATATTTACTGCGCCTATGGAGTACGAAAGATAAAATTAAATATATTCTGAGTTTTTATGCAATTATTGATTTAATTTCAATTTTGCCGTCTTTTATAGGATTAGTAAATGTTAGTTTTATCCGGCTTTTACGTTGGTTTAGAATCTTGCGTTTGCTGAGATTTATTGACAAAAAGGTTTTAATTGGTAGTATCAGTAATCAAGATAGTGTAATTTTTGCGAGAATATTATTTACTTTATTTGCGATAGTTTTTATTTTTTCCGGGTTAATTTATCAAGTTGAACATCCAGTTAATCCCCAGAATTTTGATACTTTTTTAGATGCTTTTTATTTCTCAGTTGTGACAATGACAACCGTGGGATTCGGTGATGTCATACCAATTTCTGAGTTAGGGCGCTTATTAACGGTATTAATGATTTTAACAGGAGTGGCTTTGATTCCTTGGCAGATTGGTGATTTAATTAGACGATTGGTAAAAACGGCAAATCAGGTGGAAACTGTTTGTCAAGGCTGTGGTTTAGCTTTTCATGATGCAGATGCGGAATTTTGTAAAAGGTGCGGTAAACAATTGTAGCGGATAAAATCACAGTCAAGAGTGAAGTTGATCATGGTATTTTCTGCCAAGTAGATATACCATACAAAGAGGAACTAGTAATTAACTCAAGTTGCTAGTTATCTAGTTGAGGCTGGTAATGGGTAATTGGTAATTGGTGATGAAAACAGAAATTTCATCCTGTTTATCCTTTAATCCTGGACATCCTGATAGGGAAGCGTGGCGTTAGCCATTTCTGACAATTTACCTAACTAGCAACTTACATTAGTAATTAAAAGTCATGTCTTGTCAAAGAACCCGCATAGTCAAGAAGCTGTTGTATCAACAACCATTAACTATGCTCATAAAAATTCTTCTGCTTTCTTCCTTCTTCTTCCTGACTCCGACTCTTAACCAAACAAGTTTTTATGGCTTACGCCACGCTATGCTATCAGCAACCTTTAGATATGTCTACACTGCCTAAAGTTTTAATTATTGATGATGAGCCTGATAATTTTGACGTAATTGATACGTTGTTAGATAATCAAGGTTATCAACTAAGCTATGTTAACAATGCACAACAAGCTCTGGGACTTTTAGACTATTTTCAACCCGATGTAATTTTATTGGATGTCATGATGCCAAAAATGAGTGGTATCGAATTTTGCAAAAAACTTAAATCCAATTCTCATTGGAAGCATATTCCTATAATTATGGTGACAGCCCTTTCTCGTAAAGAAGATTTATCCCAATGTCTATTAGCAGGTGCTGATGACTTTATTAGCAAACCCATTAATGGATTAGAATTACGTTCACGGACTCGTTCCATGTTAAGAATCAAACAACAATATGATGCTTTACAAGAAACTTTATATTTACGAGAAGACCTTTCTAATATGATAGTTCATGATTTGCGAAATCCTCTGACAGCTATCATTATGTCTGCGGAAATTTTGCGAATTACAGAATATTCACAAGAACGTCAGGAGAAAAAAACCAGCCAAATTATTACGAGCGCTCGAAAATTACAATCCATGATTGATAGTTTACTAATCATGGCTAAATTAGATTCTGGTAAGATCACACTTCAACGAACAGATACTGATATTTTTTATCTTTGTTCTACTGCTATTACCGATATTGAACTAAATATAACTAAAAAAAATCTAGAACTAATTACTAAACTACCAGCACCTGGAATTTCAGTCAGTTTAGATGCCAATCTCATCCGCCGAGTGATTGATAACTTACTGTCTAATGCGATTAAATTCACACCAGAAAAAAGTCAAATTTCTTTTGTTGCTGATTACACATCATCAGGAAAACTCATCATTCAAATAGCTGATTCTGGACCAGGTGTTAAAGAAGAATTAAGAGAAGTAATTTTTGCTAAATATGAAGTAGGAAATCTGCTCACAGGTGCATATCAAATTGGTTTAGGTTTAGCTTTCTGTAAAATGGTTATTGAAGCTCATGGAGGACATATTAGTGTGGAGGGAAATTATCCAACGGGGGCAATTTTTATGGTTGAAATTTAGAAGCAGGAGTCAGGAGTCAGGAGTCAGGAGTCAGGAGTCAAGGAGTCAGGAGTCAAGGAGTCAGGAGGAAGGAAGAAGGAAGGAGAGTAGGGGTTCCTCCCAGTCAAGAATTAGTTACGTTTTCTACAGCAGGGGATTCAAAATTCACGTCTTCATAGACATCTTCTGTGGGACAGTGAAAATCTACACTGGCTAAATGCACATTTTCTCCCTGTCCGTAACTATAAAATACCCATTGTCCTTCAGAATTACGACGGAAAATTTCGACATTTATTCGCGTTTGACTTACTAATACATATTCCTGAAGTGATTCTAAGTGGCGATAATCAGCAAATTTATCACCTCTGTCAAAGGCTTCTGTGGTGGGAGATAGGACTTCAATAATTAAACAAGGATAACGCAAAAAATTATGAAAGGCTTTATCTTTTTGGTCACAACTGACTATGACATCAGGATAGTAATAAGTATTTATGGATTCAATGTGTGCCTTTGTATCGGCAATGTAGGCTTGACATCCACTGCCACGTAGATGGTTTCTCAGCATAGCAAAGACATTGCCAGTAATAATTACATGAGTATTACTAGCCCCTGCCATTGCGTAAACGTCTCCGTCTCTATATTCATGCTTGATAGGGCTGGTTTCTTCTCCTTGGAGATATTCTGCGGGGGAAAGATAGTTATAGCTGGGAGTTGCAATCATAGAAGATGACCTTATCTGAATTTGTATTTTATCTAAGTTCCTCCTTATCTAGGGGAATTGCTAAATTGATTAAGGGCGCAGGCACTGCGCCCCTACGGGTTGATTAATTTGGTGGTAATTGTGGGTGTGTTGCTGAATATTTGCTGACTATGGCAGAAACTTCTGGGTTATAAAGTCGGAGATAATTCCAGTAGTTGCCAAAAACTTGGCGGACGTAATTTCTTGTTTCGTCAAAAGGAATTTCTTCGACAAATTCATCGGGATCTTGTTTGGGTATGGTTTGTAACCATTTGGCGACGTTGCCGGGTCCGGCATTATAACTAGCGATCGCTAACATGGAATTATTGCCATACTGTTGATGAGTATGATCTAAATACCAAGTCCCCAACATCATATTATCGTTAGGATTTTCTAGGTTGAGTTTTTTGAAATCTAACCCGATTTGCGGGGCTATCCATGCCCCTGTACTGGGCATAACTTGCATTAAACCTGTTGCACCGACGGGGGATTTAATTTTGGATTGAAAGCGGGATTCTTGCCGCATTAAAGCTGTAACTAACAGAGGATTTAGTTGACGGGAAGTAGACCATTTTTCAATTTCTTGAAAATAAGGAAAAGGATAACGGGCTTGCCAATAGATTGATTGTTGACTTAAAGCTGTATATTCGGCTTTTTCAGTGGGGGTTTCTCGGTCTTCCAACTTAGCGATTTTGTCAATACCAATGAGATATTCACCCTTAGTTAATCTCATCAACCCTTCGGTAAACTGTTCAGCAACACTAGGCTGTTTTTTATTTTTAAATTCTGTTTCCCATTGCCACCAAGCATCACGATCTTGTCCTAGTAAATACAATTCATGGAAAGTCTGAGAACCGGCGGGAGGAACAGGACGTTGGGGGGGAATAACTGCCGGATTCATTACCCGCAAAGTATTAAAATTCCCCACATTTAAACCCAAAATACTGGCAGAACGCCAGGCATAATAAGATTGAGGAAATTCACTAATTACAGCTTTATAAGCAGTAATAGCTTCCTGTTGTTTGCCTAGTATCGTTGCCCATTTGCCCACCCAAAATCCGGCTCTAGGAGCTAAAATGCTAGTTTTGTTATTAGTAGTAATTGGTTGCGCCCATTGCCATGCTCCTAAATAATCATTGTTTTTGGCTTTGGTTTGGGCGACTTTCCAACGAAATTCTGCGGCTTCATCACTGCTACTATATTTACCTAGCAATAATTTCTCTGTCGTATTAGCTGATTTATTATCTTTGAGAGATGCTAAAAGTTGGGCTTTTTTGACTAATGCTGGAGGTGCTTGATCGGGAAATTTACTAATTATTTGGTCAAGATAGATAATGGCATCTTTACCGGGAGCAATATCGGCTAATCTTGATAGGGCGATTGCTGTTTCTTTAGCGGTGGGAAATTTTTCTAGTAGTTGTTTATAAACTGCAATGGCTTGATCTTGTTCTTTATTTAATTGTAATCCTCTGGCGATACGATAGAGGCTGGTAGCTGTTTTTGGGGCTTGGACGTAAGCATTTTTAGCTTTGGTAAATTCATTGTTATCCCAGTAGACTGAACCAATGAGTTCCCAATCTGTGGGTTTGAGTTGTGGCTGTTTTACCAATTGATCTAATACGCCCACAATCCCCGGCTCGTCTGCGGCGTATTGAGCCAAGATTAATTGTAATTTGGGTTGATTTGGATTATCTTTTAAGCGTTTGCGGATAATTTCCCAGGTGAGGGGATGGGAGGGAAATTGAGCGATCACTTGATCTGCTAATTTTGGTTGGGCGATCGCATATATAGCCTTGACTACCGCTGCTTCTTTGCCATATTCTTTTACTACCTTGCGGCGCAAATCAGAAGCTTGCTTATCTTCACCTAAAATATCATGAGCCTGGGCTTGCTTAAGTAAAATATAAGGTGCTAATACAGGATAATCTTTTTCCAGTCCTGTCAATAGACTCAGGGCTTTTTTACCTTGGGAAGTTTCCACATAATCACAAGAGAGTAGATAACGGGCGCGTTCCCGATCTGGGGAACTGCCTTTTTCAGCAATTTCCGTGAGTTTTGTTAATCTTTCTGGTACAGATTGAGACAATACAGAAAAGACAACTGACTTAACTTTTGTCGCCTCAGATAGTTTTTCCGGCTTACCCTGACTCAAGTTCAACCATTGACTGACGGTTTTGCCGGCTTGGGGGGCTGATACCATTGCCCCAGCTAAAAAGGCACATAGTCCAGCACCAGCAAGCAGATAAATTTGTGTTTTCTGTAGTTTTTTCAACATTGATACTCACTGTTTGCCTAGCGTCTCACGGAGAAAGTTGACGATTAGATGAATATTTTGGCAACCTTATCATTAGGGTAACACCCCTGACCAAGTTTTACGCCTATAATGCCAGACTTTCCGCCAGTTTATACAAATGTAATCTCTCTTTGATTTTGTGGTGACAGATTGTAGGGGCGGGGTCTCCCCGCCCTCAATTATGTAGGACTAGGAGTCAGGAGTCAGGAGTCAGGAGTCAATCAGCAACCCCTATGTAACTGATATGTAACTGATCCTTCCTGTCCCCTCTTCCCTCTTGCCTATTGCCTCTTGCCTATTGCCTCTTGCCTATTCCCTTGACTTTGAATTTGCCTAACTACCGTTAAAGCTGAATAACTAACGCCCGCAGTTCCTTCTCCAGGATGAGTAGAATCACCAACCAACCACAAATTACGAATAGGTGTTCGATTCGCAAAACCAAAGGGTCCAAAGGTAGGAATCCTTTGACCAATACCACCAACAATACCCTTTTCCCTACCTGTATAATCAGCAAAAGTGCGAGGCGTAGCAGCTTCTACATGAATAATAGTTTCTGGTTTCAAATAGAAATATTCAGAAAGTTTGGATATGGCATCTTGAGTAAATTTTTGTTTTAACTCTTGATAATTTTGAGTTTCCCACCAGGGGATAAAATCAACAAAGGAAGAAGCTATAATTGTGGCTTTTCCTAATGGGGCGCGACCATCTCCTTCATGACTCACAGATACAAATAGGGAATTATTTTCGCCAATAGGTTTATTTACATCATATAAAAATTGTAAATGCGGTGGACAATTAGGCGGAATTGCACTTTTATCTACACCCAAATAAATCACATAAGCACCGGAAGCTGGTGGGAGTTTTTCGACCCTTTGTTTATATCCAGAAGGGGCATTTTCTCCTAATAATTGCACCAAGTTTTGCACGGTGACATTAGCAACTATGTGATCTGCTGATTCTGTCCAAGTTTCCCCGGTTTTCTGATTTTTAATGATGACAGATTTAGCTTGGTTATGGACAACTTGGATTTTTTCAACGGTGTGACGCATTAATAGCTTACCACCATCTCGTTCTAAAGATTCTACCAAGCGATCGCTCAAAACTTGCATACTCCCTTGCAGATGAAATAACCCTTGAGGTAATTGGGATACACTCAAAGCTGTAGCTGCATAAAGTAAAGCAGTTTCTTCCGCACTAACTTGAGAATATAATTTCAGTTGTAAATCTAAAAATGTCCGCAGTCTTTGGTCATTTCCTAAACCACATAATCGTAAAGCATCTCCCACAGTCAATAAAGTAAAAGGTGCAGTAATAAATGTCCTCAGACGGACAGCTTTCATTAATTGTCCTAAGTCCCATAAATTCCGGGGTGGTAAAACCGGATCACGTCCTTGAAATTCCCAACTAGCATTAAATAAAGTGGTTAATAATTGCCAAAAAGGTTCACTTCCGGGAAACTGTTTTTGACGTTCTGCTTGCCATTTTTGAGAATCACGCCAAACATTAATGGGTGTAGATTCTCCCGGAAGAAATACAGCACAAGCTGGGTCGCAAGGTGTCGCAGCGGGTAATTCTATATTTAATTCTGAGAAAATGCGGTGATGAATTCCCCCAGGTTCTAAACCCGCTACTTGGGTCGCACCAACGTCAAAAGTAAATCCTTGCCGTTTGAAGGTGGAAGCGCAACCACCAGGAACAATTGCTTGGTCAAGAATCAGGACATTATAACCTCTATGTGCTAATAATGCTCCGGCTGTAAGTCCACCTATACCCGCACCAATGACGATAACGCGGGATTGATTTTTTGGATCAGTAAGATTTGACATTGATGATTAACTTCAATTTCAGAGGAATTAATGAGATATGATCTAATCAAATAATCATCATTATTAACATCTAATATATCAGATTTATTTACGATAAAATAAATGGTAGATGACTCTATTTACATTGTGAATATGGTATGTTATGTGTTGACAACTTTCAGAAAAATAATCTATGGTATACAGCTTGAGCTAAAATAAGCCTATGAGCAATTTAGAAAACGTCACAATTCACCAATTTAGAGGACTTCGAGACTTAGAACTAAGGGATCTCGGACGTATTAACCTGCTTGTTGGTATTAACAATTCAGGTAAAACCAGTGTTCTAGAAGCATTATCTGTTTACTGTCATCCATTAGATATTAAAGTATGGCTTAATACAGCAAATCAACGAGAGCAGGATATGAGAGTGTATCGTACTCGGACACTGGATGCAATAAAGTGGTTATTTACACATAATTCTGCATCCATTGTAGAAGCTGATAAACCTATTATTCTTATTTCTAGCACTGGTTTATTCTCTGTAAAGAAGTTAATAGCAAGCTATGAAGAACAGGAGGAAATATGGTTATCAGAGGAAAGCAATATCAGAAATCTTAGCAACGAAGAAGAAATTGAAAATGATAATGAACAAGAAATTGAAAATGAAGATACACCAAGAGTTAGGAAAGGAATTAAGCTAAAAATAGGGGTATTTCCAGATGATGGTTATCAGTTAAGTTTACTTGGTGAACCATCTGATTTGATTACAGATTTTTTGTTATGGGAGGATGAACGTTTTTATAGATTATCTGGAAAGAGAGAACCAAGTCTAAAGACATCTGTAGTAACACCATCATCTCATCGTTCAGAAGTTGGTCAATTTCGATTACTTTCAGAAGCAACATTTCAAAATTTTAAAGCTGATGTGGTGAAATTATTACAACAGATGGATAACAATATTTCTGATATAGAAATTTTGTTATCTCCAGAATCTATAAGTTCTCGATTTAATATATATATTCAACATGAAAGACTGGGACTTGCACCAGTTAGCACCTTTGGAGATGGTATCCGTCGTTTATTACATATAGCTTTGAAACTTGCTAGTGTTAAAGGTGGTATTCTTTTAATTGATGAATTAGAGTCAACAATTCACACAGAAGCCTTACAAAATTCTTTTCGATGGTTAGTTAAATGGTGTACAGAGATGGATGTTCAACTATTTGCAACTACCCATAGTCTTGAAGCTGTTGATGCTTTATTAGAAGTTACTGAATCAGATTCAGATTTAGTGCTTTATCGCTTAGAACCAAAGGAAGGAAAAACAAAAGTAGTTAGACATGATGGACATAGATTAAGACGGTTAAGAGAAGAATTAGGTCAGGAGGTGCGTTGGTGAGTCGGCAATATGTTTTAATTGGTGTTGAGGGGAATCATGATCAGGCTTTTATCTCCAAGATTTTGTGTAAATTATTAGGCTTTTCTAAATTTGATGGGAAGATATCAGAACTAGATCCTTTTTGGCGGAAATTTATCCCTAATTACCCTAAAGGGGGAAAGTTATATGTAAGACTTGATATGCCTGCAATTTTGTATACAGAGACTTTATCAATCGCTTTATATGCAGGTGAAGGAAGTAATTTAATTACTAATTTGAATGATAAATTATCTGATATTGATTATTCTACTTTTTTAGCTTTTGCAATTGTAGCTGATGCTGATGACGATACACCTAACAAAGTTGCAGAAAAATATCATCATGGTTTAAAAAAATATTTTCCTAATTTTCCTATTACAGTCAATGCAACTGGTAATATCATAGGAGGTTCACCAAAATTAGGAATTTATATATTACCAGATAATTCTCAACAAGGAGTTTTAGATACTTTGATATCTGACTGTGGTGATTTGGTTTATCCTGAATATATGCAAAGAGCAAGAGAGTATGTAGATAAATTTTCTGAAGAAGAGAGGAAGAAAAAGCCTTTAAAATGGAAACCTTTTGACCAAGAAAAGGCGATAATTGCTACAGTCGTAAGTGTTCTAAAACCAGGTAAAACTAATCAAACAAGTATTAGTGATAACAGTTGGATTAGTCCTGAAACAGAAGCTCAAATTCCAGCAATTCAAAATTTAACTAAGTTTTTCAGGAACTTGTTGAATTTAGAAACTTGAATAATACCCTAAATTCTACACCTTCTCCCTTGCAGGTGGGACAATACCCAACTTATTTAACCCTGAATCAATATTTCTCAATAACTTAAAATCATCCTCCGGTAAAGAATAATTACTACTAAATAAACTACATTTTTCTAAAAACGTAAATGCTTGCCGAAATTGCTGCGGTGTGGCTTTAATTGGGGCATCAAAATGACAGGGAATAATCCATTGAAAATCCCAATTGGCAACTTTATTAGCCCAATTGATAGTTTCCTGGGGGGCGCGATTGAGAATCAAACTTTGTAAAATTGGGGCAACAAATATTCTGCCATTTCCTCGCAAAATATTAAATGATTCTTGCCAATTTTCCTGCCATTGGAAGGGGAAAAACCCAAAATAGGCTTTTCTCGAACGTTCTGGCGCTTTTTTGGCATCACCCCATGCTTCACTCCATGTAGGTACTTCTAACACACTAGGGCTGAAATACAAGGCAAATAATGTTACCCGCTGCCACCCTTTACGGCGATTTGCTGAGGTATCGGCAACCATGTCAAAGGCTTTATCCTTAGCGTGGTACAGTAGGGGGTAGGGGTCAAGTTGAACAATTGCTGGTGGCTCTGCTGGTACAGAAACTATGGTATCTGTAAGTAAGAGAGTGTGCGATCGCTTATGGAAAAAAGCCACCTCTGCAAACTTACCCAACCCCAAATCAATCGGTCCGAGGGTTGCATAATCAAAATCCTCAGCAAAAGGAGCTTCCTGGCTATTTTCAGGCAGTATGTGAGTCCGTTTACCAGGTAAACCCAACCAACTTAAAGGCAAATTTACGGGAAAACTCCATTGTCCAGGGGAAACAAAAACCTGTGCAGCGGGAAAGCGTCGCGCAAAAGGACCAACAAAAACCTTATGTTCTATTCCCGATATCGTAGGCAAAATAATATACTTAACATCACCGTATTCTGCCACCAACTCCTTCAGCAAGCGAACACATTCTCCCGTTGGTGCGACAGGTGCATAAACCAGCAAACCGCCTTTTTCCAACTTAACTACAGTCATGCGAATTGGCACAACTACATAGAAAATTCCCTGCAATTGATCAAAAGTCCACATAGCATCTTTAACAACTTCTTTACGGATAGTGCGCCGTTGACCATAAGGATAAATTGGCACAATAGGCCAAAACCGCCATGAAAAATCCTGGGGATGAATTTGTTCTATGTCTCCACTTTCAACCACCTTGCGAACCTCCCCTAATACCTGCTGCTGAGATTTTTGTTTGCTTTTCCAAATTAGGAGTTTAGCAAATTATGGGGGTGATAAACATAAAATCCCTAACTTCTTAGAGAAATTGGGTTTCTAAACTTTTATATTTTCATATTCATTTCATATTCCAGCTTGAGTTAATACCTCACTCAAATCAGCAACTAAATCTAAATTTTCTGCCCATTCTGTTAAATAATGATAATCTAAATTATCTGCTTGTAACTTAATTATCCCCAAAACATCACGCCATTGTTTTTCTGATTTACTTCCCTTTCCCCAGCGCAGTTTTTGTAAAACAATATCTTCTGCTGAAGCTATCCAAAACCCAGGTATTCCATCGTAACTGTTCACACCCCCCAGGAAAAAGGGATGAAGAGGCAACAGCAATAGGGAGATGTTTTATACTAGAGATATCAAGAAGGCGATAGCGAAGCGCGACATAGGAATTAGGTAGGAATCGCCTAGCGTCGAAAATTAAGAGGTGACAGGAATGGGGAGATGTTTGATACCCCGATTATCTCTCATCGGGTAAAGTTTTCTCTTGTTCAGTAATAACCTTTAATCGGGTGAATCTTTTGCAAGATGGGAGACTAAATTATTTGTAATTTGGTTTTCGCTTTCATTATTCAGTAATTCAGAATCTCCCAAAGCCTTATCTATACAACCTGTTAATTTTTCAGCCAAAAGCTGGACATTGGGTTCTTCTAAGATGCCTGTATGATTGCCTGGAATGTTGTAAATTACTAACTCCCCATTGACTAGTTTCCTCCATTGAACTTCTAGTGGATCAAAGCTATAAGTAATAGAAATAGGAGAATCAATTGCCTGAAACAAAACCACTGTACCTGAGTAAGATTCAGGAGTATAGGCATCGCGAAGTAACTTTATTGGATAATCAGTATAAGTGTGGGGAAGATATTGAGATTTGACTTGTTCAGTTATATTCGTCTTAGGGAAATATCGAGATAGGAGACGATTAAATTTGATTTTTATTTTAAAGTGAACCCTGGTCCAAAATTCTGATAATTCCAGATTCCATAGTAATTTCAGCCTTTGAGAGAAGGGCAAGAGTTTAACATTACTACCCTTTTTTAGAAAAGTATCAAATAACGCTATTAGGGCTACTTCTTGACCTTGAGCGACAAGTTGTTGAGCCATTTCGTAAGCGACCATACCACCTATGGAAAGACCCATTAAAAAGTAGGGACCTTGTGGTTGAAGCGATCGCATTTCTTCGATATAATGAGCCGCTAAATCCTCCATTTTAGGCAAAGAGAGTGCCTTATCCTTTGGCTCTGATATACCATAATGGAGGGCATAAACAGGTTGTTCTTCTCCCAAATAGCGGATTAAATCTTGGAAGTAAATATGATGAATACCAAACAAAATAGGACGAGAACCTTTTGGTTGAAGCGGTACGAGAGAGTAGTAAGGTGATATCCGTCCTTGGGAACAGATAATATTAGCCAGTTGTTCAACCGTTGGTGAATGAAAAATTGCAGCTAAGGGTAAATTTATCCTGAAAGTTTTTTCAATTTGGGCAAATAGTTTGACAGCTAGTAACGAGTGTCCCCCCAGATCAAAGAAATTATCTGTTACACCAATGGATTTAATTCCTAAAATTGCTTCCCAAACTTTTGTAAGTTGCTGTTCTAATTCATTACGAGGGGCAATAAAAGTCTCTTCTGGTTCTGGGCGAATTTGTTCAGGAGTAGGGAGAGCGCGACGATCAATTTTGCCATTGGGTGTTAAGGGAAATTTTGCTAAGAAGACAAATGCTGAGGGAATCATGTATTCGGGTAACTTCTGTTTCAGAAATTGGCGCATTTCTGATTGAGTTAATGTTGTTTGAACTTGGGGAACAATGTAAGCAATTAGGCGTTTATCTTCTAGATTATCTTCACGGACAATAACTACTACATTGAGAATATGAGGATGTTCCGCAAGAACGGCTTCAATTTCTCCTAACTCAATGCGAAAACCGCGAATTTTTACTTGATTGTCAATGCGTCCAATAAATTCAATATTACCATCATGTAAGTAGCGGGCTATGTCGCCAGTTTTGTAGATTTTTCCGCTTCCAAAGGGATTAGAAATAAATTTTTTAGCAGTTAATTCTGGTCGGTTTAAATAACCTCTTGCTAATCCGTCTCCTCCAATATGTAGTTCTCCCGGCACACCGACGGGAACTGGTTGTAAACAGGAATCAAGAATATAAATTTGGGTGTTAGTAATTGATCTGCCGATAGGAATGGAGCTATAAAATTGTGCTATTTTTTGTGCTATTTTTGGCATTGGGTAGCAGGAGGTGAAGGTCGTATTCTCCGTTGGACCATAACCGTTAATTAACTGACAATTTTCGGCTATTTGGTGAAACTTATGGACATGGAAAATAGATAAAACATCTCCACCAGCCAACAGTTGATGTAACAACTTTAAATTTTCTATTTGCTCATCTACCATTAAGTGAAATAGTCCAGCCGTTAACCACAAAGTTGTAATTTTGTGGCTGAGGATAGCTTGTCCTAATTCTGATAATGAGGGTGTATGTGGCGAGAAAATAACTAATTTTGCTCCGTTGAGTAAGCTACCCCAAATCTCAAAAGTCGAGGCATCGAAGGAAATAGGAGCTAGTTGTAAGAAGGTTTCTGTGGAAGTTAAGTTAGCGTAGTTAATGTTTTTTGCTAACCTGATAACTCCTCGATGAATGACGCAAACACCTTTGGGCTGACCTGTAGAACCCGAAGTGTAGGTGATGTAAGCGAGATTATCGGATCTTTCATGATAAGTTAGGTTATGCTGTCCCTGATTATTAATTTTTTCCCAATCTGTATCGAGACAAATAATATGGGTTTTATTTGCTGGTAGTTGATCAACCAATGACTGTTGAGTTAACAAAATTGATGCTTGGGTATCTGCCAACATAAAGGCAAGACGCTCTTGAGTATAGCTAGGATCTAAAGGAACATAAGCACCACCAGCTTTTAATATCCCCAATAATCCCACAATCATCTCTAAAGAACGCTCTACACAAATCCCCACCAATACCTCTGATTGTACCCCCAAACTTTGCAAATAGTGCGCCAGTTGATTAGCACGATGATTAAGTTCTCGATAGGTTAATTCTTCTCCTTCAAAAACTACTGCTATAGGACTTACGCATTGACAAAAAAATGAATCTATGTTGATGAAGCAGCACAAGCATTGGTAAGATTGTCCACAATGTAGTCGCGCACAACTAAAGTGAATAAGTTTCTTTGCACTTCATACCAATTA
>NZ_JADEVZ010000059.1 GCF_015207875.1 Dolichospermum sp. LEGE 00240
TTCGGGATGATGTTCTATGACTTCCCTACATTCTTCGATTGGGTATAAGTCTCGGCTATTTCCTTTATGACCTGCTTGACCCCCTCTTTTTTTGCTGCTTTTTTGTTTTACAGGCTTTTTTCCAAATTTTATTACTTGATGGTCATGAAACCGCCGAATATGAACGCCAACGGGCTGAAAGTGAAAAAGAAAAAAGCGATCGCCTCATCGCCCAATTACGCGCTTTAGGAGTAGAACCAGAAGTGTAAAAAATACTCATATCTGCAATTAGCAATCACTAGATTTACTGTCCCTGTCCACAGTCCCCCAGTGCTTCCTTGCTAACTTGCACCCGGAGTCACTAAAGCCCTACACATCTGTTTAAATAAGAAATTATTGTTTCAGTCCCCTTGCGGGGATTAGATAAGTGGAAACCCTACAGGATTTTTTGCAAAAAGGTTTTTCTTGCATTATCTTTCAACCGATAAGCTCCCAAACTTTTGTGAAAATCTTCGGGTTTTATTTCGTGTTTATGATAAAATATTTCACCATAGGTAATCGTGCGACCCGTGCGTTCTTCTAAACATAAAGCCGCAGCACAAACTTGAAAATGGTCATTTAGGTGTTGTTCCATCTTGCCTTTTTTGTATTCCACAGGCACAAGTTGACCCAGTTTGACCCATACCCATAGCTGTTTTCCGTCCGACTCCAGAAAAGACAGCGAAGTTAGCTAAAATAGTAGCAATTCGGGCTTGTTCGGGGTCTGGAAACCGATATTTGACCCAGCCGACCGTACCAATTTCTGCACCAGATTCCATCTTTAAAGCATGGGTTTTCAGTTCAAAAGCGGAAACTAGACCTTGCCATTCAACTTGAGGAAATTGTAATTCTGTGGATGCAAATCTATTCCAACTACGTAGTAAACTATTGAATACTAAATCAGGCAATGGAAAAGGTTGGATATTTTGATTCTGTTTAAAACTGGTGGGGGAGAGAAATTGTAATTCAATTGTATTTTGTGATGGTATCTCTAACAGGTTTTCAAAGTTGCTAGATTGATAAATATTTATCCACTTACCTAATTTACAAGATATTCCTGCTAATGTAATTTCACCACCCAAATTGCTGCTTAATCCCCACAATAAAGGTGCTAAGAGTTCTGGTTTTAACAGCGTAATTCTCAATTGGATTCTTTGTGGGGAAGTGTACTGTATTCCTATGGTCATTGGTAAAGGATATTGTTGATGTAAATTCTCTGCGAGAAGAGGATCTGCATTAGCAAACCATTGAAAACATTGAGCATGAATAGCCCTTCCTAATGTTGCTGGTAATGGTGCAGTAGCAGAAATGGAAATGAGAATTACATGAAGGTTATGAGAATCAACTTCAACACCTGTTAATTGATATGATTTATTTTGCCAATCTAGAGTAATTCTTTTACCAATAATTCGCTGACAGATGGATTCCATTAGTTGTGGATATAATCGAGAATCTGGCAACACAAGCATGATTTTAGTAATACCATCAGCAATGTGTAATTGAATCCAAACAGGTGCAGGTTGAGTATCTGATAACCAAGATTCTAAGGTGACAGAATTGATATTTTTTGCATCTTGTCTGAGAATTAAACTCATCCCAGCAAATGTAGTCTCAATATCTTTGGTAAATGTCATAACGAGCGCTGGTGGCGATAAGTTTTAATGGTAAAAACCCTGATTTAATCACTCGGTCTTTATCGAGTTGAGCTTTATCAGTAGAAAAAGGATTAATACGACTAAATGTGGTTTTTTCACCTAAATCATCCATTGGTTGAATTGTAGAACCAGTAGCAGGATTTGGTGGAAATAATGGTTCTGAAGTTTCTTGTTTGCACTCTGGTAAATATTGAAAAAAACAACCCCGTTTACCAAAATAATTAATTTGGGCAAACAATTGTTCTAGTTCTATTAAATGCTTTCCTGCACTACAACAAATTTGCAGATGTCCTTGAAAATGTACCCATTCCCGAAATACAAAACCATCTTGCATAGACACAGTTAGACGGGTTTTATCTGCTTTGTCTGCGGTTTGGTCATAAGAGGTTGTTTGAAAAGTATTAGATGAACCCGATAATCTCTAGAAACCTAACCCCCCTTCCCCCCTTCCCTACAAGGGAATGGGGGTTTCAAAGCCTCTCCCCGACGCGGGGAGAGATTTAGAGAGGGGTTTATTTATACATTAAAAACTTTTCAAACATCCTCTAATAGCGTAGTTTGTAATCAGGGGTTATAACCAATTCTAAAAGCCTCAATATTGAGAACAGTGGCATATAAACCCGAACTTACCTGCACCATGAAGTTGTAAAGAAAGTAAACCGCTAATAGAAATTGAATAAACGGGAAATTTGGTTTTAGTCATTATCGGATTCTCCTTCTTCAATATTATCTAATTCTGTTTCTGATGTGCCAGTTAAATCGGTTTTATTTGCTTCTTTGGATTTACCCCAACCCTTGGCATAACCATAGGCAATTAATAGGTTAGCTATCAAACTAGAACCATGTTTTTCAATGAGATTGATAATTCCATCTAAATCATCTTTAGTAGTCCAAATTCGACGAGGTTTGCCTTTCTTTTTTAATTCCTCATCAATGCGGAGATTTTCGTTTTCGTAACTAGCAAGAAAGATTGATAATTCAATAATAAAATCCTTTTTAGAACCTGCTTGACTGGTCAAACGTTGTGCTAAACCATAGATTCTATCCCAATCATGCTCATCTTTTCCGGCATAGACAGTGGCGCTATTAATAGCTTTGGCAATCCGTAAAAATCCAGGGTCTTGTGTGATATCTGTTAAAGTTAATTCTTGGTCATTTTGAGGATGATTAAAATTTTTCACCATGAGATTTAATCCATTAAGAGAAAATAAACGGGGAGGTTTAGCTTTAGGATCTGCTAAACGCTTAACAACATAATCAGCATAAATTACTTGAAAGCAAAAGAAATTTTCTAGACTGGTACTAGTAATGAAATCCCGATAAGCTGCTAATAATTCACTGTGTCCCTCTTCTGCTAATAGGGTAGTAACAATTGACAAGTGTTCTGTCAAAATATTATGATAATCTGCTAATTCCTCAGAAGTTTTAGGACTAATCCAACCTGGTAAACCTAAAGAAAACATTTGTTTGACACCATAAACTTGACCTTTACAACCAAAGTGAGTTCCAATAAAATTACTAACAAAATGATTAATTTGTTGCGAAAAATTATCAAATTCATCTTCTTCAGTATTTACTGGAACTTGTGATGATTAAGTAATTCTTGACAAAAACGTAATATCAACTCAGCATCAAATCTAGCAATTCCATGACCTCCAGATGGTGGGTTTAATTGACGCAGCTTATTCAATACTTGACGATATTTACTTAACTGAATATCTTGAGGTTCAAGAACAACAACGCGCCAATCATAAACTCGTTCTGCTATTTTGATTCGTTCTGCGATACCAAAGGTAAATAAGCCCCCAGCAATCAACCATAATGAGAATCTACTTTATTACCATCTGCTTTAACTCGGTTTACTCCTTGGACAGATGTAGGTAAATAAATTTTGACTGCACTGGCGGTTTCTGGTAGTTTCTGTCCAGTAGTTTGGGTAAATAACTCATTTACTAATTTATTCACATCCTCTGCTTGTTGGCTAAATGCTGTAAACAAAGCAACCAATAATGCCCCATAATTTGGGGGTGGAGAATTTGGGTGGGGAGACCCCGCATAATTTGGGGGTGGAGAATTTGGGTGGGGAGACCCCGCATAATTTGGGGGTGGAGAATTTGGGCGGGGAGACCCCGCATAATTTGGGCGGGGAGACCCCGCCCCTACTGTTTGCCATCCTAAATACCACAATTCATTATGATTGCGGTCATGACCCATGGAAGTAAGAATTACACCATTTTGCGTACTTGGATGGGGTGGTTTTGGTGCATCTTCATTAAATTGAGGTTTACCTTTTTGTTGAAATAAATACTCCCGATAAAGTTTTCGTCTTTCCGTTTCCTCCACTGTATTAAAAGTATCTATTTCCTGCGGTATTTTGCTAATGTCGGTTTTTTGACCTTTGACTGGCGGGAAAGAATTGGTATAATTGAGTTTGGCTACCAGTTCTAAATTGATAGGTTGTTTTAACTGAAGGCAGTAGCGTGTTCCTTGATCTAAAAGTTGAATTGCACTTTTTTGGTTAGTAGCTTTCAGGGCATACTCCACAAGCTGTACCAGACCTAACATCAGGAAGGTGTCAGCATAAGTGCCGAATTTTTTGGTAACAAATAGCTGTTTTGTCATCTGGTTTTCAACCCATAGGAGTTGTCTACTTCCAAACAGTATATATCCAGCTGGAAGAGGGGTATTCCAATTAACGTAATTGTAGAAAAAAGACGTTAAAATATTTTTGACATCTGCCTAAAAATAACCGTGAGTGAAGTAAAAGCTGATTATGATGATGCTTGGAAGGAAGGGGTAGAAAAATAGTTTGAGGATGACAAAAAAATGGCATACATAACAAGTATACAACGTATAGAAAGATCGCAAACTCTCCAAGAATCTATTGTTAAAATCATCAAAACTACTGTGATTTAGGAAGCGTGTCATACCTTGCCAACTTTGGGCGATCGCTCTTTGTGCTTCTGGATGTAATTCTATAGTTTTTATCCTAGTTATATCTGCTATACTCCAACCAGAAGTCCAAGCAGAATGGTGACTTGAGTTTGGACTAACTGGCATTTAGCAACAATGAAAATAAGGCAAGAGAAAATTACCCAAAGTCGTTGAGAGACCCAGTGTTGTAGAATCGGGGAATTGTTATTAGTCCTATATATTTTTCAGGTATGAAGACAATGGCGGATTTTTTGCATCTCCGTTGTCGCTAAACCTAAATACATTTGCTGTAATTCTGTGGATAAATTAGGATTTTTGATCAAATGTTCTATCCGACTTTCAACAGTAGCAATCAAGTTATCTAAGTTTTCGTCAGCAACTATATGTTGTTTCTGGATCTGCTTTAAGTCTGGTTGTAGTGGTAGTTCGGTGGAGTTACTTTGGTTATGGAAAGATTTAGCTTTCTCGGTTTCCAATTGAGCTACAGTTAGTTGTAATGTTTCTATGACTCCATACATCTCCAGTGGATCAAATATTCGCAACAAGCTGGTTTGAGTGACGATAGCTAACTTTGCTCCCCAATCCCAGGATACAACTAATCGCTGCACTCGTCGCTGCTGCATTTCTTGATGGGCAGACCATAGAGAATCTTCTGGACTAAGCAAAAATAAGGGTGTACTCATCACTGTTTTTGCTTGAATTTGAGGCAAATTTAATCCCAATGCTTGAAATTGTACGATGTCTCTTTCTGTCACAATTCCTACTGGTTTAAAAGCTGATAAGACATCGTTCCAGGAATCTCCTTTTACTATCACCACGCAACTAACTTGACTTTCCGCCATCATCTGCGCCAAACTGAGTACGGAGGCTGTAGGTGGTGCATGAATTACCTGAGTGGTCATTACTTCTGACACCCGCCGCATTTTCAGCAAGTTGGTGGGGCGCAAAACTTGCCTAATACTTTCTGGGGAGACAATCCCCACGAGTTGTTCCTCTGCATTGACTATCACCAAGTGGCGAATGCGATATCGTCGAAACAAAAACAGTGCGGCAAAGATATCCCGAAATGCAGTTTCCGCCAAGGTTATGACTGGATGCACCATGACATCAGCTATTTTCACATCAGCAAAATCTCTACCCGCCGCTGTAAGTTTGACAATATCTCGCTCCGTGAAAATACCCAGTATTTCTGTTTCTTCCATGACTAAAATACAACTTGAACGCGTACCTCCCATGGAACTAAAGCCAATTGCTGAATCAAAATCAGGTAATAAACAACTATTACCTCGCGTCTGATTCATTAAATTCACAACATTAATTAGGGAAGTATGGGGCGCAACAACCAGTGGATGCCTATCTATCGCCTCTTCTAAGCAGGGAACGCCAATGAGTGGGTCATCAATTTGCATGGTTGACAATAGCTGATGAAGTTAATTTATGAAGTTTTGTAAAGTTTTTTGTCATATACATATTATTTCTACAAATTTCAGTTATGATATGAGGGATGTAAAGGATAAATCGAGGAAACAGTTTACATATAAAGGGTTTAACGATTAAAAGGTAAATGGGGGATAAAATTCAAACTGGCCTATCCAAATAGGGGCAAAAGAAGACATTTTTACTTTGTGGTTCTAAATCAGAGCCAATAAGTACATCAGTCTTCATCCATGCCAGAAATCCTCTGTATTTTACCATATAGCCTGTCTAGGACTCTTTTAACTGATACAGGTTGCCACTGACTGCCTCGCTTGGTTGTATATCCTTGCTGGTTAAGCCACGCGGCAATTTGTGGAAGTGATTTTCCTGACTTGTGGTGACGGCGAATTAATTCAATGATCTGTTGTTCAGATGGATTCTCTACTAGTTCACCATTAACTGACTGTTGACCAAAAGCAGGTGAACCATAGCCGGCATAGCCGCCACTGGCAGCTTTCGCTTTCCTGGCTTGGTCTAGCTTTTCCCACAGGTAAGAGTCTTTTGATTTTTCAGTTGCCATAGTTTTGAGAATTCAATCACCTCTGTAGATATGATATCTCAAATATTGGCTATTCCTAGAGGAATCTTATATTTGGGGATTGTATTGGTTGTTGATTTCATCTCATCTTCGGTTGGAAATAGGGGGTGTTTGAATGCGATTGATTTTCTTAGGAGTACCGGGTGCTGGCAAGAGTACCCAGGGGGCAGCACTGTCAAGCCAATGGCAAATTCCGCATATTTCCATAGATGATATATGCCGTCAGGCGATCGCTAAAGAGACTTCTTTCGGCTCAAAAGTCAAGCCGTATATAGAAAGAGGTGATTTAGTTGCAGATGATATCATTCTTGATATCATCCGCCAACGTTTAAGTCATTTCTCTGCCCAACGGGGTTGGATTCTGGATGGATTTCCTAGTAATTTATCCCAGGTGAAACTTCTTGATCAATTACTATTAGAAATCCGGGCTAAAGGCAACACTGCATTATCAGAACAGCCTTACGACCAAGTTTTTAGCTTTTATGTCCCAATTGATGTTTTAGTACAAAGGTTGCTGCAACGAGGTTACTCAGACGATAATCATGAGGTTATTTATAGGCGAATAGAAGTCTATCAGGAGCATTCTACTCCCTTAATTCAGCATTATCGCCAACAAGGTTGTTTAACTGTGATTAATGGCGATCGCCCAGTCGAAATAGTAACTCAGTTTTTACAAGATTCTTTTTCTAAGTCTTGTTTAATAGGAAACAAAAAAACTTTAAATGCTAGGAAAAGATTAATCAAAGCAGGAAAACAGATTTTATCTGCATGACACAAAAATAAAGTAAGAGTCCTGAGTATTTTATGCGAAATAAAAGAAAAATCAAAAGATTGAAATTTCTATGGCATCAGGGTTATAGCACTTCTGAGATTGGCTTTAACTCAACAAATAACTTAACTCATGGACATTCCATTCTATCCTTGAGAATTTCCCATTTCCCAACCAAATAATCACCAATTTTAATTTTTACTGGAAAAAACCTATGGCTACTTCTGAAAGTCCGCATGAAACTCTTGTTCAATATATCCAAAAATCAGAGTTTGAATCGCTCTTAGAGGCGGGAGAGTTGTTTGTTATGGACTGTACCGCAACTTGGTGCGGACCTTGTATGATGGTTGCTCCTTTAATGGATAAACTGGCTGAAGAATACAAAGATCAGGCAAAAGTAGTCAAATTAGATGTTGGTGACGGCGAAAATCAAAGCGTTGCTAAAAAGTACGATATTCGCAGTATTCCCGCAGTTATGTTTTTCAATAAAGGTAAATTATCAGAAATAGTTGTTGGAGTAGTTCCCTATGAAATATTCACCACAGCTTTAAACAAAATACTTTAACATTCTTGAGGAGGTTTCTCCATGCAGAGAGCGTATATATTTCCATGTCCTAATTGCGGTAGTGAAGCAAAACGTCAGTTTTTAACTGATGAAAAACTAGCTCACGAATATTCTTTGATTCATCAAATTATCCGCACAGAGTGTCCAGTTTGTGACTACCTGATGGTAATGCGCTCTCTGGATGGAAGTGTCATTGAGGCTTACGCACCCGGAATACCAAGTAATTTTCAACCATTAACTACATCTAATCTTTCTCCAGAAGTGTCTAAGCAGCAAATATTAGAAATGAGTGAATCTATTTCCATCTGCTCCATATTTAGACATTTACCCAATCAAAGTCCCACAGACTCATACCCATTACTTTCAGGATTTTAACCATGATCAAAACTGAAGACATAATGACCACAGAAGTTGTCACAATTCGTGGTTCAGCAACCGTAGCCGAAGCCGTAGCACTGATGAAAGAACGCCATTTGCGATCTTTAATTGTCGAACCTCGCACAGAAAATGACCCCTACGGTATGATCACTGAAACTGATATTGTTTATAAAGTTGGTGCTTATGGTAAAGACTCCAAACAAGTGCGAGTTTATGAAATTATGACCAAGCCTTGTATTGTCGTCAATCCTGAACTTGGTGTGGAGTATGTAGCCCGCTTATTTGCCAATACAGGCATCCGTCGCGCCCCTGTAATTAAAGATAAGTTATTAGGAATCATCTCAATTACCGATATCCTCAGAAAAAGTGACTTTGTGGAAAACCCAAAAAGCTATTTTGAGATGTATTGTCAAGAATTTCCCGATGCCTTAGAAGCCAGAATTTACGAAGATTGAATCCAAGAATTCATGGTTTTTTGCTCAGTCAAGCATACTCATTTATATAAGAGTAATGAGCAATCTGGAGAAGGCTGAAGCGGGCTTTTTGCAAATTCACTACAATTCACAAGTTACCCACAAATTTCAATCCAACTATTAACAGGAATTTATAAACCGATGATGAAAGCTGAAGACATAATGACCACAGAAGTGATTACAATTCGTGGTTCAGCAACCGTAGCCGAAGCTGTGGATTTGATGAAATATAAAGGTTTGCGTTCTTTAATTGTGGAACCTCGTACAGAAAATGACCCCTATGGCATGGTCAGTGAAACTGATATTGTCTATAAAGTTGCTGCTTACGGTAAAGACTCCAAACAAGTGCGAGTTTATGAAATTATGACTAAGCCTTGTATTGTCGTCAATCCTGAGCTTGGTGTGGAGTATGTAGCTCGCTTGTTTGCCAATACAGGCATCCGTCGCGCTCCCGTAATTAAAGGTAAGCTATTAGGAATCATCTCAATTACCGATCTCCTTAGAAAAAGTGATTTGTTTGAAAATCCAAAACGCATCTTTATTGAAGACGAAATAGAAGTTGCACGGGAAGAAGCGAGAACAATTTGTGCAACTAAGGGCGATTCTTCTCGTGAATGTGCAGCAGCTTGGGATATTGTGGAAGAACTGCTGGCAGTAGCATCTGACCAACGATTAGTGAAGGAGAATGTTGTCGAATAAATACTATTTGTCTTGCCTGATTTGCCAAAGTTCTCATAGGGGTAAAGGTTTTTTCTTGCCTTTGTCCCTTTAAATAACACCTATAATTTTTTGTGGAGTTCTCTTATTGCTTCTGGTCGCCAGGTAACCGTTCACAGGGGGTGAGAATTTATTAAAAAACCTGAAAGCTTTGTCTGTTGGGTTTTTCAGGCAACTTGACATATTAACGAATGGTTCTTAAATTGGCTGGAAAACGATTTGCAAACCGATATAGAAATTTTGCGAATTTCAAATGACCTAAAAAAATCAAATCTATAACGTTTTTCATGCTGTTTTCGTGGAATCTCATATAGAGCGTTTTTTGTACCCCCCGTGAACGGTTACGGAATTAGATTCTTGATCTTCTATAAATGGATTATCTGAAAGTATTCCTGCTATTAAAATACCATCGTCGCTATCTATTGCTATTCTTACACCTGTAACTAAATATACTTTATCTTTTGTTTGTTCACTCATAACTTGCTTTTTCACTCAAGGTAGGTTGTTACTGAAAAAAGGGAGAGAAAACATAGCTAGTAAAACTAGTTTTACCAACTCCCTTTATTTTAGGCTAGTTTTTGCCTTTCGGTTTAACTTGCCTACAAAATACTAAATTGTATAGTCAATATAGTATTATGCCGTAAATTCAGGTAGTAGTTCTGATAATCCTTGAACTAATTTATTCTGTGCATATTCTTCTAATGTTGCAGCACTAATATCAGCAGGACGCATTTGAGCATGGGCAATATCATTACGATATTCTGTTAAAGTTGACCACAAACCTCCTAGTTTTTCAGCACTGGTAACATATTTAATTATTGGCTGATTAAAATTGGGATTAGCTCCTGTCATTTGTCCTAGTTGTGTTTCTATATCTTTACGTTTAATTCTATCTCGATAATCATTAATTCCATCAGCTATGCAAATGGCAGAAACTAACCATTCTCTACCTAATAAAATTGCTTGACAACTGAGCTTTTTCGCAATATACCAACGTAAAAGCAGAAATTGTTTTTGCAATTGTTCTTGAGGACTACTTTGCTCAATATTTATGAGAGCAAATTGACTATAATCATTTTGAATTTGGGTCAAAAGAAGCTCAAAAGGTTTAGCAAATGCACCTACTTCTTCTTGCAATTCAGAGGTGGGAATATTTTGAAGTTTTGCTGATTCTGTAATTAAGTCAATAGGACGAACTAATTCAATAGAACGCGATAACGCTTGAATGCGATCGCCAAAAATTCTGAGTTTAATTGGTCTAATTTCTGATGTTTTTTGTTTACCACTACGATAAAAATCTTGCTGAATGGTACTCAATAAATTTCCTAATTCTACAGATGAACCTGTACTTAGAAATTTATCAGTAGCAGTTAACCAATCTAATAATTTAATTGCGGGAGTTAAATCAAAAATTGGTGGTTGTTCACGGTTAGCTTCAAATGCACCATAATAAACTCCCACAATTTCTACATTTCTGGCTTTTTGTAAAAAAGCTGCTGCTAATAACACTAAAAGAGGAATTGAGCGAAAAGCATGGGTAATATCAAATAAAACTTTGGCGTTAGGTTCAACAGAATTGACAACTGCATCAAATATTTCCCATACTTCAGTTTCTACTTTTCCTGAAGGAATGAGAACATCTGTAGATTCAAAGCGATCGCCTAATGTTTCTTGTAGTGTATTCCAATGTGCTTCTTTAGCTTCTGTTGTGACTAATACTGTTACTTGATCTGGTTGAAAAAATTCACATAAAGCATGAGCTACATAACGAGTTTCAACCTGTTTATCTTGCCAAGTATAGCAAGTTTTTTCGTATCTACCTGTTCCTAATACTGTTAAAAGTTGCATTTTTATCTCCTATGAGGAATGTGTAATTAAGATGGTTGTGTGATATTTATGGAAATTGGGAAATGTATTGATTTAAAGATGTTCCCCCAATATATCAATCCAATAATTATTACCGTCAAAATGCCCATATAATCTTTTCGCATCTCTATCTGACCAAGCATCACATTCATGGGTTGGTTCTGAAGATAATTTACCTTTAAATGGTCTACCTCTCAATGGTTTAAAATCAAGAGACCTGGGATTATATATTTCTTTATCAGAATCTAAAGATTTTAAGTAATGGGAAAGCTGATCTAATCTTTCATTGATAATGATTAACCGATCTTCAGATAAACTATTTGCATCCTGTATAAAGCGTTCAGAATAATTCAATTTTTTGATTAATGGAGGTAATAAACCTTGTTTATAATATTCTTTACAACATTTTTTCCATAAAAGTTTACCCCATTCTGAGAGTGTAACACGATCATCAATTTGTTCTAGTAACGTCTCAGGAATTTCTTTACATTCTTCTGCATATAATTCTTCTGATAAAATTGCCATACGACGACAAGCGTGTAAATTTTTACCAATAAATCCCTCTGGATCTAGTTGTAGAGGTAAACGAGGAATCTTTAATAATTGAGAACCTGATTCAAATATATAAATACTTTCATCGGCATAAAACATTGCAACAGCTTGAAGAAATCCATTAACACTTTTAAATCCACCTGTTAAGTTAAAAACTACTTTCCAGTGAGGTCTGGGATATTGTTTTTCAAGTTCTTCATCACACCATTGAACTATTTCAGATAATGCAATTCTAAATGAGTCAATATCTTTAGTAGAAAGATTTTTGATATTTTTTGGAGTTGCTTTTAACTCCTGTTTTTGTAACCACTCAGCTACCATGTTAGCTGTGCTATGACCCAAATAAGTATCTGTAGCGAGTAAAATGTGCTGTTCTCCTTTTGGAGTTCCAGCATAGTAAGTAATTATTCCGTTTAATTCAGCACTTAATTTCCGAGCTTCATTTATTCCAGCATTTTGTATAAGCTGTCTGCGTTCAGTTATATGCTTATCAATAATATTTTTTTGCTCCTTAGTTAGCTCTTCCTTTTTGCAGTTTGTTGTTTGATTTAGGAGTTTTCTAAGATTTTCTTCTGTACCATTAGTTAACAAGCTAGTTCCACAAGGGGAAATAATAATTGTAGGTTTTGTATTCATGATTTTTTGCCCCTTTCCTGAATTTACTAATTAGATTCTTTAACTATTGTCTGTCCCATTCCCAATCGTGTCTTAATTCCCGTACCAGTAAACCGCGCATATTGAACTAATAAATTAGCTACATTTGCCAATAAAGGATCAGCACGGTTTAAAACTTGTAACTTGACATCACCGACAAATCCATTAATAAAACCCTTATGTAATTGGTAAGTTCGTGTTTGAATTTTGTGATGTTTAAGTAATACTGCATTATTCAAATAAGCAATTAATTCATCACCTCCTAAATAAACAGGTGCAAAATTATTCCATCTTTCTAACCAACTATGAAACATTAATGTAGGCACAGGTAAACATAATTTTGTTCCACCTTGAGAGAATGCCGTAGGAGTGATAAATTGTAAGTGATAATTTCTAATAGGCTCTGGTTCATTACCTACTAATGTTGTATATAGTTCTTCATAACTGGTAATTTCATCTTCTCGATTAATAATGTTAAATTTTACTCCTAAAAATTCTAACGAATCCCCCAATTTAAGATGAGAAATGGCTTTAGCAGATGTTTCATTTAATCCAGATAGGGATAATTGGTAAAATTCTTCTGGATGGAATGTAATAAAATTTCTGGATGTTGAATAAAAACCGATTATTCCTGAGTAGGAAACTGAGGAAATTATCTCGTTTCCCATTTCTAAACTTAGCTGGTGATGTAGTTGCTTTACCAATTCCAAGTTATAAGAACGAGGTAAGACTGTTAATGTGGATGCGGTTAATGTGAAGGTTGAATTGATTAGCATATTTATAGTACCTTAAACTTGATCCAACCCGGTATAAACTTAATCTCTCTGCTAGATATGGTTACAACCCGTCTAGATTTTGGTGCTTCAAAACCAGGTGCATTTCTGGAACTACAATTATCACGAATATCTTTTCTAAGTTCTTCATCAAATAATAAATTAACTGTTGTACCATTCATTCCACTTGCCCAACCTATCCTAAGATTGTAAGGGCATTTTTCTGGTTCATAAAAATCTCGAATGGTATTGAAATCTAAATTTATGGGTTGACGATTTGTATCCTTAGCATAAGGATTATTTTGAACTGATTGCCAGTAATTATATTCTTCATCCCACTGATCTTGAGCAAATTCTTGACAAATTTTTAGTATGTCATCAATATTATTGAAAGGAAAAGGAATATCTATACCTTGTGTATGTTTAAACCAAGACAACATTTTCTTATCTAGGCTGATGGTGAACTGAGTTTGGACATTTTTCACCATTTCAGCGTAAATAGGTGCTTTATATTTTGCTTTCCAGTCTGAAAAATGACTAGAAACAATAACTTCAGCTACAATAGGCAAGTTAAAAAAGCGATTTCTTCCTTGTTTATCAGCTATTTTTTTTTCTAAAAGTGGTTGAGTATCAGTAATATGAATTGCTCTCATAAAATCTGTATTAGCATCGCCAATTTTACCAATAGGATTATCACCATCGCTAAGGATAAAGTCTGAGAATAAACTCTTCATGAGTGGTTTTGATAAAGATTTTTTCTCCTTTTCTGAAAACTTAAATCCGGTTTCTAGTCTTTCTCTTAATCCTCTTTCTATTTCACTAACTCTATTTATTTCTGCTACTTGGTATTTTTCTTCGTACTTAAGTAGATGATAAGCGATCGCAGTCCTGATTGCGCCTTTAATAGAAGAGCCAGGAATATACAACTGTCCAAAGCCATTACGAATCATTGGACGAAGTTCAGTTATTTTCTGTTCTGTCCATCTCAAGCTACTGGTATTTTTAGGAAAAATAGCTTCTCCATTCGAGTTTTTAGCATTTTGCCAGTCATCTCCAAAAGTTACTTCCAGTAGTGAAGATAAGTCTTCCTGTTCTTCAATTCTCCGAATATATTCATTTAATCTTCCTTGCTCTTTAAACGCTCTAGCAAGTGCTTCTTGATTGGGTAAATAAACTCGCTTACTGTCTGCAACATATTCAAAAGGATTCAGTTTACTTACAGCAGAGCCTATATGTAAAATAGGGCTGGTAATTTGAATCTGTTTGCTTTCATATACTTCTGGTTTATGGAGGATATTCTCATCTGCAAACATTACTATTCTCCTGTATTCTAATTGGAAGACTTAAACTAATACCACTCCGATAAACTCTGTGACCTATAACTTTATCAAGTTGATCTGTAGATTTACCAGGAGTTACATCAGCTAGTTTTCCTTGAGGTAGACCTGAAAAAACAGAACCTTCAACAAACATTTGGACTGATTTACGTCGTAATTGTCGTCCAGAAGAAGGAGAAGTAAGCCAACCGCCCCTTTGTTGTAGTTCATAACTTGCATTTTTCAATAATTCATCAGGTAAAGGATGTCGCCAAAACAAACTAATTAAACTGTGATGATTAGCATCATTAAAGTTAACAATTTGTTGCCAAAGTGGATCTAATTTATCTGCTTCTACCTTGAATTGACCTGCACCACTAGACCTTTCCCCACCAATACCTTCACCTCCCAGAAAATCTAAAACAGCAAAAAAGGTATTTTCTAAATCTGGATTGGAGAAATTAACCAGAAAGTACAAACCTGATAAACTTTCAACATCATCATTTTGTTGATCATTGAGTTTCCATTTGTACTGAACAAATCCTGTATGGTATATGTTTGTTGCTCTGGTGATTCGATCAACTGCAATTTTGGGAACTTTACTGATTTCAAATGCTTTACTGTAATCAAAAGTCCCTGCGTTTGTTAACTCTCCTTTTGCTTTATTTTTGATTTTTGCTTTCAATTCTTCCTTATCTGTAAATCCATTTCCTTGATACCAACGTTGCCAAATTTCCAAAGGTAAATACTTTAAAACTTTATAGGCTTTAGTAAAATCTAAGTCATCTCCAATTGGGTAATTAGGAGGAAAATTTAAAGGACGAGGTAAGTAATAAATCAGTTTTTCTTCTATTTGCTGATAAATAAAAGTAGAACTGAGACGAAATGGTGCTTCTTGTTGAGTGTTAAATTGCTCTAAAAGGTTTGTAGCAGCATCTCCACCAAAAAGTTTTGCATAAGCACTCACCCAAGCACTAAATAAAGTGTCTGATGGTACTCTTTCAGCAGTATTTTCTAGTCCAATTCCTAGTTCACCAAAATGGGCAAGAGTACGCCCAAATTTGAGCCTTGCTAACTTCCAAATACTCATTTTGAGATTCAACTCCCTGGTAGTAATCCCTGAATTTCACTAAATCTGCTTAATAATTCTGATGTGTCAACTAGAGAAATTGGACTTAGAAAGCTTGTCTCACCACTGACAACTTGACGATATTGCTCTATATCATGGTAGGAAAATTGAAAGTTCTGAAATTTGACTTTCCCATAACCTCTTGAGCCATGTCCCCCCAAAGCGTCATCTTCTAAAATGGCAACAGCGATCGCTAAATTCTTTAAATCCTCAATTGCTTGAATAGTATCCTCTATTGTGTAAACTAACTCAAAACGAAACTCAGAACCTGCTGGTACTCGTTCTACTTGTCTTGGATTAGCTGCTGCTGTAATTCGATCCAAGCCATTTTCAAACTTCCACTCGGTCATATATAACCCAGTGTCAATTTTTTTCAGCTTTTCCGCTGAGGTTGTTAAAAGATGACTATCACGAACAATTAATCGGGCAGGTGCATTACGACCTTTAGCTTTTAAACATTCAACACCTTCTATATTTTTGCTATTTCCAGTAGCCTCTAAATTCTGGCTTCTCACAATATCAGAGGGAATCCAACAACTAACTCCAGTCGAACCAAATAATCTACTAATATGGCAAGTTCGAGCGCCTTCAAAAGCAATAAACTGTTCTCGTCCAACTTCTGTAAACCCACTCTCCAAATCATCACTTTCGTAACGATAAGTATCACGGCTGCCCTTACGGTTTAAAGGTTTATTAGGAAGCAAGCGTTCCAAAATTGAACGTAGTTTGCCCTTGATAGATGATCCTGGTAAGTAAGGATGTCTAGTAATTGGGTCACGAACTACGGGTTTATCCAGTCCACCAATGTTGAGATTTTCTCCACCTCCGCCAATATGAAGACCAGTTTCTACAAGAAGTGTGCTTGTGAGACGTAATTTGCCAAGTAATGGTTTTTGTTGATTATGTTGATTATTATTTATTGCTGTAGTCACTGTTCTCTTCCTCCTGATGCTTTGTGATAAGCAATAATTGATTCAATTAGCTGGACAAATCTCTTGAAATTGTCTGGATCATCTTCAACTTTTTTAATTGCTGCTTCTAAAACTTGTTGAAGTGAATCCATCGAACCAGGTTGGCGAGCAGCAGCATAAGCAAGCTTGGGTCGTAGAAGTATTAATTCTGACTTTATTTCTTCAGTGAAACCTTTATCAGCTAGTTGAGCTTTAAGGCGATTCACAGCATCTAGAAACTTTCGGATCTGCGTGGTTTTTAACTTTTTAGAAAGTTCTCTTCCAAGTTCCTCAGAGTCTTCTACTAAATCACGAGTCTTGTATTCTTTTAAAGCACTAAGTTTGTCAATTTTTTTAACCATCCTTGTACTGATATTTTCATTTATTTGTGGCTCAAAACTAGCC
This sequence comes from Dolichospermum sp. LEGE 00240, assembly GCF_015207875.1. Classification (GTDB taxonomy): domain Bacteria; phylum Cyanobacteriota; class Cyanobacteriia; order Cyanobacteriales; family Nostocaceae; genus Dolichospermum; species Dolichospermum gracile. Next base: position 17,169 of record NZ_JADEVZ010000059.1, read on the forward strand.
TGAGAGGTTATTATTTTTTTTGGAACAGGCTTTGACTGTAAATTTTGTCCATCGTCTTGCTTATTCATATATTTTATTCACGAGTAAGTAATTCAATCCAAGTGGCGATCGCCCGAAAATAAGGCGCATTATATGGACTCATAAAAGACCGCCGAATAGGTGCAAAATCTTCATGATTCCGTAACTTTGGAGGTAATCTTGACATAGCATAAGCTAATTTTGGTAAATGGAGAAAATACTTAATATCATTAATATCATTTTTTTGCTCTTCCTTTGCTTCCTTTAATGCTAATTCCTGAACTTCAGCAGTTACCAAAAGGTTACGAATGAAGCTTTCAGAATAATCTAAATCAGGATGATTTAACAATTTATCGACAAAAGGTAAAATTCCAAATAACTCTATTTGTTCAGTTTTATTAATGTATGATTTACATTCTGAAATAACTTGAATATCAGATGGTGATACATTGGTTCTTCCTATCCACTCATCCCATTTAAAAACTTCTCCAAATAAACCTAAGCTATCTTTATCATTTGCTTTTGCCTCATTTTCAGATGCACCTGAATCATCCGCAGATTGATAAAGAGGATATTTCACATCATTAATACTGATACCTCCTGAAAGTGTAATATCTGAATTATGCCCTGTATAAGCTCGGAAAGATTGGTAAATATCAAAAGCAAATTCAACTAACTCATTCCAAGAACCACTGACAAATAAATCATCACCACCTGCATAAATAAATAAAAGATTGAGTCGAGAATATGCTTCACCATTAGATTCAGAAGTTAAATATTTGGCATTTTTAGGTAATTGTCTATTCTTCGCTAAACTATTCAGATATGCTTTGAAGAAATAACTCATCTGACGTGACAATCCTGCAAGTCTTGGTAAAGTATGATTATCACCCAACCCCTTAGCAAATATTTTTCCTAAATTGTCTACATCCATTCGCAAATAGCCAACTTTTTTGATTCCTGTTGATTTTTTTGCTAATTCATGAGCGCGGATAAAATTTCCCGGATTTTCACAACTTTCTTTACCATAGTTACCTAATAAAAGCGGTACGGAATTAGAAGAATAGTAGTCTTTTATGTTCCAGTTATTGATTAAAAACAGTGTTTCATCATTCTGAATCTTTTGTTTTGGTGCTTCCTCCAAAAGAAAGTAATGAAAACCACCTTGAAGAGAAAGTTGATATTGCTTCTTTGGTATATCATCACAACGAGAACGTACAACAGCTTTAGTTTTAAATAATTGACTTCCTAGCTGGAACATTTGACGGCAAGTTGGACAGGCCAAAACAGAATCATCCTCTTCAGTATTTAACTGTTTTAAATCTGTTGTATCATCTCTGTGGCAAACACGACAGCGATCACCAAAACTATCACGCAATGCAAGTAAATCATTTATTTGTGTATCAAACTTACGCATTTTTTGCTGATTGAGTTGCTGAATTACTTGATTCCAATGACATGAAAATTTGTTAGTTGCTACATCACTAATATGAAAACTTTGACAGTCGAGAGCTAAAAATATTTTGCTCTGAAACTTATCTTTCAGCCACTTATTAAATTTACACTGAATTTCTTTAACCTTATCCTCTGTTTTCTTAGTAGCCGCAGCTAGTAAGTACAAATTACCCCCACCTGCATAGATAATACTGGTGCGTGGTAAGTCTAATTCTTCTAGTAATTGTTGTACTACTTCTTCTGTAACTAACTCTAAATAAAAACTTCTAGCGCGAAGTGATTTTAATGCACCATCAGAAGAAATCGTATAAATAAATTTTTGTATTCCTGATAAATCACCAGCAATTAAACTAATTTCTTCAGCAGGATTGTTAATTAAAGCTGTTGCAACTGCGGCTGTAGTTCTTGTCATATCTACCAAGGCTATATTAGATTCACCAAAGCTGAGACATGAACCAAATTTTTCTAATATCAACATCAATAAAGAAAGATTTTCTAAATTATCTTTGAGATATTCTGAAAGTTCTTGATTAATCTTTTCTTTAAAATCTTTCTGTTCTGTTTCGCTAGGCTCACGATTTAATGGATAAGGAATATCAGGATATTCTTTATTATCATTGTCAATTGCCATTAATTTGTTGTAATGAATTTTTGATGATTCTTTTTTAGGTTCATCAGATAAATTCACATTATCAAATAACAAGCGCAATATTCCAACTTCTGTATTTTCTTTCCAACCTAAAATAAACTTAGCTCTTTTAACCTCTGGATATTCATTACCCTGAAAAGTATAATCAAATTTAGCCCATTTAGCCAAAGCTGCGATCGCTTGTTGAAAAACCTGTAATGCAACCTTTTCAGAACTTGTCATCATTAAAACTCCCTACCACTAGACAACCCCACCAAAACCCCAGCCAAAGCCCGAATCATCGGACGCACAGAAACATCCTCCCCCCGTTTCAAGCAATGCACACTACCCCTCAAAATCGGCGTTTCCTGGGAAATCACATCTTCCACACCCTCATAATCACTGTGAACAATGGCCACCACCGACAAACCCAGCGATTCACATAGTTCTTCCCAAAGTGCAATCTCACTTTCATCCTTCACCAAAATCACCCCATGAGTCGCTTCCCCCATAATCAAACGGTTAGCATCAGAAATTTTGCCACCGACATCAAACACAAGTATTGGTGTATTGATACCCCTGACTTGCTGTGCCTTCAGTTGTCCAAATTCCGGGGTAAAACTCGCCTTGTACTGTGTTTTTAACCTATTTGCTAAATCTGCGTCCCGTCGTGCCGTTTCCCCATACCAAGAACCATCCCCATCTGGACAACCAGAGATAAAATAGGATTCCGGTGCATTGGGAATCTGTAACAACGCTTGTTTTAGACCTTCCCGGAAACAGGTCTTTCCCGTGTTTGCAAACCCACAAATCACCAATTTAATACTTGACTGCTGCTGTATCTGCACCACATCCAAAATATCCCCGACTTGATAATCAGGATGGTTACTAATGGTGACTACGTACCTATCCAGCCCCTTATCGCCAATCTTAGGATCAAAAAGGGCAATGACATCATACAACTTAGATAATTTATCAGCCAAAACCTGACTCACCAGTACCGATATCCGACCGTTGATTTTAATCAGCGAACCCCCCGGTAATTCCCCAGAAACAATCATTTGATTCAATCTGGTAACTGCATCACAGACAATTTTATCACCTGTGGTCAGGGTACTGCCAAATCCTACCTTTAAAATGTCACCTTCTAGACTGATATGGTAATTACTCATGGAACAGCAGTGGATTATAAAATAATTAAAACATGACTCAAGTAATTTCCTCAAGCAAAACTTCAATCAATTAGATATCCCAGTTTATATGCCGGATTGTGTGTGATGCAAATCACGTATTTACCTAATTTTGGATCAAAAAAACCAATTGCTCCGTAAATATGGGCTAATTTATGTGCCAACACAAAAGCCGCAGGGATAGAAACGGGTCCATTAATCCTTAGCAGTTGTCCTCCTGTTAATTCCCCCGACTGTGCCATTTGCTCTAACTTAGTGGCAGCATCTTGGACAATTTGGTCATTTTTAGCAGGTTCACCAAAACTCAACCGTAAAATATTGTCCTTGAACTCAATGTTGTAAGTAGTCATTACCTTTACTGATTCACTGACTGTTATATCATACATGGCATTGGAAGCAGCCTATTCCAGATTAGTCTATGCTGGAAGTACAAACTTCAGGTCATTGGAAATCGCTGGTACAAAAACAAAATCCGCCTGTATGGACTAAGGCAAAAGCAAAGATCAGTAATTGGACAAAAATATTTACAGTTATTGCAAGGGAAGGGAAGCAATCACAACCCTGGCTATCGCTTGATTTCACTTCGTTCCATAGTGCTAACGCCACGCTTACGCAATAACATTGTGCAATTAATTCTGTTTAACTGCTAATTAAACCCACGCAGGTGGGTTTTACCCCTGTAGACGCGGTTTCCAACCGCCCTTTTTCCCACACAAGTAACTTTACTGCAAGTGTCTGAGCAAACTTTTTCTGATGTCCCCCAAGTAGAACTGTTGCAATGGTTAGCACGCGGTTCTCTCAAACAAAACCTCCTCCGTGCCATTCGGTTGTGGGTGTGGTTACGTTCCTTGTATGGAGAAGATCAAGATCATGTATTCTTAGAGGATGGTTTTACCTTGGCAGATTGGAAAACCGCTTTCTTTAGTTCGACACACCCCAAAGGAGAAACAATTCCCGATTTCCATGACTCTAACTGTCATTGTGCAAAAACTACTGCCGAATGGTTGTTTGATGATAAAACTGGATTGAATCAGGAAACATGGAAACACTCTTTATTATCTCATGTTAATATCTCTAATTTAGATGAAATTCTCCAAAAACGATTATTTGGGGTAACTCGTCGTTCTTTACAAGCAGATTTACAAATTTTAGAAGAATTAGGTTGGTTAGAAAATCGAGAGCAAAAATATCATCGAGTTCAATATTTACCTTCTCGTCCTATTACTACTAAACCTAATAATCATGAATTAAATTTCCTGAATCAAGAAGATTTAGCAGAAATCGCTGAGAATATGTCGCAAAAAATTGGTGGCGTGCAGCGGTTTTTTTTGAAACTAGACTATGTGGTAACTGCTGTAGACGAAGTTGGAAATTGGCAATATGAACTGCGAAAACTTTGGTCACAAAGTCCAGTCCCACCAATTAAGTTAATTTATAATAGTGCTAGATTAGGAGAATCTAACAAATGTTTGGTTTATCCTGTTTGCATTTATTATGTACAACGTGCAGTGTATTTATGTGCCTTTGGGGAAAGTCCTGATAGAAAAACAGATTGGTATAATTTTCGGTTGGATAGAATCGAGAACATCACGCCAATTGAATGGACAAATCCTAGGATTCCTAAAAACTTACAACAAAGGTATCACCAAAGAAATTTACCAAGTCCAGAAGAAATAGAATTGCAAATGGATAAGGCACTAGGATTTGATTTTTATTTAGAATCTCGACTAATGCTGCTACGATTTGAACGAGATTATCATGACCGCTACATTCGGGATACCTCTCGCCATGAAACTTTTAAATTGATTAGCTATCAAAAAGCGAAAAGTTTGATTCAAAGTTCTGTAGTTAATTCAGAACACAAGGCAGAATTATTAAAGGTTCTCGCTAATCGTTCCCCAAAGGATGCTTATTACAGTCTTCAGTACCGACATGGGGATCATAATGTAACTATGCGGTTAAGAGCTTGGCGACCAAGGGTAGAAATTCTCTCACCTTATGATTTAAGACAGAAAGTTACAGCCGATATTGTCAAGGAAATAGGACTTTATCAGAATAATTAGCTAATTTAAGGCTTTACTATTTGCAATACATTAACTATTGACAAGTAACTTGGTGACGTACTCCACACACTCCCTTTCAGGTGAGTGTGGGCTTCTCAGTGACTCCTCTATGAGGACATTAACTGAGCTTTAAGACCGTGCGCCCCACGGTTCTTTGGTTTTGAGATTTGTTTTTTGTTTTGTAGGCTGCATTTCTGCATTTAATTGGACTACACCTACTTTTTTATAATAACATAAAATCAATATTTTGTTCGTTTCGTCGCTGTAGCCTTCTTTGTTTTCGCTACGCTCAAATACAATTTGGGCTACGCAACTCAACTCACGCGCATTCATCCCACGCTCCTAAGAGTGAGACGTGGGGCTTCTGCTGATTAAGCTAAATTTTACACTTATAAGCTGTTGTGCATTTAGTTTGTATAATTCTAGCGGGCAAGATGCCCGCACTACAAAGTTCAAGTAAATTATGGTTATCAAATTTAGCTGCGTAACAGCTTATCAAGATAAATTTGGCAGACCTAGAGCGGGGTCAAAAACCCTGGAGATTTGCCAAACCGCCAGGTTTCCACTTATCTAATCCCCGCAAGGGGACTGAAACATTTTCCAGAAAGTTGCTAGATTGGTGTTTTCTCCTAGGTTTCCACTTATCTAGAGGAAGAATCGGCCCCAACTAGAAAATGAGACGATAGCGAAGCGCTCCGTCGGAATCGCTAGTAGACTAGAAAATCTGCTAGGTCCGGGGAGGCGATCGCTGTCCAAATTACCCATTATCAACCTGTATTTCTCATACCGGCAGCAATTCCGTTGATGGTTAATAACGCCCCTCTGAGTAATTCTCCTTTGCTGTAACGAGAATGAATTACTCCGGTTGTTGGTGCATTTTTTGATTGACGTAATCGTTTGAGGAGGGAAACTTGAATAAATCCTAACGGCACAATTGTTCCATTTCTTAATTGTACAGAACGTTGTAATACTGGATCACCATCTAATAGTTTTTGGTGTCCGGTGATTTTTAAAACTAAATCCCTGGTCAGCAAGAACTCGCTAGAAATTTGCTCAAAAACTTTCTCAAATCGCGGTTTGTCTTCAGGTTTAGACAGTTCATCAACATAGTGACGCGCCATTTCCATGTCCACTTTTGCTAAAGTCATTTCGGCTTTAGAAATCACCATTTTAAAGAATGGCCATTTGAGGTAGAAATAGCGGAGTAATTTCAAATGTTGTTCTGGTTCTGCGTCCAGAAATTCTTGTAAGGCTGTTCCAATCCCATACCAAGAAGGTAATAAGAACCGGGTTTGTGTCCAACTAAATACCCAAGGAATTGCTCTTAAACTACTTAAATCTTTTTTACCAGATGGACGACGGGCCGGACGAGAACTAATTTGCAATTGGCTGATTTCTTCAATGGGGGTGACTTGGTGGAAGAAGTCAATGAAATCAGGTTGCTCATAAATTAGGTTACGATAGTGCTGACGCGACGCATGAGATAACTCTTCCATAATCTCATTCCAAGGTTCAATATCATCAAACCCTGTTCCTAATAAACTGGCTTGAATTACGGCTGTGGTGATGGTTTCCAAGTGATACAAAGCCAAATCCAACAAGGAATATTTAGAAGCTAAGACTTCCCCTTGTTCGGTAATTTTAATCCGGCCACTAATACTGTGACCTGGTTGGGCTAAAATCGCTTCATAGGCAGGACCGCCACCACGACCTACAGAACCGCCTCGTCCGTGGAAAATCCGCAGATTTACACCGTAACTTTCGGCGATTTTCTGAAGTGATTTTTGAGCTTTATGAATTTCCCAGTTACTGCTTAAAAAACCAGAATCTTTATTACTATCGGAATACCCCAACATTACTTCTTGTAAGTTAGGATTCAAAGTAGAAACAGATGGAGATGCTTGTTCTTCACTTTTGTTGATTGTGGTATAACCTCCAGCCAGCATTGCCCGATATAAAGGCAATTCAAACAGTTGGCGCATTACGCCCCTAGAACGTTGTAAATCTTCTACGGTTTCAAATAGAGGCACAACGCGAATTGTTCCCACTGCAACTACAGGATCAAATAAGCTTGATTCTTTGGCGAGGAGTAAAACTTCTAGTACGTCGCTAACTTCACGGCACATACTAATAATATAAGTTTGACAGATTTTAATGCCAAATTCTTGTTGTAGCGATCGCAAAATTCGGAAGGTTTCAATCACATCATTGGTTTTTTCCGAAAATGGTAATTCAGCGGGAATCAATGGCCGTCGAGTTTGCAATTCTGAAGTTAACCAGGCGATTCTTTGTGCTTCTGATAATTCGTTGTAGGACTGGGGTAACAGTTGCAAGTATTCCAGAATCTCATTGATAGCATCAGCATGACGGGATGATTCTTGCCGAATATCTAATTGAGTCAGATTAAAATCAAAGATTTCTACTTGACAAATCAGGTTTTCCAACTCTCGACAACTTAAACCTGTTTCTGTTAAGTTGCGTTGAATTAACAACAATTCTGTTAAGAATTCTGCACCCGAACGGTACATAGGTGCATCTTCATTGTTTGGGGTTTCCCGATTATATAAGGCTAAATTGCGATCGCGGGTATTTTCCAACCGCTGGAGAATGTAAGATAACTTCAGGCGATAAGGTTCTTGGCGGAAACGCAACGCCAAATCATCATACACCCCACTTAACTGTGATTGATCCAACTCCAAAGACTCTAGCAAATCTGGTAGTACATCACTCCAGTGCATAGATACACTCAATAAAGACACCAACTCTTTAACTGACTTAATATACCGCTCTAAGACCATTTTTCGTTGATAACAGGCGGTTTTCCAAGTTACTTCCGGTGTCACCGAAGGATTACCATCTCGGTCTGAACCTACCCAAGAACCAAAAGAGCAAAAATTTGTCGTTGGTGGTTGTAACCAGGGAAAAGTTTCTCCCAAGGAATATTTGAAGCGTTTGTATAGTTGCGTAATCCCATCAAACAACACTTCTTGAAAGTAGTGAAGAGCATAATCTACTTCATCCAAAACTGTCGGTTTAAACTGATGCAACTCATCGGTCCGCCACCACAGGCGAATTTCTTCCAGTAATCTTTCCTTGACTTCCAAAGTTTCCCAAGGATAGCTACTAGCACGACTTTGGGCCTCATCTAGTTTTTGCAAAAGATGAACCACCTGACGCTGTTTATCCCGGATAGTATGACGGACAATTTCCGTCGGGTGTGCAGTGAAAACTAAGCGGATATCCAGTTGAGAAATTAGACGTTGAATTAGTTGGGGTGGAACATTCAATTTAAATAACAGGGGAAATAAAGCCGCGAAAGTCCCTTTTTGCGGAGTTTCCGATGTCATCAAATCACTACCTATTTCCTTAGTAATAGGCAATTCTTCTTCTCTTTGGTTTGTAGAATAAATTATACTGGGGAAAACCTCTTCATCCGTTTCTCCACTATAGCGGTTTAATTGCTGCTTTTGCTCATATTCCTGCTCAATAATATTAATCAACTGAAAATACAACGCAAAGGCACGTGCCCCACGAATCGCTTCATTGATATTTAATTGTTCAATTAATTCTACAGCCGATGCAGCTAAGTCATTGGTGGCTTGTCCCTCTGGAGAACATAAGTCCCGCAATTGGCGCAAAAGATCCACCATTTCTTGACCACATTCTTGACGCAGCACCGACTCCCACAATTCCTCTACTACCTGTAGACGATGACGTAAGAATAATTCTGACTGTAGCACTGGAAAATCAATATGTTCAGCTTTCATACTTTTCATCATACTCTTACTTAAGATACTCAAAACATCTAACCTACCTTTTTGAGCATCCAATATCAAGCTGTTAGCTTTTTTTTTAGGAGCTACTCACAGGTGACTTATCTTACTTTTAACTGCTTTTGATTCATTTTCAGTAGAGAAGAGGCAAGTAAAATAAACCGCTTCACCAAATTCCTACTAGTTATTTTAGGATAAAGTTCACTTTCACTCAATAGCCAACAGGAGAAAAGCCATAGCAGAAGTCAGGAGTTAGACAGAGTGTCAACTAATGTGACATAAATTTCGATGAACACAATAAAAGCAATCCGTGTAAAGAAAAGTAAAATCGCCCAACCTCTCTTCACTCTTGCCTCTTCCCTTGCCATAAGGACAATTTTCCATGCTCACCACTTATATCCGCAACAAATTGAATCTAATTCACCTCAAACGGAAAACCGTACTCTAGTGACAGGGTTTCATCACTGTACCCCAAATTTGAACTCGATACAATCAGGAGGTAGCTAAAAAGATGCTGTTGTCCAGAGAAAGTTACAAAAATTAACACAGCAGAAGTAGGAGAGTTATCAATATGGGAAATCAACTAAAAACTGCTATTTTACTGGCTACTCTCAGTGGCTTATTAATAGCAATTAGTTACTGGGTGATTGGTGGTACGGGAGGCCTAGTTATCGGTATTGGGTTGGCAGCAGCGACTAATTTGTTCTCATGGTATCAATCAGATAAGATTGCTTTAGCAGTATATAACGCCCAACCTGTCAGCGCGGCGGAAGCACCCGGACTGTATCGCATCGTCCAAAAATTATCTACCCGTGCCAATATTCCCATGCCGGGGGTGTATATTGTTCCTAGTCCCACTGCCAATGCGTTTGCGACAGGAAGAGACCCTGAACACGCGGCTGTGGCTGTTACTGCGGGGATTTTGGACATCCTGCCAGAGGACGAATTAGAAGGCGTAATTGCCCACGAACTTACCCATATTATCAATCGTGATACCTTAACTCAAGCGATCGCCGCCACTGTCGCCGGTGCTGTTTCTTTCCTCGCGCAAATGCTCAGTTATAGTATGTGGTTTGGTGGCGGTTCACGAGATAATGAAAGAGGTGGCAATCCTTTAGGTGTCTTAGCAACAGTCCTATTTGCGCCCATTGCTGCTACTGTAATTCAGTTAGCAATTTCCCGCACCAGAGAATTTTCCGCTGATGCTGGTGCAGCAAAATTAACAGGTAATCCTCGCGCCTTAGCTAGGGCCTTACAACGGTTAGAATCTACAGCTAGACAAATGCCTTTGAATGCTAACCCAGCTTTTGAACCATTATTAATTATTCATCCCATTTCCGGGCAGTTTTTGGGAAATCTTTTCTCTAGTCACCCAGCCACTGAAGCAAGAGTAGAAGCTTTACTACAATTAGAACGGCAACTTATTAGTCGTTAATCGTCTATCCTTGGTCATAAGTATATTAATGTCAGTTGCTAGTTAGGTCTAATTTATTACTTGCAAGGGCGACTAGAAGTCGCGGAACCACACAGACGAAACCCACCTATTCCTTCTGTCCCGTAAGGGATACGTGGGTTCAAAAGCCTTGATTTTTCCTTAGTCCACGCAGGTGGACTTTGTTTGTGTAGTAGCGATTTCTAATCGCCGGAAACTTTTCAAACATCCTCTTAGGAATAATAAAATATCGGACATAGAAATTACTGAATTATTGAAGTGCGAAATGTGGGTTTATGCTAGTGTAACTTTTAATTACTCCCTGTTTTTCGCTTTCTAAAATGAACACTATACCCGAATCCATCTCCAATTGGGAAGAAGAATTGGATAATGCCATTTTTACCTTTGAGGATATTCAAGCCGAACTTAACTACAAACAAGCCAAAAGCGCACTACGAAACCTAGTTAACAATCTTGACCTTTCCCCTGTGGAAAAATCAGGCTTAGAAGCAGAAATTCATGATTTAGAAACCATGCTAGATAAACTAGAAAGCATGGTAGTCCAAATTGCTGCTTTTGGGATGGTAGGACGGGGTAAATCTTCCCTTCTCAATGCTTTAGTTGGTCAGGAAGTCTTTGTTACAGGTCCTCTACATGGTGTTACTCGTGATGCACAAACTGTAAACTGGAGTATTAGTGAAGCGGCTTTAGGAACTTTAAAAGCCACATTACCCAGCAATGGTCAATCCCAAGTTGAATTAATTGATACTCCTGGACTAGATGAAGTAGACGGTGAAACTCGCGCAGCTTTGGCTGAACAAATTGCCAAGCAAGCAGATTTAATTTTATTTGTAATTTCGGGAGATATGACGAAGATTGAACAAATAGCATTATCCCAATTACGAGAAGTAGGTAAACCGATTATTTTAGTCTTTAATAAAGTTGATCAATATCCCGAAACTGACAGAATTACAATTTATGAAAAAATTCGAGATGATAGAGTGCGGGAATTAGTTTCACCAGCAGAAATCGTCATGTCCGCAGCTTCACCGTTGGTAAGAATGGCGGTACAAAATCCTGATGGTACTAGAGGTATAAAACTCCAAAAAGGACAATCACAGGTTGACGAATTAAAATTGAAGATATTGGAAATTCTGCACCATGAAGGTAAGGCATTAGTAGCTTTAAATACTATGCTTTATGCTGATGCTGTTAATCAGCAATTGGTACAACGTAAACTGATAATTAGAGAAGAAAATGCTAATCAGTTAATTTGGAAAGCAGTTATTACTAAAGGACTAGCGATCGCCCTCAATCCTGTTACAGTAGTGGATATACTCAGCGCCGTAATTATAGATATCTCCTTAATTTTAGGTTTGTCCAAGCTTTACGGTATCCCCATGACCGAAACCGGTGCAGTCAAATTACTCCGAAAAATCGCCCTGAGTATGGGTGGTATCGGTGCTAGTGAACTATTAGCAAATTTTGGTTTAAGTAGTTTAAAAACCCTACTGGGTATCTCTGCAACAGCAACCGCCGGCATGACAATTGGACCCTATTTATCCATAGCCATAACCCAAGCAGGAGTAGCTGGAGTGTCTTCATACAGTATCGGTCAAGTTACCAAAGCCTATTTAGCCAATGGTGCAACCTGGGGACCAGATGGACCCAAAGCAGTAGTTAGTCAAATTCTATCAACTTTAAATGAAACTTCAATCTTGAACCGAATTAAAGATGAATTGCTAATTAAAATTAGACTCAGAAAAAAAACATGAATTTTGAGCAAATTTCTAGTAGGATGTGTTAGCGACAGCGTAAGGCACTATCTTTATAGTTTATTTAGGGGATGCTGAATAAATCTTAAAACATTACAGGTAAACGGTTTTAGACATTTTGATTTTCAAAAAGTGCAAGATTTTATGACGTGGGAACTCGAAAACCTTGCATTTAAGTTGGATGCAAAGGAAAAATCGCTTCCATCTAACTCTTGAAACTGTTCCCTGTTCCCTGTTCCCTGTTCCCTGTCTCCACAGATAACTTTTTCAGCAAACCCTATTTAGGTGGGGCAATGCCCACCATACTGTTTAATAATAACTCGCGGATTTGCGATGATGTACTGCTGTGACACCATCTTGATTTAAGACTTTACCATCATCAACAGTGGCATAAACTAACCAATGATCACCTGCTTCCATCCGACTCTGAACAGAACATTCCAGATACGCTAAAGCACCATTGAGAATAATTCCACCATTATTGGCTTCTTGAGTGTCCAAACCAGCAAATCTATCTTGTCCGGGGGCGTAGATTTTCATAAATTGCTTACGAATTTCCTTCCCTTCCGCCAAGATATTCACAACGAATTTGTTATTTGTATAGGATAGGGATTCCATAGCCCGTTCTTTGGCTACCGCAATAGTTAAACCAGGCGGATTAAAACTGGCTTGTGTCACCCAAGAGGCTAACATTCCCGTTTTTACTTCACCTTGAGTGGCTGTAACTACACACAAAGAACCAACAATCCGCCCCACTGCTTGTTCCACATTAGTAGCAGGTTGTCTAGCCACAACTGATTTTTTCGTGGCGCGTTTCAATGCTTGGGCGAAATCAGTTCCCGCTTCTTCGCAGGTTTGCAGGGTGATTTCATTGGGTTTGAATTTAACGCGAATGGTGTCAAAACCAAATCTGTATCCTGCGTCTTTGAGTTTACTTTCAATTAAATCAACGGCTTCTCCACTCCAACCAAAAGAACCAAATACACCGGCTAATTGATTGTTAGTAGCAGTAGAGAGGACAATTCCTAAAGCTGTTTGCACAGGTGTGGGTGCGTGTCCACCTAATGTGGGTGAACCAATCACGAAACCGGCGGATTTTGCAATGGCGGCTTTGATTTCTTCGGGTTCGGTAAATTCGCAATTGATAGATTCGACACTGACACCGGCTTTTGTAATGCCGCGAGCGATCGCCTGTGCTAAAGTTGCAGTATTCCCATAGGCAGAAGCATAAATTAAAGCCACTGTCATATCAGCGGAAGTTTGCTGTTTAGTCCATTCCCGATAGCCTTTGGTAATATCAATTAAACCATAGCGGACTATTGGACCATGACCAGTAGCATACATTCGCACTGGCAAATCTGCTAATTTTTCTAAAGCTGTTTCGATTTGTCTGGCGTGAGGTGCCATTAAACAGTCAAAATAATAGCGTCTATCTTCGTTAAATACTTCCCAACCTTCATCAAAAACTTGATCTGAGCAAATATGCGCTCCAAATAATTTATCAGAAAACAAGATTTCTGTTTGCGGGTCCCAGGTACAAAGTTCGTCAGCGTAACGGGGGTTAGGAGTGGGAATAAATTGTAAATGATGTCCTTTTCCTAAATCTAGGGTATCTTCCCCCCGCATGACCAAAATTTGTAAATCCTCTTTTTCCAAAGCTGCGCGGAGATTTATCGCCCCTGGGTTAGAACAAACAAAGGTAATTTGGGGGGCAATTTCCAGTAGTGCTTTTAGTGTTGCGGCACGGTTGGGGTTAACGTGACCAAGAATCACATAATCGAGTTTTTTGACATCAAACCGCTGTTGTAAGGCTTGGAGGTAAATTTCGGTAAAAGTTTCGCCAGGGGGGTCAAGCAGGGCATTTTTATCGCCTTGGATGAGATAAGAATTAGCCGTTGTACCCTTGGCTAAAGCATATTCAATTTCAAATCTTAATCTAGCCCAACTGCGCGATCGCAATATTATGGTATCTGTACCAATGGGCAATATTTGCACGTCACGGGGTTTAGTGGTCATTGGTAATTGGTAATTGGTAATGGGGAAAAACTCCTGCCCTCTCCTCCTCCCTGCATGATAAGTTTTTTTTAAAGTCTACGACAGACGGGACGAGAGAGGGCGCGAAGGGGTTCGAGAGCAGTGTAAGCACCTAAGAGAGAGACGGGTAAGCGGTTAGTTAGAAGTTCAATAATTTTGGTATTGATGCTGGTAGCTGGAGTATCATCGGGAAGATTAATGAAAATAGTTCCAGCCGTGAAGGTTTCCGTCCAAGTTCTAGGATTGGCAAGTCCTCTGTCACGGGTGATGATAATGGCATCAGCAGCAATAGCAGCTTCCATAACTTTAGTATCAGGATGTCCGGGTAAACCGATGTCCCGTACATCTTGCACAGTGAATCCGAGCGCCGCAATTTGGGGTGCGAGGGAACGGGGCATATTTTCATCAACAAGGAAGTTCAAGATTTATACTCCCAGTGCAGTGACTTGGGTGTGTTTAACCAGATCAGCAGCGTAACTGAGAGCAGCTTCAACTTGGGTTTTACTGAGTTCGTATTCTTTCATGACTTCTTCCTTGCTCATGCCACCAGCGAGAGAGCCAATAATGATGGAAATAGGAACGCGAGTGCCGCTAATAATAGGTGTACCGTGGTGGATATCACTATCTACGTTGATATAAGGCGCGATTTCCATAGATACCTTCTCCGTTTGCTATTTTTTTATTGTGCCTGGAAATCTAGCTAAAGCATATTCAATTTCAAATCTTAATCTAGCCCAACTGCGCGATCGCAATATTATGGTATCTGTACCAATAGGCAATATTTGCACGTCACGGGGTTTAGTTTCTGACATAATACTTTATCTCCTTGATTTCTGAACATAACGCCCCTTCTCTCTTGTCCCCCTCCTCGCTTGCGGGGAGGGGCTAGGGGTGGGGTTTTATTACCCGCCCAATCTCCTCCAAAACCCCCTCTATCCTGAACAAAACATCCTCATTTTTAAATCTCACCACCCGCAAACCCAAAGACTCTAAAAACTCTTGTCGAATAGCATCTTCTACTTGCGTGTAATTGTGAATTTCTCCATCTACTTCAATTACTAATTTGACTTCGTGGCAATAAAAGTCAACTATAAATCTATCAATAACCTGCTGACGACGAAACTTAAAACCTAGTAGTTGCTTATTTTTTAATCTTTGCCAAAGTTGCTTTTCTGCTAATGTGGGTTCTGTCCGCATTTGTCGGGCTAAAGGTTTCAGTTTTGACCAGATTTCCGGTGGACTTTGCCAAGGAACCCCACCCCCTAACCCCCTCCCCGCAAG
>NZ_JADEVZ010000154.1 GCF_015207875.1 Dolichospermum sp. LEGE 00240
GCAATTACTATGGCGGTTAATGCTATTACTGATGAAAATGCTCTCAATTGGTTTAATCATTGTGGATTGTTTTTTGACCCTATTTAGATAGCTATTTTTGTACTGGACTTGATCGCAAACTGCTGTAATAGGACTTACGCATTGACAACTTTTACTAAAGATGGATTGCGGTTTTTCGCCTCTTGTAGGGCGCGTCAGACCCCATAATTTAACCACATTAGCCATATTTTTCCATCTGACGCACCCTACGCATAAAACATATCATGTCTAATTTGTATAGTGCGTAAGTCCTAGTTAATCTACTTAGTCCCAATCAGGAAAGTTAGCTCCATCCTCGCCACCAATACCGATTCCTGTGTTATATATACCAGCATCAGTAATGTTAAGATTGTCCATTGATGCTTGATAGACGTTGGAATCATTGACTGTGGCGCGGGTAAGATTTGCGCCGTTTAAGTTAGCTTTTTTCAAATTGACGTTGGTAACAAAGGCTGATGTTAAATTAGCACCTGCTAAGTTTGCCCCAGTTAAGTCAGCACCTTCTAAGTTAGCATTTGTCAGGTTAGCGCCCTGAAGATTTGCGCCTCGTAAGTCTGCACCAATTAAATGAGTACCACTGAGGTTGAGTCCTGATAGGTTACATTGGACACATTCTCTAGTTGACAAAAGTTTCTGTAAATCTTTTTGGCTGCCAGCTTGAACTGAATTAGCTAGAAACAGGGGAGTTATCAAGGCCATAACGGCTAATAGTTGAAGTTTCATAAAATTTCCCCCTCTCACAATATAGTTATGTCCGTTCCTTACCTCACAAATTCATTATCTCACTAATTGGCTAAAAAATGTTGATTTAAACTACAAGCTTGATATTTCTTTTTATAAATCAGTAATTGGGAATAAGTAGGTGAACACAATAAAACCAAACTGTGTAAAGAAATGTAAAATCGCCCAAACCCTCTTCACTCTTGCCTCTTGCCTCTTGCCTCTTGCCTTTTGCCTTGCCATAACGACAATTTTCAACACCAACCTACTTAGACCATTGGTAAACTGCGTCAATTCCTAAGTCCTAGTTTTTTATAGTGGTTTTTGTTAAGATTGATGAAATTTTCCTGGTGAAATACCACTATGGCTTTATACGCAGAATTACATCGGCATTTAGGTGGTTCAGTTGTACCTCGTGTACTATGGCGGTATTTCCAGCGTCATAATGCTGAGTTGATTTCTCCCTTTGGTGAATATGCAGAGTTTGAAGATTTTTATACTCGTCCTCGTAATACTTTGGATGAATATCTAGAATTGCATACCCTTGTGGAAAGTGTGCAAACGGTGGAGACTTTACCTTACTTCATTTACCGTTTATTACGTGGTGCTTATATTTTTGAGAATTTGGCTTATTTGGAATTACGCTATACTCCCTATCTGCGAACTCCTGAACATTTGAGTCAAGGTGAAAGAATTGATAAAATGGCGGAAATTGTGGATATTGTGGGTAAATCTAGTTATGTACCCGACTATCCGATTGTTACTAGTCAAATTCTTTGTATGCACTCCCGTTTGCCTTTTGAGGTAAATAAGGCAATTATTGATTTGGCAGCGCAAAATAGAAAGTATGTTTGTGCGATAGATGTGGCTGGTGGCGATCGCTATTATGATGAACGCATGGAAGAATGGATTAGTTTATATAATTATGCCCATTCACTGGGTATTAACACTACAGGGCATCTTTATGAAACTAAGGATGGTTGTTATTCAGAATTGTTACCCTATTTAATGCGAATTGGTCACGGAATCCAAGTTCCGCTTTTGTATCCTGAATTGCTGTCAGAAATTGCCAGAAGAGGACAATGTTTAGAGGTTTGTCCGACAACTTACTTAAAAACTGGGACTTTACAGGATATTCGGCAACTCAAGTTGGTTTTTGACCGATGTTTTGAAGCTGGGGTAGATATCGCTATTTGTACGGATAATGCGGGTTTACATAATGTGCGTCTTCCGTTTGAATATGAAAATCTTTTGACTTACGACATTATCAATTTTCAACAGTTACAAGCTTGTCAAGAGGCAGCTTTCCGTCATGCTTTTGCTTGGCCTCATAGTCAACGTCCAGCATCTTTGTTAACTGGATTGTTGAGGTAGGGAACAGGGGGCAGGGGGCATGGG
>NZ_JADEVZ010000060.1 GCF_015207875.1 Dolichospermum sp. LEGE 00240
ATTAATAATAAACTCAAATTAATCAAAAGACTTGGATATGGATTTCGCAACTTTAGTAATTTTAGATTACGTAGTTTATTAAACTGGCACTTTAGTATTAATTCTCCATAAAAGGGACGCAAGAGCCAATAAAACTTGCCGACTAAATGGTTGAAGCAATAGCATTTCTCGTACTCCCACCAACGGTTCTACGAAAGGACGAATTTTTTGATCTTTGTTATAAATTACTTCCCATTGAGTTTGAGTGTAAAGAATGTTTTCACCAATTGATTTTGCTGCTTCCGCATGATTTAAAATACCCAATATATCAGCAGTTAAGGTAGTAGCCCAACGATTACCTTTGCTTTTCATGGAACTCACACCTAACCCTGTAGATGTGGGATTTTGCCAAATCATTAACCGAATTAATCCATGATCTGCACTTTGATGATAAAGTCGAATTGACTGTAAAGGTGAATTGACCCGATATAGTTGATAAGCTGTAGTTGGGGTTAATTCTCCTATTTCTCCAATCCGATAACCAAATTGTTGCCAATATTGAATTGCGGAAATAGCGTCTACGACACCAACACAGACCTCATAGATACTGCTAATTGTTGGATGATTGGTTAAATTCATAATTTATTTAGGTAGGAAAATTTTATGGTAAAACGGAATAGTTCGATTAAATCCATGTTCGCAAATGGAGGAAGTTATGAAGCTAAGATAGCAGAAATTGAAACTATTATCACTCGCATTGAGAGTGGTGAATTAGAATTAGCCGACGTATTTACGGAATTTGCGACTGCGGTTGAATATTTAAAGGAATGTGATAGTTTTTTACAGCAGCGACAGCAGCAGGTAGATTTATTAATTGAAACCTTACAAGATGATGAGCAGTAAATAAACGAATTATTGATAGGGTGACAGTTAAAGGTAAATCTCAAGCGGTGACAAGTCATCTGAAGATGACTAAATACTTGGAAAATTTCTGAGTCCATTTTAACGGACTTGAGCTATGAGACAGAGAATTTATTCTCTGGCGGGTGTAGAAACCAACAGATAAACCATTTTTAACTGAAGTTAACACCAATGAGCGCTACTCAACCCTTACAAATCTATATGTTTCGTAATCTTGTTAAGGTTCAAATCTTAGTCATCACGAATATAGCGGTTTTTAATTCAGTCAGGTACAAGAACCCCACCCCCAACCCCATCCCCGCAAGCAAGGATGGGGCTATAATATACTCAATATGATGAGGAAATGCTAATTAATAACTACAAACTACAAATCTTTCTGGGGAATTGCTTCATGAAACTCGATCATTAATTGCATGGTTTCTACAGCTAAATCACGTAAATCTCGGTTGAGATAGACAGCACCTTGGGAACCAAACCAACGGTCAAAAATTGCCACATATTTAGGGTTATCGTTGACAAATCCTTGCATAAATTTAACGAGGGAATAGTTCACTGAATTGAGGAATTTAGAGTTATTTTCAGGAACCATGCAAGCAATTCCTTCTCGTGAATAGGGACGAGGGGGTACTATCGCAAAACTATCTGGATTTTTTGCTGTTTGTAACCATCCTTCTAAAAGAATACTATCGGATGCAAAAGCGTCAATTTTACCCTGTTCTAAAGCCGCAAATCCTTCTGGTCTAGTCTTCAAATATACAATTTTGGACTGGGGTTGTATTTGCTTGATTGCTTGTTCGTTGGTAGTTCCAGCTAACACACCCACACGCTTATTAATGAGGGATTCTGGTGAACCTAAATTGGTTGCCTCTTTAATTAAGATTTGAGTTCCTGTGACACCATAACTAATTGAAAAATCAACTTTTTTATCTCGTTCCCAAGTAAAACTACTGGCATCACAGACAATATCAACTTGGCGGTTAATAATTTTGGGAATCCTTGCTGCTGGGTTAACTGCAACTAACTTCAGTGTAATTTTTTTGCCTAATTCTTTTTCTAATTGCTGTTGGATTAAAGTTAGCATATCCACAGAATAACCAGTCAACTTTCCTTGACTGTCGGAGTAGGCAAATGGTAAAGCATCTTTGCTCGTACCAGCAGTTAATACTCCTGTCCGTGCTACCTTTTCCATCACTGTTTCTGCCCCAACAACACCGGGCATTAATCCTGATAATATCACACCAAATATCACAGGGGCAATATTTTTATATATCTTCGACTTACTCAAAGCAGGTAAATGGGAGAGAGTTATTTTGGTACTTACAAACATATTAATCTTGGGGAATCCATAGAATCAAAATGAACAAATTATCTCTATTAATGATCAAGTTAACAGTTCTAGAAATGATTCTTCACATTAGACCCTGGACAGAATCATGAAACCAATTAATTTATCCGTATTTATCTGTATTCATCTGCGGGGTGACGGTTGCACCGCGAATGTGGGTTGTAAATGATACGAGTTTTTTTTATATTGCCATTTCTGCTACTAACTAATTTTTTCCGGATAGAGATAGAATATTCAGCACTTATATTTTAGGGGGTTTTACTTTTTATCAGTGATGTAAGCGCAGTGACAATTATAAATTTTACACTGACTATTTATCAATTGTTGAGTTAGATTGAAAAATTAGCCTTGAAAATAGGCTTTATTGCGGCAAATATACCCATGATTACCATTTAAAGGTATTCAAACTTGAGGTGGGCTAAGTGCAATGATTGATACCATAATAAACGAGAAAGATTATGTAATCAACAAAGGTAGAAATAATGAGCGTCATTAAATCATTATTTGGCAGTAAATGCTATGACTCAGATGACAAAAGCACCAATATTTTCTGGCGATTTGGCACTAAAATAGCCAGTATTTGGGGTATTATAAAGGAAATAGTTAGATTTAACAATTTTCCAAGCAGTTTCTGAGTAATCTCTTGGCAGTATTAGTGGTAAATCATGACTATCTTTAATTATGCAGATAAATTATCCAGCATTAATCAACCTGGGCAAATCGAACAATGATCAGCGGTAAAATAGGTTAATAATTTGTAGTTTTGTCAGTCAGGTGTTTGATAATGTTAATAACAATTCAGAAGTCATAATACTTGGTAATTCGGGAATATAGAGGAGAAATATTTGATGAAAATAATTTCATATAACTCTAAAATCCATTATTATTGTGACTAATCTGAATGCTCACAAATTTAATAACGGTATTGCATTTTTTTTAAATCAGCAACATCTAAAAACTTTATTTCTAGATAGGGCAAAATTCAGCAATGATTTAGTAGTGCTGCAACCGAATAGAAGTAACAGCTTTTTATTGAATTTAAGATAATGTCCTAATTCCAGTTCATTTATCAAGCAAGCTTAATTATGGAAAATATATCACAACTAGGGTTACAAGTTAGAGATAAAACAGCTTACCCAGATATCCTCGTTATTTCCCGAATATTTCGCCCAGATGAGGCTATAATCGGTGAATATGTCTACAATCGCTGTTTACAAGATCCAGATCGGGTAATTGTCTTAGCTGGTGGTTGTGCTGGAGATAAGAAATTTGATAAATCCCAACAATTTCCTGTTTATCGTTGGTTTAATTTTCCGGTTTGGTGTGATCACTGGCTGGGAAATATAATCCAATCTGGTTTTAATATTATTGCTGCTTTTTTATTAGCGATTAAATTATATTTTCGCTATCATTACCGCTATATTGAATGGTGTCACGGTTATGATTTTCCGGCATTGTTGGTACTCAGTTATATTTTACCAATTCGCTTTTTCATCTATTTACATGGGAATGATTTACTAAGTGTAGCTAGTAATCCATTATGGAGATGGCTATTAAAATTAACTCTCAACCGTGCCGATGGAATTGTTTGTAATAGTTCTTATATTCGCAATTCTTTAAGAAATACTTTTCGTTTAGATACACCCACTCATGTCATTAATCCGGTAGTGAGGCCAGAAAGATTTGGTAATCCCACTAGTTTGAGTCATATTGATGATTTACGTAATCGTATTCGTGAGATTTATAATATTCCTGAAACAGCGATAGTTATTCTTTCTGTGGGTGATTTGGTTAAACATAAAAACTTTAATCGGGTAATAGATAATATTCCCGTATTGCTAAATTTTGGTGTGGATGCTCACTGCATTATTTGCGGTGAAGGATCTTGTGAAATCCAGCTAAAATCTCAAGCAAAAAGGTTACGAATTGATCAACGTGTACATTTTGCTGGCTATGTACCAGAACGGGATTTAGCCGGTTATTATGCAGCTTGTGATATTTTCGCTATGTTAAGTTCAGATAATTATGAAGATCAAACCATAGATAATTTTGGTATGGTTTATTTAGAAGCTGGTTATTTTGGTAAACCTGTAATTGCTTCTCGTTTAGGTAGTGTTTTAGATGCAGTTCATCATGAAGAAAATGGCCTGTTAGTAAATCCCGATTCTGGTTATGAGGTTTTGCAAACTTTTAATCGGCTGTGTCAAGATGCACAACTTCGGGAAAAACTTGGCCGTCAAGGTAAGGAATTAGCGAAACGGAAGGCCTATCATCGCTGGTTATATAGTCCTGAATCTTGTTCTTCTTGTTTGTTGAATTAACCACCACCAATGATGGTGACTAAGCTGTTGTGCATTTAGTTTGTAAATTCTAGCGGGCAAGAAGATGCCCGCACCACAAAGTTCAAGTAAATTATGGTTATCAAATTTAGCTGCGTAACAGCTTACTTCCAAGCGATCGCCATCTTTGATTTGAGTTTCAGTCCAAAATTGACGATGTTGTATTTTACGGCAATTAAACGCGGATTAAAACAGCAATTCTCATTTTCAAATAAACAGAGTGTATTAAGCTTACCAAATCTGAAAAACCAGATTATTAACTATGATATTCTAAAGACTATTGACTAAAATTCGTCAGTAATTACTTTCTTGATAATATTTACAGTTTGATACTTGTAGTATGTCTAACCAACGTCTAATTAAAAGTATATACACAGATGGTGCTTGCACCGGCAATCCTGGCCCGGGTGGTTGGGGTACAGTCGTCTATTTTAATGATGGTTCAGTTCACGAAATGGGCGATTCATCCCAGCACACTACTAATAATAAAATGGAAATGCAGGCAGCGATCGCCGCCTTGGAATTTTTCCAATCATCTCGACAAACTGAACCTATTACCCTGTACACAGATAGTAAATATGTCATTGATTGTGTGACAAAATGGGTAAAGGGCTGGAAAAAGAACGGCTGGAAAAAGTCGGATGGAAATCCCGTCCAAAACCAAGAACTCCTAGAAATTCTTGATCAACTCAATAGCCAAAGGGTACAATGGCAGCACGTCCGAGGACATTCAGGTAATATTGGCAATGAACGCTGTGATCTAATTGCGCGTTCCTTCGCTAATCACAAAGTCCCCCACCTAAAACAGTTATTACCCGACTTTCTTCACGAAACTTTACCTAAAATTGGAGAAATAAGCGTAGTAAAAGTACCTAATGATCCGATAAACTCTACAATAACTAATAAAAATACACTAGAAAGCAGTCTGTCTGCATCAGATACCAGCACTATGGAACTATCTACAACACCAACTGCGACTACAACCAACGAACAACCCACTGAAATCAGGGTTTTGCAACTTCGCAATTTGGTGGAAACCTTGCGGATTGCAGACGAAATTGCCGAAAAAGGCTACCTAATTACCAGTTCAGAATTAGCAGACTTAATGGGTGTTCACTCTAGCGCGGTTACCAGTCGGGGAGATGAATGGCGTTGGCGAAATTGGATAGTTTCACGGGTAAGACGTGAAGGTAATCAAATTCTCTGGGAACTGGAACGTGGGGATAAAGTAGAAACAGAAATAGATTAAAATAATTCGTGATTTGTAATTAAGTTTTGTAACTGAGATCTAGAGATTTTTATATCATTGAGTTGCCATTTTCTCCAACCTAGAAAAGTAGAAATGCAGGGACTTTTCCCTGCTATACTGACCTAAAATGGCCGCCATGAAACCATAACAATCTGATCAGGAAATATCAACAGTAACGGGAATGCTGCACACCTGTGATTAAGTTCCTAACATTTGTAAATTGTGTAAGGTGGCATAAAATCCTTGTTGTTGTAATAATTCTTCATGACTTCCCTGTTCAATTAATTCTCCCCGTTTCAACACAAAAATTCTGTCCACATTCCGAATTGTCGAGAGACGGTGAGCAATAATAATTGAAGTTCGTTGTACTAACAACTGATTTAAAGCTTCTTGAACTAAAGCCTCCGTTCCCACATCTAAACTCGCTGTGGCTTCATCTAAAACCAAAATTTGCGGATTACGAATAGCCGCCCTCGCAAAGGCTAAAAGTTGTTTTTGTCCACTGGAAAGATTAGTTGCTCGTTCTCGTAACTGAGTATCATAACCTTGAGGTAATTGGTTAATAAACGTCGCCACATTTGTTTTTTCTGCTGCTTGTTGAATTTCTGCAAAACTGTAATTGTCACCCAAAGTAATATTACTTTTGACATCACCAGCAAACAAAAAAGCCTCTTGCAAAATCACCGTCATATAACGTCTTAGTTCAACTTGGGGAATCTCGCGGATATCCACACCATCAATCAAAATCCGTCCTAGAGTTGGTTCATAAAGACGACATAACAGCCGAATAATCGAACTTTTACCGGCACCGGTTGGACCAACTAAAGCCACCTTTTCCCCTGGGTGAATAGTAAAGTCTAAATTCTTAATCACGTAATCATCATCCTTATAAGCAAAGGAAACATTTTCAAACTTAATTTCTCCCAAAGCTGGAACGGGTGTAAAATCTTGAGATTCTAACTTAGAAGCTATCTCATTAATATAGCCAAATTCAAAATCTACATTTAAACTTTGAGGCTGAGAGTAATCTTTAATTTCGATAGGTTCATCTAAAATATCAACCACCCGTTCAATAGCCGTAAAACCAGATTGAATCACCGTAAACTTTTCCGCAAAATTCCGCAATGGTTCAAAAAATTGTTGGGCATATAAAATAAATGCTGATAAAATCCCAAAAGAGATTTGTTGATTTAATAATAACCAACTACCTAACCATAGTACCCCGGAAATGGCAATTAAACCAACCCATTCTAAGGTTGCAGAAACAGCGGAATCATACCAAATGCTAATATCTACTTCCTTAATATAACGTTGGTTATTAGCTCGAAATAACTCGACATTAAATTTTTCGCGGCGAAATAATTGGACTATATTAATACCGACAATATTTTCCTGAAGTTGAGAATTGAGTGTAGAAAGTTCTTCTCTGGTTTTATAATTAGCCATGCGATACCGCTGTTGAAAATAAATCATCAACCAAGTTATTGGCAAGAGAATGAATATTAACAAAGAAGCAAGTTGCCATTGAATTGAAAACATCAATCCTACAATTACTACCATAGATAGTAAATCAGAGACAATGCCTACAGCCCCAGTGGAAAAAACATCTCCTAAATTTTCGACATCACTGGTTAGTCTCGTAATCAATTTACCTACAGGTGTCTGATCAAAAAACCGAACTGCTAAAGATGTTACATGAGTAAATAAATCCTCACGAATATCTGCTGTGATTTTCTGTCCTAGTTTTTGCACTAAATAACCTTGTCCACCTGTTAATAATAAACGAACAGCAGTTGCTATCAGTAATAAACCAATGAGGATATTTAAACCTTGCCACAGGGGGATATTTTGAAGAAATTGATATGTGCTAGGTTCTTTACGAATTAAAGAAATTGCCTGTCCTACTAATAGGGGTTTGATAGCACTAGCAGCAGCAATCGGAACAAGCATGAACATGGATACTGCTAATAGTTTGCCATGACGACGACCATAGGGAACTAAGCGTAAAAATAACCGCCAGTCATTTTCTCGACGACGGTATTCGGGATTGGATTGACTTGGAGATGGAGAGATGCCCATAAATAACAATTTAGGAGGAAAATAATGTGAAATTCTACCCTGGGAGACTAATTTTTTTCAAAATTTAAACCATTTATTTCTTGACATTTTGCCTGTGCTGCTTGATAAGCTGTCAAATATTCTAGACCACCCAACATGACATCACCATAATAATCATAGGGGGCTTCGCCATAAATAGGTAAAGGATCATCCTCTGGATAATCTTCTTTGGATTCTTCAATAAGAGCTTTGAGCTTTTTGGCACTCAGGCTTTGGGCGGGAAAATAATACAGTTCTTGGGGATTTTTTTGTAAATGGGGAAGTGTCGGATCTATGATTACGTCATTAACTTCAATCCAACCATGTTCCACCGGTTTATAGGGCTGGCCTGCAAATACTAAAAAGCCTTGTATATACTTTGCCCCTTCGGTGATTGAAACTGCTTTATAAGCATTATCAAAAGGTTTTTTAGCTTTACTTTTGATGGTTTTAGCAATTTCATTAGATAGGGTTTCATCTAGTAATTTGTTCATGGGGTAAATTCTCCTTTAATTATTTTATCAATTATTAATATACACTGTACTAGGCAATTTCCAACCACCTGGACTATGTAGCAATCGCTAAATTAGTGATCAAGAACAAGATCCCCGACTTCTTAGAGAGGTCGGGGATCTGACTCTGGCAATATTCACAACTCACACAGGATTCCTTATTGTTGATATCTCAAAATTATTCCCCTTTCATCCCCCCTATAAGCGATCGCTGTATTATGTCTATAAAGACCCTGCTAGTGCCGGATTGCAAGCATTTTTAGGTTATGCTACTTCACCTCAAGGACAACAGGCTTTAACATTAGGCAACTTATCTAGGAAAAATCAGCAGTTAGATTTGGGAGTTAGAAGTTAAAATAAGTTCTGACTCCTGACTCCTAATTCCTTCCTCAATTATATTAGAACTCGTGAACCCTTAATTAGTTTGGCACTGTATCACGCCTTTAAGTGGTCGGTGGTCAGTCCCGTATTACACGCATACTTTCGCGGTAATTAATGAAATGCACGATTTGGGTAGGTAAAATTTATTATAGGGTAGGCAAGATGTCTACCCCACAAGAGTTTTCAGCATAAAATTAATGGTATACCCAATTCTAATTCCTCCAAAAGTGTCTTTTGACTAAATACATCTTCTGGTGTTCCTTCTAGCATCAATTGTCCTTTATCCATGACAAAAACCCAATCTGCCCAACGATATACTAAATCCAAATCGTGAGTTGCTATTAATAGAGTATTGCCATTTTGATGAATTTTTTTGAGTGTTTTCATCAAATTTCGAGTATGTTTAATATCTAAGTATGACGTTGGTTCATCTAACACTAATAGTTCCGGGTGTAATACCATAACATCAGCAATGGAAACTCGCTTTTTCTGTCCCAAACTTAAATGATGTACTGGTGTTTCTGCTAAATTGGTTAATCCAAATTCAATTAATGCTTGTTCTACTCGCTGTTTAATTTCTGTTTCTGGTAAACCCAAATTACACAAACCATAAGATATATCTTCTTCAACCGTAGAAGCTACTAATTGTTGTTCAGGATCTTGAAATACTAAACCGACTTTTTGGCGAATCTTACTGAGATAATGACGATTATAAATTAACGGTTTACCACACCAACTAACAATACCAGAATTGGGTTTATATAGTCCATTAGCTAATAAGAAAAGTGTGGTTTTACCACAACCATTTTGACCAATTAAGGCACATTTCTTTCCAGAGGGAATTTTCATGGTTAAACCATTTAAAGCTGGTGGCTGTAGCCTTTCTGAACCTGGATAGGTGTAATATACTTGCTCAAATTCGAGTAAATATTCCTGCATTTCGGCAAATTTCTAATCCTATTAATACGACACAGCCACAAATTGCTTCAACGGTATATCGTGGAGATGAATGATAACGTCGGGGATGCCAAAATCGTAATTCACCAGCAAAACCTCGTGCTTGTAATCCGAGAGAAAACTGACTATATTGTTGTAAGGTTCGCTGTAATAATTGTCCGATTAATAATGCTAAACTCTTCATGCTAGTATGCCAAGTGCTATAACCACCACGAGAATTTTGTGCTGTTAATAATTCATTGGCTGTTTTGAGCAAAATGAAAATAAACCGATACATTAGTAATAATAAATCGGTTAAAAGGGCTGGAAATTTCAACCAACGTAAAGTTTGTAATATTTCTGTGAAAGGTACAGTTAACACGAGAAAATATAAACAAGATGTAGAAGCTAATGCTCTAGTTAAAATTCCCCATGCTTGAATGCTGCCACTACGGCTAATATAAATATAGAACTGTCCAAAAGTCAGTCCATACCATGAATCTAATTGGACGATTGGCAAATTAGCGATCGCAACTCCATTTACCATTAATGCTGGTAAACTTGTCAAACAGAAAACTATGGTAAACATCAACAATCGCCAATAAACACCAGCCGGAATTCTTGCATAGATTACTATCCAAACAGTCATCCAAAGTGCTATTAAAATTTGTACTAAGGCATGACTACAAAGAGAAATAATCAGAGTCGTAAATGCAAAAATTAGTTTATGTTCTGGTGGTAATTTTCGTAGTTGATTGGTGTAAGCTAAAGTATCTAATTGTAGACTCATTCTTCACGTTTTGGTTGCTGAGAACGTCCTTTATATACACCAATTGCATAACCAACTACTCCCGCACCTAAAGCTGCTTGTGATGCAAATAATAAGCTTTCAATTTCACTACTAGCTGGTTCAAAAAATGATTTAAACCAGGGTTTATATCCAGGTTGTATTTCTGTAATGGCTTTTTCAGCTTCACCATCTGCACCACTAAATTCTGCCCCACGCACAAATATTAAAGGTGCAATTGCTAATGCTAAAATAGCTAATATTAAAAACCAGTTATTTAAGCTTTTATTAGATTGATTCATGACTTTGATTTCTCCCCTTGATCAATTGCAAAAGTTCCAATTCTTGAGGATTATAAGATTGTAGCCAGTTCCACACCAACACAGTTAGTAATCCTTCACTAATTGCTAAGGGTACTTGAGTGATAGCAAAAATTCCCGCGAACTTAATCAATGAAGCGATAAATCCACCCACAGGTGCAGGAAAAGCCAAAGCAAGTTGGATAGCTGTAATCATATAAGTAAGTAAATCTGCTAATGCGGTGGCTAAAAATATGGCGATTCTTTGTTTACCACTCAGTCCCATTGTGAGATTATAGATCCAGTAGGCGGCAAATGGGCCAGCGATCGCCATTGAAAAAGCATTTGCACCCAAAGTAGTTAAACCGCCATGTGCCAGCAACAAAGCTTGAAATAACAATACCAAACTACCCAAAACTGTCATCGTCATGGGTCCAAACAGCACCGCACCTAACCCTGTTCCTGTGGGGTGAGAACAGCTACCTGTGACAGAAGGAATTTTTAACGCTGACAGTACAAAAGTAAAAGCACCAGCCAAACCTAACAAAAGTTTCAATTCCGGGTTAGCCTGGGTAATGCGAGTCAAACTCCGCAATCCTAAAACAAAAAATGGTAATGCGACAACCCACCAAAAAATAGCCCACTGCACCGGTAAAAACCCTTCCATAATGTGCATTGCGTAGGCGGGTTTGGGGAAACCAACTACTAAGTAAAAACTAATAACAGCCATGAGGATTAGACTGACTAACCCCGGTTTTTTTCTAGATATCATCTGTACCTCGCAGATTTTATAAACGTCTTTCTTTCGGCGGGCATCCTGACTGACCATATTATGGCTCACAGTTGCGGGACAGTGCCGGATTCGCACCAGACTTTCCCCCTTACGTCCAATGGCTGCACCCCATCAGAACCGATTGCATAACTATAACACTATTAGTAATACAACCTACATTATTGGGGTGCGATCGCTGCGTGATTTTGATTTTTACAGCAATTTTCGGCATTGCATAATGATGGTAAGTGGCTGGTTGCAATTAAATATAAGATGTGGGATGACCAAACCCCAAGAACGGGTTTCACAGAATACGCAGAAAAGCTCAACGGACGTTTAGCTATGATTGGCTTTGTCTCACTCATAGCTGTAGAAGCGATTACAGGAAATGGCTTGATTGCATGGTTAACAAACCTGTAAATCAGTTTTTGAATCAACAAATAAAACATTAATTAAATTAAGAAAATCATGAAAGTAGACCAAACACCAAGAGTAGGTTTCACAGAATACGCAGAAAAGCTGAATGGACGTTTAGCCATGATTGGCTTTGTCTCACTCATAGCTGTAGAAGCGATTACAGGAAATGGCTTGATTGGATGGTTGACAAGCCTGTAAATCAGTTTTTTAATCAACAAATACAAAATTAAAAGAGGAAAACTATGAAAACTGATTTTGATTTCCCTAAAAAAGACTTAATTGGCCCAGTTGTATTTCGTCCCGATTTCAATAACTTTGAAACAATTAATGTTAACCAAGCCTGGTCATTATTTTTCAGTGCAGGACAAGACGATAAAGGACTAGGACAAGAAACCGAACTAGGAAGATTTTTTACTAATGTTTTAATTGCAGTAGGAGTAACAGGAACTCTTTGGTCAACTTTCTTTAATAACTTGGGATAAGAAGTTGACGGTGAGTTATAAACTGAATAATTATCTAAGGAGTCTTTGTTATTAGAACACAGACTTCTTTTAATTTTAATATTTAGCAATTCCCATTCCAGTAAGGTACAAGCATTCATAATTAAACGCAGATGAACGCAGATGAACGCAGATAATTTTGTACTTCATTTAAACTAGGAAATGCTATATCAAAACTCAAGTTTGACAAGTTGTCTTTTGACTAAGTAATTTATTTAACTCAAAATAGATAGTTCATAATATCAACGTTAATAGCCCCTCTCACTGGAAAAGTAACTAAATTCCTTTATTTATAGAACCAGCATGAAACCGCAATTATTATTGACATCTACCACAATAGCAGGAATTATCCTGGCTGGGAATTTTTGGGGCGTTACCAAAACTGTAGCTCAAACTACCAACACCCAAGAAGTAACAATTAATTTTCAAGGAAGAGTCGGTAAACAACCTTTTGAATGCGGTAAAACCTATACTTTAGGTAAACCAGCCACAAAAGTTACTCCTGATGACTTCCGTTTTTATGTATCTGATCTTGCCTTAATTGATAATAATGGTAAATCTATACCTGTGAATTTAACACAGGATGGAAAATGGCAATATCAAAATGTCGCTCTCTTAGACTTTGAAAATAAATCTGGTGGTTGTGCTAATGGTACAGTCGAAACACGCAATCAAATTGTTGGGACAATACCCAAAGGTAATTATCAAGGGTTACAATTTACTTTAGGTGTTCCCTTCAATCTTAATCATGCTGATTCTGTCACTGCATCATCACCATTAAATCTGACTTCTTTATGGTGGAATTGGCTATTTGGTTATAAATTTGCTCGTTTGGATTGGAAAACCCAAACTCATAATTCTCAGATAAAGCATGGTGAAAAAAGTGAAAAAGCTCAGGGTTTTCCGATTCATTTGGGTAGCACTGGTTGTCAAGCAATTGAGGGAAGTCAAAAACCATCAACTTGTAGTAATTTGAATACCTCAAAAGTCATTTTTACCAAGTTTGATGTTAATAAAAATGTCGTAATTGCTGATATCGCCGCCTTAATAGGAAACACAAATTTAACAATTAACCAAAAAAATACACCTCCTGGTTGTATGTCATCTCCTGATGATCGTGACTGCAATGTGATTATGACTAATTTCGGTCTACCTTTTAATGGTAAACCTGCTGCTAAACAGAAATTTTTTAGAGTCGAATGAGATTATCTCGCTGGTTCACCTTGCTGACAATTTGTTTGTTCTCAGTCTGTTTATCAATGGGACTGAGTACAACCATTTCTGCATCTTCAACTTCAGTATATAACTGGAATATTCCAGCTTGGATGCCTAAACCAATTGTACCAGCCGATAACCCGATGAATTTCCAAAAAGTGGAATTGGGAAGACATCTTTTTTATGAGCAACGGTTATCAATTACAGGTGAATTTTCCTGTGCTACTTGTCATCTGCAAAAATTGGCTTTTACTGATGGTAAAACAGTGGCTGTGGGAGCAACTGGGGAAAAACATCCTCGTAACTCCATGAGTCTTGCTAATATTGCCTACAATCCCATATTAACTTGGGCTAATCCTTTAATAACAAAGTTAGAAAATCAAGCTTTAGTGCCAATATTTGGGGAACATCCAGTAGAAATGGGAATGGTAGGAAGGGAGAAACAAATATTAGCAATGTTGCGAGATGACGCGAAATATCCGCAGATGTTTAAAGATGCTTTTATAAATGAGAAAAATCCCATTAACTTCAGCAATTTAACGAAAGCTTTAGCAGCTTTTGAACGCAGTTTGATTTCTGTTAATTCTCCCTATGATAAATATCGCTTTGGTGGTGATGCTAATGCTATTTCAGCAGCAGCTAAACGGGGTGAAAAACTATTTAATAGCGAAAATTTAGAATGTTTTCACTGTCATGGGGGAATTAATTTTACAGATTCAGTTATGCACGAAAAATTAGCTTTTCAAGAAATTGCTTTTCACAATACTGGACTTTATAATATTGATGGCAAAGGTTCTTATCCGGCAAATAATACTGGTGTTTATGAAATCACTTCTAAACCAACAGATATGGGGCATTTTAAAGCTCCTACCTTGCGAAATATTGCCCTCACTGCTCCCTATATGCACGATGGTAGTATAGCGACTCTGGAGGAAGTTATTGACCATTATCAAGCTGGTGGCAGAACTATTAAAACAGGTGAGTTTGCAGGAATTGGTAGTACAAATCCTTTCAAAAGTGAATTTATTAGTGGGTTTAAATTAAGTAAAAGTGAAAAACAGGATTTACTGGCATTTTTGCGAAGTCTGACTGATGAAGAGTTTATTAAAAACCCTGCTTTTAGTAATCCCTACGGAGATAAAGTAACAGAATAATTATCAATATAGCATTTCCTAGTCTAATGAAGTACAAAATTATCCGCGTTTATCTGCGTCCATCTGCGTTTAATTATTACTGCTTGTACCTCACTTGAATGGGAATTGCTATATTTAACGACAATCTTTTGTAATTGCAGTTCAATTCAGCAAGACTTAAATAAAATTATCCTACCACTCCCATTGACAATAAACGATAATTATTGTATGTTTGTCCTCAACGTCGGTTTTAATGGCAAAAACCATTAAACGCAAGGGGGAAAGTTTGGTGTAAATCCAACGCTGTCCCGCAGCTGTAATGAGATTTATCTCTCTAAGTCAGAATGCCCGCCGAAAGTAAAATCAACTCATATCCATCTGCGTGGTACAGATGAGTAAAATCATGAATATTTCCATCAAAAGTAATCATTTTAGCTTCAGAGATTCTCTACAGATTGTCTATTACTCTGAGACAATCAACAGTCAATTTAATTTTTTACAACCTTTTATTCAAGAAAACGGGAAGCGTATATGACTGACGCTTACTGCTATCTTCAATAGATTTCTGCCAATTTCAAATAGACATAGCAGTTTGCCATTCAATCAAATACACCAATTGATATCAGCCCTTTTTTAACTTGGGAAGGAATGATTTCAAACATTATTTATTTACAGGAGAAGTTGCTGCTGTAAAAACTTTCATGTCTGCATTTTTAACTGATTCTTACACATTTCTAAATCAATGCTCAATCAAAAACATAATCTATTTGTCTGCACAACTTGTGGTGGTAAGTGGGAAGACGGTAAGCGAGTTGGTGAAAGTAAAGGTGAACAACTACTAAAACAGCTTCAAGAATTTGCAGAAGACAGTGAATTGCAAAATCAATTCTCCATTCAGGGGGTTGAATGTATGAGTGCTTGCAGTCATTCCTGTGTCGTTGCTTTTGCAGCAGCAGGAAAATCAACCTATCTCTTTGGTGATTTACCCGTAGATAATAGTACATTTGCTATACTAAAATGTGCCAGTCTATACTATGCTAAAGCGGATGGTTTGCTACCTTGGTCAGAACGCCCAGAACCATTGAAAAAAGGTATTTTAGCGAAAATACCTGCACTAAAATAAGTGGCAAAGTTAAAGGTCAACTGTTGTTAATTGTTCACTAGATATCAGTATAAAAAGTATTTTGCTGTTGGTGACTAGTTAAATTGATGCCAAGCCGCTATTGCAATTTTTACCATTTGTGTGATAATGATTATAATTCTCATTCAAGTGCAGTGCGGCTTTTTTCTTTATTGTCGCAGTCTTTTTTACCGTGTAATTGAGTAAATTACCGTGCTAGTTAACGAAAAAGACTGCAACTTTTACCTTGGTCAAATTTTTAGTTATACAGGTGTTTAGGTAAAAAATGTCTATCAATTTAGTTGCGAAACTGGGAATTCAAATTGTTGCGTCTAGTGTGACTATGACTTTGGGAATGTTGTGTGAGAATTGCAAAGTTATAGGAGTAGAAATTCCCCAACATGAAGAACCAGTCACAGAGAAAATTACTCAAAATACACCAGCAGATATTGAAGAAAAAGAAGCTGATATTGAAATAGATGTCATTGAGAAGTTATTAAATGAACCTGTTTTTTCACCCTTTCGTCAGGAAGGAACAGTGAAAGATTCTACCCGGCCAATTTATGTAATTACGGGTGAAGAAATGGAAGCGCAAGGTGCGAGAACTATCAGAGAAGCACTTAAATTTCTGCCTGGTATATTAGGCGATGGTACAGTGGGAACAGAAGTTAATGCTTTAAGTGGTCAATTAATTCGTGGTTCTAATACTGGTCAAGTATTAATATTACTTGATGGTAGACCAATTAATAATGCCGGAAGTGGTGGTTTTGATCTTTCCGAATTTACAACTAACAATATTCAAAGAATTGAAGTATTACCAGGAGGAGGTTCAACTCTGTATGGTTCTGATGCAATTGGGGGAGTAATTAATATTATCACCCGTCGTCCTACAGAGAAAATTACCACAGAAGCAAAAGTCAATTTTGGTGCTTACGGACTCAATCAACAGAGTATTCAAAATAGTGGCAAAAAAGGTGATATTTCTTGGGTTGTAGGTTACAACCGTACCCAAGCTGAAAATAATTATCCTTTTTCTATTCCCGAAGCTAACTTTACAGGAACTCGAAAAAATAATGATGCACTTTATAACAATTTTAATGTCAAATTAGAGGCAGATTTAGGAAAACGGAATACCCTCAGTTTCTCGACTTTATACTTAAATAAAGAACAAGGAACACCAGGAGGAGTTCCAATTCCTTTCCCTGTAAATGGACAAGGTTTTTTTAATTCACTTACAGATAAAAATCGCAAATACACAGATCAAGTTTTAACTGATTTAACCTGGAATTCAAAATTAGGAAGTGGGGATGATTCTTTATTAACAGCAAGAGTCTATGGTGATCTTTTGAATACTCGTTTTGATCCTAGTGGTTCAAGTCGCTTTAAGACTAATCAAACTGCTTACGGAATTCAAACCACACACAGTTGGAATTTTGCTAAAAATCAAAGTTTAGTTTACGGTTTTGATTATCGGACTGTTAATGTCCGAAATACTTCTTTTAGTTATGCTACTAATGTAGAAAGATTGAACTATGATAATGATATTAATCAAGGGGCATTATTTGGCAAATATGAAGTAGCATTAATTCCTAAGTTGACTATTAATTTAGGGTTACGTCAAGACTTTAGTAGCTTAGTAAATGGTTCTGTTACATCTCCATCTGTAGGAACAAAATTTGCTGTCTCTGATTCAACTACTTTAAGAGCAAATTACATCAAAAATTTCCGAGTTCCTGCTATTGCTAATTTATTTAATGTCAATCCTAGCAATATTGGCAACCCAGAACTTAAACCAGAAAGAGGTGATAGTTTTGATATTGGCATTGACCAAAAACTTGGTAATATTGGTTTAGTAAGATTAACCTTTTTCAAAAATAGCGTATCAGATACAATTGCCTTTAAGCGACTGACACCACCAGTAAATGGTAATACAGGAACTTGGGAAAATATCGGACTGGTGGAAACTACGGGAATTGAGGCTAGTTTGAATTTGCAACTTGCCAAAAATATTTATACTTTTGTTAATTACACAGCAAATGATCCACGTATTCTGAAAAGTTCTAATGCGGCGGAAATTGACAAAGAACTGCGCTTTGCTGGTGCAGATAAATTAAATTTGGGAGTTTCTTATGAAAATCCTCAAGGTTTGTATTTGGGTTTATTAATGAATTCCTTAAATGGATATCCTACTAATAATACAAATACAGAATTTTTATCTGGTTATACCACCTTTGATTTTAAACTGCGTGTACCTTTAAATGATAAACTGGTGGTTACAGGTAGCCTGGAAAATCTCTTTAATCAGCGTTATCAGTTGTTTCCTGGTTTTCCTGACGGAGGGAGAGGTTTTCAAGTTGGTTTGAGTTCTACGTTTTAATACAAGGAGAGTTTTTTATGGCTGATTTTAATTGTTGGGTAACACCAGTAAATGAAAAGACAATTGAAGCTACGGGAAATGATTGGCAAATTGAATATGAGTTTTTTGATTGTCAAGGTGATGTTCTGGCTTGTTTAGCTTATACTTTATTTCAAGAAAATTGGCATCAAGTTGGTTTGGGACATTTGGAACAAGGTAGTGTTTTAGAGTTGGAGTTTCACGAAGCACCTAAAAAATGCGTTCTCTATGATGGATATTTAACTGTTATTACTAGAGATTGGCATTTTCATTTATGTATTGAGGAAACTTTAGGTGGTCCTAATGCTGAAACTTCTATCGAAGTAAGACAGCAACGTTTGATTAATAAGGGTGCATTTTATAGAAGGATAAATCCCGAAGGAGAACCCAGAAGTTGGGGTATTCAATTTTGGAATGGTGCTGGTGAAAAGGCTATGACGATATTTTTACCTAATCCCTATGTAGAGGATGAAAATTTGCTTCCTGAAGGTAAGGCTGATTTTAAAAAGTTAGATTTTTATCAGGAACTTAGAGATATTTATGTATTAGGTAAACAGCCAATTCCTTTTACTAAAAATCCTCTCAAATGTGCCTATATTGCAGTTTGCACTTCTGGACGTTGTTATCCTTCTCGAAAATGGCAACCTACTTTTGAGGCTTTAAAGGCTGCTGTTGAGAAGGCGGAATTAGATTTGGAAGTGAGAACAAGTGGTTGTTTACAGGTTTGTAAGTTAGGGCCTGTTGTTTATCATTCTACTGATAGAACTTGGTACAGTCGTGTTAAGCCGGAAGTTGCAGAAAGAATTGTACAGGAACATTTGGTTGAGGGAAATAAGGTTGTTGAATATATATATCCTTAGTTGGTGTTTGGGTAGGGTGATTTTTTCACGCAGAGGCGCAAAGAGGAATATGGAAGATGATTTTTGGCAAGTCTAAGATTATTATCTTTTTATGTCAGTTGTTTTTAGTTGCTGTTTTGGTTGTTTCTTGTCAAGGTTCTCAGAATAGTCCGGTTGTTAGTTCAGTTAATAATGGCTGTGTTCAAAAGTATGATTCTAATGTTGATTATTTTCCCAATAAGGTGAAGGTTACTCATGCTATCGGTTTTGCAGTTGAATATTATAAAAACTACAAAGTCGTGACGATTAAAAATCCCTGGAAAGATGCTAAAACAGGTTTTAAATATGTTTTGGTTCAATGCGGTACACCGACACCAGCAGGGTTTGAAAAGTCCCAAGTATTTACTACACCTGTAAATTCTGTGATTTCTCTTTCTACAACTCATTTACCACATTTTTCTAAGTTAAATGTTGTTGATAAGTTAATCGGTGTTAGCGATATTAAACAAGTAACTACACCAGATTTTCTTGACAGAATCAAGGCTGGTAAGGTGGTATCTGTTGGCAATAATTCTAGTGTGAATGTGGAGAAAGTTTTAGAACTTAATCCTGAGTTAGTTACCACTTTTGGGACTGGAAATCAACAAACTGATAGTTTTCCTAAGTTGTTGGAAGCTGGTTTAAAGGTGGCGATAAATGCTGAATATATGGAAGATACTCCACTGGGGAGAAGTGAATGGTTAAAATTTACTGCTTTATTTTTTAATAAGGAGGAAGAGGCGGAAAAAATATTTGCTGAAATTGCTAAGAAATACGAAGATATTGCTACTAAAGCTAAAGCTGTTAAAAATCGTCCGACTGTGTTTGTAGGCTTCAATTTTAAGGGGACTTGGCATACACCAGGTGGTAATAGTTATGTAGCAAAATATCTCGCTGACGCAGGTGCAAATTACCTCTGGAGTGAGGATAAGTCTTCTGGTAGTTTACCTATATCTTTTGAAGCTGTTTTTGAAAGGGCTGCAAATGCTGATTATTGGTTGAATCTTAGACAATCTTGGAACAGTTTAAAAGATATTGTGACTGAAGATAATCGTTATGGTGATTTTCATGCTTTCAAAAAAGGAAATCTCTATAATAATAATGCTCGCCTTAGTGCCAATGGTGGTAATGATTATTGGCAAAGTGGGATTAGTAACCCTGATGTGGTTTTATCTGATTTAATTAAAATATTTCATCCAGAAATATTACCCAATTATAACCTAGTTTACTATCAAAAAGTGAATAAATAATGTTAATTAAAAAGCATGAGGTTATTAATAAATTTTTACTCTGGAAATTTATTAATAAGAAATATTTGATTTTTTCAATTTTACTAATCTGTTTAATTTTGGCATTCTTACTGGATTTAGGATTTGGGGCTGTGAATATTCCCATTCATGAGGTTATGAATATCTTGCTGGGACAAGAAGCAGAAAAGACAACATGGACAAATATTATTCTCAAATTTCGTCTACCTAAAGCCTTAACTGCAACGTTAGCTGGTGCAGCTTTAGG
Organism: Dolichospermum sp. LEGE 00240; assembly: GCF_015207875.1. Taxonomy (GTDB): domain Bacteria; phylum Cyanobacteriota; class Cyanobacteriia; order Cyanobacteriales; family Nostocaceae; genus Dolichospermum; species Dolichospermum gracile. Next base: position 20,791 of record NZ_JADEVZ010000060.1, read on the forward strand.
GGTAAGTGGCTTGCAAATGCAAACTTTATTTAAAAATCCTTTAGCGGGTCCTTTTGTATTAGGAATTAGTTCTGGTGCAAGTTTAGGAGTAGCATTAATTTTGCTGACAGCAAGTGTGACTGTACCGACGTTATTAACTGATTTAGGAATGATTGGTGATTTTAGTTTAGTCATAGCGGCAAGTTTTGGTGCAGCATCAGTATTAGGGTTGATGTTAGTTGTTTCTCGTCGTGTACAAGATACAATGACTTTATTAATTTTAGGTTTATTATTTGGATATGCGACTAGTGCAATGGTAAGTATTTTGTTGCAATTTAGTTCACAAGAACGGATTCAAAGTTATATAATGTGGACTTTTGGAAGTTTCACTGGGGTAACTTGGCAACAATTAGCTATTTTAACTCCAGTTATTTGTGTAGGTTTATTAATTGCTGTGCTGCAATCAAAATCTTTAAATGCACTTTTATTAGGTGAATCTTATGCACGCAGTTTAGGGTTAACAGTCCAAAAAACCAGATTTTCTGTGATTAGCAGTGCTTCTATATTAGCAGGAGCGATTACTGCTTTTTGTGGACCAATAGCATTTTTAGGTGTAGCAATTCCCCATCTTTGCCGCAGTCTTTTTAATACTTCAGATCATCGGATATTAATTCCTAGTGTTATTATTATGGGAGCAATTTTAGCCTTATTTGCTGATTTGGTTTCCCAAATTCTGATAAATCAAATGGTTTTACCTTTAAATGCTATTACTGCTTTGATAGGAACTCCTGTTGTTACTTGGGTAATTCTACAACGTAACTCTAGAAAATCTTTTCCGTCATGAGTAACTCAATTCTGAAAACTCATAATTTGACTATTGGTTATAAGACTTCCCAGAAAACTATTCGGAATGTGGCCGCGAATATTTCTACATCTTTGCAAACAGGAGAATTAGTTTGTCTACTTGGTCCTAATGGTGCTGGTAAGTCTACTTTATTGCGAACTCTGGCAGGAATGCAACCACCAATTGCTGGGGAAGTTAAACTTTTAGAAGATGATATTTATAAGTTACCACCACAGGAATTAGCAAAACGTTTAAGTTTGGTATTGACTGAAAAAATTGATGTGGGAATGTTATCAGCTTACGCTTTGGTGAGTATGGGCAGATATCCTTATACTGACTGGTGGGGAAAGTTATCATCTGAAGATGAAAATATTATTAATTGGGCGATAAAATCTGTGGGGGCGGTAAATTTAGCCCAACGGAATGTGAGTGAATTAAGTGATGGTGAACGACAAAAAATCATGATTGCTAGAGCTTTAGCACAGTCGCCTATGGTGATGTTATTGGATGAACCTACAGCTTTTTTAGATTTACCACGCCGGGTGGAAATTATGCAATTGTTACGTCAATTAGCACGGGATACAAATCAAGCGATTCTGCTTTCTACCCATGATTTAGATTTAGCTTTGCGCCTTGCTGATAAAATTTGGCTGTTAGGAAATAATGGTATTCTCCACGTTGGCGCACCAGAAGATTTGATATTAAGTGGTGCATTTGCTGATACTTTCCGCAGTGAAGGGGTGGAATTTAATATTTTTTCTGGGGAATTTAATCTAAATATACCATATAAAGGGGAAGTTAAGTTAATAGGTGAAGGTGTTGCTGCTATTTGGACAATTCGCGCCTTAGAAAGAGTAGGATTTACAGTGTTACAAGGTGGTAAATCTGCACAAATTACAGTAGAAGTTATTTCTAGTCCTCAAGAGGTTTTTTGGAAAGTCAGGAAATATAAAGCTGTGTCTACATATTATTCTTTATATGAAGTAATTAAATTTTTAAGTTTTTAAATTCGTAATTATACAAAAAATTACCCTATTTATTTTTAATTTACTTAAGTAGGTTCGCATTGAAAATTGTCGTTATGGCAAGAGGCAAAGGGCAGGAGTGAAGAATCTGTGGGATTTTGATCTTTACAGTTTTAGACTCCGACTGGGAACGAGGATTGAGTTCAAAGCTGCCGATTTACTAGGGTAGCGCTGGCTTGATCAACTGGCATAAGTATGACTTCGTTAATATTAACGTGACTGGCTCTAGTGGCGCAGAAAAAGATCACATCAGCTACATCATCGGGAGTCAAGGGTTTAACACCTGCATACACCTTTTTCGCCCGTTCTGTATCACCATGAAACCGGACTTGACTAAATTCTGTTTCTACCATACCAGGATCTACAGATGTCACTCGCACGGGAGTTCCTAAAAGGTCTTGTTTTAAGCCTTCAGAAATGGCTTTAACGGCGGCTTTTGTCCCACAATAAACATTACCCCCAGGATAGGTTTGATGTCCGGCAATAGAACCGATATTGATAACATGACCATGATTCCGTTCTACCATTCCGGGGACAATATAACGGGTGATGTAAAGCAAGCCTTTGATATTCGTATCTATCATTTCTTCCCAGTCTTGAAAGTCGCCTTCTTGCAATTTACTTAAACCGCGACTTAAACCGGCATTGTTAATGAGAATATCAATATTTTTCCAAGATGAGGGTAAGTTAGCAATGGCTGATTCTACCGCCAAGCGATCGCACACATCAAGTTGCAATAAATGGATTTTCTCAGATGGAATATCTAACGAATTAGCTAATTGCTGTAACCGTTCCCACCGTCGTGCGGCTAAAATTAGTTTTGCATCAGCATGAGCAAAAATCTTGGCACAAGCAGCACCAATACCACTACTTGCACCAGTAATCAAAACAATTTGGTTTTGCATGGAGTTGTCAGTTGTCAGTTGTCAGTTGTCAGTTGTCAGTTGTCAGTTGTTCGTTGTTCGTTGTTCGTTGTTAGTATACTCTTGACCAATGACCAATGACCAATAGCTACTTTTTAACCACCTGCAACCGTTGAGTAATAATAGTCATATCTTCACCTCGGCGAATTACAGCGGAAACCCATTGAGGTCCGGGAGTAGAAGGTGCGCGTCCTATTTTGAAGAGTCCACCAGAATTGAGAAATTCTAAATTTGCAATTGTCGGGTTGAGAAGTTTATTTGCCTGAATGGGTTCTTCTATGGCTGTTCCCAAGAGGAAATCTTCACCTAATGGTTCTTGGACAATGGCATCAAAACTATATTTTTCTCCAACTTTTACCTGTTGTGGTAATTTAATTTCTACTTGGGGTGGTTTACTACCAGCGGTTAATTGAGTCCGTTCTGATAGAATATCCTGATGAATGATTTTTGCACCTGTGACTTTTTGCCGCGATTTAATTGTAGATTGCAGAGTTAAATTATTATTACCTGATGCTGGTAAACCGCTAATTGTGGTGACAGTATTCGCAATAATTGTATTGCCTTCCGATTTCCAAGATTCTAGCTTGGTTGTGTAACGTAATTTGGGATATCGTTTCCAAAGTCCTGTTAAGGCTTGTTCCATTGCTTTCCGGTTTAAGCCGTCACTATGGGTAAATGTAGGACTATAAAATTCCATGACACCGTTCACATTCCCTTGATTAGCAGCATTATCAATTTGTGTTAATAGGTTAGTGAGTGTAGTGGGGGCATTTGCGGGTTGACCGGCTTGCGCCAATTGCCAAGTGCTGGATAAACCAATTGCTAGTACACTGGAAATTAGAGAAATACTAAGGCTTAATGTTTTGTTACGTTTCATTAATAAGGGGATAATTTTAGTCATAAGGAAGATTTTACTGATTTGATGATACAAGATAAGGAATTTGTTTTATCTTAATGAAACTGGGAGATAAATGGTATAGTCGGGAATGGTAAATCCATCAATTAAATTACTTATAGCAGCTAGTGGGACAGGTGGACACTTGTTTCCGGCGATCGCATTGGCTGAAAAACTGCCAGAATACAATATTGAATGGCTGGGTGTGCCAAATCGGCTAGAAACTCAGTTAGTTCCCAAGATATATCCTTTAAATACGGTTGCTGTTGAAGGGTTTCAGCAAGGTTTGAGTCTTGGTTCTGTCCGCACTTTGTGGAAATTAATCAGTTCGATTCTTCAAGTTAGACGGATTTTACAACAAGGAAAGTTCCAAGGAGTTTTCACCACAGGGGGTTATATTGCCGGACCTGCGGTAATTGCAGCGCGTTCTTTGGGTTTGCCTGTGGTTTTTCATGAATCCAATGCTTTACCTGGTAAAGTTACCCGCTTTTTTGGTCCTTGGTGTAAGGCAGTGGCAATAGGATTTGACGTAACTACTCAATATTTACCTGGGACAAAAACTGTTTGTGTGGGTACTCCCGTGCGGTCTCAATTTTTAGATGAGCCTGTTAATAATACTTTAGATTTACCTATTCCTGATGGTGTACCTCTGATTGTGGTATTTGGTGGTAGTCAGGGGGCTGTAGCTGTAAATCAATTAGTCCGACAGTCGGCGGAAGCTTTGTTTCAAGCCGGTGCTTATATTGTCCATTTAACGGGGGATAATGACCCTGATATTCATAGTCTTCAACATCCTCAATATATCGCCCTGGCTTTTTATAATCATATGGCGGCTTTGTTGCGAAGAGCTAATTTAGCTATTAGTCGTTCTGGCGCGGGTAGCTTGACAGAATTGGCAGTTTGTGGTACTCCAGCGATTTTGATTCCCTATCCCTTTGCAGCGGAAGATCATCAATCTTATAATGCGGCAGTATTTACTCAAGCTGGTGCGGCTTTATCCTTTAAACAGTCGGATTTAACTCCAGAAATATTTACAACTCAGGTGTTGAATTTGTTGCAGTCGCCGACGGAATTAGGGAAAATGGCAGAGAAGGCTGTATCGATCGCTGTTCCTGATAGTGCAGATAAATTGGCGACTTTGGTGAGAGAGGCGATGGAAAATTAATTCCCATTAACTCAAACACAGTCATTCCTAAATTGTGAGCATTTGGTGATATGGCACGGTAGGATAGATAATATCTCTCAGATTTGCAACAATCGTTTACAAGTATAGCAGGTGACAGGTGACAGGTGACAGGTGACAGGTGACAGGTGACAGTGCTAAAAGTCCCTTAGTGTCTAAGTTTTAGCATTGGTAGATGTCCTAACCGCTTTGTCCGTTGCTATATTACAAAGATACAGCAGGAGTCAGGAGTCAGGAGTAAAACTGGTTTGCTGTCTGGCTTTGAATTTAGATTCTGTACCTCATTAATCTGTAAGTAACAACTCTAAAAGATTTACCAGCCGCCACTACGGTGGACTAATGGCTATATTTACATTGAACTAGAAAAATTGCGAACTTTTGTAGCGATAGTTTGACTTTTATGATGAGAGAAGAGGACAAAGGGCATTTTCTCACCATGATCAAAGCCTGTTATCATCAGTTGCTGATCTTCCAAATGTGACTAAGCTGAAATGGAAAATAATCACAACAGTTTGACGAAGCTAAATAAGGAGAATCGGGGTTTGGGAATGGAACGGTGGAAACAAGACTTAAAAAATGACCTGATTGCTGGTTTGCTGGTGATAATTCCCCTCGCAACTACAATCTGGTTAACAATTACCATAGCTACCTGGGTAATTAACTTTCTCACCCAAGTTCCTAAACAACTGAATCCCTTTGATGGCTTAAATCCAATTCTAGTAAATATACTGAATTTCTTGGTAGGATTAGCCGTACCATTATTAAGTATTCTGGCTATTGGTTTAATGGCTAGGAATATTGCTGGTCGGTGGTTATTGGATTTTGGTGAACGGTTATTACAGGCGATTCCTCTGGCGGGACAAGTATATAAAACTCTCAAGCAACTATTAGAAACTCTCCTAAAGGATTCTAATGGTAAATTTCGCCGAGTAGTTTTAGTAGAATACCCTCGTCCGGGCATTTGGGCGATCGCATTTGTCACCGGCCCAATTAGCAATGAAATCCAAAATCAAATATCCCGTCCTGTCCTCAGTCTATTTATTCCCACTACCCCCAATCCAACTACAGGATGGTATGCAGTAGTACCAGAAGAGGATGTACTTAATCTCTCTATATCCGTTGAGGATGCTTTTAAGATAGTTGTGTCAGGTGGTATAGTCGCCCCTAATATTCAAACATCCGAACTTTCTGCACTGTCAGCAGGATCATCTTTAGAAATACAACAGCGGGAAATTCCCGAAATAGAAACTAAACTCGATACCAATCTAGCAAAGTGAACAAAAAATAGATAAGCTAATTGTTCATCCGTGCTAGAACTCATATATTTTTCATCATCCCAACTGTATGCAGCATCGTAAACCCCAACAAATAGCCCGTGAATTGGCTCTGTTAAGCCTTAGCCAATTGCCAATTAACCCCAAGAAACTGGAAACCCTATCAGACGAGCAATTAGTCTCTAAGCTAGTTTTAGGGGCAGTTCGTACTCTGACATTAGAGGTACAGGATACATTGAATAATGCCGCAGGCGAACTACAACGAAGTAATGATCGTCTATTAACTAGCGAAACGAGAGCCGCTGACTTAAATACAGCCAGAACTATGTTGAAAGAGGCGATTTCCTATACCCAAATAGCTATCAATCAATTAGGTACATCCGTTGATTTTCCTGAATTAATTCAGTTAGCTAATCAAGATAAGGAAGTTCGTAATTACGCCAAAGCACTTATTATTACTGTTAGTGAAAATCATCAAGCTATCGAAGAATCTATTTCTCATGCTTTAGTAGATTGGCAAGTTACCCGTCTCGCCCAAATTGATAGGGATATCTTGCAAATAGCTACCGCAGAAATAAAGTTTATGAAAGTTCCCAATAGTATTGCCATCAACGAAGCTGTAGAATTAGCTAAACGCTACAGTGGAGAAGACGGACACCGTTTTATTAATGGTGTTCTCCGCCGAGTTAGCGAACAAAAACAACCTGTTTAAATTGGTCATTGGTCATTGGTCATTGGTCACTGGTAAGACTTTTATTCCTTATTCTTTCTTCTTCTTCTTTCTTAACTCCTGACTCCTGACTCCTGACTGCTAACTCCTGACTGCTAACTCCTGACTCCTGACTCCTGACTCCTGACTCCTTTCTAATAAACTACAATGGCTTTCAATTGGTTTCGTCGTCCGAATAATGAACCTGCTGATACTCCTGAAACTCAAAATCAGGAGGAAACAGCCGCAGTAGAAGCAACTGAAACAGCAACAACCGGACCAGATACGGCGGATTTGTTGGCTTTTGCTAAAGCTGCTTATAAAAATATTCAAGAAAAACAACAAATAGAAACAGAATCATCTGTAGCTGTTGAAGAAAATCCTGTTACTGAAGAAATAGGAGAAACTGAAGCAGTAGAAGAAACTGCACCGATAGAAGTAGATGAAAATATAGTAGAAATTACCGAAGATGTTGTCAGTGAACTAGAAACAGCTAATTTATCTTTTTTAGAACGGGCGGCGGCGGAAAGAGAGGCTAAACAAGAGAAATTAATTGCTAGTGCGATAGAAACAGAGATTCCAGAAACACCGATAACTCCAACAGCCACAGAAGTCGAGATTCCAGAACTGGTATTTGATGATGGGTTTAAGTGGTCAGCCAAGGTTTTAGCCGCCCAAGGGAGAAAAGCTGAAGATATTTCTCTAGAAGAAATTACTTGGTTGAAAAAACTCCGTCAAGGTTTAGATAAAACCCGTCGGAATATTCTAAATCAATTAAAAGCAATTGTTGGTCAAGGACCTCTAAATCAAGCCGCTGTCAATGAAATTGAATCATTACTTCTCCAGGCAGATGTGGGTGTAGAGGCAACAGATTATATTATTGCAGCCCTCCAGAAAAAAATCTTGGCAGAAGTTACTCCACCGGAACAAGCGATCGCTTATCTGAAAGAAATTCTCAGAGGTATGCTAGATGCACCCTTGCAAAACCCAGACAAACCCAGCTTTGCACCGGAAAAAGATCAACTCACCATTTGGTTAATTACCGGAGTCAATGGCGCGGGAAAAACCACAACCATCGGTAAGATTTCTCACCTAGCCCAAAAATCCGGTTATAAATGCCTAATTGGGGCAGCAGATACCTTCCGGGCGGCAGCAGTGGAACAAGTCAAAGTTTGGGGAAATAGAAGCGGTGTCGAAGTTATCGCCAATCCTGGTAAAAACACAGATCCAGCAGCAGTGGTATTTGATGCGATCGCCGCTGCCCAATCAAGAGAAACTGAACTATTATTAATAGATACCGCTGGGAGACTGCAAAATAAGAAAAACCTCATGGACGAACTGGGCAAAATTCGCAAAATCATCGGTAAAAAAGCCCCTAATGCCCGCGTAGAATCCCTGTTAGTTCTCGATTCCACCTTGGGACAAAATGGACTGCGACAAGCTGAAGTATTTTCCCAAGCAGCCCAACTCAGTGGCGTTGTTTTAACCAAATTAGACGGAACAGGTAAAGGAGGTGTAGCGATCGCTGTCGTTCAGCAACTAGGCTTACCTATCCGATTTATTGGTGCTGGTGAAGGAATTGAAGATCTGCGTCCATTTTCTAGTTACGAATTTGTAGAAGCATTACTAAGCGGTTGATACCGCCATCAAAAAAGCGGCTATAAATTGCGGCTACACAGACAAAACCCACTTTCGTGGGTTAAGAAGCCTTGATTTCTCATTAGTCCAGGTATCCCTTACGGGACTACAGGTTCCACCATGATACCCTGGGACATACTCCACACACTCCCTTATGCCTTGGGGCACGCTTGCGCGAACAGGTGAGTGTGGGCTTCTTGGGGACTCTTCCATGAAGAAGTCATATCTTTGAAGAATCTCAGCAGCTTCAGTCCTGAGAGTCTCAAATCTTCTGATAATCTAGGAAGATTTAAACCATAGCTGCTAATTTTCTAGCAATGCAGTCAGACAGATAAGTTTTTTCAATCTCTCTTTTTCAAAAAAATCACATTTCTATGTTTGTTGAGAATATACTCGGTTGATTCTCAAGATTATTGAGAATGTAATCAATAAGCTAACGATTTTACTAGGGTATTGACATCTGGAAATTTTATGCTATTGTCAAGATATATGATCTGGAAGCTTTCATATCTAAAAATTAGCATTGCGGAAGGAACTTTAGGTTTATTCAGCAAACCCTATTTAGGGGTTACTGAAAAAGTCTTTTCCTAAGGGCTAGGATTCAGGAGTCACCGAGTCAGGAGTCAGGAGAAAGAAAGAAGAAAATTCCTTCCCTGTAACCTGTCACCTGTAACCTCCCCTCATATACAACTTATTCAGCAAACCCTAAACAACACTTGATCGGAATATCCGACTCAAAGCACTCAGAACCAACAATAAAGGAGTTAACCAATCACCCCAACGCACATATAAAGTCCGAGTTTGACGGGGATAAATAGTTTCTGAATGGGTTTGATAGGTATTATAAGCCGATTTCCAGAGAGTTTGCCCATGGGGATTAATAAATGCCGAATAGCCTGTATTTGTTGCCCTCACCGCCCATCTATCAGTTTCAATTGCCCGCATGATATCCTGGGCATGATGTTGATCTGCCATTGCTGGCGTATAATGGGCATCATTAGAAGAACTGAGGATAAATTTCCCACCCATAGAAGCTTGATAACGAAAATTTTCCGCAAAAGCAGATTCGTAACAAATACCAATAATTACCCTACCAAAAGGAGTATCAAAAATTTGCTGGGCTTTACCTGCAACTTGATGTGCTTCTAGGGGTGATAACCGTTGAATCAGTCCACCTAAAATATTTTCAAAAGGAATATATTCTCCTAAAGGTACAAGTTTAGATTTATCATAACGGCTGGTAACTTCCCCATTACCAATAACCGTAAATAAACTATTTGTATAACTATTTCCCCTTTCACCAAATGCACCTATCCAAGCTATTACACCCTTTTCTCGAATAGCAGCTAACAAAGGGGTTTGAAGTAAATCACGAGAAAAAATAGGTATAGAAGCCTCCGGGGTAAGAACAGCTTGCACACCTTGATTAGTTAAATTTAAATATCCTTCAGTATAACCAGTAATCGCCCGACGTAAACCTTGAGGAAGAACCTTAATTTTATTAGGAATATTACCTTGAATTACACCAATTTTTATAGCCGTATTCGCATCTTCCGTCAACGGTTGACTGTAAAGAAAAAAGCCAATTAAATGAGCCAAAATAAACAGAGAAAAAGCCGAATAAATAGTAATTCTTTCTTCCTTTGCGCCTTTGCGCCTTTGCGTGAGATATTCCGCAATTAACCCATTAAACGCCACAACTACCGCTGTTACAGTATTTGGTCCAGAAAGTTGTCCTAAATGGAGAATTACCAGATTTTGCGGTGATTGAGTATAAGCCAAAGAACTCCACCACAGAGGACCGGCACTCCAGAGGCTTTCTAAGCCACACCAAATAGCTGTACCAAATAGAACACGCCACCAAGGATTTCCCCTATCTAAACGCACCATTAAAGCCGCCCAAACAGTAACTAAAATTCCCCCCCAAAGGCTAATAAATGCCCAACAAAGGAGGGTAATAGTTAAACTAGGCAACCAAGGAACACCTAACCAATCCATAGGATGAATCCCTGTAATCCACGACAGAGCAACTCCGTGATAACCGATACCCCAGAGCAGGGCAGGGGGCAGGGGGTAGGG
>NZ_JADEVZ010000006.1 GCF_015207875.1 Dolichospermum sp. LEGE 00240
TAAGAGGATGTTTGAAAAGTTTTTAATGTATAAATAAACCCCTCTCCAAACCTCTCCCCGACGCGGGGAGAGGCTTTGAAACCCCCATTCCCTTGTAGGGAAGGGGGGAAGGGGGGTTAGGTTTCTAGAGATTATCGGGTTCATCTAATACTTTTCAAACAACCTCTAAGGGACTTCCAATTAAAAAAATACTCAAAAATTTCTTGTAGTGCGGGCATCTTGCCCGCTAATCATCAATGACGGGCAAGAATACCCATCCCACAAAATTGGGTAATTTATTTTTTGGTGTTCCCTAAATCCTCAAATCCTGGACATCCTGATTCTGACAGTAAGTATTTATAATATTGATATTATAGATTAATTTAATCAATCTGTAATGACTTTATCATATCTTCTACAGGTTTAATCAACTTATCATAATCATCTATGGGTGCAGTATAAGCAATTAAATAAGCTTGATTTTTTCTCAAAGTCATTACATACATATTTTTGATTTTTTGTTGTTCATTTTTACCAGTGACAATTATTTTTTGTCCTGTTTGATTTGCGATAATAGTTGAACTTCTTTCTATGATATTTGATGATTCTAGGTTACTTTTGATCATCTTCTCCTGGTCTTTTCCGTAATTTTCTAAAGTTCCCGAATATTCAGAACTACTAATAATCAATCTAGCTTTTTGTTGAGGTTGAACAAATGTAACTATTTTACCAATTCCAATGACTGAGATAGGAGTTTCGTCCGCGAACCAACATTCAGGATATTCAATTTCTATATTATGTTCCTGATTTTTATAAGTTGCTAATTTTCCATCACATTCAGAAATAGGACGGTTTGAAAATACAATTATTCCTATGATTACGATTAATCCCAAAGGGGCAATTTTCAGGAATAAATGATAAATTTTAGGTGGTAGTAATGGACTTTTTCTAGATATTATAGATATTTTTTGTAATGCTGTTAATACTTCTGTTACTGTCTGATAACGGTCTCTATGATCAGATTTGACCATTTTATCTAAAATGTCTGCAAGTTGATCACTAACTTTAATTTTACTATAATAACGCCAACTTATTTCTTGGTTATTGTTATCATTATTGATATCTTTAGCCTCTATTCCTGTAAGTGCTTGAATTACAATCATTCCTAGAGAAAAAATATCACTATTGAATTCTGGTTTACCTTCTCCTTGTTCCCTGGGTGCATATCCTTTAGTGCCAATTCTTGTAGGATTATAATTACCATTCTCTTGGTTAATAAGTTCATTACCAATTATTTGAGTATCATCTTCTTGGTTATTAATTGGTTTAACAGGTTTAACTATCCCAAAATCAATGATGACTATTTTATTATCTATTTCTTGTCTCATGACATTACTTGGTTTTAAATCACGATGAATTACACCTTCACCATGAATATATTCCAATACTTCCAGAATATCTTTTAATAATTTAATAACAAATGGTTCACTGATATTAGTATTGGTAGATGTAGGTGGTAATTCTTTCGTTAAATCATGTCCTTTAATAAATTCTTGAACTATGAAAAACTGTTGATTTTCGGTAAAAAACGCTAAAAGTTTGGGTATTTGTGGATGATTGAGTTTTTGTAAAATTCCTGCTTCTCGTTCAAATAATTCTTGAGCTTTTTCTAATTGCTCTGGTTTTGTAGTTAATGGTGTAAAATGCTTAACCACACAAACGGGAGACCCAGGACGTTGGGTATCCTTGGCTAAATAAGTAGTTCCAAATCCACCCTGTCCTAACCTGGTAGTAATACAATAGCGTCCGCCTATAGTCGTACTTATCATCAGATTCACACCCCACCTGATTCCTTGTTTTGGGAAATATGGGGTTAATTATCGCACATTTGTCGCCATATTGGCGAAATTATTTGAGAGGTTAATTAATTTCAAATCCCCAACTCCTTAAAGAAGTCGGGGATATTAAAAGATATAAAAATACTGATTTAGTCTAAACTCCAGTTGCTACTAGCTGTTGATTGGTAACAGGAGTGAAAATATCTTCGTAACTTGGGAAAATTTCAAATACTGAATCAAGCTGGGTAAGTTCCAAAATCAACTTAACTGGAGCTTTAACGTTGCAAAGAACCAACCGACAACCAATTTGACGCGCTGTGGTAAGTCCCTTGACAAGTGGAACCAATCCAGAACTATCCATGAAATCTACTTCTGATAAATCTATAACCCAGAGTTGGTGATGCTGAGGTTCAATTGCAGCCATCTGTTCGCTCAAGATAGTACCACTATCGAGGTCTATACTACCTTGGGGTTTGAACAAAATTACTTGGCGTTCTTGTGTAAGAGTCATAAATTTAACTGAGTATTTAAAACACAAAAGAAAGGGCAAACTGACATCCATACTGTTTATAATTCAACCGCATAATGACTGTTTTCGCAAAGTTTATGAGAATTAACAGCAGCACAGTTGAAAAAATCTTTTTCAGTATTTATGCCGTATAATTTGTTTATATGTCTTTCTAGTATAAGCATAATTTACCGTTAATTTCGGTAACGAACTTATCATTATCTCAAATTACCATAGCAATCCGGTTTGATTGGTGATTGGTGATTGGTGATTGGTCATTGATAAAAACTATTCTTCTTTCTTCTTCTTCCCCCTGAACTCCTGACTCCTGAACTCCTCCTATTGCGGTTTGATTGACACCATAGCCAAAAGCAAGCAAAGATATGGTAAAGGTAAAAATTTGTAAACTCGGTGGTGTTGGATGTCTTTTGAGCTACTTTCACTAGAAAACATCCAAGAAATTGCTCATAATTATGGTTATTTAGCGATTTTTTTGGGAATATTGCTAGAAAATTTGGGCATTCCTCTTCCTGGCGAAACCGTAACGATTGTTGGTGGTTTCCTTGCCGGTAGTAATGAATTAAATTACTGGCTAGTTCTCGGTAACGCTGTGGGAGGTGCTGTAATTGGCGGTAATTGCGGCTATTGGATAGGTAGAGTGGGTGGTTGGCCTTTTCTGCTACAAGCTGGGAAGATTTTCCGCATTTCCGAAGTCCGACTACTAAGTATTAAAGAGCAATTTACGGAAAACGCCGCTAAAGCTGTATTTTTTGGGCGCTTTTTCGCTTTGTTGCGAATTTTTGCTTCGCCACTTGCAGGTATAGCGGAAATGCCCTTCGGTAAATTCCTAATTTATAATCTAGCTGGAGCGACTGCTTGGGGTAGTGTCATGGTGACATTAGCTTTTTTCGCGGGAAGAATTATTTCCCTGGAACAATTGGTAGCCTGGGTCAGTAAATTTGCAATTTTGGCGTTACTGATTTTAGTTGCTGTGATTGCTGTACCAATTTGGTTAGAGTCCCGCGAAGTTAAGCAGCAAACGGAAGAGTAGGTATTGGGGACTGGGGACTGGGGACTGGGCATTGGTAATGAGAATAATGATTTCCCCCTGCTCCCTGCCCCCTGCCTTCTACTTATTCTGCTGCGCCCAAATGCGGGTAGGTAGTCCCCAAACGTAGATGAAGCCTTCTGCGGCTTTGTGATCAAATTGATCTTCTGCGCCGTAGGTGGCTAAATCGGGAGTGTAAAGGGTATTGTCACTCCAACGCCCAACTATGATGGCGTTACCTTTGAAAAGTTTTAACCGCACTACACCGGAAACTCTTTCCTGTGTTTGTTGAATAAAGGCATCTAAGGCTGCTTTGAGTGGACTATACCAAAGTCCGTTGTATACAAGTTTGGTATAGGTTTCTTCTATGCCTCGTTTGTACTGAGTGACATCTGCTGTTAGTGTGAGGCTTTCTAAGTCACGGTGGGCGTTAATCAGAACTATCATGGCTGGTGATTCGTAGATTTCCCGTGATTTGATGCCTACTAAACGGTTTTCAATCATGTCAATGCGGCCAATTCCATGATTTCCCACGATTTTATTGAGTTGTTCAATTAACTCAACAGGCTGTTTTGATGTGCCATTGATAGTGGTAGGAAGCCCTTTTTGGAAGCCAATTTCTAGATATTCCGGCTCGTTGGGAGTATCAGCTATGGCTTTGGTCATTTCATAGATTTCTTCCGGTGGCTCGTTGGCTGGGTCTTCCAATGTACCAGCTTCAATACTGCGACCTAGCAAGTTTTTATCTATACTAAAAGGAGAGGATTTTTTCACGGGTGCAGGAATACCAAATTTCTCACCATAGGCGATGGTTTGTTCCCGACTCATACCCCATTCTCTGGCTGGTGCTAGGATTTTCAGGTTAGGGTTGAGGGCTGTACAGGCAACATCAAAGCGTACTTGATCGTTACCTTTACCTGTACAACCGTGAGCGATCGCATCTGCACCATATTTCGCAGCCGCCTCTACCAGTATCTTAGCAATCAAGGGTCGAGCCAGGGCTGTACCAAGAGGATAGCGGTTTTCATAGAGCGCGTTGGCTTGAATCGCCGGAAATGCGTAGTCTTTAACAAATATATCCTTAACATCCGCTACCAAGGATTCACTTGCACCGGACTTAAGAGCTTTTTCTCGAACTGGTTCTAATTCATCTCCCTGACCTAAATCTGCTGCTAGGGTAATTATCTCCTCTACTCCCCACTCTTGCTTGAGATAGGGAATGCAAACAGAAGTATCAACTCCACCAGAATATGCTAGAACAACCTTTTTAGCGCGACCCATGAATTTCTCCACTTAGGAAAACAAAGAATGAGTCATTATTATATCTGACTTGCCTAGCGGATATTTTTTTATGCAACTGTGACTTTGCTATATTTGTTTTATCCTAAATATGGGTAATAATTTTTTGGGTGCAATTGTGTTTTTGAGTATTGTCATTCCTACATATAATCGTTTACCAATTTTGGAAAAGTGCCTCCGCGCTTTGGAGAGTCAGGAGTTCAGCAATAAAACTTATATAGAAGACTATGAAGTTGTGTTAGTAGATGATGGCTCTACCGATGGTACTTTAAATTGGTTAGCTTTACATAAAGATGAGTTTCCCCACGTCCGCTGTTTTGAACAAAATCATGCAGGTCCAGCAGCAGCGCGAAATTTAGGGGTGGAAAAAGCGCAAGGTGACACAATTATTTTTATTGATAGTGATTTAGTGGTTCTGTCTAATTTCCTCCAAGCTCATACAAATGCTTTGGTACAGGGAAGGGAGAAATTAGGGAGCGATCGCTTTTTTACTTACGGTGCTGTAATTAATACTTGTAATTTCAATAATCCTACGGGTGAACCTTATAAAATCACAGATTTTTCTGCTGCTTTCTTTGCTACGGGTAATGTGGCTATTCCCAAACATTGGTTAGAAAAAGCTGGATTGTTTGATAATAGTTTTCAACTTTATGGTTGGGAAGATCTAGAATTAGGTGTTAGGTTAAAAAACTTGGGTTTAAAATTAATTAAATGTCCTGAAGCCGTTGGTTATCACTGGCATCCACCATTTAGTTTACAGCAAATTCCTAAGTTAATTGATCAGGAAATTCAACGGGGACGCATGGGAGTTTTGTTTTATCAAAAACATCCCACTTGGGAAGTAAAAATGATGATTCAAATGACCTGGTTTCATCGTCTATTATGGGGGATTCTTTCTGTAAACGGATTATTGAATGAAAGAACTATGTCTCCGTTTTTACAATGGTTAATTAATATTGGTAAACCGCAATTGGCTTTGGAAATTGCCCGGATTTTCTTGAATTGGTATAATGTCAAGAGTGTTTATGCGGCTCATGCTGAAACAAAAAGTAAGTAAATCAAATTTATATACATCCTAGCTCATTAGGGTGGGCATTGCCCACCATGATCCATCATGTTAAATTAATAACCCTATTAATCATCGTGATCATCAAAGGGATCATCTAATTCCTGACTTGGAGGTCCAAAAGATGTATAAATTGCCATACCAGTAATAGCAACCAATGCCGAGCAAAAGGCAATTCCAAGCACCGTAGCGGGTTCTAAGTCCATAAATTTAGATACATATTATGAAAGCCATATTTATAGAATATTACAAAATTTAACTTATCGCACATTGTCCCGGAAGTCAGGAGTCAGGATTCCTAACTCCTTCTCTGAACAAGCAACTACTCATCAAGAATCAATACCACGTGAGTTCGGAGTTCGGAGTTTCTCCTTCGGAGACGCTACGCGAACGGAGTTATGATTTTTTCAAGGAGAGAATAAGGGCTTGAGACTCCTACGTGGGGTGAGTTTTCCACAAATTATCGTTATGTCGAACTCACGTAATACCAGTAAAATTCTGGGTATTGCAAAGATTCATTGCCTTTTCTACTCCCTGTTTAAAACTAAATTCTCCACACTCAACAACAAAGTTTAAAACCTGAGACATAACTTTATTCTCAGCAGTGGAAAATCGTCCCAAAACATGAGAAACAGTATGAGAATTATCCCCATCTATTGCGCCCTTTGGCTTACCTATGCCAATTCGCAATCTGGGGAAATTTTGGGTATTTAGATGAGAAATAATGCTTTTCATACCATTATGTCCACCCGCAGAACCGGATAAACGTAAGCGAGTTTTGCCCAAAGGTAAATCTAAATCATCATAAATTACTAATACTGATTCAGGCGGTATTTTGTACCAATTTGTCACGGCTTGAATAGCTTGTCCTGAAAGATTCATATAGGTTAAGGGTTTAAGCAAGCGGATTTTACCCTTACCCGCTGCATTCCCTTCCCCAAACTCTCCTTGAAACTTGCGATTTTCAGCTAGAGAAATTTGCCACGCGCGAGCTAGGGTATCTATGGCTGCAAAGCCAATATTATGACGAGTTTGATCATACTTAGGCTCTGGATTTCCCAGTCCGACAATTAGCTGGGGAATTACCAAAGCCGTTGGTTTTAATTGTTCATCTTTCATCCTTGTATATTTTCTGGCTGGTTTTTTTCAGCTTCAATGTGTTTATGCTCTAATTTAGCGGTTGTTTGCACAGTTTCTTTTAGTTGTTCAGATTCTTTTTTGAACTCGCTTTGAAATTCATTAGAGGCTTCTTGAAAACTGCGAATGGTTTTTCCCAAACTGCGACCAATTTCTGGTAATTTCTTGGGTCCAAAGATTAATAATGCAACTACCATAATGACACCCATTTCTGGTAACCCGATACCAAATATATTCATTCTTCTCTCCTGTGTACAGAAAAACCGCCACAACTACCTTATAGCTTTGGGATCTAGATTAATTTTATCCCTATTTTTCAGCATTTTTTTCAAGAATAAAAAAACCCGGACGAGCCGGGTAGATGCTAATTGTCAGCTTGATGACTGGATAGTCATTAGCCGCCTAAACCGCGCCAATCCACAAGCACATCCTGAATTAACAGAGACTTGTTATAAACTTGGAGAATAATTAGCAGAAATACGAAGAATAAACCCATAAATACAGCCATTAAGGGTGTTGTTCCCCAACCTGGAGATACCTTACCATACTCAGCATTTAAGGGTCTGAGAATATCTCCCAACCTAGTCCGTTGTGCCATAGTTCACCTAAGAATCAGTTGCCAAAGCTTTTTTTAATTTTTTTAGACATTCCTAAGCCTTTACAGGCGAAGGATTCTTGGTTTAAACCTGTATGTTTTAGATTGGTCTAATCACAGATTTAACAGTTCATACTTACTCGTGCAATTGCCACGAATAATTACCCAAGCTTTTATCCAGATAGTGGATAAGTTCCCGGTTGTCTCACGGTACATGGATTAATCCAAAAGCTGTTCTTAAATTATCGCAGTTTGTGATCTTTGTTTAGCGATATTGCTGAAGGTTTTCGCCACATTTACAAAAATACATGATTTTCGGCGTGTTGATGCGGCAATTTTACCCTGCGGTTTTTCACACCACTCTTGCCAAAAATAACCCAATCATCTCCAAAATACCACAATCTACACCATAATCAGGTTGCTTGGGAAAACAAGATCAGATCAAACCCTTGATACCTAATTCTAGGCGTTAATTTATGCTACAAATCCAGTTTATAGTAATCAAATAAATCAAAATTGAGTATCGAGTGAGTATCAAATATGGTTAAAAATTTCCAGGCTAAAGCAGCTAAAGGTTCTATTGGCTTAATGTCAGAGAACAATAGACTAAAGGGGTTACTTCTCATCCAATATCTGCTGCTCATATGTTTGCAGTTGCAAATTGATTAGAGGAATAGGAGCCTCACTCGTTGCTGGTAATTCGAGAGGCTGTGGAACACTCTCTGTTGGCACAGAGACAGGCGAACTACTTTCCTCAATCTTGGGGCGGGTTACAATCAAAATCATTGCCGCTAATATCATGTTAGCGCCAATAAAATCGTGAATCTCAAATGTCTCGCCCAGTAGCCAAAACGAGATAATTGCCGTCACCAATGGCTCCAGGGTTTGCAGGATTGCTACTTCGTTAGCCGGAACCCAGCGTTGTCCTATCATTTCCAACCAAGTAAATACAACAGTATCAACTACCACTAGATAGATGAGACCACTGAGATTGACACTGAGACTGGCAACAATCGCCTCAAAATGAGTAGTTAGTTCGGGAACAGCCCATAACAAACCTGCGACTGCTGGCATCCATAATGAAACTGCAACTAGTTGCACAGTTGGATGACGTTGTACAAACTGCTGAATTGCTATTAAGTAAGCTGTGTTGAACACGGCGCAAAGGAGCAGCCAACCTGCACCGTTAAGAGACTCTCCACTCCCCCAAAACATTACCCCAATTCCGTTGAAGGACAGCACGGCTCCTAGTATGGCTCTGGGAGCTATGCGCTTGCCCAACAACAGATCAAACAGCATCACAAAGATCACGCTTAGTCCGAAGGCGAATGCCCCTCGGTTGGCAGAGAATGTCTCCAGCCCAAAAGTCGCGCTAACACTGGTACACCAAGACAACAGTCCGAGGATTGCCCCATCACGCACTAGGCGGACATTCAGATTACGAAGGAATGGGGCAAAAACTACAGCTGCCATTGTAAAGCGAACTGCTATTAGCACTTCTTTAGAGACCTGACTGATTAAACCCTTAGTAATTGGGAAGATTGAGCCATAGATTAGAGTTGCCAGAATAATTGACAGCACACCCAAAATATATCGGTTATTTTCTGGGGCAGATGTTGTCATCTCAACCTTATCCAAGCTATTTTGGAGTTCTGTTAAATCTTGCTTTGTCATCTCAACTTCCAATAGTGAAACAAATTTAAAGAAAAATAGTAACAGACTTAACTGCTAAGAAACACATTCGGTGGTGTTAAAAGAAATACAGAAAATTGAACCTATGGGTCTACAAAAATATCTCGGTCGTGTCAAAGAGTATGGACGCATTGAAAGACGGTACAGCAGTTTTTACATTCAGTAGACCGAAAACTTTTGAAAGTTGACGAAAAAAATAAGGATTTTAGCCGTCGTTTTGGAGGCTGGCGAACTGCTTGCAGCAGCGCTTCGCTATCGCTTGCCTCCTGCCTTTTTCGATAGTTTGAAGTTAAATACCTAAAATTAAGACCTCATTTTCATTTCTAGACGCTCAGCAACGGGCATTAATTGACGTATCAGATCGAAGTTTCCTACGTTCTTTCTCATCCAATCTAATAAGAATTTTTCTCCTTCATTGAGCTTACCGTCATCATCAATAAAAACCATCTGTTCGCACCAATCTACAAATCCGGAATTAGTCATCTCATAGACTAAAATAAGAGGAGGAAAGTGTGCGAATCCCATGGTTTCAATGACTTCCATGCAAATCAGTTTAAATACTTGTTCGTTTGTCAACTCAGTAGACATAATGAGCTTCCTCTTAATCAGTTCTGTCTTTTATCATACCACAGAATAATATAGAACTAATATTTTATTTTTGAAAAATGTTATCGAACCTAGTGAAACCCCTATGATTGTCTGTATCTCTTCATATAAGTAACTTTGATAAACCAGCTTAATTGCTAATCCCTTCCTCACCTCACGGACATTTGGATTTTGATCTATAAATTCCTGTAGTTCAGCTATGACTCCACCCACCACTGGCATCTCTTGTTGTAAATACTTGTTTATCATTGTTTTCTTTTAGACTGGCACATCCTATCCGTATTATCTCTTGGTTTTTTTCAAATATCAAATATTATTCCTATAACTCTAGGACTTACGCACTGTACAAATTTACCATGATGTGCATGAACGGAAATCCGTCGTTTCAGGCTTTTGGCGATTAACTTCCGATCAATAGCGAACTGCTTGCAGCAGCGCTTCGCTATCGCCCAAAAATAATTAAAAAATCACGTTAAAATGCCCGAAACCCATACCTCATATTTGGTTGATCCTGTCAATGCGTAAGTCCTAAACTCTTGGGCTTGAGCGTACATTATTCAGTTTCTGTCAATGTGTAAGTCCTAACTTATTACTGGAGAGAGTTGCAGGGGCGTACCTCAGATCGACCTTAGGGGCGATAGAAGAAAGGAAGGATTCAGTGACAGATATTTGACTAATGGTAGTTTCCGCTTCAACTAAAACAGCATCACAAATGTCGAATAGTGATTGAGGATATCTATTCATATTCATGTAGGTCAGAGCAGATTCCATCGGAGACATGGATGAATGATAAGCAGCGTTTTCAGCGTACCGACCTGTAAATATATTCCCATGGGAATCTTTTAACGCTACCCCTGCAAAATTTTTCGTATAGGGAGCATAACTTTGATTGGCGGCGGATAGAGCAGCAAGCACAACATCATCGGTAGAACAAGTCTCTAGACCATGAAATACTTTTTCCATTAATCCACTCGTAAGTCCAAGATTTGGCGGTCCAAAGGCCTCGGGTAGGAAATATGGGAGTCTATTTGAAGTATAAGTTTGCTCTATTTGTGTCTTGTTGGACTTTAGGAGAATAACAAAATCCTGATTTACAGTTGCCATCTCGTATAAAAACTGTCGGCAATATCCACATGGTGCCTCATTGATTGCTAAAGCTTGCAAACCAGTCTCTCCATGCAACCACGCATTGATGGTAGCGGACTGTTCTGCATGAACTGAGAAACTAAGTGCCTGCCCTACAAATTCCATATCGGCACCAAAATAAAGAGTTCCAGAATCCACCTGATTCTTGGATTTTGGTTTACCAAGAGCGATCGCTCCTACATAAAACTGCGATATTGGTACCCTAGCATAGGCCGTGGCTACTGGTAGTAACTGAATCATTAACGTACCAATATCAATACCAAGTCGATCAAGCCAAGAGGTGACAACACTTGAGTCAATTACAGCATGTTGGGTAAGAATTGTCCTTAACTCTGATTGAATAGAAAGTGGAACCTGAGCAATCGCCTGTTCTAATGTTACATGGGTCATTTGGGTTATTTCTCCTTTTGTAGCAAAACCCAAACTCCTTCCAGAGCTTTAATTGCTTGGTCTATCTCCTCTTCGGTATTGGCAGCCGTAATCGAAAACCTTAAAGCACTTTTATTTAAAGGTACGATCGGAAAAATAGCCGGAGTAATTAAAATACCATATTCCCAAAGAAGTTGACAGACATCAATCATATGTTGAGCATCTCCCACTAACACGCTGACGATGGGAACGTAACCATAATTATCCACTTCAAATCCAATGGCTCTTGCTTGTGTAACCAGTTTGCGAGTCAAGTGATAAATTTGTTTTCTTAACTGCTCCCCTTCCTGACGATTTACCTGTAGTCCAGCTAAGGCACTTGCCAAACTCGCAACAGGAGAAGGACCAGAAAATATGGCAGTCCAAGCGTTGCGGAAGTTGGTTTTGATCTGGCGATCGCCACAAGTTAAGAATGCTGCATAGGAAGAATAGGCTTTGGACAAACCGGCGACATAGATGATATTATCCTCTGCAAACTGCAGGTCAAAGTAATTCACCATCCCGTTTCCTTTATACCCGTAAGGCATATCGCTGCTGGGATTTTCGCCCAAAATGCCAAAACCATGTGCATCATCCATGTAAATGAAAGCATTGTACTCTTTTGCCAGACGCACGTAAGCTGGCAGATCGGGAAAATCTGCCGACATGGAATACACGCCATCAATGACAATAATCTTTACTTGCTCAAGCGGATATTTTGCTAGCTTTTCGGCTAAATCGTTCAAATCGTTATGTCGATATTGGATGAACTGGGATCCTTTTTGCTGCGCCAGACAGCACGCTTCATAAATACAACGATGTGCAGCTATGTCACCCAAAATGACACCATTACTCCCAGTTAATAGCGGTAACACTCCTATCTGAAGCAGCGTTACAGATGGAAATACTAAAACATCAGGTACGCCTAAAAGTTTGGACAATTCTTCTTCTAACTCTTCATAGATTACCGGGGAAGCAACAAGCCGAGTCCAGCTTGGATGTACGCCCCATTTTTCCAAAGCCGGTGGAATCGCTTCCTTAACTTTTGGATGCAAGTCAAGACCTAAATAGTTGCAAGAAGCAAAGTCTATTACCCAATGTCCGTCAATTAGTACCTTGCGACCTTGTTGTTCTGTGACGACTCTTGTGACTTGAGGAATTTTTTGTTGGTTAACTACGTTTTCTAGAGTGTTGATTTCGTTGGCTAAGTCAACAGGTGAGGCTAGATCAGATTGTTTCTCTTGTACTACTTGGTTTTGGAAATAAGTAATGATGGCAGTTGGAGTGTTATTTTGGAAAAAGAACGTCCCAGAGAGATTCACCCCTAAACGTTTCTCTAGCAGCGTTTGCAGTTCTGATAAATCTAAAGAATCTAATCCCATATCCAGCAGTTTTTGTTCTGGAGCGTAAGCTGCTTCCCGTTGGGAACCCATCACTTTTAAAACGCATTCTTTGACCAGAGCGGCTACAGTTTTGTTTTCCTTAGTTGCAGATGTTGCTGGCAAAGTTGGTACTGATGAACTAATTGCTGAGTTGGTATACAGCGCTTGGCGATCGCCAAGGGGGTGCAAAGCACTATCGCGCAGGTTATATTCAATCAAAATACCCATGCCGAAATTCTCTGCATCTTCTGGACGGTAATTAGCAATAATTCCCCTAATTTCGGCTCCTCCCGACACATGGAACCCCACAATCGGATCTAGAAGCTGCCGTTGCTCGTTGTGTAGCTTCAAATACTCCGTCATCGGCATTTGGGAATAATTGACATAATTGCGACAGCGAGTTACACCCACCACGCTCTCAATGCCGCCTTTCAGGGTACAGTAGTAGAGCATAAAGTCCCGCAATTCATTTCCCAACCCCCGCGCCTGAAACTCAGGCAGAATATTTAGTGCGAGTAGTTGAATAACTGACCCTTGGGGAGTATGTAACGACGGCACTTGCTCATATTTTACATTCTCTAATACCTCAGTGCTGGTGATTGTTTGGGAATAAACCGCACCAATAATTTGATCTTCTGTAATCAGCACTAAATTCCCCTGTGGGTTTAGCTCAAGTCTTCGCCGAATTTCATTAGCAGATGCCTGTAAATGTTCTGACCAACACTGGACCTCCAAGTTAACTAAGGCAGGCAAATCTGACAAATAGGCATTACGAATTTTGTAAGGTCTTTTCTCAAAGTAATTAAGCGTAATGCGAGTTAAAGGAAACGTTTTCGGGTATCTTTTAGAAAGCTCTAATTTTGGAAATAGACCTACTTCTGCAGCAGACCTGAGAAAAACATCGGCTTCGACAAGATACTGCTGAGAAAATCCCTGAAACGCATCGAAATGTAAGTTTTCGCTTTTGTCTAAAAACTGATAGACTACCTTTGGTTCTAAACAATGGACTTCCAAAATCATTAAACCGTGCTTAGTGACCACTCGAGACCATCGTTCTAAGTGTTCTACCAAACTCTGCACCATAACATGAGGAGGAATAAGCTCTCCTTGACCATCGACACAGACTGCTTGGTAAGGTAAGTGAGCACGCTCTTTCACTTCGTTCCTTTTCTGGGGAGGAATAAAGGGACGATCATGGTCGAGGAAGGAACGGATGTGCAGGATATTTTCGGGATCATGAATACCATGAGCCTTTAAAGAAAGCACCATTTGTTCCGGGTTCCCAATATCTCCCTGCAAAACTAAATGGGGAAGGTCACCAAGGGTATATGTGGTAGCTGTTAAAGAAGCTTCGTTATAATCCACACCTATAAGACGCAAGGGATACTCTTTGATCGCTTTTCCCCTAGCAGATTTGAACTGAATGGTTTCCCAGACTCGTTTCAGGAGAGTTCCATCGCCACACCCCATATCAGCAATGTATTTGGGCTGTTCTTCCAATGGTAACTGATTGAATACTGAGAGGATACTTTCTTCTAAATCGGCAAAATATTTCTGGTGTTGAAATCCACTCCCGATCACGTTGAGGGTACGATCAATGTGGCTTTCGTGACCAGAATCATCTGTTTTAAATACTGAAAGACAATCGCCAAACAGTACATCATGAATGCGAGACAACATAGGGGTGTAAGAAGCAACTACGGCGGTATTCAAGGCTCGCCCCCCCATAAATTGACCGAGTTCTGTTAGAGTCAGACGACCTGGTTTAAGATCAGCCCAACCAAGGCGGAAAAATAAGTTGCCCAATTCTTCTTGCACTGTTCTGCTTAATGAGGAGAACAAGGGTTTCTCTTCCGACTCTGCAAGCAAGTTGTGTTTGTGGAGTGTCAGCAGGAGTGGGATCAGCAGTAGTCCATCTAAAAAATCTGCTATTAAGGGATTATCCAGATTCCACAGTTGGCAAGAACGATCAATCCATCTTCCCAGCAACTTTTCTTGTTTTCCTTGTAAATAAGACTCAATTGGTAGGTGGTACAACTCGAGAACGTCTTCTGGAATTTGGTTGTGAATCGCTGCTTCTGAGGTCAGAGAATATTTAAGTTGCTCATTTCGGGAAAGCCAATGTAAAGATTCGAGCATCCTCAAAGCAACTTGGAAATGTCCGGTATTAGCTCCCAGATGCTTGACCATTTGCTCTAAGGAGAGAGGACTTTCATGGGCTAGTAGCTCGAAAAAACCTTTTTCTCGACAAGCGAGGATCACTGGAATCGCAACAAATCCGTGGGTATAGCGGTTAATTTTTTGTAACATTTAGGTACAGTGTGGATGTTCTTGAATATTATGAAGTGGATTTTTCGTTTTGCTAGAGGGTCAAAGTTCTACTCTACGCCTTATGTGAGTTAAAAATGCCCCGGTCATTTTAAGGGTTTCAGACTCCACTTTACTAGCAAGGCCTAGCCTTACGAACGAGATTGCGTTCTTCCAGCCTCCAACTCACATAAGGCGTACTCTACTATTTTTTGATATTTAGTACACTTGCGCACTAGTGTAATAGTTAATATTTCAGACAGGTCTGATGATAATTTTCATTTGCGTGCATAATTAATTATTTGGTAATAGTTACTTGGCCACCATTGCTGCAAGAAGAGCCAGTATAGTCGTAAATATCTACTAAAAAGCCATTGGATAATGCAGTTAATGCAGCTTTATAACCACGTGTATGAATGTCTCGATTTAGTACTGCTGAAGCAGGTAAGATGATCACTCTATCTGCACAAGGACCAACTCCCTCACTGATACTAATAGCATAATTATCGCCGTTAGAAGAAGTATTTTGAACATTGGTAATCTTTCCACCTTGAACTAAATAGTCAGCTTTGGCAATGCCAACTCCGGTAGTTAAGAAAATACCAAATGCGAAGACGAATACTAGTGTTCCCATAAAGAAATGCTTGAAAGCTTTCAACATGATGTAAATATACGTTATGACCGAAATCAAGTAACTGTTTAATTGGCACTCAAATTTTAAAACAATAACAGGACTTATGCAAATGGCACAATTATCTCTGTGAAAACAAACAATTTCTCTCCAATCCTCAAATCCTTAGCGTATTTGTACTATCCCATTATTCAAATAGCACTAGTTTATGATCAGTATTCAAGTCGCTATTGTTTTTTCTGCCGTATCCCCAACCTAAGATGCGACGATATTCACCCATAATGCCACTGTCAATTAAATCATCCTCGTTAACTGCAACATTGACATGAGATTGCGGCGCAACATAGAGCGCATCCGCAGGACAATATGCTTCACACATAAAACAAGTTTGACAGTCTTCCTGTCGGGAGATCACAGGTGGTTGGTTGGGAACTGCATCAAAGACATTGGTAGGGCATATTCGGACACAAGCATTACAATTAATACAGAGTTTATGGCTGATAAGCTCGATCATGATACTGCTCCTGCTACAACTTTAATACTGAGGCTGTGGTTTGAGTGTTTAATACTGGTGGTGTGGCGATCGCATCCTTCACCCAATCACGTCTCACCCAAAGCCTTTCTAAGCCGCCTGTGGCTTGGTAATAAATCTGACTTGGATCGGTTTCGGGATAGTCTATGCGAATATGTTCACCGCGTGTTTCTGTGCGATGCAAAGCACTAAAGTATGCCCATCGTGCTACAGCTACAAGAGCAGCCGCCCGACGAGAAAATTCCATGTCGCGCACAGTATCTTGTTTCGGGTTTCCTTGTACTTGCAGCCACAGCATTTCTAATTTGGCGAGGGAATCCAAAAGTCTCTGCTCACAGCGAAAGTAATTCTTCTCTAATGGGAACATTTCGGCTTGTACACCGCGCACAACTGTCTCGCTATCGAATGTTTCGGAACCGGGGTACTGGGAACGTAATCCGGCTTGACCTGCTGGACGCACAACTCGTTCATGGGCATGAGCGCCCAGACTCTTAGCAAAGGCGGCTGCGCCTTCCCCTGCCCATTGTCCTGTAGATATTGCCCAAGTAGCATTAGGACCGCCACCCCCAGAAGCTAAACCGTCTAAAAACTCCCGCGATGCTGCATCACCAGCGGCATACAGTCCAGGAACTTTTGTACCACAACTATCATTCACAAGCCGAATTCCACCTGTACCACGGACTGTACCTTCTAAAACCAGTGTTACGGGTACCCGTTCTGTATAAGGGTCAATGCCAGCTTTTTTATAGGGTAGAAAGGAGATGAAATGAGACTTTTCAATCACTGCTTTGACTTCAGGTGTAGCTCTATCAAAGCGGGCATAAACGGGAGCTTTCAGGAGGGCATTAGGCAGGAACGATGGATCGCGACGACCATTGATATAGCCACCAAGATCATTACCTGCCTCATCGGTGTAACTAGCCCAGCCAAAGGGAACAGCCCTTGTGACTGTGGCATTGAAAGCGGACGAGATGCCATAGTAGTTAGAAGCTTCCATACTGGAGAGTTCACCGCCAGCCTCCACCGCCATCAGCAGTCCATCGCCTGTATTGGTATTGCAACCTAAAGCTTTACTTAGGAATGCACAACCGCCATTCGCTAGAACTACCGCACCAGCCCGAACAGTATAGGTGCGATGATTTTGCCTCTGTACACCTCTAGCTCCAGCCACGGAGCTGTCCTCGGCTAATAACAGTTCTAGAGCCGGGCTTTGGTCTAAAATTTGCACACCCACACGCAACAAGTTTTTGCGAAGTATCCGCATATATTCCGGACCATAATAACTCTGGCGCACGGATTCCCCATTTTCTTTGGGGAAACGATAGCCCCAATCTTCCACTAAGGGCAAACTCAGCCAAGTTTTTTCAATTACACGTTCAATCCAATGTAAGTTAGCAAGGTTATTTCCTACGTGGTAACATTCTGATACAACTTTCTCCCAATTCTCCGGAGAAGGTGCCATGATGCCATTACCACTAGCAGCAGCAGCACCGCTCGTACCTAGAAAACCTTTATCAACAATGATAACTTTAACACCTTGGGACGCGGCTGCCCATGCTGCCCATGCGGCGGCAGGACCACCACCAATTACCAGCACGTCAGCAGTTAATTGTAGTTCAGTGTCGCTATAGACTATAGGCAATTGCTTTTCCTCCATGTTGGCATTCAAGTTTAGTTTATAGTATGGCTAAAAAGTTTTTTATACTCTTTTCATGATAGAATTCCAGTTTTTCGAGCCGTTGTAACCGTACATATCTTGATAGTAGGTATCAATAAGGTACTCGTTTTCGTGGAGCATTAGCCAGCTTTTTAACTCCGTTAATTTACGCTTTCCTTTTTCTGTTTCTTCTTGGTCATCCGAATCCTCGTCCAACTCCGCGTTCAACTCCCATAGATATTTATTAGTATCTTCAACAATCAAGTAGTCTCCAATTTTGAGACCGTTTTCATGAAAATATTCAACTACTCCCACCGTATTAACATGGGCATCTTCTATGATCAACCAGGGATGAGGAAGTCCAGAAAGCAATTCCGGTGGCATTATTTCACCCATATTGTTACAATCCCCCTCTAAAAAATGAACGCGAGAGTCAGTTTTTGCTTTCTCGTCGAGTAGGGAAAGATCGATATCGATAGAATAGACACAACCTTCTATCTGGAACAGTTCCAAGTGATCCGCTAGCCAAATCGCGCTACCACCACTTAATGCTCCTATTTCGATTATTGTTTTCGGGCAGAGTTCATACAAGAGCATTGGATAAAGGGCAATTTCGGTGGAACCTTTCGCGAAAAGTATCCCTTTCCAAGTTGACAAATCGCGGTTTTCCAAGAGCGCTCTCCAAGCAGACGCTGCAATAGCACATTTATCTTCTCTTTCAGAAATTTTGGCAAAGCGATTGGGTTTAAAAGGTGCGAGTTTATGGGTTGCATCTTTAACAAATTTTTGGTAGCTCATCTGATTTTCTTCCTTTTGACGCTCAGGTTATGTGCCACCCATGCCGTTATGGGTTTGATAGCAGTGAGTAACGGTTAGTAGCTAAAAGATTTTCCTCAAGCCGAAACTTTACTTAAATCCACAAGAGGCGAATTACTTTGTTGACATATTCCCTCCCATCTTACGCCCATAGATAGAATTTAGGGGCTAGCCTTGATATTTTGGTCTAAACTCCAGCTGGAACTCATGTCATGTCTATTAAACACCCACAATTGTCTTTACCGTTACTGATTTATCATCCAATCTATTTTTATGTTTTTCTAGATCAAAGTTTTCTGGAAACACGTACGTTCCAAATAATCGGTCAGTGAAAGTAAACATACCACTCAAATTTCTTCCTTTTGTATCAATATGATGTAAAGCATGAACACGGGGCGTGACATAAATCCATTCCAATATTCCTAACCAGGAGTGCCATTTCACATTGAGGTGTATCCAATTATTATGAATCACTTGATGCAGTGCCACTACGGACATAATTTCTAAGGGAATGTCCATCAATGGAAACCATAAAGATGTAACAGTGTATAAAAGTCCGCCAGTAAAGCTATCTTTGTTTCCGCTCAGCCACCACGATTGCTTTGTTGAATGATGCCATTTGTGAGTCAACCAAAGAAATTGATTACTATGCATTATCCTGTGTAATGTATAGTCAGT
Organism: Dolichospermum sp. LEGE 00240; assembly: GCF_015207875.1. GTDB lineage: Bacteria > Cyanobacteriota > Cyanobacteriia > Cyanobacteriales > Nostocaceae > Dolichospermum > Dolichospermum gracile. Next base: position 19,326 of record NZ_JADEVZ010000006.1, read on the forward strand.
GAAGTCCTGCAATATATATGCGGTGATGATCCTCAGCCAGAGAGGCACATACATTAGTCCTGCAAAAGTTGCTGACTCTCCCATAAATAGAAAAGTCAATAGTTTTATGATTACCACAGAAACGTATGCATAAATAATTCTAAAGACGAGTGATATTCCTGCCCATCCCAATTCCCTAAAGAAATTAGCTTTGTATTTAATCTCATGTAAAGGATAGCAAATTTCCCAAAGCCAGAATATCATACCTGTAATCAAAATTACAGTCCAATCTCTTAATAGGATTAATATTGTATCTATCATTGGTCACCTTAATGTACACTACCTAAGTGTACTCTTATTAACAAATTTCCACAATACAAGTCATGAAAAGGCTCAGTTCCTTAGTTCTAGCAGCACTCTTGTTTGTCAGCACATTCCTATGTATAAACACTGTTGCATTAGCAGATACAACTAACGATTATCTGAAGAATGAAAAGCTTTCTGGGCAATTTAGTGTTTCCGTTAAGTTGGATGCAGGAGTGAGATTTACCAATAGGACTAATCAATCGCTACCTAAGACGTTCACAAATCTTGGGAAATGGGCTGCTAGTAATGACACTGTCAACCTCATTTATAATAGTACAGAGACAATTACTTTTCCCCCGCATAAAAGTTTAACTTTTGTTGCGAATGAAACTCTTAGCACAAACAACGACAACTCGGATGGTATTATCGTCAAGTCCTCTGTTCCAGCGTCTTATGCCACTGCTACTAACTTCCCGGCCGGTATTGATGCTGACTTTGTAGCTACTGGGGATTTCAATGGCGACAGTAAGCTCGACCTGGCTGTTACAAATTGGGCCAATAATAACGTCTCGATATTACTGGGAAATGGTAATGGCTCTTTTAGTGCAGCGACTAACTTCCCGGTGGGTACTAATCCGGTCTTTGTAGTGACTGGGGATGTGAATCATGATAGCAAGCTTGACCTGGCTGTTGCAAATTTTACTAGCAATAACGTCTCAGTATTACTAGGAAATGGTAACGGCTCTTTTGGTACAGCGACTAACTTCCCAGTCGGTACTAACCCTTACTCTGTAGCGATTGGGGATGTGAATGGCGACAGTGAGCTTGACCTAGCTTTTACAAATTGGGTCAGCAATAAGGTCTCGGTATTACTGGGAAATGGTAATGGCTCCTTTGGTGCAGCAACTAACTTCCCGGTCGGAACTTATTCCATCTCTGTAGCGATTGGGGATGTGAATGGCGACAGTAACCTTGACCTAGCCGTGACAAATTGGGTCAACAATAAGGTCTCAGTATTACTGGGAAATGGTAATGGCTCCTTTGGTGCAGCGACTAACTTCTCGGTCGGTACTAATCCCATCTCTGTAGTAATTGCGGATGTGAATGGCGACAGTAACCTTGACCTAGCTGTTGCAAATACTAGCAGCCATAACGTCTCAGTCCTACTGGGAAATGGTAATGGCTCCTTTGGTGCAGCAACTAACTTCCGGGTAGGTACTAATCCCTACTCTGTAGCGATTGGGGATGTGAATGGCGACAGTAACCTTGACCTGACTGTGACAAATTATAGTAGCAATAACGTCTCAGTCTTACTGGGAAATGGTAATGGCTCCTTTGGTGCGCCAACTAACTTCCCGGTAGGTACTAATCCCGAATCTACAGCAATTGGGGATTTCAACGGCGACAGCAAGCTCGACCTGGCTGTGACAAATTCTGGCAACAATAACGTTTCAGTCTTGTTGAATAACTGCTTCAAAAATACTTACCTAAATTTAGCCAGAGCTAAGAATTTTGTATAAATAAGCTCACTCTTAAACTCAGCTATGGTAATCAAGAATTTATGTCCTGACGGAGTTACACCAATCTGGAACAAAAGCCAGATGGAATCCCTTCTTGTAGAGGAGTATCTTCCTGCCTGGGTACGCACTAACTACTCAACATTTGTTGAAACAATGCGCGATCCTGCCTTCCCTTGCTTCTGGGGAACTATCGGGGAACAGAAGGGAATGATTCGATACCTGATTGCCTCATCTTTAACCGAGCCAAGCGTGGTTGAGCATACCCTTGACGGTGTCTACAACTATATTAATGAAGTTAACGAAAATGAATTGCTTCAGCACGAGAATGCTGATCTTCTGACACTTGTTATCTTTTTCCCACCTGAACCAACGGTTCTCACAGTAGAGGAATACTCACGTCAGGCATTTAAATTTTTAAATGCGTTGCACAGCCTTGATGCGGTATCTTGTCCCTGTCATTGGTCCGCCGATCCGCAGTCTCCTAACTGGTCTTATTCTCTAGGAGGGTGTGCCTTATTTGTTAGTGTTTCCACTCCAGCAAATCAAAAGCGGCGATCGCGCCACCTCGGATCGGGAATGACTTTTGTCATCACACCAGTTGAAGTTCTCTTGAGAAAACACGGTGGAGAGAATTCGAGTATCTTTCGCCGCGTCCGCGAGTACGACGGCATTCCACCTCACCCTAACTTATTAATTATGCCTGGGAGTAGCAAAGTCGGTAACGAACTGACAGTGCAAGTGCTTCCCGATGATAACGATAGTGAGATCTCATTTGACTTTCAGTATAAATTTAAGGATTAGCCAACAACCAATGACCATTCAACTTGTACAAGATAATTTAGAGTATGGCTTTGTCACCCCAAACGAAACTTCTGATTTTCTGGAAAGGACAATAAATGTCTTCGATCGAGCATACCCCAAATTTTTGATACATGATGTCTGGGCAGATCCAGACTCCTTATCTCTATTGGAAATTTACCCAGAATTCCAGTTTGGCTTAGTAGAAGCTACTACACAGCGTATGATAGCGCAAGGAAACTGTGTCTCTTTAGCATGGGAATGCCCTTTCGATCAGTTACCGGATGAAGGTTGTGACTGGGCTTTAGCCAAGTGGCTTGAAGACCAAAAACAGAACCGTCCACCTAATGCGTTATGCGTAGTATCAATTTCAATCCTACCGGAGTATCAGGGCAAAAACTTAAGCCAGTATATGATTGGATACATGAAAGAACTTGCTCACTCGCACGGTCTTAGTTCGCTGATCATGGCTGCACGTCCAAGCCTGAAATATCTTTACCCACTGACACCCATAGAGCGTTATATTACCTGGCGGGACAAAAATGGTCTTCTCTTTGACCCTTGGTTACGAGTTAATGTCAAACACGGGGCTAAAATTGCAGGCATATGTTTTAAATCCACGACAATTCGCGATACTATTGCTGGTTGGGAAAATAGAGTCGGAATGCGTTTTCCAGAAACTGGTGACTATATTATTTCCCAAGGATTAGTACCTGTCAAAATTGACTATGCCAACAATATGGGAATATACACCGAGCCTAATGTATGGTTATACTACGACATACATTAATATCCACTAAATCATCGGGATTGCGAGGAAATAAAAGAAATGCTTACAGCGGAACAAAAAACAAGCAATGTTTTAGACACTAACTCTATGGCACACCGCATCTGCTAATATTTCAAATAATAATTAATACAAAGGAGGAAAAATCAAATATTATGATAAATATCGAACAATTTCGCCAAAATATAGAGGATTGGATTATCAATGTTGTCAGCATTCCCAATCCTCTAACAGGAAATTTTCCACCCTGTCCTTACGCTAAGGCAGCTTGGTTGAATAACCGCGTTAGTCTTCGTTGGTTTCATGGATCTGAACTGCCAGAGCTTCTAATGGAACAGAGAAAAAGGTGGAATGATGACTTTGAGATGGTGATCTTTGGCTGCGACCCTCAAAACCTGGATGCACAGACGTTGGAAAAGTACATTACGGAGGCGAATTATGTATTACCAGAATACGATTTGGTAGCTTTAGCATCGCATCCAGACAAACAGTATGTCGGTGATGACCCGAATAACGTGAATAACGTAATCATAACTCACCCCAAGTACGTCTTAGCATCAGTACAGTCATTCAGCCAGTTACAAGAGGCTAGTGATGAATTATTTAGATTGGGATATTTTCAGTACTGGTCTGAAGAAAAATTAGCTGAAATGAAGGCGGAGCGAGCTTATCAAAAACTTTCTTATAGCCAGAGAAAGAACAGCCGCAGGATAATTCCTACTTACCATTGATTATTAACCTGATTATGGTGAGACGATCCACTAAATCATTTGGATTGCGAGGAGAAAAAACAGATGCTTACAGTCGAACAAAAACAAGCTTACGTAAATGATGGTTATTTCACGCTAGAAGAAACTGTACCAAAAGCGTTAGTTGAAGAAATACGGCATGAAGTAGAACTTATTACTGAACAAAAACGTGGGGGAGTATTGCCGGGTGACTATGAATGGTGGTCTGATTATACTATCCCTGATCCAATTAAGTATCAAAAGATAATTCAGAGGCTTTTAGATCTGCCTACTGTGATGGAACCAGTGCAAGCTCTAATTGGCTCTGATATCTTGCTATTGATTAGCGATCTAGCAATAATCCGTGCGGGTACAGGATACATTGCCTGGCATCAAGACCATCCTTATATAGTTGAAGTGTTAAATGCACATCATAAATTCAAGTTAACAGGTGACTTAAATGAGGATGATTTTCGATTGTTGATTCCATTAGCCAATCAATCAACGCTATTTATCACTATATATTTACAGGATACCGATGATGCTATGGGTACGATGCGAGTTATACCAAGTAGCCACCAACCAGAACATTCATTCGATCCGTCTTCTGCTGATTCAGTGGATACAGAAATATGCCTTCCATGTCCTGGAGGAGCCGCAATGTTTTATACACCAACTGTCTGGCACACCGCAGCTGCCAATACTTCAACTACCAATTACTGGATGCTAACTCTGATTTTTACAAAGAACAACATCAAACCGCTGGTGGTGGATGCTTTGAAAGGTAGAATATAGCGATCGCAGGCTCAAACATAAAGTTAAATAATGTCAAAATTAATGTCAAATTTTCTGACCTATGCCTTGCTGGCTGGTAAAACTAGGAGACAATCATGACAACTGCCGATCCAATCTTAATCAACAACTGGTACGTAGTCGCAAAGGTAGAAGATTGTAAACCAGGAAGTATCACCACAGCTAGTTTGTTGGGAGTTAAATTGGTACTATGGCGCAGTGATGAACCTAATTCACCCATACAAGTATGGCAAGACTACTGCCCCCACCGAGGTGTGGCTCTGTCTATGGGAGAAATTGCGAATAATACCTTGGTTTGTGCGTATCACGGATGGAGATACAATGAAGCTGGTAAATGCGTACAGATCCCGGCTCACCCTGACATGATACCCCCAGCAAGTGCGATCGCCAAGACCTATCATTGCCAGGAGCGCTACGGCTTAGTGTGGGTATGCTTAGGGAACCCTGTGAATGATATACCTGAGTTCCCCGAATGGGACGATCCAAATTATCACAAGACTTATACTAAGTCTTACTTGATTCAAGCTAGTGCGTTTCGTGTGATGGATAATTCCTTAGATGTATCTCATTTTCCTTTTATTCATGACGGTTGGTTAGGCGATCGCAATTATACAAAAGTTGAAAACTTTGAGGTGAAACTAGACAAAGATGGCCTGACTATGGGTAAGTATCAATTCCAGACATCAAGGATTGTCAGCCATATCGAAGATGACTCATGGGTTAATTGGTTCAGGCTTAGTCATCCTTTATGTCAATACTGCGTTTCCGAATCTCCTGAAATGCGGATTGTGGATTTGATGACCATCACACCGATTGATGAAGACAACAGCGTATTGCGGATGTTGATAACGTGGAACGGATCTCAAATGTTGGATTTTAAAACATTGGAGTCAAAGATGCTAACTGAATATGACGAAACAATAGAAGAAGATATTCGGATCCTACATGCCCAACAGCCAGCGCGTTTACCACTGTTAACCCCAAAGCAGATAAACACGCAATGGTTGCCACAGGAAATTCATGTTCCATCAGATAAATGCACAGTCGCCTATCGTCGATGGCTAAAGGAACTAGGCGTAACTTATGGTGTTTGTTAACCTCAGTTGCATGGCACGAAGAAAACCCATAGTGTTTATTTTGTAGGCACTTTTAGCTTTTGTATATAAAAATTACCAAAAAACAAAATCAAGTACAAAGGGCAATTATTACATATCCCATGAGCAAAACGAAAATAAGGAGTGACTGATGGCAGGTAAATTAGATGGAAAAGTAGCGATTATTACTGGAGCTTCCTCTGGTATTGGAGCGGCTACAGCCTTCGCCTTGGCTGCGGAGGGGGCAAAAGTCGCGATCGCCGCAAGACGTGCTGAATGTTTGGATGTACTAGCAAAACAGATCGCAGCCAGTGGCGGTCAGGCATTACCTATTGTTACAGATGTTACAAATGAAGCTCAGGTAAATAACTTAGTCCAAAAGACCAATCGAGAACTTGGACATGTGGATATTCTGGTGAATAACGCAGGAATTGGTGTATTTGGTACAATTGATACGGGGAATCCCGCAGACTGGAGACGAGCATTCGATGTGAATTTTCTAGGAGTTTTATATGCTATCCACGCAGTTTTACCTCTTCTCAAAGCCCAAAAATCCGGGCATATAGTCAATATATCTTCTGTCGATGGCAGGATAGCGCAAGCTGGTGCTGGAGTTTATAGTGCTACAAAATCGGGTGTCAATGCTCTTTCAGAAGCACTACGCCAAGAAGTGTATAAAGACAACATTCGCGTTACCATCATTGAACCAGGTTTAGTCCATACACCATTCATTGACTTAATTTCTGACCCCATCACCAAACAGCTTAGTGAAGAACAACTTCAGACAATAACACCTTTACAAAGTGAGGATATTGCCAGAGCTATAATCTACGCGGTGACACAACCCGATCATGTGAATGTAAATGAAATTTTGATTCGACCAACTACAGAAGGTAATTAGAGATGTTTCTAAAATATGATACACATGTCCCAATTATCGGTTCCTAAAAAAAATGAAAACAAACAAACATATAGCTATGTGGGCTTGTCCTAGAAGTCGTTCGACTGTCATTACTCGTGCTTTTGAGAATTTGGATGGATGTATTGTCTATGATGAGCCTCTATTCGCCCCATCTGTCTTTATCACAACCTACACGAATATTAACAGTCGTACATTAGAAGAAGAAAACTTAAAGCAATTATTGGCGCAAAATAATTTTGAACCGGACATCAAGAAAGTTATAGAAAAAATAACTGGAAATTTACCGGACGGAAAATTATTCTCATTTCAAAAAATGATAACAGGTGACTATAGATCTGAATTTGGAATAGATTGGGTAAAAAAACTAACTAACTTCTTTTTGATAAGGCATCCTCAAGATATTATTTTGTCTTTCGATATAGCGGAGAAAAAGACAGGTATTACAGAACCATTCACACAACAAATGATTGGGATGAAAACACTTTATCAAGTTTTCCAACAGATTGAACTTATTACAGGACAAACACCTTTAGTTATTCACTCAGATGATATAATTAAAAACCCTCCTTCTGCTTTGGAATGGCTGTGTAAAAACTTAGAGCTTGCATTTGATAAAAGGATGCTGACATGGAAAGCAAATCTAGAAGATTCCAATTATTTATTGTATAAACAATTATTTGCTAATTCTGAGTTTAGCAGTTCAGAAGCATGGTTTGAAACTTTAAGATTGTCCCAAACCAAACATTTCTCCCCTATGAAAAGAAGGAGATAAAATTACCAGATCACTTAATACCTCTGCTAGATGAATCCATTCCTTACTATGAAAAACTCTTACAGCATTGTCATAGTTTTGAATGGTCAGAACACCGAGTTTGATCATAACCGTTCAGACAGGGAATAAAAACGCAATTAGGGAGATATGAACAATAAAATATCCAGCCGTGTAAACTCCAGTGAATAATGATATATATGCTATTTATCGATTAGGAAAACAACTTATGACCAATCAAAATAACCAAGAATTAGAGAACAATTTACCAATCGCCAAGCAGCCATGTCCCGTCAATTCTTATAATGAGTGGGACGCGCTTGAGGAAGTCATTGTTGGCAGTGTTGAAGGTGCAATGTTACCTGCCCTAGAACCAATCAACAAATGGACATTCCCTCCTGAAGAATTGGAATCTGCCCAAAAGGTACTCTCTGAGACAGGAGGAATTCCCTATCCACCGGAGATGATTGCATTAGCACACAAAGAACTAAATGAATTTATTCACATTCTTGAAGCAGAAGGAGTCAAAGTTCGTCGAGTCAACCCTGTAGATTTCTCTGCCCCCTTCTCCACACCAGCTTGGCAAGTAGGAAGTGGTTTTTGTGCCGCCAATCCTCGTGATGTTTTTTTGGTGATTGGCAATGAGATTATTGAAGCACCAATGGCAGATCGCAACCGCTATTTTGAAACCTGGGCGTATCGAAAGCTGCTCAAGGAATATTTTCAGGCAGGGGCTAAGTGGACTGCAGCACCGAAGCCACAATTATTGGACGCACAGTATGACTTAAATTTCCAGTTTCCTCAAACAGAGGAGCCGTCGCGCTTTGTCGTTGCAGAGTTTGAACCAACTTTTGATGCAGCAGATTTTGTGCGCTGCGGACGGGATATTTTTGGTCAAAAAAGTCATGTCACTAATAGGTTGGGCATAGAGTGGTTACAACGCCACCTGGAAGACGAATACCGTATTCACATTATTGAATCGCATTGTCCAGAAGCACTGCACATTGATACCACCTTAATGCCTCTTGCTCCCGGCAAAATACTAGTTAACCCAGAATTTGTAGATGTTAATAAATTGCCAAAAATCCTGAAAAGCTGGGACATTTTGGTTGCACCTTACCCCAACCATATCCCCCAGAACCAGCTGAGATTAGTCAGTGAATGGGCAGGGTTGAATGTACTGATGTTAGATGAAGAGCGAGTCATTGTAGAAAAAAACCAGGAGCCGATGATCAAAGCACTCAAAGATTGGGGATTTAAGCCTATTGTTTGCTCGTTTGAAAGCTACTATCCCTTTTTAGGCTCATTTCACTGTGCAACGTTAGATGTTCGCCGACGCGGAACTCTCCAGTCCTATTTTTAATGTTTATTTTAATTATCGTTTCACAAGAGTGACATAGAGTGGTAAAACTTAGGAGACAATTATGACAAATGCCGACCTAATCTTAATCAACGACTGGTACGTAGTCGCCAACGGAGAAGATTGTAAACCAGGAAGTATCACCACAGCTAGTTTGTTAGGAGTTAAGTTGGTACTATGGCGCAGTCATGAACAGAATTCACCCATACAGGTATGGCAAGACCACTGTCCCCACCGAGGTGTGGCTCTGTCTATGGGAGAAATTGCGAATAATACTTTGGTTTGTGCTTATCACGGATGGAGATACAATGAAGCTGGTAAATGCGTACAGATCCCGGCTCACCCTGACATGGTACCCCCAGCAAATGCACAAGCCAAGACCTATCATTGCCAGGAACGCTACGGCTTAGTGTGGGTCTGTTTAGGGAACCCTGTGAATGATATACCTTCATTCCCCGAATGGGATGATCCGAATTATCACAAGACTTGTACTAAGTCTCACTTGATCCAATCTAGTGCATTTCGTGTGATGGATAATTTCATAGATGTATCTCATTTTCCTTTTGTCCACGATGGCGGGTTAGGCGATCACAACCACGCACAAGTTGAAGACTTTGAGGTGAAAGTAGACAAAGATGGTATTACTATGGGTAACCTTCAACTCCAGATGCCAAGGTTCAACAGCAGTATCAAATATGACTTATGGACTCTTTGGCAAAGGATCAGTCACCCTTTATGTCAATACTACATTGCGGAATCCTCTGGAATTCGGACGGCGGATTTGATGCTGGTAACACCGATTGATGAAGACAACAGCTTGGTGCGGATGTTGATCACGTGGAACTGCCCTGAAATTTCGGACTTTAAAACATTGGAGTCAAAGCTACTAGCCGAATTTGACGAAACAGTAGAACAAGATATTCCGATCATATATTCCCAACAACCAGCGCGTTTACCACTGTTACTGCCAAAGCAGATAAACACGCAATGGTTGTCACAGGAAATCCATGTGCCATCAGATCGCTGCACAGTCGCCTATCGTCGATGGCTAAAGGAACTAGGCGTAACTTATGGTGTTTGTTAACCTCAGTTGCATTGAGTGTATTAAATAAACGCAAGATATTCAAGATATGACAAATCCCCAAATAAGATTGGCAGAAATAACATCAAAAGGATATAAGTCAGCAATTATATCAGAAGCACGAGTCAGCCTACAATTGGCAATTCCCTTAGTCATTTCGCAAATGTGCGAAACGGGTATTTATACAGTGAATGCAGTCATGATGGGTTTACTTGGTACACAAGTTTTGGCTGGTGGTGCTTTGGGTTCGCTCGCTTTTTTGAATTTCTTATTTACCTGCTATGGTATTACCTCAGCAGGAGGAGCACAAGCAGCCGAGGCTTTTGGGGCAAACAAAATAGATCAAGTTAGTCGTATTGCTTCTGGACAAATATGGCTAGCAGTTGCCTTGTCTTTACCTGCAATGCTTCTGCTTTGGCACGGCGATACTATATTGCTGCTGTTAGGTCAACAAGAAAGCACTGTATTACTGGCAAAAATCTATTTACAGACAATTGTGTGGGGCTTTCCTGCTGCACTTGGTCTTCTCATATTAAGAGGCATAGGCTCTGCTGTCAACGTCCCCCAATTGATGACTGTCATTATGCTGGCTGGGCTAATATTGAATGCCTCTGCAGATTATGTCTTAATGTTCGGTAAATTTGGTCTTCCTCAACTTGGTTTAGTGGGAATAGGCTGGGCAACTGTTCTGGTTTTTTGGGTTAGTTTTATAGCGGGAGTTATCTTACTTATTTTCTCCCCAAAAGTTAGAGATTATCAACTTTTCCGCTATATGCATCAGTTTGATAAACAGACGTTTGTCAAAATTTTTCAAACTGGATGGCCCATGGGGATTCAATGGGCGTCAGAAACATCACTATTGAACGTCTCAGCTTGGCTAGCAGGATATTTAGGAACAGTAACATTAGCAGCCCATGAGATTGCAGCCCAAACAGCAGAGATGGCGATGGTGATACCACTCGGAGTCGGCAATGTTGCTGTCATGAGAGTAGCTCAGACCCTGGGAGAAAAAAAACCGTTGGGTGCAAGAAGGGCAGCATCAATTGGGATTACGATTGGTGCCATTTTTGCGAGTGCTGCGGCACTCATTTTCTGGTTGCTTCCCTATCAAATCGCGGGAATTTATTTAAATATAAACAATCCAGAGAATATCGAAGCAATTAATACAGCAACTTCTTTTCTCGCTTTGTCGGGATTATTCCAAATTTTTTACAGTATTCAAATGATTACTGTTGGAGCTTTGATAGGGTTGCAAGATACGTTCGTTCCAGTGTTAATGAACTTAGTTGTCTGGGTTCTTGGCTTGGCAGGAAGCTATTTCATGGCAATCATTTTAGGTTGGGGAGGTATCGGTATCTGGTTAGGTATGGTTTTGAGTCCACTCCTATCTGGAGTCATTTTAATGGTTCGTTTTTATCAAATGATTGCCCATAAGATTGCCAATAGTAATAACGGGGAAGAGAGTCAAATTATACCCGCCGAAAAGGTGTTGAAATGCATATCTTAGGAATTTCAGCTTACTACCACGATAGCGCTGCCGCTATGGTTGTCGATGGCGAAATCGTTGCCGCAGCCCAGGAAGAACGTTTTTCAAGACGAAAGCACGATGCTAGTTTTCCTATTGGAGCGATCGCTTACTGTCTAAAACAAGCAGGAACCAAGTTACAACATATCGATCAAATTGTTTTTTACGACAAGCCATTAGTCAAGTTTGAGCGATTGTTGGAAACCTATTTAGCCCATGCGCCAAAAGGATTTAGCTCGTTTATCACAGCCATGCCAATCTGGCTAAAAGAAAAGCTTTACCTAAAAACAATCCTAAAAAAAGAATTGGCACTCTTGGGGGAGTGCAAAACTTCTCAATTGCCGCCTCTATTATTTACCTCACATCACCAAGCCCATGCGGCTTCTGCTTTTTTTCCCAGTCCTTTTGAGCGTGCTGCCGTTTTGTGCTTAGATGGTGTAGGAGAGTGGGCAACCACCTCCGTTTGGATGGGATTGGGGCATCAACTCACACCCCAATGGGAAATTCATTTTCCCCACTCCCTCGGTTTGCTTTATTCAGCCTTTACCTACTACACCGGATTCAAAGTTAACTCAGGTGAGTATAAACTTATGGGTTTAGCTCCCTACGGCGAACCCAAATATGTAGACCAAATTCTCAACCATCTGTTGGATCTCAAAGAAGATGGCACTTTTCGGTTGAACATGGACTACTTCAACTACACGGTTGGGTTAACCATGACCAATCATAAGTTCCACAATCTGTTTGGGGAACCACCACGCCAAGCAGAAGGAAAAATCACCCAAAGAGAAATGGATCTAGCCAGTTCCATCCAGAAGGTGACTGAAGAAGTGGTACTGCGTTTGGCGAAAACTGTCAAAAAAGAACTGGGTGCAGAGTATCTATGTTTAGCAGGTGGTGTCGCCCTCAATTGCGTAGCCAACGGACGAATTCTGCGAGAAAGTGACTTCAAAGATATTTGGATTCAACCCGCAGCCGGAGATGCAGGTGGTGCAGTCGGAGCAGCATTAGCGATTTGGCATGAATACCATGCCAAACCCCGCATTCCAACAGCAGGCGATCGCATGAAGGGTTCTTATCTTGGACCTAGCTTTAGTGAAGCTGAGATTCTCGAGTATCTCAACTCTGCTAATATACCTTACCAGCGACTCGCTGATAGCGAACTTATGCCTCGCCTCGCAGAAATTTTAGAACAGGGAAATGTTGTTGGCTGGTTTTCTGGGCGAATGGAGTTTGGTCCGCGTGCTTTGGGGAGTCGTTCGATTATTGGCGATTCACGGAGTCCCAAAATGCAATCGGTCATGAACCTGAAAATTAAATATCGTGAGTCCTTCCGCCCGTTTGCTCCTTCAGTCTTGGCTGAGCGAGTCTCCGACTACTTCGATCTTGATCGTCCTAGTCCTTATATGCTACTGGTAGCACCAATCAAAGAGAATCTGCACATTCCCATGACACAAGAGCAACAGCAGCTATTTGGGATCGAGAAGCTGAATGTTCCTCGTTCCCAAATTCCTGCGGTCACTCATGTTGATTACTCAGCTCGTATTCAGACAGTTCACAAAGAAACCAATCCTCGTTACTATGAGTTAATTCGTCATTTTGAGGCACGAACTGGTTGTGCTGTCTTGGTCAATACTTCGTTTAATGTACGCGGCGAACCAATTGTTTGTACCCCCGAAGATGCTTATCGATGCTTTATGAGAACTGAAATGGACTATTTGGTTATGGAGAATTTCTTGTTGGTCAAATCTGAACAGCCACAGGGAAATAGTGATGAGTCGTGGCAACAAGAATTCGAGTTAGATTAACTCAGGAGTGAATATTTCCCACAAAAAAGTAGTAAATAAAGATGGAACAGATAAAGGAACTTGACCAAAAAGGATTGCGTGAATTTGGACTGATTGGCGGTTCCATAGTGGCAGTTTTATTTGGCTTTTTACTACCAGTTATACGCCATCATTCCTTGTCAGTTATCCCTTGGGTTATTGCAGTAATTCTCTGGATTTGGGCAATAATCGCACCCGCAACTTTAAATTTTGTTTACAAAAACTGGATGAGGATTGGACTTGTTTTAGGTTGGATACAAACACGAATTATTTTAGGGGTTTTATTTTACATAATGATTACCCCAATAGGATTGATGAAGCGGCTTTTGAATCAAGCTCCAATGATGCGAAGCTTAGATCCAGAGTTGCCCACTTATCGCCAATTGAGCAAGTTAAGAACTACAGAAAGTATGGAGAAACCATTCTAATGCTAAAAGACACTTTAGATTTTCTTAAAGACATTGGCGGATTTATTAAAGAACGAAAAAACTACTTGTTGATTCCCCTGATTTTCACACTGGTATCCTTGGGGGCGCTAATTGTGTTCGCTCAATCTTCTGCGATTGCGCCGTTCATTTACACTCTTTTTTAAAAATTGCCATATGAGTAACTTAAAGGGTTGGGTAAAGACTGCATTGATCGGAACGTTGATTTTCTGCGGGCTAATCTTTGGAGTGGTGTTCGTTGAAATTGGTTTACGTATCGCTGGGATCGAATACATAGCATTCCATACCATTGATGAACAAAGAGGTTGGGTAGGGCGACCTCATGTTTCCGGGTGGTATCAAAGCGAAGGTGAAGCTTACATCCAGATGAATAGTGATGGCTTTCGAGATCGAGAACACATCAAGGTCAAACCAGAAAATACCTTCAGGATAGCGCTATTGGGAGATTCCTTTACAGAGGCTTTGCAAGTGCCGTTGGATCAAGATCTTGCGGCAGTTATAGAACGAGAACTAAGTAGTTGTACAGCTTTGGCTGGACGAAAGCCGGAAGTGATTAATTTCGGGGTTACTGGTTATGGAACAGACCAAGAACTAATTACCCTACGGGAGAAAGTTTGGGACTATTCACCTGATATAGTAGTGCTGGATTTTTATACTGGCAACGACATTGTTGATAACTCCCGTGCTTTGAGTCAGAAATTCTATGTTAATGAACTAGGTTCACTAAAACCGTTTTTTATCTTTCAAGACGGCGAGCTGGTTGTTGATACTTCGTTTGTCAATACAGATAATTATCGCTCAAAGCTGACATGGTGGGGCAAAACTTATATGAAAATAAAAGACCACTCACGGATTTTACAGGTTTTGAACATCGTACAAGATGCTCTTAACAACTCTAATAGGGGGTTTTCTGCTCAAGCAATAGAGGAGCCGTTATTTAGTGATGGAAAACACGATCCAAAGTTGAGCGGGTTTTATGATATCTACAAACCACCTACTGACCCTGAATGGCAACAGGCATGGCAAATCACAGAGAAACTGATTAGCTTAATGCACGATGAGGTGATTGCCAAAAAAGCAGATTTTGTAGTTGTTACTTTTGGCGGTCCATTTCAACGCGATCCTTTAGTGAGTCACAAAGAAATGCAAGCATTTGGTGTGACTGATTGGTTTTATTCTGAGAAGCGAATTACAGCTTTGGCTGAGGGTGAGGGCTTCAGTGTACTTAATCTCAGCCCGACTTTGCTGGACTATACCGAACAAAACAATACTTGCCTATACGGGTTTGACGATAATCTTGGCTGTGTAGGGCATTGGAATGCTTCGGGACATCAGTTGGCAGGAAAAATGATTGCGTCTGGGCTTTGTCAACAAGAAAGGCAGAAAGCAGTCCCGATGGCTAGATTGTACCCAAGCGGGAATTTTGTACGCTAAGAAAAACTCTGTTTTTATTCCCACCATTTTATTCACTTCTTCTACTAATTTTTGCCTAATTACCTGGTCAATTTTTTTTTGCCTTTTTCCACTTTTTCACCAAGCCCTATATAAATTCTATTCTTCAGGGCTTAAATTTCCTCCTTTTTTACCATTTTTCCGCCCAGTAGATAATCTCTGAAGATGTTACATCAATTGCGACTCCATGACTATTCCCATGATTCCATTTTGAGCCAGGTTGGCCTTTATCTTCAGCTTTTAATACTAATATTTCATAACTGCTAGGAAAAGTTTCTGTTTCTGAATCGCTAGTATAAAAGAATGTTGTTGGTACGCCGTTGGGTTGATTACTATGATCATTTGTATTCCCACCCCGGTATTGATGCTGAGAGATTTTTTTGTATTGTTTCAGGAGGTTTTCAATCTTTGCTTGTGGTTCTTTGAGACGAATTTGCAAAGAACTACTTTCGGGTGTGATTCCGGGAGAATAAGCCATTTGTAAAACTTGAGCATCACTAGGAATTTGTCCGGGAAAATGTTGAATTTGTTGAAGATCAGCCCATTTGTGATGACGAATTTCTTGATATTGTGATGTATCTGTAATTAGCTGTAGTTGTTTGGTTTTACTAGTAGCTTTATTAATCAGAAAACCGCCAATAACTAGACCAAAACTACCCAAGGACAGTAAAATTATTGTAGCGAGTTTAACTAAAATAGATTGCTTCATTTGGTTGGGTTGCATCTAGCTGGTAGATTAATATCCCAACCTTTAAAACAGTAGTCCTGATAGTTTTGAATCTAGCCTGAGTTAGATTGACAGGAAAATTTTCATTTGGTTAAATTGATGACAAATTTAAAAAGAACCAATGATCATTCCTGCCAAAATTAGAAAACCAATCCAGACGTTTTGACGAAACATTTCCCCATAGGCAGGATGAGGTATTTCTGGCTGTTGTAAGCGGATAATTTGCCAAATCCAAGCAATGGTAGCGAGGATTAAACTGATCCAAAATGCTGTATTTAAGTGAACGAAGAAACCTACTCCAGCTAGGAGAATAACTGTCCCCATGAGGAAAATAGCGATCGCTGTCGGGGCATATTTACCAAAGAATATAGCGCTAGAATTAATACCTATACGTTGATCATCTATGCGATCGCTCATTGCATAGATTGTATCAAATCCTAATGTCCATAGTACCGTCGCCCCCCAAAGTAACCACGTCGGTGCTGTAATATTGGCTGTAACTGCACTCCAACTAATTAAAACCGCAAAACCCCAAGCTATGGAAAGTACCAATTGGGGAACGGGAAATACCCGTTTTGCACCAGGATACAGGACAATCACCGGAACGGCAGCTACGGACAACCAGAAGCTTAATGGATTAAGATAGAAGGCGATAACTGCGGCACAGGCGAGGGAGACTATCCCCACCACAATCCCAATTTTAACGGAAAGGGCGCGAGATGCCAGGGGGCGATCGCGTGTTCTTTCAACTTGGGGATCAATATCTCTGTCCCATAAATCATTAACCACACAACCAGCCGCACTGGTGGCCATACTACCGCAAATAATTACTCCTACTAGGGGCATAGGCGGTTTACCAGCAGCGGCTAAGAATACAGCCCATAATGCGGGTATCATCAGAATTAACCTACCTTCCGGTTTATTCCACCTTAACAGCCGGATAATTACAAGCCATAATGGTTCTTGGTTGGTTTTTGGTGTTTTCAACATATGAGACGATTGTGCATAGTACCTTGATTACACCATAATTTCATTAGCCATAAACAATCAGGTACTTTGCAAACAAATAAAGTTAAGTAAGTAGGCGTTAAAAATTATCTTTATAGCAATGCAAGCAAAAGTAAATAGGTTTTTAGTGATTTTACGTTTTTTCACAGAGTTTGATTTTATCGTGTTAAACTACTTAAGTGAAGAATAATTATCACTAACAATGGAAATTACCACTGTTTCACCCCAGTCCATGGACTTGATGCAAATGCTTACAGGGTATTGGGTGTCTCAATCCATTTATGCCGCCGCGAAGCTAGGCATTGCTGATTATATTACTGATGAGGAAAAGAGTTATATTGAACTTGCAAATACAACTCAAACCCATGAAGAGTCCCTTTATCGTCTTTTGAGAGCATTGGCGAGTGTAGGCATCTTTATTGAGACAAGTCCTGGGTATTTTGCTACAACTCCCATGGCAAACCTGCTCCGTAGTGATGTGCCTGATTCATTACGAGATGTAGGAATTATGCTAGGTGATATCGAACATCAATTAAGTTGGGGTAATATTGTCCACGCTGTTAAAACAGGTGAGAGCGGATTTGAAAAGTCATTTGGCATGAATCTGTTTGACTATTACTGTCAAAACCCGGAGGCTGGGGATATTTTTGATCGATCTATGACCGGTTTTTCTAAAATTGAAGCTGCCGGGGTAATTACTGATTATAACTTTACAGGAATTAACAGTTTAGTTGATGTGGGTGGAGGGATGGGAAGTTTACTAACCTCGATTCTCCAAGCTTATCCGCAAATGACGGGGATATTATTTGATTTACCTCATGTGATTGAGCGGGCTAAATTAAGTATAGCAAATAAAAGAGGTAATACTGACGATGAAACAAGCGATCGCTACCAATTAGTTAGCGGTAGCTTTTTTGAGCCATTGCCACCCAAACAAGACGCTTATTTGCTCAAGCATATTATTCATGATTGGGATGACGAAAAGGCGATCGCCATTTTGCAACAATGTCGTCAAGCGATGGCAGCCCATAGTAAAGTTTTAGTAGTGGAGTCAGTTATACCTTCAGGTAATGAGCCTTTTCCCGGCAAATTTATGGACGTTAATATGTTGGTGATGTGTACCGGAGGCAAGGAAAGAACCGCTGAAGAGTTTTTCGATATATTTAAAGAAGCTCAACTTGAATTAGTGAGAATTGTGCCAACGCGAGGAATGGTAAGTGTTGTAGAAGGGCAAGCGATAGGTGGCTAATGTTCCCGAAATATCTGAGTAATTAACTGAACTGGTATTGAGTTTTTTTCTGTAGTTAACAATTAAAAATACGGATTGGGCAGGATTTTTGTGAACTTTGTAACAGTTAGCTAATTTATAGTCTCCATTAATGTAATTAATCTATTTTGATAATGGGGAGACCTCAAGACGATATTTTTATCTATTTTTCGAGCGATAATCCAGATGCTAAATTTAATCCCTGTTGACAACAGAAATCTACTCAATCAACCAGTTCCAGAAAATCAGATGATTGCGGCTATTGATATTGGTACAAATTCTCTACATATCGTAATAGTAAAAATTGAAGCTGCTTTACCATCTTTTACCATTATTGCCAGAGAAAAGGAAACGGTGAGATTAGGCGATCGCAATTTAATGACTGGCGACTTAAAACCAGAAGTTATGAGTAAAGCGATCGCCTGTTTAGGCAGATTCAAAACCCTTGCTGAAAGCTTAGGAACAAATAGCATTGTGGCTGTAGCGACAAGTGCCGTCCGTGAATCTCCCAATGGCAAAGAATTTCTTCATCAAATCGAAACTGAAGTTGGCTTAATCGTTGACTTGATTTCTGGACCCGAAGAAGCCCGTCGCATCTACTTAGGTGTCTTGTCGGGGATGGAATTTAACAACAAACCCCACATCATCATTGACATTGGTGGCGGTTCAACAGAATTGATTTTAGGAGACAGCGAAGAACCCCGTAGTCTCACCAGTACCAAAATTGGTGCAGTGCGCCTAACCGGAGAATTAATCGCCTCAGATCCCATCAGCGAAACCGAATTTAAATACCTCCAAGCCTACGCTAGAGGAATGCTAGAACGTTCTGTCGAAGAAGTCCAAGGAAAACTCAAAATTGGCGATTCTCCCCAGTTAATTGGCACATCTGGGACAATAGAAACCATTGCTACCATCCATGCGCGGGAAAAATTAGGTCTTGCTCCCTCCACCCTCAACGGCTATCAATTCAGTCTTCAAGACTTGCGAACCTGGGTGAATCGCCTCCGCAAAATGACCAATGTGGAACGGGCAGCGATCGCCGGGATGCCAGAGAAGAGGTCAGAAGTAATACTGGCAGGGGCAGTAATTTTACAGGAAGCGATGACCTTGTTAGGAGTCGAATCCTTAACAGTCTGTGAACGTTCTCTTCGAGAAGGCGTAATTGTAGACTGGATGCTGACTCATGGCTTCATTGACAACAGACTACGGTTTCAAAGTTCCATTCGAGAACGCAGTGTATTAAAAACTGCCAAAAAATACCAAACTAACTTAGAACATAGTCAGCGAGTTACCGCTTTTGCGTTAGATATATTTGACCAAACCAAAGGACAACTACATTATTGGAATGCAGATCAACGCCAATTACTATGGGCTGCTGCCATTTTACACAATTGTGGTCACTATGTCGGTCATTCATCACACCACAAACATTCATACTACTTAATTAGAAATAGTGAATTACTCGGTTATAACGAAACCGAAATCGAAATCATCGCCAATATAGCCCGTTATCACCGCAAATCTCCACCCAAGAAAAAGCACGACAGCTATCGAAATCTACTCCACAAAGAACATCGAACAATGGTTAATCAACTCAGCGCCATTTTAAGATTAGCTGTGGCTTTAGACAGAAGACAAATAGGAGCTATTTCTTATATTAAATGTGACTATATTCCCAACTTCAAAGAATTTAAGATGTCCATATTTCCATCTACCATTGATGATGAATGTTCCTTAGAACTGTGGAGTTTAGATTACAAAAAAGGAGTTTTTGAAGAAGAATTTGGTTTAAGATTCGTAGCAACATTAATGAATACAGCACATTTTATCTGAACTACATCTTAGCCCCCTCATTGCTTGCGGGGAGGGGGTTTGGGGGTGGGGTTATTGTACCTCATAACATCTAGAAGTGCTGTATATTCATGAAATCTGCAGAGGAATAGTTACTTGATTATTTCCTCCAAAATTTCTACAGCCTTTTTGACATTATTATAGTAGCTCAATATATTGTGGTAGCTCATACCTATACTTTTACCATGAGCTATTTTGTGGCGATTTTCAACCACATTATCTATAGCGGTTTTTATTTGATCATTTATTTTATTAGTGAATTCATTTGCCCAATCTGAGCTAAATTCAAGCAATATTCTTTTAATTTTCTCTGTTTTACAGTTTGTTATATCATCTATCTTTTTTCCAACAAATTTTTGAATATTGACTGAAGCTTTATTTTCACAATATTTTTCTAATAAAACTCTCAAAGATTCCTCAATGAATCCTGATACCAATATACATAAATATTTTGACCATTCACTTTTAATCTCTAGTTCTTCAAAAAGGGCAACTTTTTTAAATAGATTATCTATTCTCTGACGATGAGCTAATATAGATGGATTCATAAATGAGTATTTCTATAAAGCTCTTCCACATACTCCAGTCTCTTCATAAGATTTTTTTTACTTGTGGTAGAGTGTTTAGTAAGTGACCAGAAATGCTGATCATTTGTGAGTAATTCGTAGGCTTTTTTGAATTTTGAGCATTCCAAACCTTTAGGAGTTAGAAGCATCAGGCTCTCAAAAAGAAGTGTGTTGAATGATTTTTTAGGATAAAAAACTTCCGATCCTATACAATTTTCAAGAAAATCTATTGTACTGAAAAACAAATTTTTTATTTCATTTTCAGAAATTATATTCAAGTCTTTATTTTCTAACATGAATTTATTAAGAAAATCAATCATATTTCCTGAATAATGCACTAAATCAAAATGTAGAGCCAAAAATCTTAAAATAAGCTCTTGTCCATTAGAAATAATATCATCCTTATGATAAAGCTTTCTCCAGGTTTCATTATTTGATAAATCTTGAAGCAGTTCACTAAAAGAACCATGATAAATAGCATTGCGAATTTCCTGGGGATTTAAAGGCGTTCCAGTAGTATTCAGTCGTTCAAATAGATAAAATATCCCCCGTGGATCATAACTTTCAGATATGATTATACAGTGGATTATTGCATTATCAAGCTCACGACGCTCGGATGAAGGTAATGTCGAATAAGTTAATCCTTCTAGCTGTTGGACAACACCTTTAAGTTTAAATACTTTTCCATTTGGAAAAAATCCTTGAAAGAAATATTGTAAAGTTTTCAGACGTTGTTGTCCATCTATAACCAGATATTTTTTAGAAAACTTATCTTTAGCGAGAAAGAGTGAAGGACTAGGAAGACCTAATAACAAGGTTTCAATAAAGCGTGATGCTTCTTCTTCTTTCCAAACATACTGTCTCTGAAACTCTGCAATAATAAATTCTTTTTCTTCCATTCGTTTTACTAATGTATCAACAGGAAAATCAGCACCGTAATACTCAACTTCTAGTCTTGGACTTTCGGTTTCTTGTATGTCGTAGTTCATAGGTTATTTATACATTTATACTTACTATATTAGTGCAATGGTTGCACATCCTCTTAGATCGTAGCCCATCTGCCAGTTTATTTAAATTATATCTATCAGATTGCCATAAACCGCGTCTCTGGGTGAACTAACCTTACGGCTAACACCTATAACCAAAAATTATATATGTATAAATATCACAATACAAATTTATTATATTTACGGTTGCACAGCCCTAACCACACCTTGATATATTCACAGAAGTATTTATCAAAACAAAGTAAAAAAAGCAACACTTAAAAATACAAATTTATTTTATAAAAAATCAGCCGAGCCGTGCTAAAGTTTTGATCTTGTTATCTTCCTTAGCTGCTTCAGCTTATGTATCTGCCTTCTTTACATCCACAACACCTTGAAGAATTAGTCAAGAGCAGTGGTATAAACTTAGACTTAATTCTTTTAAACTTTAAATCGCTTCAGGGCACCAGTGCTTATGAATATTTGCTGATTTCTGACCAACTCCCGCGCACCAATACAGGGATGATTAGAAATGCTTGGTTGCAGCGTTATCATCATGTTACCGCAGGTGGTTGGTGGTGTTCGGGACTGGACCCCCTTAACAATTGGCATAATATGGAATGGGGATGTTTTAAGCCCAACCAACCGCGACAAAATCAAAAAGGTAAATCCATCAAATATGAGCATCCTCCTAGCACACCCACACGCATATTTTGTTTACGCATATCCTTAGCAATTTGGCAAGAAGTTGGACAACGTTACAACTTAAGTTTACCGGAAAATATCACCATTAATCATGATGGTGAAGCCGAAGGTTTTTGGCCATGGGTAATTAAAAATAAAATAGCTATTGTTATTTGTGAAGGTGTGAAAAAAGCCGCAGCCCTTTTAAGTCAGGGATATGTTGCGATTGCGATTCCCGGTATCAATAGCGGTTATCGGGTCATTAAAGATGAATTTGGCAAAGTTACCCGGCGGCAATTAATCCCT
The DNA here is from genome assembly GCF_015207875.1 of Dolichospermum sp. LEGE 00240. Classification (GTDB taxonomy): domain Bacteria; phylum Cyanobacteriota; class Cyanobacteriia; order Cyanobacteriales; family Nostocaceae; genus Dolichospermum; species Dolichospermum gracile. Next base: position 42,127 of record NZ_JADEVZ010000006.1, read on the forward strand.
GATTTAGCCACATTTACACATACAAAACGCGATTTTTATATTTGTTTTGATTTTGAAACCCAAGCCAAAAAAATTGCCGCTGTCAATAATGCTATTTCCCAACTCGGTTATTTATTTCAACAACAAAACTGCCCTGTTAAAGTTGTCGAACTTCCAGGAAAAGAAAAAGGAGTTGATGAATTTATCCTTGCCAAAGGTGCAACAGCCTTTGATAAAACTTATTGTCAAAGTCTAGATTTAGATATTTATATTGCCCAAACCAAACCTCACACAGAGTTAACAATTCCGGCAACACTGACTATTAACTGTCCTTATTTGGGAAACATTGCCTTTCCTACATCTGGTTTAGTGGGAGTTAAATCAGCAAAAGGTACAGGTAAAACCACAGCCCTAGAAAGCATTGTTCAACAAGCAAGAAACCATAATCAACCAGTTTTATTAATTACCCATAGAATCATCTTAGGACGGTTTTTATGTGATAAAATCGGCATTAAATGGGGTTTTGAACATCAAGAATGGAGTATAGAAGCTGATGAATTACCTGTTACTTATCCTTTAGCAATTACCCCATCTTTAGGATTATGTGTAGATTCAATTTGGAAATTAAGACCCGAAGATTGGCGCGGTGCAATATTAATTTTAGATGAAGTTGAACAATCTTTATGGCATCTACTCAATAGCAATACCTGTAAACAAAAACGAGTTAAAATTCTCCGCGTTTTTCAACAACTAATTTCTACAATTCTCACAACTGGAGGATTAATCATTGCCCAAGATGCCGATTTATCAGATGTATCTTTAGAATATTTACAGACTTTATCAGGAATTAAATTAACCCCTTGGGTAGTTGTCAATGAATGGAAACCGGCAAAAGGTTGGGATACAACTTTTTATGATTCACCCAATCCTACACCCCTAATTAATCAACTGGAATTAGACCTAATTGCTGGACGAAGATGCTATGTAACTACCGATAGTCGTTCTGGACGTTACAGTTGTGAAACTATTGAACGTTATTTAAGGGAACGTTTACAAAAACTCAGAAGAGAATTTCCTGAAACCTTGGTAGTTAGTAGTCATACTACTAACACACCTGGTCATGCAGCCGTTGATTTGATAGCAGCAATAAATCAAAAAATCACTGATTATGATACTGTTTTTGTTACTCCCAGTTTAGGAACAGGAATTAGTATTGATGTCCAACATTTTGACCGAGTTTATGGTATTTTTCAAGGGGTAATTCCTGACTCAGAAGCCCGTCAAGCTTTAGCAAGAGTTAGAGATAATGTTCCCCGTGTGATTTGGTGTGCTAAACGCGGTATTGGCTTAATTGGTAGTGGTAGTACAAATTATCGGTTACTATCTCATTGGTATCAAGAAAATCAAAAAGAAAATTTGGCTTTATTAAGTCCTTTACACAAAATAGATGTAGATTTACCTTTAGTTTATGATCCCATTCATTTACGCACTTGGGCAAAATTATCTGCTAGGGTAAATGCCTCTATTCGTCTTTATCGGCAATCTATGCAAGATGGATTGATAGCTGATGGTCATTATATTCAAATGCGAAGTAATGAAGTACAAAACAACATTCTCCGTGATTTACGTTTAGCCTTTTTTGCCACTGAACCTAGTGATTTAGAAAATCGTAAACGGTTAATTGTCGAAATTGTGAAAGCGCAAAAAGATTGGGCGCAAAGTCGTCAAAAAGCTAAAGAAATTAAACGCAAAATCAAGGACATTAAGCAGCAGAATCAATTAGCAGCAGCCAATTCTGTAGCTACAGCCAAAGATATTAACTATCTAGAATATGAACAACTATTGACTAAACATTCTCTCAGTAATGCCGAACGTCATCAGGTTAATAAATATATTCTCAGGCAAAGGTATGGAATTGTCGTTACTCCCCAACTGAAATTACAAGACGAAAAAGGATATTATGGGCAATTGTTAATTCATTATTATTTAACTCATGAAAGTGAATATTTTCATGTCAAAGATCAACAAGAATGGAGTCAGCAGTTATTGTGGGGTGAAGGTAAGGTTTTTCTCCCAGATTTAAGAACTTATACCCTCAAAGTGGAAGCTATGCGGGCTTTGGGAATAATGCAATTTTTGGAAATAGCAAGGGTATTTACTGAAAATGATCCTGACTTAATTTGGTTGAAAAATGTGGCTGTACAAAGTAGTAGACACATTAAACGGGCTTTGGGAATTGATTTAGTTAGAGGTAAAGAATCTGTTTCGGGAATTAAGTTATTAAACAGATTTTTAAGTTTGTTGGGTTTGAAGTTGCAACAAGTTAATGATGGTTATACAATTGATTTAGAAAGTCTCAATGATGGTAGAGACAAAATATTTGCAGTTTGGCAACACCGTGATGATTTGATGTTAACTTCTTTACGTAATATGGAAGGAGAAATGGTGGATTTGTCTGGAAAGTCTCGGTATGAAACTGTATTGATAAGTTGACCAGATCCCCGACTTCTTTGAGAAGTCGGGGATCTACAGGGATATACCTGTATTTATGGTAGAATCTATTTTGTGCGTCTACAAGTTACAAAATGAATAAAAATATTAATTTTGATGTTATTAATGCTTTGCACCAACAGGGTTTAGATCATTATCATGATGGTAATTATCAACAGGCGATCGCTAATTTTGATGCAGTTTTAGAATTATACCCTGATTTCTCGATAGCTTATATTAATCGAGGTAATATCTTTCATATTTTAGGGAATTATGAAAAAGCGATCGCTGATTATAATCAATGTATAAAAATAAATCCTAATTTTGCGGAAGCCTATCATAATCTTGGTAATAGCTATTATGCTTTACAAGAATATGAAAATGCGCTTTCTAATTATAATTTTTCTCTAGAAATTAATCCTAAATTTGGTGCAGCTTACTACAATCGCGGTTTAGTTTATGCTCGTATTCAAGATTATCACCAAGCGATCGCTAACTTTAATCAAGCATTAAAAATAGTTCCTGATGATATTCAAGCATACTCTGAACGAGGTTTAGTCTATAGTAATTTGGGAGATTATGAAAGTGCTATTCAAGATTATAATCAAGCATTACAAATCAATCCCACATTAGCTTTAGTATATGGTTTTCGAGCTAATGCACATCATCAATTAGGAAATTATGAAAATGCTATTCAAGATTATAACCAAGCATTACAAATCAATCCCCATTTAGCTACAGCGTATTATGGACGGGGAATGGTACGAGAGGCTATGCAAGACTTTGTTAATGCAGTTACAGATTATACTCAAGCTATAGAAGTGTCTCCAGAATTTGCCCCGGCCTATTGTAAGCGAGGTGATGCTTATAGGTTGTTGGGTAATATACAAACGGCTATTCAAGACTACAATCAAGCCTTGCTAATAGATACAGATTTTTTAGCTGCTTATTATCATCGAGGCAATAGTCGTTATGCAGTTAAGGATTTTGCTGGTGCAGTTAGTGATTTCACAGAGGCTTTACGCTTGAATCCCCAGTCTGCTGTATTTTATAGCGATCGGGCTAATGCTCGTTATGCCCTGAAAGAATATCAAAAAGCTATATCAGATTATACTCAAGCCATCAGCATTAACCCCAGTTTAGCTGAAGATTGGTTTAATCGAGGTCGGAGTCGCTTTCTGATTGGAGAATTAAATACCGCATTAGCGGATTTAAACCAAACGATACAATTACAGCCCCGTTATCCTTTAGCTTATTTAGTCAGAGCAGATATCCATAAACATTCGGGTAATCAGTTAGATGCGATCGCCGATTTTCGTAAATCTGCTGATCTCTATTATCAGTCAGGAAACACGCGGTACTATCAGGAGATTACCAATCTGATTTCTACAATGTCTCAGACAGGTGACAGGTGACAGGTGACAGGGAATAGGGAATAGGGAATAGGGAATAGGGAATAGGGAATAGGTGACAGGTGACAGGGAATAGGGAATAGGGAATAGGGGACAGGTGACAGGTGACAGGTGACAGGGAATAGGGAATAGGGGACAGGGGACAGGGAATAGGGAATAGGGGAGAAACTTCTTTCTTCCTCCTGACTCCTGACTCCTGACTCATCAGTTAATTTCTCGATAGTGTTTTTGAAGATCCTCAATTGTGAATAAAGCCTCAAATTGCAACCCAGCCGACTCATATAGCTCCCCACCGCCCTGCAATCTATCTATGAGGGAAATTACCCTATCTACCGTATAACCAGCAGCCTGTAGCCGTTCTACAGCCTTGAGGGCAGATTGTCCAGTTGTTACCACATCTTCCAAAACCACGACCTTTGCCCCCTGGGGTAAACTGGGACCCTCAATGTAAGCCATTGTTCCGTGTCCCTTAGCTTCTTTGCGAATAATTAAAGCTGGTATCAGTCTATTTTCGTATACGGATACTACACTAACTGCGGATACAATAGGATCAGCACCCAAGGTTAAACCTGCCACAGCTTGAGTATCTTTAGGTAACATTGGTAATAATAATCTAGCCATAGCCAAAGCACCTTGGGGGTCAAGTGTGACTTGTTTACCATTAATATAGTAAGAACTCTGTTGTCCAGAGGAAAGAACAAAATCACCTTCCTGATACGCAAGCCGGCAAAATAAATCTAGTAACTTTTGACGGAGAGTGCTTAAATCAGTGGTAGTTGCCCAAATGTTTGGGTTGCTAGAAACTTCGGCGGAATAAGACATTACAAACAATTAAAAGTTGTGTTAAACCAAAATTGAAACTCAACAGAGTTATCTTTATTAAGCATAAATTAAGATTTACCCAAAAAGTAGCGAGAATTAAATTAATTTAATTCTGTCCGCAGCAACGAGTGTGGTTTTCTCTCTGAAAGTGTCAATCCCCCTCTTCACTAATGACTACCTTACCCCGAAAGACAAAGTAATTGTAGATGTTGTAAAACAACATAATTGGAATCAAGAACCCAATGAACGTAATCATAAAGACCATTGAAGTGGCAGAAGAGGCAGCTTGATAAATAGTAATAGTTGGGGGAATAATGAAAGGAAAGGCAATAAATCCCAAACCAATAAACGTTAGTAGAAATATTAATGCCGTGTAAACAAATGAGGCAATTTCCTCTTTTCTATCTAAACTTTTCAGTAGCAACCAAATCAACAGCATACCCAATAAAGGAATCAGGGCAAAAATATAAACCTCTGGTTGATGAAATAGCCTAGCTCTAGCATTTTCATAGACAATGGGTGTACTAATTGTAATTAAAATCGCGCCAATGAAAGTTGTCCAAGCTGCTAATTTTGCCGTGCGAAAGTGAGTTTCCTGTAATGTCCCTTCAGTCTTTAAAATCAAGTAAGTTGAACCAATCAATACATAACCTTGCACAAGTGTCAATGCCGTTAATAACGATTGCCAACTTAACCAATCCCATATTCCACCAATAAAATGCCCAGCCGCATCAACTTTGATTCCTGCTAATACACCACCCAAGGCAAATCCTTGAAATAAAGAAGCAATGAAACTACCGATTCCAAAAGCAAAATTCCAAAAACTTTTATTCTCAGAATGTTCCCGAAATTCAAAAGCAACAGCCCGCAAAATTAACCCTACAACCATCACCATTAAAGGCAAATAAAGGGCATTGAGAATTGTCCCATAAGCTAAAGGAAAAGCCCCAAATAATGCCCCAGCCATCAACACTAACCAGGTTTCGTTAGCATCCCAGACATTACCCAAACTAGTCATTAATAGACTACGACGCTGTTCATCAGAAGAAGTTAAAGAGAGGATACCAACACCTAAATCAAAGCCATCTAAAAGCACATAAAGAAACAGAAATAAACCCAGAATTACAAACCAAACTTGTGGTAAAAAGTGCAATAAAGCTTCCATAAAACTTCTTTTTATTGTGGTGTTTCCAAAGGACGACTATCGGGAATATGACTCACCGATTCCGTAGCAATTACTGTTTTGATTTCACTTCCGGGTATGGGTAAATTCAAATCTGGTCCTTTGCGAATAATACGGCTACCAAAATACATGGCTGAGACGAACAGCACACTATAAAGAAGAGTAATAACTGTGAGTGAAAATAACACCTCACCTGGTTCTAAATGAGAAGCTGCATCAGTAGTACGAATTTGCCCGTATACAGTCCAAGGTTGTCTTCCCACACAGCGAACAATCCAGCCTGATTCAATTGCTAAATAGCCTAAAGGTGCAGACAAAATCCAAGCTCGTAACAACCATTTTTGCTGAGTTATATTTTGATTACTCAGTTGACCTCTTAGCCATTGAATAATACTCCACAGCATTAATCCGACTAAGAAAAAGCCAATTCCTAGCATTAAGCGGAAAGAATAATAAATGAGGGGAATCATTGGTGGACGGTTTTCTGGTTTCCATTCTTTGAGTCCCAAAACAGGCTCAGAAAGTTTAGGTTTGAGTTCTAAAATGTAACTTAAACCATTGGGAATAGAAATTTCCCAATCATTTTTTTCCGCTTTGCCATTAGGAGATGCTAATATACTCCAATTTGCAGATTCTCCAGCGGGAATTGTTTCCCATTGTGCTTCCATTGCTGCTAGTTTGGTGGGTTGATAGTGATAAACTTGATCGCCACTAGCATGACCAATTAATACTTGTGCAGGGGCAACAAAAATGGCAATGGCTAAAACTATTTTTAAGGATTTGCTAAAAAATTCCTGCTGGCGATTATTAAGAATGTACCAAGCACTAATGCCGCCAATGACAAATAAAGAAGTCTCCAAAGTTGCCAAAAACATATGGAGAAAACTATTCACCATGAAAGGATTTAAAATGGCTTGGAAATAGTCATTAACAATAAACTTGCCATTCACCATTTCTCCACCACTAGGAGTCTGAAACCACGAATTAGCCACTAAAATCCAGAACGTGGAAAGATTCGCACCAAAGGCGACCAAAATAGTCGCTAAATAGTGAATTACTGGAGGTACTCGCTCCCAACCAAACATCATAATTCCTAAAAAAGAAGCCTCTAACATAAATGCCATTGAGCCTTCAAATCCCAGAATACTACCTAAAAAATCTCCCACTGCTTCGGATAATGGAGCCCAGTTAGTCCCAAACTGAAAACCCATTGGTAAACCTGATGCAACTCCAATACCAAAGTTGAGTAAATACAGTTTTGACCAAAAACGAGCATGATGATAATAAGTAGGATTTTTGGTTTTTAACCATAGTCCTTCGACGACAATTAAGTAGATAGACATACCTGTAGTAAGGACAGGCCATATCATGTGAAAAATCGCTGTAAATGCAAATTGCATCCGCGATAATGCCACGGTGTTAGATAAAATTTCCATACTCTTGAAACGAGTTACGCAAAAACGCTAAATATGTATTTAGGATATACAGTAATTTTGTGTTTATCCGGTATTACTTCCAAAAGTTTTAACCTTTGAAATATTTGACAAATCGTCATTTGATTTCTTTTACCTTTTTTTGTAATCTGTCATCTATCCCCAGGAATTAACTGCCAAAATATAGCAATTTCCATGCCAGTGAGGTACAAGAAGTCAGAATTAAACGCAGATAAACGATGAAGCTGCAAAATTTGGGGTAAACGTTGAGCCTGATAAAATAGCCCAGCATTTGGGGATACCACGTGAGTTCGGAGTTCGGAGTTTCTCCTTCGGAGACGCTACGCGAACGGAGTTATGATTTTTTCAACGAGATTATAAGGGTTTTTAGCCTATTTTCTTATAAAAAAGGCTTGGGTGTTAGCCAAGCCTTAATATATACCAGGTGTTTACCATATATAGATACTTTAAACCTTAAATTACTCCTATTCATCTTCCTATCAGGTGTGTACAAATTCAATAAAATCTGATATGACGGATGTTTATCTGGTTTTTGAGCCAGCGATCGCTGGCTCGAAAATTGCCGAAAATTTGATCAGGTAGGCCAAAAGACCTACCCTACAGCTATTCTTTCAAAATAGTCTTGGATGCCATTCTTGTCTTCTTGCGATCGCTTTCGGTGAGTTCTTCCCCGGCTTGTAAGCGAGTTGCCGAAACTTGTAACACAGTTGCTGCACAGGTATCACCGATTTGTAAGGCAGTATTAGCAGCAGTTTGTAACATTGTGGCAGCACCAAGGCGATCGCCTAGTTCTAATTTTGCCTCAGCTAATTGAGTTTGCCGATATTTAGCCAAAAGCAGAATCGAGTTTAGCACCTGGGAATTGAGAGCAGGTTCATAACTCTTGGTAAAATTGGCATATATTGGCACTAAGGGAGAAAGTAAACCCTCTTTATTCAAGGATGGGTCATCATAGCGAATTTGGATATGACCAATGACTTGTTTCCCTTCTGGTAATTGTCCCAGATAAATATTCGCTAAAACAACCCGTTCGCCATCCTTCATCAAATCCCCTAACCGCACGATTAAAGTCCCATTAGCATCGGTTTCGACGGGTAATTCAATGGTATCTGGCGCAACTTGGGCAACGGGTTTGAGTTCCGCCAGACGCACAGCAGGGACTAAAGATAGGAGTAAATGGGCATTTGTTAATCCCACCGATTGTACCCGCCGAAACAGCCGCGCAAATTGAGTTACAGCTTGTTCTGGGTTCTCAATATAAGCTAGAGTCCCACCCCCAGCATCAGCAATCTTTTCCAATAAATCTGGATTCCAGTCATCACCAAAACCCAGAGTGTTAATTGTTAGGCTGAGTTTGGCGGCTTTTTTGGCAAGTTGCAAACAACGTTTATTGTCATTTGGTCCAATTTGCCACTTCCAAATCTGTAACCCGTTATCCCCATGACCATCTGTGAGTAAGAAGGCTTGGGAAACCGCCCCTTTTGTGCCTTTGAGTAGTTCTGTAATCCCCAAGGATAAACCTTCGGCGATGACAGTCCCGCCAGCAGCCTTTAGCTTGGCTCTTAACTGGGTTTTGATGCTTTCAATATCTTGGATGATTTGGTTGGGGATAATGACTCCAGACGTGCCAGCAAAACCGACGATGGAAATCCTGTCACCAGCTTTTAATTGATCCAATAATTGCTCAACTGCTTGAATGACGATATTCATGGGTTCACCAGACATAGAACCACTTTGATCGAGAATCAAACAGAGATTCAAGGGTAAACTTTGTTCAAATTCAGCCGGAATGGCGGAAATAGAAATTGAGAGTTGACGTTGATTGCTTTGTTGGGCAGCATCAACGTTGGTATCATTTAGAGCCGATGTGAGTTGAACTTTCATTGAGGGGAAGCATCTTGCAAAACAGTTTTTGAGACAATTCTGGTTTTTTTGCGATCGCTTTCTGATAACTCTTCCCCAGCTTGTAAGCGGGTGGCGGAAACTTGCAATACCGTTGCCGCACTAGCATCTCCCATTTGCAGCGCAGTTTTGGCTGCAGTTTGTAACATCGTTGCTGCACCAGCCCGATCACCCTGCTGTAATTTCGTTTCGGCTAACTGGGTTTGACGATATTTGGCTAAAGCTAAAACCGACCGTTGTACCTGGGGATTTGGTGCTGGTTGGTATTCCCTGGTGACATGAGCATAAATTGGTAGATTGGGGGAGTATAGCCCGACTTGGTTATGGGCGGGGTCATCGTAGCGGACTTGAATATTAGCGATCGCCTGTTTACCTTCTGGCAACTGTCCCACATAAATATTAACTAAAACTACCCGTTCCCCGTCTTTCATTAAATCGCCCAATCTCACCACCAAGCGCCCATCGCTTTCCGGTTGTACTGGTAACTCAATGGTATCTGGGGAAACTTGGGCAATGGGTTTGAGTTCTGCTAACCGCACATTGGGCATTAAGGATAATAATAGTTGAGCGTTAGTCAATCCCACTGTTTGCATTCGACTAAATAAGCGACCAAATTCCGATACAGCCTGATCTGGGTGTTGAATATAAGACAACGTACCCATGCCAGCATCAGCGATTTTTTCTAAAACTTTATCATTCCAATTGTCACCAAATCCCAATGTATTTAGAGTTAAATTATAGCTGGCGGCTAATTGGGCAAATTTCCAACAGCGATCGTTATCACCATGTTCATTTTCCCCGTCCGTGAGTAAAAATGCTTGGGAAACGGTATCATGTTTACCCTTGGCTAATTCTTCAATTCCTAAGCGTAAACCCTCATCAATGGCAGTTCCCCCATCAGCTTTGAGTTGCATTATCTGTTTTTTAATATGTTGGCGATCGCTAATTAACTGATTGGGGACTAAAACCTTGGCCCGGTGGTCAAAAACAACTACACTGAGGCGATCTTCAGGAGTGAGACGATCTACCAATAAACAAGCGGCATTTTTCACGGTTTCTAGGGATTTTCCCATCATTGAACCGCTATGATCGAGAATCAAGCATAAGTTCAATGGCACAGTCCGATCTATTGTTTCACCACCAGCAGAAACGGAAACTACTAATTGACGTTGAGTGCTAGTTTGATTTGCATCTATACCAGCATCATTAAGCGCTAGTTGTAAATTAATCTTCATAATTTCAATTTCCTATCTAGTTTAGACAGATACAATTTTATAGATAACTTCAAACCGCATCCTCTATACTACGGAAAATAAGTTAATTTAGGAGTCACAGGCTGAGAATCACTGGAATAAAAGCCTTAACTTTTCCTAAAACAGAGACTGAAATATGAACAAATAAACATGAAAATTGATATAATTTAATTATTCAAAAAGTAATTTTTTAGGGTTTCTGCTAAAGTAAAAGGAGATTCTTTAGGAAAGAAGTTTAATTTAATTCCTGTTTCTTCAGATGCTTTTAAACGAGCTTTTTCATAACAATCTGCAAATATTTCTATAAATAGAGGTTGCAAACTAGGACTATCTTCTAATAATAATTCAATACAAATACGTTGCTCTGTAATCGTACTGCGCCAGCTTTCACTACGTTTTTCAGGTTGATATTGCCATTTTAGTAAGTGCATTAATAGCACAATTAAACGGCTCTTTAACTCCCGTTTTTCACTTTTTCCCATGCTTTCAATTTCTTCTATCAGATTTGCTAAATCAATTTCTGCAAATTTCCCTGCTTTTAATTGTTTACATATTGTTTCTATCCACAGATAAAAATCTTGGTCGTAAAGATTATAATTGGTAATGACTGTTGGTTGATGTGTTGTCATAATGATTTCTAACCTCCTGCAATAATCTTATCAGTAAATCATTCTATTGTTTCTCTTTCTTCATAATTCACCTTGAGGATATCTAATAATTGGGTCATCTGCTAAACAGCCATAAGTTCTATTCATAAAATTATGCCATTCTAAATCTTTGAGTTCTTGATTTTGGGCAATTTCGATTGTTTGATTAACAGCTTCAAATGTTACTGTTACTTCTAATTCTGGTTCTTTCATCTCCAGAGGGATATCTAAATGAAGCATCCCATCTTTACCTACGTAAGAACGAATTTTGATACTTTGCATATTTTTATTATCTGCTATTTTATTTAATATATCAAATCATCAGTCTTTTTCCAAATCTTTATGTGAATTCTTCATGGAGCGTTTATGTAAAACTGTATGAAATAACTACTACTAAAAATAGCATTCCCAGTCTCCGACTGGGAACGAGGGATAAATAGAGAGTAGAAACCCCACACCCCTGGGCGGGGAAACTTTTGACAAATTAAATTGGTGTTACCCAATATTTAATTCCTTGGACAATTTTTGGTTGTAATCCAAATTTGGGTAAATCATCTTCACTCCAGCCTAAATAAGTCCAATGGGGAAGATCACTAACTACAGTTTGAAACCAGCCATTTTCATTTAAAGCCTGTCTTTGGGCTGATGTTGATACTTGTAAATCAATTGCTAATCCCCACAGATGTTGTGATGTGCCAGGGGGGGCAACTAAGCCAAGAATTTTTGTTTCTTTTCCGGCTTTTACTTGTGTTAATGTTTCGCTATTTGCGTATTTGTTCCAAAATCTTAAATTGGTGGCAAAATTGCGAAGACAATCTCCAGCGTAACCTGATTTTAAAGCAATGGTTGCTAAATTTTTGGCTTGATTTAAAGCGGTGGCGGCTGTTTTTTGTAAATAACATTCTTGTGTGTCATTTACTAAAGCTATATTGATTGTGTCTTGAAAAGATTGGGTTGCTGATTCGTTATCTAAAATCACTTTTCTTGGTAAGTTAATTCCTGGCTTTTGATTAATAAATACTGTCCCATAAGCACGCAGTAAAGTATATTCAAAAGTGTCAACTTCGGGAATTGTGGGGATTTTGTTGGCGATTACTGCTAAGAAACGCTGTTGATCATCTAATTGCTGATTGGGAATAAATTGTGTATTTACAGATGTTGTTGGGCTATGACAAGGTATGTCGGAGTTAGTTATACAGTCTGCCGTGATTTGAGGGGTTTGTGTTGGCTGACTTTGGGAAATTTTGTGAATAGAGACTAAGCTAACACTAACAAAAATAATTATAGTCACAAATGCTGCTATTTTCAGAACTAGTTTCATGAAAATATTACTTATTTTGAAAATTCCGGTTTCATCATATCGCAAAATCTCGTCATTTTTTTGTATTATTAGGTTAATTACTTTCGTGTTTAATCATTTTTATCAAGATAATGACTTTTAAAAACTCTCGCATTCAAACCTTAGTTATTTATGGCATACTAGGAGCGATCGCCCTGGTGATGCTATTTCCATTATTATGGTTGATCAGTACAGCCTTAAAATCACCAACGGAAAATATCTGGCAGTCACCACCCCAATTACTACCCAATCAACCAACATTAGAAAACTTCTCCAGAGTTTGGCAATCTCTACCTTTTGGAACTTATTTATACAATAGTATATTAGTATCAGGATTAACAGTTGGTTTAAATTTGTTATTTTGTTCCTTAGCGGCTTACCCCTTGGCTAGACTATCATTTGTGGGCAGAAATGGGATTTTTATTGCCATTGTGTCCACAATTATGATTCCCTTCCAAATTGTCATGATTCCTTTATATATTTTAACAGTGCAACTAGGATTGCGAAATAGTTACTTAGGGATAATTTTTCCGAGTTTAGCATCTGCATTTGGTATATTTTTACTCCGACAAGCTTTGATAAGTGTGCCAAAAGAAATTGAGGAAGCGGCTCGCTTAGATGGCAGTTCTGAGTTAGGATTATGGTGGTGCGTAATGCTACCTGCCATTCGCCCAGCCTTAATTACTTTGGCTATCTTTGTCTTTATTGGTGCCTGGAGTGACTTCTTGTGGCCTTTAATTGTCATTCAGGATGAAAGTTTGTATACTCTACCATTGGGGGTAGCTAAGTTAGCGGGAACATTTTCCTTAGATTGGCGGTTAGTGGCTGCTGGTTCAGTAATTTCTATTACTCCAGTGTTAGTATTATTTTTGTTTTTACAAAAATACATTGTCCCTACTGATACGGGGAGTGGAGTCAAGGGTTAAAAATGCAGATAAAAAAATGGCGTTGCTGATTAAGGGAATTTTCAACACCAACCTACTTACCTCCTGACTCCTAGCATTTAGAAAAATGATCAATTCTCCATTACAGTTATTAGTTTTAAGCAATGGTCATGGGGAAGATATGATTGCTGTGCGGATTATTCAGGCTTTACAACAGTTATCTTCTCCACCGGATATTTTTGCTTTACCAATAGTGGGTGAAGGACGTGCTTATCAAAAAATAGATATTCCTCTGATTGGTAAAGTGCGAACTATGCCTTCTGGTGGTTTTATTTATATGGATAGCCGTGAATTAATGCGTGATGTTGGCGGGGGGTTGGTGCAGTTGACTCTTAATCAAATTCAATCTATCCGCCGTTGGGTAAGTTCACAAACTAAGTTAGGTCATCACAAGGCTGTTCTTGCTGTGGGGGATATTGTTCCTTTGCTGTTTGCAGCGATGAGTGGTGCTGATTATGCTTTTGTGGGGACGGCTAAATCAGAATATTATGTGCGTGACGCAATGGGATTGTTACCCAGGAAATCAAGGTCTGCATGGTGGGAAAATTTTTCTGGTTCGATTTACCATCCTTGGGAAAGGTGGTTGATGAGTCGTGGTCGTTGTCGGGCGGTGTTTCCTAGAGATTCTCTAACTACGGAAATTCTCAAAAAATGGTCAATTCCTGTTGTAGATGTGGGGAATCCCATGATGGATGGGTTACAGACAAGTTTGACTGCACAACATTTCTATCGTCCTGATGCTGAACTCGAAGAGATGATTCGTCCTTTGATTGTGACTCTTTTGCCCGGTTCTCGTGCGCCGGAAGCTTACAATAATTGGGAAGTCATCATGATTGCTGTATCAGCGCTGATGGCTAGTTTACGACGACCAGATTCTTTGTTTGGGGCTGGGGGGACGATGATTTTTTTAGGGGCGATCGCTCCTGATCTAGATTGTAGTATTTTATCGCAAAGTTTACATATCCAAGGTTGGCGACGGTGTGATCAATCTCCTTTACCAATTTCTGACCCCGACAGTTTGACTTTTCAACAAAAAAATTCTTACTTCATCTTGACCCAACAAGCCTATAATGATTGCTTGTATTTAGGTGATGTGGCGATCGCTATGGCTGGAACAGCAACGGAACAATTCATCGGTTTGGGAAAACCTGCGATCGCTATCCCTGGTAATGGTCCTCAATATAACCCCGGTTTTGCAGAAGCCCAAAGTCGGCTTTTAGGTATATCTCTCACCCTCGTCAACCAACCATCACAAGTTCTCCCAGCCATCCAATCTCTCCTTAAAAATCCTGACATCCTCCATGAAATTGCTGAAAATGGCATTCAACGCATGGGACGTGCGGGTGCAGCACAACGGATTGCAGAATGTTTACAAGAAAGGGTTATTGGTCATTAGTCATTGGTCATTGAGAAAAATCTTCTTTCTTCTTTCTTCTTCCTCCTCCTGAACTCCTGAACTCCTGACTCCTGACTCCTTTTTTCCTAAACCACCAAACCGGAACGTAAAGCCCGAACGGCTGCTTGGGTACGATCATCAGCACAGAGTTTATTTAGAATATTGCGAACATGAGTTTTGACAGTACCTACTGTAATATATAACTTCTCCGCAATTTGTCCATTGCTGCAACCAGCCACAATCAATGCTAAAATTTCCAACTCCCGTTGGGTGAGGGGGTAAGTTTCTAAAACCTGTTCATATTCTGTTTCTAGGGCTTCAATTTTCACCGTTTTCGGCTTATCCAAGGATTGATGATCACCGGGGACACCTTGACGCATTTTCCGTAATACTATATTGGCGATCGCCGGATCAATCCAAGAGTTACCATGAAAAGTTGCTTGTACAGCCTCAATAAATTTATTAACACTTGTATCCTTCATATAATAGGAATCCGCCCCGGCGGCAAAGGCTGCCAAAACCACATTCTCGGAATTATTCATCGTCAAAATCAATATTTTGGTCTGCGATTGTCCTGTTTCCGTTTGATAACGTCTAAACTTGCGCGTCAATTCAATCCCATCCATATCGGGTAAACCGATATCTATCACAGCCACATCCGGTTTAGTTGTTTCTAAAAGTTTTAGTCCCAAATTCGCACTAGCCGCCTCACCCACCACCTTAAAACCGCCATGCAACTGCAATTCAGTTTTGAGTCCCATGCGCGTTAAATCATGATCTTCAATTAATAAAATGCTAATATCACTCATTATTACACCCATGATCATCAGATTACTTCTGAAATATTACAAATTGTATCTAATTTATCCATTCCTCAGCATATATGATCCGTGAACCAGTGAACATCTATCAGTAGGAATAATAAATAATTGATTTTTGAATTTCCGTAGCTGTAAAAATCTAACTAAAGATATATAGATATTCCTCCCAAAACAAATGAAATTATTGAGACCAATCAGAAAAATTACAGTTATGGTATTATCAGCAGTTGGCAGGTAACATATAATGTATCATTACGGAATATGTAAGTATTACTAGTATTAGACTATGCTATCAGACACACAAAAAACTTCCAACGCTGGTATCTAGGTTAAAAACGTATTTATATGCGTGATACAGATAATTTTAACCAGTATTTAGATGAAAACACTGAAGCTAATGGTACATAATGTTTCCATGCAACTCTCACTAATGGGTGAGGACAGTTAATGAGCTACTAATTTACAATGTTTTTAAGTGGATAAAGTATTTCTTTTACCTGGAAATAAATTTGCTCATTCACCAGAAGATCATGTTCATTATTTGTATAATCTAGAAACTGTAAAAACAGAAATGCTGAATATAAATTTGTATTTGACAGCCAAAAGAAAAACCGATGGAAGAGAATCTGAAGATCTTAGTTATAGACGATAATCAGACTGATGCCTCAATAGTAAGTCTAGCTCTGACCCAAACAGGTATTAACATGGAAATTGATGAAGTCAAAGATGGAAATCATGCCTTGTTTGTCCTCATCAATAATCACTATGATTGCGTATTTCTTGACTATTTGCAAAATCAAGATAGTTTCACATTAATCCGTAAATTACAATCTTCAGGGATTAAAGTTCCATTAGTCATCCTCATGGATTCAGAAAGTGAAGAAATAGGTAGAGAGTTGATAAAATTAGGTGCTAGTGAGTATTTTGTTAAGTCTAGACTATCGCCAGAAACCATAGCTCAAATTTTACGCAGTGCCATGCGTATACATCATGCCGAAATGCGGCTAGATTTAGTAAGTCAACAACTTAAAGAAAGTCGTGAACAGCTAGTTTTACAGCAAAAAGAATTAACAGCACAACAGCAACAGATTAAACAACAAAACTTGAAACTGTTAGAAATATCTAGCTTAAAATCACTATTTTTAGCCACCATATCCCATGAACTAAGAACTCCCATGAATGCAATTATTGGGTTTTCGCAAATTCTCCTACGTCCCAAATTTGGTCAGTTGACAAATCAACAACTAGACATGGTAGAGAAAATTCTCAAAAATGGCAAAAATTTACTGATCAAAATTAATGAACTTCTGGATTTTTCTCAACTAGAATCTGGGAAATTAGAACTAAAGCCAGAAATATTAGATCTATCAAAAGTTGTGAGTAATGCGGTTACAAAAATTCGTCCCTTAGCTGAAGCTAAAAATTTATCTTTACTAGTTAAAATAGACCTAGAAAATACATTAGTATTTAATGATGCAGTTCGATTACAGCAAATTGTCATCAATTTACTTTCCAATGCTGTAAAATTTACAGAGTCTGGAAATATTTGGGTAGAAATCCGAGACATAACTCAAAATCAAGTTATAATAACCGTGAAAGATACAGGAATTGGTATTGCTTCTCAAGATTTTCAAAATATTTTTGCAGCATTTCACCAAGTTGATCAGGGTATTGGCCGTAAATATTCTGGTACGGGGTTGGGTTTAGCTATTATTGATTCATTGGTAGACATTATGGGAGGAAAAATAGATATCGAAAGTCAGTTAGGGGTAGGTTCAATATTTGAAATAAAATTACCACGAAAAATAAATTTAGCCCCAGATTTAGGTAGTGTGGTTTTCAGTTCTCATGAAAATAGTTTTCATTCCGTATATTATCCTCATAAAGCCTCCATTAATTATCCTCATTTAAAATTGTAGATTATCAACAACTTAAATATGTCTAATTTGAAAAAAGCCAGAATTTTGTCCGTTGATGATGTCCCAGATAATCTGACTTTATTGCGAACAATCTTAGAAATCGAAGGCTATGAAATTGATGGGGCGACGGATGGTAAAATGGCTTTAGAAAAAGTTATAAAGTCGCCACCAGATTTGATTATCTTAGATGTGATGATGCCAGAAATAAGTGGTTATGAAGTTACACAACAGATTCGCAATAATTCGGAAATAAACTATATTCCGATTCTACTACTAACAGCCCATCCTGAATCCAGCGTAGTTGAAGGTTTAGATATTGGTGCTGATGATTTTCTTCGTAAACCTTTCGAGATCGAAGAATTATTAGCCAGAGTGCGATCGCTCCTAAGATTAAAGCACAGTATTGACGAACAACGAAAAATGACCCTCCAGCGAGAAGACTTTGTTTCTCGTCTTACCCATGATTTACGTACTCCCCTAATAGCTGCTAATCGAGTGCTGAATTTATTTCTGCAAGAAGTCTTTGGAGAAATTCCTTCAGAAATGAAACAACCCATTAGTATCATGATTCGCAGCAATCAAAATCTCCTAGAAATGGTGAATACATTACTAGAAGTTTACCGCTTTGAAGCTGGACAAAAAAATCTTTACTTTGAAGCATGCAACTTAATCACAATTGCTACCGAAGTCATAAGTGAATTAAATTTCTTAGCACTGGAGAAAAACTTAACTTTAAAATTAGATACCCATGAATTAACTTCAACAGGCAATGATGGTGGCATAGTTAAAGCCGATCGCTTAGAATTAAGACGAGTATTCCATAACTTAATTGGTAATGCCATCAAATTCACAGATACAGGCAGTATAGAAATCCGCATTTTTGAAACCTTATCCCCAGCTAATCATTGCAGCAGTACCATCATCATCGAAGTTCAAGACACAGGTTATGGGATTGCACCAGAAGATCAAGAAACTATTTTTGAGCGCTTTCGTCAGGGTAAAAATAAAAGATCAGGTAGTGGTTTAGGACTACATCTTTGCAGCCGCATTATTGAAGCACACGGAGGTAAAATAGAACTTTCCTCAGAAATCGGTAAAGGCAGCATATTCACGGTCAAACTCCCTAAAATCACCCCATGATTATTAATGAATCTGTGGCACTTCTAAAACCGAGCATAGCTCAAATTTCCTCCCTAGAAAACGGTAGATAATTGCAGCTAACTCCTCAATCATATAAGGTTTAACGATGTAATCATCAAAACCAGCTTCAAGCATCCGTTTATTATATTCAGCATCAGTTAAAACCGTCATAGCCACCACAGGAATATGACAAGTTAAAGATTCCTGCTTAAGATACCGAATAAAATCTAGTCCATTCATCCCAGGTAAAAAAAGATTCAATAAAATTAAATCAGGTTGATGTTCCTTAGCCATAAATACTGTTGTTGAACTTTCTTTTTGACAAATAGACTGGCAACCAAGTAACTCAAGAGTATAACTCATCAACAGTAAACTATCATCATGATTTTCTACCACTAAAATCAAAGGCTGTTGATGTTGTTGCCGTTTCTCATCACTCATGAATGAATGCGCTAGATACATCTCGTCTCCAGAGTCGTTAATGGGGAGTAGTCATCTTTTTAGGCATAATAGACTTACTCGCAAATCCTCATTGGTTATTTACCTCAACCAATGTCAACAGGAAATAAAAATCCAGCCTTAATGCCTTTAGCAGATATATTTTGATTATATGCAAAATCGTCAATAAATTTATTTAGAAAAATCAATAAATTCATAACCTCTCACTTTTATCAAAACCAGAGATTATTGTTACCCTGATTATTGCCCAATTAGCCAAAGAATGAGTAAAATAGTTGACACAACTTTTTTTAGGCGTTGGTGAATTGGGGTATGAAAGTCGAAAATTTCATCTCTCAAACTCTTACTCTCTGCGCCTGGAGCGTCTCTGCGTGAAGTAAAATCATACTTTTACTTCTTCAAGGAGTCGGGGATATAATAATCTCAATCACACTAATTACCTGCACTTATGAATAAAAAAGAACAAACAGTAACGCGATTATTTTCCCATCTAAAATTTGATAATCATAAATTTCAACATCAACCCGGTAGTGTTTTAGGAACTACAGCTTTAATTACAGGAACTACCATTGGAGCGGGGATTATTGGATTACCTGCTGTAACTTTACCATCGGGGATTATACCATCTACAATCCTAATTATTACTGTATGGCTGTATACTTTAATTTCCGGTTTATTAATTGCAGAATTGACTTTAAATGTGATGAGATTTGAGGGGATTTCTCATATAGGTTTATTAGCAACCATAGAAAAAATTCTCGGTAAACTAGGAGCGAGAATTGCCGGAATTGCCTATGTATTTAACCACTATGCCCTTTTAGTGGCATATATGACTGAAGGTGGCAAAATTTTAACAACCACAGTTGATAAAGTCTGGGAATTAGAACATATTTCACCTCAGTGGGTAGGAACAGTCAGTTTTTTCCTCGTATTTGGTAGTCTAATATATTGGGGGAAAGATAGATTGGTGGCAAAAATAAATGGGATATTTATTATTATTTTATTAATTACTTTTTTGGGTCTATTAATATTAGGAGGAATGCAATTCCAAAACTCCCAACTACTAGTACAAAATTGGCAATCTGTAGGTAATGCTATTGCTATTATATATGTAGCAATGTTCTTTCACAGTATTATTCCAATGGTTGTCACTCAATTGGAAGGAGACATTAACAAAATTCGACAATCTATAATTATTGGTTCAGTAATTCCCTTATTCATGTTTTTAGCTTGGAATACTATTATTTTAGGCTGTATGACTCCAGATATTTTATCCCATAATTTCGCAAATGAGAGCGTATTTGATCCACTGCAAATTCTGCGAACCGGTCAATCAGGAGAATGGTTTGCCGTTTTATTATCAATTTTTTCTGAATTTGCAATCGTGACATCATTTATAGGTATTACCTATGGTTTAGCAGATTTTTTTCAAGATATTTCCATCATTACCAAAAGTGAAATTTCCCGTTTACCTCTCTATTCCTTAGTTTTGCTTCCACCTCTGAGTTTAGGAACACTTAATCCTACTATATTTTTTCATGCTTTAGAATACACGGGAGCATTTAGTGTTTCTATTCTAGCAGGAGTTATGCCAGCATTAATGAGTTGGAAACAAAGTCAAACACCAGAATTTGCTAATGGTAACTATCAAACCCTAGTTCCTGGAGGCAAGATAACATTAGTATTGATTATGGTCGGGGCATTGTTTTTAATTTGTAGACAAATTCTGGTAATATGTCAAGTTTAAAAATTGTGAATAAAACCTCCCTTGTCGGGTAATGACAAGAGAGGATTTGGAGCTAAAGTCCGGTAGGGTAATCGGGCTATTTAATATTTAATATTTATTAGGGTTTAATCTAGTCCCCCCTAAGATATATAAATTGATGATTATCATCTACAATTGGTATCATTTAG
The DNA here is from genome assembly GCF_015207875.1 of Dolichospermum sp. LEGE 00240. Lineage (GTDB taxonomy): Bacteria > Cyanobacteriota > Cyanobacteriia > Cyanobacteriales > Nostocaceae > Dolichospermum > Dolichospermum gracile. The sequence continues at coordinate 63,201 of NZ_JADEVZ010000006.1, forward strand.
GAATCTGCATAAAAAAATCCCTTGTTTGTATAGTGCAAATAGTTACTGATATGTTGCGTAGAACTTACGGAAAATCAAGGATGATCAGTATGTGTTAAAAAATATGTATGTTAGTGAATAACCGACGAAAAAGACTGCATAACAGATACAGGGGGTAAGAGGCAGAGGAAAAATATTTTCTACTGACAACTGACCGATAACTAATTAACAAAGGTGAAGATATATGACAGAATCACAAACATTTAGAATGCCGCCACCTTTACCAAAAGCAAAAGTACAGCATCAGGTGGCAAATTTAGAAATGAACGCCCCAGCACCGCCAATCATGACCACACCACCACCAATATTCTCCAATTCTCATGGGTTAATAAATGAACCTGTAGGACAGACCTTGGGGCAGCTTGTTCAGGAAGCTTTTGATGAGGGTTACTCTGATATTCACTTGGGAGTGGGTGAAATTCCCCGCTTCCGCAGCCGAGGGGAAATTCTGACGACAAGTTATCCCGAAGTTGATAAACCAACTTTTATGCGTTGGTTGCGGGAGATTCTTTCTGATTCTGAAATTCAAAGATTTCAAGAACATTTAGAATTTGATGGTGCGACTCAGTACGATTTTGCCCGTGTGCGGATTAATGTGTTTGATTCACTGCGTGGTTATGCAATGGTACTGCGGTTAATTCCTCTCAAAATTCTATCTATGGAGCAGTTGCGTTTACCACCAGTGTTTAGAGATATTTGTCACCATCATAAGGGTTTAGTTTTGGTCACAGGTCCTACTGGTTCGGGTAAGTCTACGACAATGGCGGCAATGGTTGATTATATCAATCGGGAGATGGCTAAACATATTATTACGATTGAAGACCCGGTGGAATTTGTCCACCAAAGCCGTAAGTCTTTGGTGAAACAGCGGGAGGTGGGAATGCACACTCGTAAGTTTGATAATGCTTTGAAAGCAGCTTTGCGGGAAGATCCAGATTTAATTCTGGTGGGGGAAATGCGGGATAAGGAAACGGTGAATACGGCACTGAAGGCGGCACAAACGGGTCACTTGGTGATGGGAACTCTACACACGAATAGTGCGGTAAAAACTATTGAACGGATTCTCAATTTGTATTCGGGTGAAGAACAGGAAGCTATGCGGATAGCTCTGGCAGAATCTTTGGTAGCTGTAATTGCTCAAGGTTTGTGCCGAACTACAGATGGTAAACGGGCGGCTTTCCACGATATTCTTATTAATACTGAAGCTGTGAAGGAATGGGTCAAGGATGGCAAGTATGATGAGATTGCGGAGTTAATGAAACAAGCTGGTTTTGATGGCATGGTGACAATGAATCAGTCATTGCTCAATCTTTACCAAGAAGGTCGAATTACTGAGGAAACGGCGCTAGAAATGTCGCCAACTCCTAATGAAATGGCCCAATTCCTCCGAGGTCGTGTTTAATGACCAATGACCAATGACCAATGACCAATGACTAAGTTGAATGTAGACAAACTTTCTAAACCCCAGTTGTTCAAGGGGATTGCCTTGTTTACGCCTGGAGGGGATTTGATGTATTGTATTGATCCTAATAAGCAAGGACGATGGCATTTAAATTTATGTGCGGCTTTACAGGAAATTCTCGATTTACCGGAGCCGCCACATTTTTTAGTGCCTTGCTATACCGCAACTATTGATCATTGGTTAAATCCGCGGACTCAACAAGTACAGATTTTTGCGGAAGCTTACCCGGCAGTGATTAGGCATCAGGCTGTGTTGAATGCGATTTTTGGGACGGGGGATTTGGTTTGGCAATCAGCACCTTGGCAGGATGGTTTGTGCGATCGCCTGGTATTATCAACTTATCGCTCGACATTTCCTCAGCTTTGGCAAGATCATGATTTAATTGTGCGTTTAGATTTGGCTGATTCTCCCTCCCAAGACCAGCCACCAGTTGTCAATAGAAAACCTGTGTTACAAAATATTCGAGGAGTACCGGGTTTTGTTTTGCGCTTGTTTGTGGCTGGTCATAGTGCGACTACAGAAAAAATTTTACAGAACTTGCACGAGTCCTTGGAGCAATCGCTAGGATATCCTTATACTCTCAAAGTTATTGATGTCCTCACAAATCCAGAACAAGCAGAAATTGATCAAGTTTCCGCTACTCCCACTTTAGTTAAGGTTTGGCCCCACCCAATTCGGCGGATGGTTGGTAACTTAGATAACATGGATAAATTATTACAAATGTTAGCAGGACAATGAGTCAGGAGTCAGGAGGAAGAGGGAAGAATGTTTGATTAGGTTGGTAAATTATCAAATATTAAAAATTAAAAACTCACGTGAGTTCGACATAACGATAATTTGTGGAAAACTCACCCCACGTAGGAGTCTCAAGCCCTTATGATCTCGTTGAAAAAATCATAACTCCGTTCGCGTAGCGTCTCCGAAGGAGAAACTCCAAACTCCGAACTCCGAACTCACGTAAACTCAGGATTTGTGTAAATATGAACCTTACTTGGTTAGATAGTAATAGTTGGTTAATTGAAATTGCTGAACAGCGGATACTAATTGACCCTTGGTTAATTGGTGATTTAACCTTTAATAATTTAGATTGGTTATTTAAAGGTTCTCGTTCTCAGGATCGGTCAATACCAGATAATATAAACTTAATTTTGCTTTCTCAAGGTTTAGAAGATCACGCACACCCTCCCACCTTAAAGCAGCTTCACAAAAATATCCCCGTTGTCGCTTCCCCCAATGCGGTTAAAGTAGTAAAACAACTGGGTTATCAACAAATCATCAGCCTCAATCATGGCGAAACCTTTACCTTAAATCATCAAGTAGAAATTAAAGCTTTTCCCGGTTCTCCCATTGGACCAACCCTATTAGAAAATAGTTATCTACTTAAAAATTTAGCCAATAATTCCACACTGTATTATGAACCTCATGGCTATCATTCTCCCCAACTCAAAGAACTAGCACCCATTGATATAGTAATTACTCCCATTATTGATTTAGGATTACCCTTACTCGGTCCGATTATCAAAGGCATGAACAGCGCCCTAGAAGTGACAAAATCCGTAAAACCTCAATTTATCCTGCCGACCGCAGCCGGAGGGGATATTTTGTTTACAGGACTATTGGTAAAATTCCTGCAAGAAAAGGGAAGTGTGGCAGAATTTCGGACATTGTTAGAGAAAAATCATTTAACAACCAAACTAATCGCCCCTAAGCCCGGTGAACAAGTTAATCTTGAATTAAAAAGACAGTTTGAGGACTTTACGCACGATTAAGGTCAAAAATATTTCGGCGTGTAGTTAAATAATATCCTGATTCCTCATTTTAAAAACTCCTTGGGATTTTTTGCTTCCCAACCTAAATAACCGTTAGAACGCATTTCAAAATGAAGATGGGGTTGAGTAGAGGTTGGTTGTCCTGTAGTTCCAACTGCTCCTAAAATATCGCCTTTGTTGACCGTTTGACCTAGAGTGACTTTGATGCTGTCAAGTTGGGCGTAACGGCTTTGTAAGCCACCTGTGTGGTTAATAATGACTAATTTGCCGTAGCTACCCTGTTCCTTGGCAAAGACGACGATTCCTGGAGCGATCGCTGCCACAGGAGTATTTACTGGTGCTAACAAATCTACGCCACTATGAAAGAAAACGTCCCCTGTTACCGGGTGATATTGCCAACCATAAGCTAATCCCACCTCTGTAACACTTGGTAAGGGATAACCTGTAATGTTTTCAGTGGGGGTACTAGGTGCGGTAGCAATTACTCCAGCCGCAGGAGTATTAGTTACCCCTGAAAGTATTGGTAAAAAGACAAATTTAGGGGTTTTCTGACAACCATTGATTTCAAAGACTGTATCTGGACGAACTTTATATTTAGATGCGATTTGTCGCCAGCTTTGATTACGAGGAACTTCCACAACAATGCCATTAAAAGGGAGAATTTGCAATTCTGTACCCGGACTTACCACCCCATTTTTAACAGATGGATTGATTCCCATAATGGTCCCTGGTGATAGATTATAACGACTAGCTATACTTGCTAAAGTTTCACCGCGATTAACTTGATGACGTTGGATACGAGCTAAGACGGGACTAGGACAACTCCCTGGATTAGCATTAACGCTTTGTGATGGCGATAAGGTGGATAATAAACCTAAAGTGCTAAGTAAGCTCCAAAAACATAGTGAACGATAGGAAAATTTCATGTAAATAAGTCCAGAAATCGCTAATTTTTAGATTTTAGTGGGGAATTGTTAAAGATAGGATCAAGTTTTTCCTCTATCTTTTTACTACCCATTTCGAGTAAATTCATGATGAAATCTAAGAACTAGATATGATCTCCGAATATGCTGACAAATTTTCGATATTTATCGCTCAAATGATCTGTTCACTGATGGTTTGCTTGATTACCTCAAGAGATAAGCTTTCATCTATCCATGTAGTGGCAGATGCAGACACGGTTCCAGTTACCCTCAAAGATGGGCGGAGTTTTGAGGGGAAGGTGGTAGGGGTTGATCCGGTGACAGATATAGCCGCAGTCAAAATTTTCGCCCATAAGTTGCCGATAGTCAAGTTAGGTAATTCACAAAATTTAATTCCTGGACAATACCTGAGTTCGGTGTTAGGAGTTTCTCCTTCGGAGACGCTACGCGAACAGAGTTATGATTTTTTCAACGAGATCATCAGGGTTTGAGACTCATATTTGGGGCAGTTTTCCAAAAACTATCTTATGTCGAACTCAGGTGGACAATGGGCGATCGCTATTGGTAATCTGTTAGGTTTAGATAATACTGTCACTAAGCTGTTACGCAGCTAAATTTGATAACCATAATTTACTTGAACTTTGTGGTGCGGGCATCTTGCCCGCTAGAATTATACAAACTAAATGCACAACAGCTTATTGGCATGATCAGCGCTACACAGAAGTCAACCGTCATGGGAAAACTCAAGTCTTTAAAGTTCGTTGAGGAAATTATCCTCAATAGCAGGGAACAGGGAACAGGGAACAGGGGGAGTTGGAGAGGGGAAGACATTTTCTTTTTGTTCTTTGTTTTTTTTGTTCTTGATGAACTCCTGACTCCCGACTCCTGACTCCTATTGATTGGATAAATGTTCCAATTGCATCCTCTGTTCCATTTGGCGGAGAAAATAGCCCGTCATCATTGCCGATGCCAGTAGTCCCGCTAAATTTTCCCGGTCTGTTGTAATTTGCACATTAAAATGTTCTGTCGGTATCACTCCCACGAGTCCTTGGACATTCTGGGAAATGATTTGTTTAATTTCGGGGCTGACAGCTTGGGCGACACGGGCTAAAACTTCAGGAGATTGATGCTGTAAATATTTTAGTAACTGGTTTGGGTTGTCCCCAAAGCGATCATTCAGAAGTTGATTAGGGTGTTGCTCAGAGTCGTCTTGCAAAAAGTCAGGATCAAACACCATTGGCGATTTATATTAGCTTAACTGCTGATTCTACTCTAAACCATATTCATAGGGTAGCGTATTTTCTACAGAGAAAAGGAAATAGGGAATAGAGAATAGGTTTTTAATTTTCACTTGTTTCCTCCTCTGCCTCTAATCCTTGTAACTCTAGTTCTAGTTGCTGTTCTTTGTCGGGAATTGCCAAAATTTGGGGTAGTTGTTCGATTTGAAAATATTGATGAAATTTGGGGGTTATTTGCAGGGAAAAGGAACGAGAATCACTTTCTCGGCGTTTGCGGACAAAACCGGATTCTACTAATTCTTGAACGTGCTGATAAGCTCCCGAACCCCGTAAATTAATCAATTCGCTTTGCAATATGGGATTATGGAGGGCGATCGCGGCTAATGTCCGTAATGCCCCAACTCCCAATTCTACTGGTATGATAGCTTGTACTAAATCATGAAATTCTGACCGCAGTTGTAAACTATAACCATGTTCAGTTTCTACGACTTCTAAAGCTGTATCTCGCCGGGAATAATTCTCAATTAGTTCGATAATTCCTTCTTCTGCCGTCAGGCGCTCGCATTTCGCATATTCAGCAATTTCACTTAGAGATAAGGGTTTACCCTTTAAATAAAGAATCGCTTCTATTTTGCCGGCTATAGGTATATTTTTGGGCATTAGTCAGTTGTCAGTTGTCAGTTGTTATTAGCTATTCTCTATAACTAAGTATAAATTCGGCGATCGCTAAATCTTGAGGAGTGGTAATTTTTAAATTAGTCTCTTCCCCGGAAACTATCCTCACCTCAATACCGCATTTTTCCAACAAAGCCGCATCATCAGTCACTTCCCAGCCTTGACGGACACCTTCAGCATGGCACTGTTTTAACAATTTGACATCGAACCCTTGAGGGGTTTGAGCCGCCCAAAGTTGTTTACGTTCCGGTGTACTTCTAATTATGCCATTGTCATCAACAACCTTAATGGTATCTTTAACAGGTACAGCCGCAATTAAGCCAGAACAATCAAGAATTGCTTCAGAACAAGCGTTAAATAAATCTGGTGTTACCAAACAACGAGCGCCATCATGGATTAATACCTGTCCAGCGTTACTTGGCAATGCCTGTAAACCATTATAAACTGACTCTTGACGGGTAGAACCACCAGAAATTAATTCTATTGTTTTTTTCAGCTTTAAGTCAGCGATAATAGACTTGAACTCGTCCCAATCTTGAGGTTGAGAAACAATTCCTATCCAACTAATAGAACTTGCGGCTTCTGTCGCCAGCAAAGTCCAAGCAATCAAGGGTTTTGAGCGTACCTGTAATAAAAGTTTATTACGAGCAGCGCCCATTCTTTTGCCACTACCAGCGGCGGGAATTAGTAAATGCACAACTTTTCCTTAATTTTCAAATAGAGGATAAATAAAATAAATTCAAAACCTTTTGAGTCCTAAATCCTTGACTGATTAAATTTTGAACTTCCGAACTTCTGAATTCCTATATTCTCCTAAAATATAAAACAATAAACGTTAATAAATATTATGCGTGTAGTAGCCCTTGTACCTGGTTCAATTGATAACCAAATTCTTTTTTTTGCCACTCTTGATGATCTTAAGCGTTATTATCCCGACGCGCAGATAGATGTCATTGTCGAACCCCAGTCAAAGGCTGCTTACCAAGTCAGCAAGTCAGTTCATGATGTATTAACTTTTGACTACAAAGATCGGAATAGTTTGGCTGATTGGGGTAACTTAGTTGGCATGATCCGCGATCGTGAGTATGATGTCGCTATTATTGTCGGACAAAGTTGGTTAGTAGGCTTGCTAATGTGGTTAACAGGAATACCTACACGCATTGGCTACCAAGGACAAGGTGCGGTTTTTTTCACTAATCCCATTACACCCAACCTATCCCAATATGTGGCAAAAGTGTACCATGACCTACTCAAACCTTTAAAGATTAATACTCCTTGTCCTCCACTATCAGTAAATGTGCCTAAAGTAGACATCGAATGGGCGCAAAGAGAACAAAACCGTTTAGGCGTAAGCAAAACAGGTTTTATTCTCATCAATGCTGGTGGAACTGATTTAGATACAACCTACCCTGTAGAAAGTTGGCAAAAAATCATTGTAGCTTGCCAAGAAAAACAACCAGATTTACCTGTTGTTGTCATTAAAGAAGCTGATAATGAGTCGTTTGTGCTTTCAATTTTAGAACATTGTCACAATATTAAAGTTACTTCCCCCGATGATATTGGCAAACTAACAGCCATTATTGGTGGCGCTAGTTTAATGTTGTCTGTAGAAAATAGTCTTCTGCAATTGAGCATAGCAGTAGAAACATATACAATAGCTTTGCTTAATTCTACGGATTCAGAAAAAAAATTATTACCCACAAGTGAAAAAGTCTTAACTATTACCTCACCCACTGGAAAACTAGTGGATATTACACCCCAAATAGTCTTAGAAAAAATTTGGGGAAGTTAGCTATGATCAATTTTGGATTTTAGATTCAAAATCAACTAGCAGGAGTCAGGAGGAAATTTTTTCCCTGTCACCTGTCACCTGTCACCTGTTCCCTTTGCAATTAATTAGTTTTTTCAATCATTTCAAAGAAAGCATCATCTAATTCATAGCCCAGAATTTGCGCTAAGGATTTGAGTCGAGATGGACTCACAATATCTTGTTTGTACAACCAATCACTTAAAATAAAGATTTTGTGCATCAAAAATATTTCTAAGGCTTCGGGGTTGTACTGGATACCTTCTTTAGAACTAAACTGATGAGGTACTAACATTGCTGCATATCTAGATAATTCTCCAGCTTTCCAGTCTAGTAAAAATGGCAACCAGGGATATTTAGCATCAAGACGCACAAACCACAGTCTTACCTCGGGAATTTCCGATAACTCCCGTGGATCATTTTCTTCCCGTTCATAATTAATTTCTAGACGTAGTTGCTGTTCATAGGAGGAAATACTTCCGGCTTGCAGTAGTGGTTCAATCACCATTAAGGCAGGTGATACATCTAAACTATAAATAGAATCGTTGTTGAGGGTGATTGTGATTGTCATGGACTGATAGATACTTACTCAACAGTGTTGACAATTCACAGTAACAGTTTTTTAACCACTTGAGGTAGACATTGGGAGGAATTTTAAGATAAAGTTGTTATGAGTTTGTTTTAGATTCAGAATATTATAAATGAGTAAACAGGCAAAAGGCAAAGTGTTCTTTAATTTTGCGGGAGTGAGTCCTGTCGTGAGGGTATTTTGAATTGATTTCCAATTTCTAGAATTCACAACCTAAAATATGTACAAGCAAGGAAGTTGTCTTAAACCTATTCGTTCCTTAGAAGATGCTTTGGATAGGTGTCAAATGTTGGGAATGCGTATCAGTCGTCAGCGACGCTTTATACTGGAGTTGCTTTGGCGAGCAAAAGAGCATCTTTCTGCTAGGGAGATTTATGATCGACTCAATCAAGAAGGTAAAGAGATTGGACATACCTCAGTATATCAAAATTTAGAAGCTTTATCTAGCCAGAGCATTATAGAGTGTATTGAACATGGTGATGGACGATTATATGGAAATAATAGTGATTCCCATAGTCATGTTAACTGTATAGATACAAATCAGATTTTAGATGTGCAGATAGAACTACCTGAAGATTTGTTACGTCAAGTAGAAGCGCAAACGGGGATTAAGATTTCTGAATATACTATTAACTTTTATGGTTATCGTGACAAAATGAATGATTAGAAATTGAGAATTTAAACTAGCCTAAAAATCAGGAATCAAATCTTTTGTGAAAATGAGCGATCGCCTATTACAATTCTTATTAATTGACCCAGATCCAATTTTCCGTTTAGGACTAAAGGTAACACTCGAAGCTATTCCTAATTTACAAGTCATAGCAGATGTTGCCACAGATACAGCAGCTTTACAGGTTTTAGCGGAAGTAAATTCTCAGCAAATCAAATTAATCATTCTAGAATTAGAGAATGAACAATTGGGTTTGCAGTTCTGTAAACAACTAAAATCCTTGTATCCCCATATACCTATATTACTTTTAAGTTCAAAATCCCAACCAGAAATGCTCATTGCGGCCAAAGCAATAGGAATAAATGGTTATTGTCCTAAAGGGATATCAATTTCTCAATTAGTCCCCATTCTTCAAGAAGTAGCTAATGGTGGTTATTATTGGTTCACAGAACCAGTAATGATTAATTCTCCTTTGCCATTTGCTAAGTTACGAAATAATTTACAAAATTCAGGAATTGATAATATTAATCAAGCCATTAATCTAGTTACAGAGAAATTAAAAACACCAGGAATACCCTTATTAGATAAGGCAATTTTAGCAGGACAACGACGGGAACTTTTAGCCGCTCGTTGGGTTGTTAATCACTTATTGACGATACCACAAGAAAGACAAAAACTACCACGAAAAAACCAATTACTATCCCTAAATATTCAAAACCAGGATAATATTATTAAATCTGATTTGGAACTACTACCATCAGTTAACATACCACCTATAGTTAGTTCTCGACAACTGCAATCTGAATTATTGACTTTATGTTTAAATAAATTGCAATTTTCTTTAGAAAATCTCACTAATACACCCTTAGAAATTGATATTCTCCGAGAAAATAAAAAGCGAGAGTTGCTTTATATTATTCTGAGGAAATTTTTTACTCAGGTGGAAGAAATACATACTTTTAATTTCGATGAAAATCAGCTATTTAATTTACAAAATCAGATTTATCTAGATTTATGGAAATTTGCTATTACGGAATTTTTTGGTAATTATTATCGGATTATTTTAGATAAACAAGAAATAAATTTAGTCAATTTTTTATTAGATAAAACTACAGATTTGCAAACAGAAATTATTAATAAAGTGCCGTTATTATTTGAGTTATTGTCTTATTTGCTGCTACTAACAGATTTATGTATTGATAATGTTTCTTACCCAGCAGGAACTAAAGAATCTCAATCTCAAGCATTATTAATTTTAGAAAATTTATTGATTCATATAGCTAATGCTGTAATTCAACCATTACTAAATAACTTAGCAGACGAGGAAAGTATTAAACAAAATTTTTATAATTGGCAAATGATTTCTACTAGGGAAATTGAGAAATTCAGAAATAATTTGTCTTGGAAATATCAATTATATCAATATATAACTGAAGCACAAACTATTTTTGAAAGTCGCTATGAGTTCTTTATTTTTTCCCCGCGAGGAATTAGGAAAACATCAATTTATGCCCCTCGAAATCAAGAATTAGCTCAACTTTCCGGTATTCCTTTAGGGGTAACATTAATACTGGAATTTCGGGATGCTATTTCTCCACGTATCCAATCATTGGTAGGGTTTTTAGGAACTGGAATTGTTTTCGTTCTTACTCAAGTAGTTGGTAGAGGTTTAGGTTTAGTTGGTCGAGGTATTTTACAAGGAATTGGTAGTGTTTCTTTATCAGAAAAAGGACAACGGAAGAATAGGTAATTAGTCATTAGTCATTCAATACCCCACATTCCGCAGATGTGACTTAGATTATTGGGATTTTTGAAAAATTCCAGCCAGCAAAATTTTATCTACCTAATTTTTCTGGTTGAGTTTAACTTTATTTGCCAAAAAATAGAACATATTAAGTAACTTCATTTTACGAGGTTTTAAAATATATTCTCCCTCTATATTGAATTAGTAATTTCGGGTAAAATAAACATGACAATTACAGCCAAGAATATTTACATCCTCGCCAAAAATTTCTATTTACTAATTTTACCCTTGAACTATCTACATCTTTTTGTTCAAATAAACCACATCAAATAATTAGATAATATTTACTACAACTCTTTCCTAAATACCTGACAATCTTTTCACGTTCCTCTGTAAAATTGCTCATTTGTTTTTGTCCATTTATGATTACCAAATGTACAGCTTGAAACATCTGAAATACCCACCTCATTGTCGGTTTATTTGTGATTTTATTGACTTGATTTCTAATCCCGTCATCGAATTTAGCTAATTCTTGCCTTAACTTTCTTTGTGCAAGATTATAGACTAACAAACACAATCCCATAATCATTGCTATTGCTTCTACTCTTTCAGGAGTTTTGACAAATACACTGGATGTAACAAGGGGTCTTTCAAAAATGTATATAAGGCACTATCTGCTACACTTATGCCCTCAAATGTCCATTGTTTTTTAAATTCTTTTAATCTTTTTACGAATCCACTTTTATCATCTACGTTTCCTGAGTCTACTTTTAAATATAATGGGATATATCCATCTCCTGTTACTATCATGTCTATGATAAATTGTTTGAGGTCTGGTCTTTTATCTCTTGAATATCCATGAACTATTTCTATTGCTTTCATCTCCGGTTCTCTTTCTAATTTGTTCTCTCCTATTTCTTGCCTTGTTTCGTCTATTTCTTCGATTTCTTTTTTGTACTCTCCTTCTACGCTCATTGATGTCCCATCTAAATGAATGCTTTCCATTTCTACTTGGAATTTATGGGCTGCTTTTATGGCTACTGCTGTAAATATTTTTGTTGTTCCTATTTGATGATATTTGTCTAGTTCTCTTCCTAGTTTGTCATCGTTTAAATGTGATGGTAATACTCCTTCTCCTATTAAATGTTCTGTTGGTTTTCCTACAAAAAATTCCTCAAATAGGTATAATGGGGCGCTTAAAAATCCCAATCCATTTAAGATCATTGCTTTTATTACTTGTCCTGGAGTGAGGTTTTCTTTTATTTTTATTCCAACTATTTTATTCACTTCTTCTACTAATTCCATCTCGTCTATTATTCTCGCTACTATTCCTAAATGGTCTATATTTAGGATTTCCATGGCTTTTTTTGACTCTTTCATGGTTTCCCCCCTCTCTATTTGATTACACTATTTTAACAAATAAAAGCCTGAAATCTTTGCTCGGCAATCTTTTCAGGCTTTACTTTCTCTAAATTTTTAATTCCTAAATTTGCTTTAGTATCTGCGGAATGTGGGTTATTTCTCCCGGTTCGCTCATTTTTTTTGGAGTTCGAGAAATTGCCAAAAAAATAGAAAATCTAGGTTTCGTAATGGTTTTAGCGATTTCCCGAAATTTAGCTTGAACTACCCTCGGTGCTAAAAACTCTATTTTTATGCGAACTGCTTGCAGCAGCGCTTCGCTATCGCCTACGTCATAGTACATTTGAATTACAGGCTAAAACCCCTATTAAATCGTTCAGGTTTTTTCTAACTCAATTTAAAATAGGCGAACCAGGAGTTATTTTTTTCAAAATGAGAATTGCTGATCATTCTTGCTACAGTCAACCATAATCCACTATAAATTCCAATCACGACGATAATTAAAGAAGCTTAGTAGCAATTCTGAAAAAGTATGGTTCTGATTAATTCTCTGTCTATGCCATTCTCGCGCTATTTCCATAAGAATTTCGGAAAAACTGGGATAAATAGGTGATAATTTAGCCAAATACTGAATTTTCATATTTTGTGAGATTGCTAAACTAATTAAATTAATTAATTCTTCTGCTGCTATTCCCAATATAGAACATCCCAGAATTTTTCCATTTTCCAAAACTACTAATTTACAAACACCTGTAATTTCTGCTTGTATTTGTGCCGCCGTGGCTGTTTTAAAATATTGCTTAAAAACTAAAACTTGCTTTTGAGAATATTGGTTTTTAGCTTGTTTTTCTGTTAAACCAACTTGTGCTACCCTGGGCTGAGAATATATTCCCCAGGGAACAAATTCATAATTAACTTTTAGTTTGGGAAAAAATAGGGCATTTTTGACAGCAATATTAGCTTCATAATTACCAATACTCTGAATATCATAACCACCTAGCACATCACCACAAGCGTAAATTCGATGATTTGTAGTTTGTAATTTTTCATTGACAACCAAGCGGTGTTGATGCCATTTCACTCCTACCGCTGGTAAATTCAGATCCTCTAAATTTGGCTGTTGTCCAGCACAAATGAAAATTTCATCGGTTTCAATGGCTTGATTTCCAGCTTGTACCCATTTCTTATGATCTATTTGTCGGACTTGGGTAACTTGAGTTTGTGTTAAAATCCGTACACCATCAATTTCTAATTGTGCTGTTAGTAATTTGGCTATTTCTGCATCAAGACTAGGCAAAATGCTAGAATATTTGACTATTAATGTGACTTGACAACCACATCTGGCTAAAACTTGGGCTATTTCTATACTTTGAGGAACACCACCAATTATCACCCAATTTTCGGGTAATGTGGTTTTTTCTAAAGATTGCCAAATATTAGCTAAAGTTAGATATTTAATAGTATCTAATCCTGAAATATTAGGAATTAATGGATGAGAACCATTAGCGAGTAAGTAAGTACGACTATATAACCGTCTTTCATTAACTGTAAAACTTAATTGAGGAGCAGATTGAAATTGACCATTGCCAACAATAATATCAACTCCTTGGGCAGCTAAATTCTCTGCTGAATTTATTTGATTAATATTTTTGGCAACAGCATTTGCATACAACAATCCTTTGTTTAAATTTAAAGATTCTGGATTTAATTGAATATTTTTTTCGTAAATTCCTAGATTTGCTAAATTATAATATTTCTGAGTAATTTGACTAATTTCACTAAGTATGTATTGATAATTCAAATTATAGTTATGAGAAAAATCTGCGCTAATAATCAAGGCAACTTTAGCGTGTAGCCGAGTAGCACTTAAAGCCGCTTGGTATCCAGTAATACTGCCACCAATAACAACGATGTCGTAATCAATATTTGTCATTTGTCATTAGGTAATTTTATTCTTCCTTCTCCCTTCTCCCTTCTTCCTTCTTCCTCCTGATAGCGCAGCGTTAGCCATACTCCTGAATGGGCGCAGGCCCTGCGCCCCTACCGCCTGAACTCCTGCTATTGATTTTGAATTGTTTCAAGTGCTGTTAATAGGCATTGATTATCAGCTTTTGTACGGACTGCGACGCGGAAAAAGCGATCGCCTAATTCCTTAAAGCTTAAACAATCACGAATTAAGATCTGGTGTTGCTGAAGTAAATTTTGTTGTAACTGGGAAGTAGGTCCTTGAGATTGTACCAATAGGTAGTTAACAGAGCCTTTTAGGGGGGTTAAACCAGGAATTGAGGCTAGACCTTGAAATAGTTGATTTCTCGCCTCTGGCAGCCATTTCCAGGTGAGATTTTGAAATTCTGTATCTTGGAGGGCGGCGATCGCTGCGGCTGCTGCTAAAGTATTTACAGGCCAAGGATCTCGCCATGATTTCCACTTAGCTAAACGTTGAGGGTGAGCGATCGCATATCCTAATCTTAGCCCTGGTAAACTGTAAAATTTGGTGAGCGATCGTAAAATCACCAAATTCTCGTATTCCTGCACCAACCCAATTAAACTTTGTTCCGCTGCCGGTGGCAAAAAATCCATAAACGCTTCATCTACCACCACCAAAGCAAACTTTTTCAAATACGGTAAAACAGATTCCCGCAAAAATAACTTTCCCGTTGGATTATGGGGGTTATTCAGCAATAACCCAAAACCTGAAGTCTCCAATCCGAAATCTGGCAACAGAGACATATTCCCCTTCCCCCTGGACAAATCCACAGGAAACTCCAGAACTTTAGCATTATCAGCCGCAAGCGCGCGGTAATAGTCGCCAAAAGCTGGAGTTAGTACAACCGTTGCTGCTAATTGTGCTAATTCTCTACCCACCAAGGTTAATAATTCTGCTGAACCATTACCCGGCAAAATCCACTCAGTAGGTAATTGATGAAAATGACTCAGAGCAAGTCGTAATTCACCATACTCTGGGTCAGGATAATTCCTCAAACTGCCTAGTTGAGACACAATCGCCGTAATCACACTATTTGGTGGTCCCAACGGGCTGATACTGGCAGAAAAATCCACAATAGCATCAGGGGAACAGCCAGCCAGTGCTGCTGCCCAAGCCAAGTTTCCCCCGTGTGCTTGTTGTGGCATCAAAAATATCCTTCTTATAACCGAACTTATTCTTTTGGCTCTTTTGGGGGTGCTACTCTTTCTCTAAACAGTTTTCCAGCAGAGAAAGCGGGAACTCTGGTAGCGGGAATTTCCATTTTTTCGTTCGTTTTGGGGTTACGTCCTTCACGGGCTTTGCGTTCCCGTGATTCAAACGAACCAAATCCCACTAATGTCACTTTATCACCGGAAGAAACCGCTTCCACAATAGTTTCGATGGCAGCGCTCAAAACTTGGTCAGCCTGTTTCTTGGTAACATTAGCCTTTTCAGCTACTGCATCAACTAATTCGCCCTTGTTCATATCAAACTCCTAAAGTTTTATCAGAGATTATTTCTCAGAATGCACCATTAAAGCATCTTTACGTAAATCTCTGTTTGTAGAAATACAAAAATCGTTCCTTGAGAGTATTTACACTCAAAATCGCTGCAAATACGATTGACTTGACTTTTCAATGAATCATTCTAAGGTGTTGTCGCCCGAAGTGGATAGATGAAACTATTAATTTATATAGATTTCAGGATTTTTTTGCTTTTTCACCTCTTTCTTGTAATTAAAATACCCTATTTATTAGAAATAAATACTTAGTTGTCAGTTGTCATTGGTCATTGCTCCCTGCTCCCTGCTCCCTGCCCCCTGCTCCTCTGCTCCTCTGCGTGTATTAATGACCTTGCCTCTGGCTTTGAGAACTCTGCGGAGTCGGTCCGGACTCAAGTAAACTTGTCGCTCAGATGCTAATTTTTTGGCTAGTTGTTTAGAGTTATAAGTCTGAGGTTCTTCAACTAGACAGTTTTCTAGGTACTCTAAATCATTTTCTGAATAGCGGGGTTTTCCGCCTCGACCTGGAGCATCCCATAATCCGGCTAAACCCATCTTTTGCCAACGATGTAGGGTCTGACGGACTGTAGAAACTGCCCAGTTTAAACCTTGAGCAATTTGTTCGTTATTTAATCCACGAGCATTTAACAGTAGAACTTGAGCGCGGTCTTTTGTCCGCTGAGGAACATCCTTAGCTTTTCTCAACTCTTCTAAAGTTAATTTTTCTTCATCACTTAACAAAATTTTCAGTCGGCATCCCATAATCCTTTTAATCTAAATTAATGTATTTGGTATACTGATGTGTATTTTGGGCGGCATATTTGTCAACATTCCCATGTTAACACATTATTTATGGGTTTTGTCAAGACTTTATGAGCTTTAATATAATTACAAATATTCTGTATACTCTGTATTTATTAGTGTATTAATATACAACAATAACTTAAATTAAAAATAGCTTATCTGTTGCCTTCCAGACTTACTATTTCGCTTTTATTGTGTAAACCTACTGAATAGATTTTCCTAGTGTTCAGTCATCGAAAGACAACTTGCGCTATTAGCAAGGAACTTGAGTTCCTTGCGGGATGGTTTTTTTTGTTAATTTAACACTAATACCAATGCTCTTGACTCCTGAATTTGAGAAGCGAAAAAAAAGGTTTGGTGCTATGACCAAACCTCCATAATTGCTGTGCTTAACAACGTACTCAATTAATTTAGTGCTACTCTAGTCACATATCATCTTCCTATGGAATGTGTACAAATTGCTCTAATTGTGATAAATCAAGACTGCAACCTATATTGGCGCTGCAAGTATTAGTCTATAGCTATAGAAATTTTTATTTATATATATTTTTAATAGTTTTGTAAAGTAACAATTTATTTAACTCAAGTTGCTAGTTATCTCGTTGAGGCTGGTAATGGGTAATTAGTAATAGGTAATTGGTAATAAAAACTAGCTATTAGCCCGGAAATTGGTTTCCGGGTGGGGATAGAAGCACACAATTAACCCCCACTTAACTTTTTTGTACTAAATAACCACAACGATGTTCACCATGAATTAACCAGTGAGTCCGTTCCACAGTACAATCTGGGAGAATAGCCGCAAACATTTCCAATTCATGACCACAAACGCTGGGAAAAGATTCTGCAACATCAGAAATGGCGCAGGTATGTTCCACAAAAATAAATCTTTCCGCACCACTAGCATCTGATTCCACAGCGTGAAACTCCGCCATAAAACCTTCAGCCTTTCGCAATTCTATCAAAGTTGCAACCCGTTCCCGCAAAGAACCATTACCCACCCGTTCATGATATTCTTGAGCTTTGCGTTCCCACTGTTTCCGTAAAATAGACTTTACTTGGTCACGTCCCACAGTTTCCGCCAAGGTGTCCAAGAGAGAAACCGCAAACTCGCCATAACCATCATTTAAGCGGTTAGCACTTTTTTGCAAATGTGATCTTCCGCCCCGACTCAAGTGATAAACGTGCTGCGGTCTGCCCATACTCGGCTGTGCTGATACCGAATATATAACTAGCTCCTCCGTCTCTAAATCCTTTAAATGACGGCGAATCGCTTGGGGACTGACATCGAGAAAGTTCGCCAACTCCACAGCCGTTGCTTGTGAGTGTTTCAATAGATATTCTAGGATATCCTGCTTAGTTGAGGTCTGCTGGGTAGTCGCCATCTTCTCTACTAGACGCTTCGCAAACGTCCCAAAATAAAAAACTTTTTTTGTGAAAATTTAACTTAAACAACATTGTTGTTGTTAATCTATCGTACAATGAAAACAGATTAAACAACATCTGAATTGTTTTAGTCGTTAAACCTATTCTAGCAGTCCTGTTAGGAATTGGTAACAGAAACCGGGAATTAGCTTTTTGCAGCCCGTCGCCCGTCCTTTAAAGAGAAAACAAGAGAACCGATGAGCGCCTCCGTCACCACTTTAGTCAACCAACCTTATAAGTACGGCTTTGTTACCGATATTGAAGCCGATACTATCCCTCGTGGGTTAAGCGAAGATGTTGTTCGCCTGATTTCCGCCAAAAAGAATGAGCCGGAATTTATGCTGGAATATCGTCTCCGCGCTTATCATCAATGGCTGAAAATGACAGAACCCACTTGGTCTCATGTCCAATATCCGCCTATTAATTATCAGGATATTATTTATTATTCCGCACCGAAACAAAAGAAAGCCAAACTCAACAGTTTAGACGAGGTTGATCCGACTTTATTGGAAACCTTTGCCAAATTAGGTATTCCTTTAAATGAACAAAAGCGATTAAGTAATGTTGCTGTTGATGCGATTTTTGATAGTGTTTCTGTCGCCACTACATATAAAGAAAAACTTGCCAAAGATGGCGTAATTTTCTGTTCTTTTTCGGAAGCTTTACAAGAACACCCAGAACTGATTAAAAAATATTTGGGTAGCGTTGTTCCCATTGCTGATAATTATTTCGCAGCTTTAAATGCGGCTGTATTTAGTGATGGCTCTTTCGTCTATATTCCCAAGGGCTTAAAATGTCCGATGGAATTGTCTACCTATTTCCGCATTAATACCGGAGATACTGGACAATTTGAACGGACTTTAATTGTCGCCGAAGAAGGAAGTTATGTTTCTTATTTAGAAGGTTGTACAGCGCCAATGTACGACAGCAACCAATTACACGCTGCGGTTGTGGAATTGGTAGCTTTAGATAATGCGGAAATTAAATATTCTACTGTGCAAAACTGGTACGCTGGGGATGCAAATGGTAAAGGTGGAATTTACAACTTTGTGACTAAACGTGGTTTGTGTCAAGGTGTCAATTCTAAGATTTCTTGGACTCAAGTAGAAACCGGTTCAGCTATTACTTGGAAATATCCTAGTTGTGTTTTGATTGGTGATAATTCTGTCGGTGAATTTTACTCCGTTGCATTAACAAATCATCAGCAGCAAGCTGATACTGGAAGTAAGATGATTCACGTGGGGAAAAATACCCGCAGTACTATTATTTCTAAAGGTATTTCTGCTGGTAAATCTAGCAATAGTTACCGGGGTTTGGTGAAGATTAATCCTACTGCTAAGGGTGCGAGAAATTATTCTCAATGTGATTCGATGTTGATTGGGGATAATGCTCAAGCTAATACTTTTCCTTATATTCAAGTTCAGAATAATACGGGTAAGGTCGAACATGAGGCTTCTACTTCTAAAATTGGTGAAGATCAATTGTTCTTTTTTGCTCAACGTGGTATTTCTTCGGAAGATGCTATTTCAATGATGATTAGCGGTTTCTGTAAGGATGTTTTTAATCAGCTTCCTATGGAGTTTGCTGTTGAAGCTGATAAGTTGTTGAGTTTGAAGCTGGAAGGTAGTGTTGGTTAGTTTTTTTAACGAACCGCAGAGACGCAGAGTACGCAGAGGAAGAGAGGAAGAAAAGATGATTGTTGAGAATAGTGATTTGATTTTGTCGGTTAAGGACTTGAAAGCGGAAGTTGATGGAACTCCAATTTTAAAGGGTTTAAATTTGGATATTCGCGCTGGTGAAATTCACGCGATTATGGGTCCAAATGGCTCTGGAAAGAGTACCTTTTCTAAGGTGTTAGCGGGACATCCAGCTTATACTGTGACTGGTGGTGAGGTGGTTTTCCAAGGTGCAAATCTTTTGGAAATGGAAGCAGCGGAAAGAGCTAGAGGTGGTGTATTTTTGGCTTTCCAATATCCTCTAGAAATTCCCGGTGTGAGCAATTTGGATTTTTTACGAGTTGCTTATAATTCTCGTCGCAAAGCTCAAGGTTTGGAAGAGGTTGACGCTTTCGATTTTGATGATTTGGTTGAGGAAAAGTTAGAAGTTGTGAAGATGAATTCTTCTTTTCTAAATCGCAGTGTGAATGAGGGTTTTTCTGGTGGGGAAAAGAAGCGGAATGAAATTCTGCAAATGGCGATTTTAGAACCAAAGTTAGCGATTTTGGATGAAACTGATTCTGGTTTGGATATTGATGCTCTGAAAATTGTCGCTAATGGGGTTAATCAGTTAACTAATGCTGAAAATGCGACAATTATGATTACTCATTATCAGCGTCTTCTTGATTATATTGTTCCTGATTTTGTTCATGTGATGGCGCGAGGACAAATTATTAGAAGTGGTGGTAAGGAGTTGGCGCTTGAGTTGGAATCTCGCGGTTATGATTGGGTGTTGGAAGAAGCTTTAGGAGTGGGTGTATAATCATGACTATTGAAGTTTCTCCCAGTTCTATTTCTGATTCTTTTTTGGACAGAGATGCTTTTTTAACTGGGTTGTTAAATCAGGTAACTGGATCGGAAAAAGATGATTGTTTGCAGCAACTTCGTGATGGTGCTGTTAAATGGGTTCGTCATTCTGTTATTCCCAATACCCGCGATGAAGAATGGCGATTTACTGATTTATCACCTTTGAAACAGATAGATTTTAAGTTGGGGATGTTTCAGGAAATATCTTTAGAATCTGATATTTTATCTGAAGTTTCTCAGCGATTAGTATTTGTTAATGGTGTTTACTCACCTGATTTATCTCATACTGAAGATTTACCTGCTGGTTTGAAAGTTGGTAATTTGGATGTTTTATCTGATGAGGTTGCACAGCAATATTTAGCGCAATCTGAGGGAACAAGGGAAGTTTTTACGGCTTTAAATACTGCGGCTTTAAATGATGTCGCTGTGGTGTGGGTTGGTAAAAATGTGGTGGTGGAAACTCCCATTCATTTACTTTTTGTTTCTGTTTCTGGTGAGTCTGCGACTATTTCCCAACCTCGTGTTTTAGTCGTCGCTGAAAGTAATTCTCAGGTGGGTTTGATTGAGGAATATACGAACCACAGAGACACGGAGAACACAGAGAAGGAAGTGTATTTTACTAATGGGGTAACGGAAATCTGGGTAAATGAAAATGCTCAGGTGAGTCATAATAGGGTTGTTCGGGAAGGTGCAGCGGCTTTTCATGTGGGGAAAACTGCTGTTACTCAGGCACGATATAGTCGTTATAGTTGTAATGCGGTGACGGTTGGGGGGAGAATCTCTCGTCACAATTTGGAGATTTTGCAAACTGGTGAACAAACGGAAACGACCCTGAATGGTTTAACTGTGATTGGTGATAATCAATTGGCTGATACTCACAGTGCTTTATCTTTGAATCATCCACATGGTGTGAGCAAACAGTTACACAAGTGCATTATAGGCGATCGCGCTCATGGTGTCTTCAATGGTAAGGTTTTTGTTCCTAAACCGGCACAGTTAACTAACGCTTCTCAATTAAATCGCAATTTGCTGTTATCATCTAAGTCGAGAATTGATACCAAACCTCAATTAGAAATTACTGCTGATAATGTTAAATGCGCTCATGGTGCTACTGTCAGTCAGTTAGAGGATGATCAAATATTCTATCTGCAAAGTCGCGGTATTGATGAAAATAATGCGCGGAAATTATTAGTTAATGGTTTCGCAATGGAAGTTATTAACTTTATTCCTGTTGCTTCTTTACGTGAGAGTTTGTTGAAAACTGTTACAAGTCTCACGAATAAGTAGGCGATTGAAAAGGCGATTAGAAATCGCGGCTATACAAACAAAGTCCGCCTTCGCGGACTCAAGACAAATTAATAAATTAAACCCATGAAGATGGGTTTCGCCTGTGTAGCTGCGATTTCCAATCGCCTGGTGTAATTAAACCTAAAAACTCCTGAAATCTTTATTCAAAATGGTCATCACTTCTACCAAATCTCTCGCTGATAAAGTTCGCGCTGACTTCCCGATTTTACATCAGGAAGTTCACGGTAAACCCCTGGTTTATCTCGATAATGCGGCTACTTCTCAGAAGCCTTTAGCTGTATTAAATGCTTGGCGTGATTATTACGAACAATATAATTCTAATGTCCATCGTGGCGCACATTTTCTCAGCGGCAAGGCTACTGATGCTTATGAGGGTGCGCGTGATAAAATTGCTAAATTCATTAATGCCAAATCCCGCCAAGAAATTGTTTACACTCGCAATGCAACTGAGGCTATAAACCTAGTCGCTTACAGTTGGGGAATGAACAATTTACAGCCAGGAGATGAAATTATTCTCTCGGTTATGGAACACCATAGTAATATTGTTCCTTGGCAATTTGTGGCTCAAAAAACGGGTGCGGTTTTGAAGTTTGTCGAATTAACACCGGCAGAAACTTTTGATTTGGAACAGTTTAAAAACTTGATTTCTGACAAAACAAAACTGGTGTCTATCGTGCATATTTCTAATACTTTGGGTTGCATAAATCCAGTTAAAGAAATCGCCGAAATTGCTCACAGATACGGTGCGAAGTTCTTACTTGATGCTTGTCAAAGTGTCCCCCATACTCCCATTGATGTTCAATCACTTGACTGTGATTGGTTGGTGGCTTCTGGACATAAAATGTGCGCTCCCACTGGCATTGGCTTTTTATATGGTAAGCTGGAATTATTGGAAGCAATGCCGCCATTTTTCGGTGGTGGTGAGATGATTGCAGAGGTATTTTTAGACCATTCTACCTACGCAGAATTACCCCACAAATTTGAAGCTGGTACTCCGGCTATTGGGGAAGCGATCGCCCTTGGTGCCGCTATAGATTATCTTACTAATATTGGTATGGATAAAATCCATGCCTATGAAGCCGAATTAACTGCCTATTTATTCGCGCAATTAGGGCGAATACCCCAAATTAGAATCTACGGACCAAAACCTAATGCTCAAGGGGAAGGGAGAGCCACATTAGCAGCTTTTACGGCAGAGGGTGTCCACCCTAATGATTTAGCAACTTTGTTAGATCAAGAAGGTATTGCAATTCGTTCTGGACACCATTGTACTCAACCATTACACCGTTATTTAAGTTTATCAGGAACTGCACGGGCAAGTTTATCTTTTTACAATACCCGTGAGGAAATTGATGTTTTCATCAAAGCATTGAAGGAGACTTTGGACTTTTTTGCTGGTGTGTTTGGCGATTGAGAATAGGTAAAACGGGCGGTTAGAAACCGCGTCTACACAGGCAAAACCCACCTGCGTGGGTTTCAATCCTTGATTTTTCCTTAGTCCGCGCAGGCTGACTTTGTTTGTGTAGCCGTGAACTCCATGCGCCAGGGCTTAAGTTGACACCATTAAACTTTTGCTTTACCCCTACCCGCATAATCTTAGCAGTATTGTATTGAATCCTAACCCTAATTAGAATGTTGCATATACATATACAAAGTTAGTAATTTCTAGGAAAATATGCCATAACAGAAGCGAAGATACTCCGATAATTATGGTGTCTATAGATGAAATATTCTCAGATTCAATTTAGCCAAAGCCTTGCGGATATTGATCTTTTCCAACTCCAAGAACTGTTTAATCTGGCTGCTTTTTGGGCAAAAGGACGTAGTATTAAGGATTGGGGTATAGCTCTTGCTAACAGTGAACCTGTTATTTCTATCTGGGATAGGGAATTATTAATTGGTTTTGCTAGAGCCACCTCTGATGGCATCTATCGCGCTACAATTTGGGATGTTGTCATTCATCCAGATTATCAAGGTAACGGTTTGGGTAGCAAGTTGGTGGAAACGGTTTTAAGTCATCCCCGAATGCAGAAGGTGGAGCGTGTATACTTAATGACAACGCACCAACGGGAATTTTATGAAAAGATTGGTTTTCGAGTCAATAATACCACGACAATGGTTTTAGATCATCAATCTGATTTTGAGGCTTTTGTCAGTGAAGAGATTTGTTTGCAAGAGTCTCTATAGGCATGGATATTTGCAGCCTAGTTAACTGCGATGTTGCTTCCTGGTTGGTGGGAAAAGGCAAAATTTCTAATTTTCCTCCCATCAATTCTACCAAACGTTGATTGAGTGAAAGTTTCATTCCAGGTGACAAATCTATATTTTCCTGAGTTGTTTGAGGTTCTGATTTCATCAAATCTAGAGATTCATTTGTGATTACTGTATCAGTGGGTACGTCCAACCAAATATTGGCAAAATTACCTGGAGATTGTAAGTTGCTAGAAAGATGTATATTCCCTTCTTCCATGTTAGCAACTGTTGTATCTATCAAATTTATTAATACTTGTTTAAGCCAATTGTAATCTGTCAAAATTTGAATTTCTGGATCTGAGGGTGATAAAATAAAGGGATAATTGCGGTTAACCGCTAGTAAATAAGTTAGTTCATAAACTTCCTGGAGAAATTCACTTAATTGTAAAGCCTGAATATCTAATTTATTTCTACCCGATTCAATTTTGGAAACATCGAGAATTTCATCAATTATTTTTAATAATTTCAGAGATTTTTCGTAAGCTTGTTGGACAAATTCTCGCTCTTCTTGGGGATTTTCACACAAATCGGCCAAAATCAGTTGATGTAAACCCATTATACTCCCTAAAGGCGATCGCAATTCATGACCAATCCTAGCTAAAAAACCCCCTTGAAATCGGCTCATCTCCCGCGCCTGATAGTAGGCTAATTGGGTTTGCTCTAATTCTGCCAAAAGTGGGTTTTCTTGCTGTTGTGGAGCATTTTTAACGGGAATGGATGCAAATTTGCTAGGCTGAAGGAATAATCTACAAAAACCTATTCCTAATCCTATTCCCGCGCCTAAATATAGCCAGTTACTAAAATTCATAATTATCTAATTTAATACTACCTTGTCGTAAAATCTGCCAATTTTTCCCTGTCCATTTAGCAACGGTGGAAGGTATTCCCAAACCTTGGTATTCCGTTGATTCTAATGTTAAAACCTCTGGAAATTGAGCTTCTATAGCTGCTTTGGTTTCTAAAGCTGGTTGTCCTGATAAATTAGCGCTAGTTGTCGCCATTGGACCAGTTTGTGCCAAAATAATTTGAGCAACTGGATGATTGGGGACGCGAATTCCAATAGTGGTCGGTTCAAGAGGATTCATGACAGTGGGAATTTTGTCACTAGCTGGTAAAACTAAAGTTAATGCACCTGGCCAATATTGATTAACAATTTTTTGCCAGGTTTGATATTCTCTTTGGCTACCTTGAACATAATCCCATAAATCTTCAGCTTTGGCAGCCATTAAAATTAAAGGTTTATCAAAACTGCGTTGTTTCGCAGCATAAATTAATTCTGCTTGTACTGGTATGGTGGCTAATGCAGGAACTGTATCTGTAGGGAAACTGATGAGTTTTCCCGCTTTTGCAGATTCTATCAGGACTGATAACGAAAGGTTCATAAAGATGGTTTTTCTGCCGGTGTTTTGAGTTAGGGATAATTTTTTTTGATATTATTATTTTAGATCCCCGACTTCTTGAAGAAGTTGGGGATCTGTGTAGGATATAGTTATTCTGCACCTTCAATTGGGGCAAAACCTTGACGTTGGATGTTTTCTGTGATATGGCGTGGTTCTAGGAATTGCAGTAGGTAATCTGGTCCGCCTGCTTTGGAACCGACTCCAGAAAGTTTGAAACCGCCGAAAGGTTGACGGGAAACGATCGCTCCAGTAATATTTCGGTTAATGTATAAATTCCCAACTTCAAATTCCGCTTGTGCTTGTTCAATATGGGAAGGTGTGCGAGAATAAAGACCACCGGTTAAAGCGTAGTTTGTGCCGTTAGCAACGTCTATTGCTTCTTGAAAATCTTTCACCCGAATTACTGCTAAGACAGGTCCAAATATTTCCTGCTGGGCGATAACTCCATCTGCGGGTACTTCCGAAAAAATCACCGGACCGATAAAATAACCTTGAATGGGTGCGGGTAATTCTAAGGCGACTTTTGCTTCTTGTTTACCTTTTTGAATATACTCCAAAATGCGAGCTTGGGCATTAGCATCAATTACCGGACCAACTTGGGTACTGGGTAATTCAGTTTCTCCAATATTTAAAGACTTAGTTGCTTCTACCAACCTTTCCACAAAGGCATCATAAATAGGTTCAAGCACAATTACCCGTGAACAAGCAGAACATTTTTGTCCACTATAACCAAAAGCAGATTGGACAACGCCGACAACAGCCTGGTCTAAATCAGCACTTTCATCTACAATAATGCCATTCTTGCCACCCATTTCGGCAATTACCTTTTTGAGATGCTTTTGACCAGGTTTGAGAATTGCGGCTTCTGCGTAAATTCTACAACCTACTTCCTGAGAACCAGTAAAAGCAATCACATGAGTATCAGGATGATTAACCAAATAAGCGCCTACCTGCGAACCCTTACCAGGAACGTATTGAAAAACACCTTTAGGGATTCCAGCTTCTATGAGTATTTCCGTCAACTTTGCAGTAATCACAGAAGAAGTTTCTGCCGGTTTGAGTAAAGTACAATTTCCTGAAACCAAGGCTGCAACAGTCATACCGCAAGCAATAGCCAAAGGAAAATTCCAGGGAGAAATGACAACAGCGATACCTTTTGGCTGGTAAATATAACGATTGGTTTCCCCAACCACATCATAAATTACACCCTTATCCAACCGTTCCATTTCCGCAGCATAATAAAGACAAAAATCAATGGCTTCCGAAACCTCTGCGTCAGCTTCCTTAACAGGTTTTCCCACCTCCAAAACTATCCAAGCGGAAAGTTCGGCGCGTCGTTCCTCCATTAACTCCCCAGCTTGACGCAAAATATCTGCACGTTGTTTAACTGGAGTTTTCTTCCAAGCGGGAAAAGCCGCCTTAGCAAACTTCATTGCTTCCTCAGCTTGTTCAATACTGAGTAAACCCACCTTACCAACAACCTGACTAAAATTAGAAGGATTAAGAGAATCAACAAACGTTGTAGTATTCACATATTCCCCATTTAGCAAAGGTAAATAAGTTTTCCCCAACTGCTGACGCACATTTGCCAAAGCCAAACTCGACCTCTTCCTTCTCTCCTCCTCCGCAAAATCAGTATCGGCAACACCAACAAAACCTCCTTTCTCCTCTCTGCGACTCTGCGCCTCTGCGTGAGACATAATTGGGGCTGCTAACAACTCCTCAACCGGGCGATTTTCCAGATTTTGCCGTAAAAACGAACTATTCGCCGTATTTTCCAATAATCTGCGAATTAAATAAGCCATTCCTGGTAATAAGTCACCGTAGGGACAATAAACCCGCACACGATAACCTTTATCTACCAAAGCTTTGGCGATTTTATCACCCATGCCGTACAGAACTTGCATTTCAAAACGACGACGGGGAACATTGAGACTTTCCGCAATTGCTATGGCGCGAGATTGCGATCGCACATTATGACTACCTATGGCAGAATAGACATACTGATGATTTTCTAGCAATAGCTGAGTTATCGCCTCAAAATTGGCATCGGTGGCGACTTTATCATTGTAAACTGGTTGTGGCCAATGCTTTTGAGTAGCTTTGATGGTTTCTTGGTCCCAATAAGCACCTTTAACTAGACGAATGGTGAGAGGATAACCCCGTTGTTTTAACCAAGCAATAATATCTCTAGCGTCTTGTTCACTATCCCGCAGATATGCTTGTATTGTCATCCCGATATCAGTACGTTGACGAAATTCCTCTTCTAGTAATAGCTTTTTGAGAATATTGAATGTGATATCTTTATAGGCGTATTGTTCCATATCAAAATGGACTGCTGCATCTAATTCTTGAGCGCGACGGAGTAAAGTCCGAATATGATTGCTGACTCGGGCTTCACTACCTTGGGCATCCAAAGGATCAAATTGGGAGTAAAATGCCGTTAATTTGACAGAAACCTGGACTTTGGGGAGATTTTCGCCGTCAGCTTCATCAATAGCCGGAATTTTCCCCCAATTTTTGGATGCTTCCACCAACTGCTGCATCAATTCCAGGTATCTTTCTAAATAAGATTGCGCTTCTAATTCAGTAATTACCGCTTCACCGAGGAGGTCAATGGTGAAAGCCATTTTGTCTTTTCGCAGTCTCTCAACAGTTTTGATGACTTGCTTGATATTTTCCCCGGAAATATATTTATGTGCTAAAGTTTCCACCGCAGTTCCCACTGTTGTCGCGGCTACCTGTGCGGGCATAGAATCAGGGTTAGCAAAGTTTAAGATTCCTTTCAAAGCTGCGGGTAGTTCTACGGAATCATCTCCCAAATATTCTTGCAAATGGGAGGCAATTTCTGATTTACTATGTAAAGCGGGCAAGGTATCTATGAACCGGAATAATTGTACCCGTAAACCTGGATTACTCATAGCCCAATCGAGTAATTTATCATCAAGGCGCATTTGGTCTCGTAAAGCAGCCAAAAATGAGCGATTTTCCTGGGTAGCAGCTAGAACTTGTTTAGCAATTTCTTGGGTTTTCGCTTCGTAAGTGTTGTTTTCTACTTGTAATACCATAAATTTTTTAGTTGTCAGTTGTTCGTTGTTCGTTGTTTCCAAACGAAATTTTTCTGGAGTAGTGTTGAATGATTGCGTAAAAACAAACTATGGTGTTTGTAATTTAGTAAACACCATTTTGTAAACCTTCCTAGTAACTTTGAATGTGATTTTATTGAATATTTGGAAAAATTGGACTTTAGCAACTTTGGGGATAGGGATACTTTGTTTGACAGGTGGTACAAAAAAAGCCGACAAATGCACAATAAGAAAGATGGCGGAAAGAGGCAAGCTCTGCTGCAAGCAGTTCGCAATGCGGAAATTCTAGCAGATAAAACTAATAAAAACCCACAGCAGCAATGGAATTTCGTTATTCATTGTGAAACAGCAGATCATAAATCAGAATATTCCCCAAACCCTCATTTCTCTGTGTTCTCTGTGGTTCATTATTCTGTAACTCCTGCGTAAGTCCTAAATATCACTAAAATTAATAACATTGACAGGTTGCATATCACTTCTTTGTCAATTTGTCAATAGGAAATTTTGGCGATCGCTCAAATTAGATCATTTCTGAGCAAATTCATGGCTAAAATTGTTGAAGGAATAGCTATTAATTTTGTAAAGTTTTGTATTAGCCTGGGAAAATGATTTCTGAACCTACTGTCAATCAAGGGTTTGAGACTAACATCTTCTAAAAAATCTAAAATTGACAATAATAACCCGATTATGAAATTCTCTGAAATTATAGCAAATCGCTGAAAGTATAGCAACCTCGTTGATAAATAGAAAAGATTCTCAACTAATTATTAAGGAAATATAAAGGCAAATTGCTAAAAGTTATAAATATCAAAAGTATTATTGATTTTCTATAATTTAAACTAATCATATAGCCATGATGAATAATATATCTGATAAATAGCATCTAGGATAAAACTAAGAGCATATTATGAGATTATAATTGTGCGATAGCTCTTTCGGTACACAAACCCTAAATTTAGCCAGATTAGCAGCTTTCACAATTGAAGATGGTATCATATGTTCTCGTTTTGCTTGATTACGAGCGAGAAAATACAGCGATTTGAGATCAAACATAGCAATAAATTATTCATAGAGTTTGACTTTTAAGGCTTTATCTGGATAATCACTAAATACACCATCCACACCCAATTTAAAAAATGATTGATATTCCTGTTCAGGATTTCCCTGACAGTCTAAGGGTAAGAAAAAATCCTCATTTCTAAAAGTCCAAGCGTGAACTTGTAAATTAGCTGCATGAGCATCTATAATTAAAGATGTTGGTGATAGTAATTGACCATGATTATCTCTGGGAATTAATAAGTTTTTATTTACACCTATTGCTTGGGCATATTCGGCAATTTCTTTTAACCCTTTTTGATTTAATAAATCTGCATAATTTCGGGGATTATTATTAATCGCAAAATCGTAAGGTTGACCAGTATCATTAATGAGTTGGACTAATGGTAAATCTGTTTTTCGAGATAATTCTTTGAGGTTACTAACTTCAAAAGATTGAATAAATATGGGTAAATTAACTGTCTGTAAACTGAATAATAAAGTGTCTTCTAATGGTAAACCAATTGATTGAAAATAACTGGGATGTTTTGTTTCAGGATAAATGCCGATATTACGGCCAATTGCTTGACTTTTATGCTGGGCTAAATCAATGATTTCTCTAAAAGTGGGAATAGGAAATATTCCTTCATAAACTAGATTTTGCGGGCGTAATTGGGGAATACGTTCTTTAGCTGTTAAGGTTTTGATTTCTGCTATGGTCAAGTCTTCTGTAAACCAACCTGTTTTAATTTCATTATCAATAATTTTCGTGGTTTTTAAATGAGCAAATTCGGGATGATTAGCAATATCAGTAGTTGCGGATATTTCATTTTCATGACGGGCAATTAAAACACCATCTTTAGTAATAACTAAATCGGGTTCAATATAATCAGCACCTAAATCAATTGCTAATTCATAACTAGCTAAAGTATGTTCAAGACGGTAGCCACTTGCACCACGATGAGCGATAATAATGGGGGGTTTGTTTATGAAAGTTTGAGTCATGATGACTGTTGACTGTTGACTGTTGACTGTTCCCTGACCACACAAGTAAATTCACAGAATCAAACCGGATTCCTATAATTAAATTCCCACTGTTATTATTTTTTGTTATGAAACTGATGATGTCAAATCAGCCGGAAGTAAAACGTATAGGAGAGTTACGCCGCTTATTGCAACAAGCTAGTTATGCCTATTATGTTTTAGATGCGCCAGTTATGGAAGATACGGTTTATGATCGGCTGTATCGAGAGTTGCAAGAATTAGAAACACAAAATCCCGAATTAATTACTCCTGATAGTCCAACTCAGCGTGTTGGCGATCGCCCTGCCACCCATTTTACTTCAGTTCGTCACAATATTCCCCTATATAGCCTGGAAAATGCCTTCAATATTGAAGAATTGCAAAGTTGGGATCAACGGTGGCGGCGATACTCACCCATTCAGTATAATGACGGAGAACTGGAATATGTATCTGAGTTAAAAATTGATGGTGCAGCTTTAGCTTTGACTTACGAAAATGGCTTCTTAGTCAGGGGGACAACGCGAGGAGATGGGGTAATGGGTGAGGATATTACCCAAAATGTCAGGACTATTCGCTCAATTCCCCTCCGTTTGCATTTTGACGGGTTAGAAAATATTGCTAAGGTGGAAGTCCGCGGAGAAGCATTCCTACCTTTACAGGTATTTAAGGAAATTAATGAGAAGAGACAAAAGGCTGGAGAACAGTTGTTCGCCAATCCGCGCAATGCTGTGGCAGGGACGCTCAGACAATTAGATTCACGAATTGTAGCACAGCGACAATTAGATTTCTTTGCTTATACTCTGCATATTACGGGCTTGGATGATTCTAGTATTGCCAATACTCAATGGGAAGCTTTAGAATTGTTGCAAAAAATGGGTTTTCGAGTTGATACCAATCATAAACTCTGCCATTCTATCGCTGAAGTTGCTGAATATTACCAATATTGGGATACAGAACGGCTGAATTCTCCCTACATGACAGATGGTGTTGTCGTTAAATTAAATACTTTTAGACTCCAAGAACAATTGGGGTTTACACAGAAGTTTCCCCGCTGGGCTATAGCCTTAAAATATCCGGCAGAAGAAGCCCCAACCCGTGTAGAAAAAATTACTGTCAATGTGGGCAGAACTGGGGCATTAACTCCTTTAGCGGAAATGTTGCCAGTACAATTAGCGGGAACAACTGTTTCCCGTGCTACATTACACAATAGCGATCGCATCGAACAATTAGATATTCGCATTGGCGACACCGTGATTGTTCGCAAAGCCGGCGAAATCATTCCCGAAGTCGTTCGGGTCATCAAAGAACTACGTCCCGCTGACACTCAACCTTTCATTATGCCTTCCCATTGTCCCGTCTGTGGTCAACAGGTGGTGAGAGAAACAGGCGAAGCTGTTACTAGATGTGTAAATGCTTCCTGTGCGGCGATTCTTAAAGGTGAGGTTGAACATTGGGTTAGTCGTGACGCTTTAGATATTAAAGGTGTGGGAGAAAAGTTGGTGTATCAACTCGTAGATAAAGGCTTGGTACATTCCATTGCTGATTTATATGAATTGACAACAGAGCAATTATGTGCGTTAGAACGCATGGGACAAAAATCGGCGGAAAAATTGGTGAAGGCGATCGCACAATCAAAAACCCAACCCTGGTCTAGAGTATTATATGGTTTAGGCATCCGTCACGTTGGCAGCGTCAACGCCCAATTACTCACAGAGAAGTTTACCACCGTCGCCGAGTTAACAGCCGCCAGACAATCGGATATTGCAGGCGTTTATGGTATCGGTGCAGAAATCGCCCAATCAGTCTATCAATGGTTTCGCACCCCAGCCAATCAAACCTTAATCTCCCGGATTCAGACCATTGGTTTACAATTAGCCAACAGCACCCAAACCAAAGCAGTAGAGAAAATTAATCAAAATTTTGCGGGGAAAACCTTTGTCGTCACCGGCACATTACCAACCTTAAAACGGGATGAAGCCAAAGCCTTAATTCAAAAAGCAGGTGGTAAAATTACTGATTCAGTTAGCAAAAAAACAGACTTTTTAGTTGTGGGTGCAGATGCCGGTTCTAAGCTAGAAAAAGCCCAGAATTTAGGAATTAGCCAATTGACAGAGGCACAGTTATTAATAATGCTGGCAGAATAGTTACAAATGAACATAAATTGTTAAATTCTGTTACAATTTTGGTAGTGAATTTCAACTAAAATTTGTGGGAGCGAGAAATCATGAATTCCGTTTTTAGTAAAACACTTGCTATTGCTGTAGCGGCAACCACCCTTTTCGTC
Source organism: Dolichospermum sp. LEGE 00240 (assembly GCF_015207875.1). GTDB lineage: Bacteria > Cyanobacteriota > Cyanobacteriia > Cyanobacteriales > Nostocaceae > Dolichospermum > Dolichospermum gracile. Next base: position 96,080 of record NZ_JADEVZ010000006.1, read on the forward strand.
AGTGTTCCTGCTTTTGCAGAACACAACCAGAGTGCGCCCATAAGCGAGAAAGCTGATACTAATAAAACCACTGTAGGAACAATTATTGATGTTGCCAGTGGTAACAGTTCCTTTAAAACCCTGGTAACAGCTATTAAAGCCGCCGGTTTAGTAGAAACCCTATCTGGTCAAGGACCATTTACCGTATTTGCACCCACAGACGCAGCCTTTGCTGCCTTACCAAAAGGAACTTTAGAAAAACTTTTGAAGCCAGAAAACAAAGCAACTTTAGTCAAAATTCTGACCTATCACGTAGTTCCGGGTGCAGTTTACGCTAAAGATATCAAACCTGGTGCTGTCAAAACAGTTGAAGGTCAACCAGTAAATATAAAAGCTAAGAAAGGCGTAGTGTCTGTAGGTAACGCCCAAGTTACTAAAGCAGACGTTAAAGCTAGTAATGGCGTAATTCATGTAATTAATAAGGTGCTACTTCCCCCTGACGTGAGGTTGTAGAATTTTTCACATCAGGCGAAATGCTGCTCGGATAATTATCAAGATAAATTGTTTCTTTTGTTGCCTGATAAATGGCGATCGCATTAAATCATAGCACTATGCGTGATCAATCAATGCGATCGCTAAATGATTTAGGCTTTGCTGATTAAGGGTACGAATTTTAGCCTCACGCAAAGGCGCAAAGGCGCAAAGGTAAGAATTTCAGGGTTAAAAAGTTGAAACTATTCATTTACCTATCACTTGCTCAGATTTGAGACTATTCTTCCCTCCTTCTAATTCTTCCTCCTGACTCCTGCTGTATTTCTAACGTCGTTGTGAATTCTCAAAACGGTATTCAGTCCCAACTTTAAGTTGACTGCCATTATAGCGGGGAGTCATTAACAAAGAAGAATCGTAGGGATTTGGTAAATCAGGTGTCCGCAAATAGGGATCATTTAATGTTTGTTGAGCCATAACATCAAGATAAAGTGTATTTACCAACTCAGCATCTTTAGCGATTTCATTGTCAGTAAAAGTAGTACCAAATTTTTTCCCAGGTCCAATTAAAGCATCTACTTTACGTTTTAAACTGCCATTGTCATAAAAGTTGGGATCATGGCGAAAATAAGCTCGTTCAAACATACCACTGGTTGTTTCAGTTTCAGCTTTAGCAACTAAAGGTAAGACAAGACTAGTAGCAAGAAGTATCAGTACCCCACTCAAAACTGGAAATTTTATCCTCATCTTATCAACTCCTCTATGTTTGGGTGAATCTTCTATTTATACTTAATTTGAAAACTCTCTTGAGTTTAAACTTTGGTGTAACACAACTTTTATTGTAATTGTTTGTAATATTTTATTAGGAGGAATCAGGAGTCAGGAGTCAGGAGTTCGGAGTCAGGAGTTCGGAGTTTAGGAGGAAGAAGAAAGAAGTAAATTAATCTATACCTCTGCCCCCTGCCCCCTGCTCCCTGCCCTTTAATCTCACCCTTTCCGACCGGCAAAGGAAAAAAATTCACAGAAATTTAACAATGTGTACCAATAATTTGGTAACTTAATACATATAGCAGTCCTAAATGAAATGTGAACATCTCTTATTTTCCTACCTCTGTGTCCTCTGTGTCCCTGTGGTTCGTGAAAAAAACTAGTTCATAACTCAAACAGGATTACTATAGTTTGCAACAATTAGGGAAAAATTACGTTGAGTTACCATCCAGATGCCATTGCCGCCCACGGTGGAGAGTTAATTAACCGGGTTGCTTCCTCAGCACAAAGAGAACTATTTCTCTCCAAAGCTGACTTTTTACCGCGTGTGGAACTTGATGAGCGAGCAGTTTCCGACTTAGAAATGATTGCCATTGGTGGTTTTAGTCCTTTGACTGGTTTCATGAACCAAGCAGACTATAACCGAGTCGTCACAGAAATGCGGTTAGCTAACGGTATTGTCTGGTCAATTCCTATTACACTGTCCGTCACCGAAGAAGTAGCAGCCCCTCTACAAAAAGGCGGTTTAGTGCGTCTGGATAACCCCAGAGGCGAGTTCATTGGGGTATTGGAACTGACCGAGAAATATATTTACAACAAACAACAGGAAGCCATCAATGTTTACCGCACTGATGATCTTAACCATCCTGGGGTGCAGGTAGTTTATAACCAAGGTTCTATCAACCTAGCAGGTGATATTTGGTTATTACAACGGGATGATCATCCCCATTTTCCCAGTTATCAAATTGACCCTGCTGCGTCACGGGCAATGTTTCGAGAAAAAGGCTGGAAAACAATTGTGGGTTTCCAAACTCGCAATCCTATCCACCGCGCCCATGAATATATTCAAAAATGCGCTTTAGAAACTGTAGATGGTCTATTTTTGCATCCATTGGTAGGGGCAACTAAGGAGGATGACATCGCCGCTGATGTGCGGATGCGTTGTTATGAAATTTTACTAGAACACTATTACCCTGTAGATAGAGTAATTTTGGCCATTAACCCAGCAGCTATGCGTTATGCAGGTCCCAGGGAAGCCATTTTCCATGCTTTAGTGCGGAAAAATTACGGCTGTACACATTTTATTGTTGGACGTGATCATGCTGGTGTAGGTGACTACTACGGCACTTATGACGCTCAGTATATATTCGATGAATTCGCCCCTGAAGAATTGGGAATTGTGCCAATGAAGTTTGAACACGCTTTCTATTGTAAGCGCACCAAACAAATGGCCACAACTAAAACCAGTCCTAGTAGTCCAGAGGAACGGGTTCACCTGTCAGGAACAAAGGTACGGGAAATGTTACGTCGGGGTGAATTACCACCACCAGAATTTTCTCGTCCAGAAGTTGCGGCTGAGTTAACCCGGGCTATGCGGATTTCTCCTGTATTGGTTTAGATTAAGATTAAAAACTTTACTGTACAGACTTTAGCCTTTAAGCTATTAGCTAATGGGCTAGGGTCTGATAGCTAAATATGAAACGGCGTAGGTTTTTACAACGGATTAGCGGCTTATTAGCGGCATTGGGAGTGGCGGAAACTGAGTGGTTGAGTTTGGGAAATCCCTATTACCAGGCTTTAGCACAATCTCACCAGCGGAAGTTAGCATTATTGATAGGCATTAATCAATATCCACAAAGTCCTGCTCTGGGGGGTTGTGTAACTGATGTGGAGTTGCAAACAGAACTGTTAATTAATCGTTGTGGCTTTGCAGCAGCGGATATTTTAACTTTAACTGATGAACAAGCTAGTAAAGATTTTATTAAAGCGGCTTTTTTAGATCACTTGGGTAAGCAAGCCAAATCTGGAGATGTGGTGATTTTCCATTTTTCTGGCTATGGGACTTGTGTAAATTTGGGGACGGGAATATTAGCAAATGCCATAGTTCCTGTTGATGAGAATAATTTATTAGGCACAAAATCGAGAAACTATTTATTGACAGAAACTCTGTTATTATTATTGCGATCGCTCCCTACAAATCAAGTGACGGCAATATTAGATACCAGTTACAATCATTTTCCTGATTTAAAACCTACTGCTTTACAAGTGCGTACCCGTCCAGAATCATCAACATCAGTTTTACAAATACAAGAATTAGAGTTTTTATCCCAACTGAAAAATCAGCAATTAGCTAATAATCATCCTCTGATTATCAATGCTACCTCAGAACTAAATCAGCAAGCCGGAGAATTTAGTTTCTCTAATTACACTGCGGGATTATTAACTTATGCTTTAACTCAATATTTGTGGGAAACTACCCCAGCTAAAACAATTTCGGTTTTTCTTTCTGGTGTTGCTACTTCCATGTATCAGTTGGGTGGAAAACAACAACCAAGTCTATTAAATGAGTCGAAGAAATTTCCAAATAATTTAATTATTGATTATTTTCCCATTGATAACTTGAGAAGTATTGGCGTGGTTCAAGCCATAGAAGAAGATGGTAAAATATTCAAGTTATGGTTGGGGGGATTACCTCTCCCCATTCTCACTAATTATGGCGTAAATTCTCGGTTAATTTTGGAGACAGGGGCAGAATTAACTGTTAAATCACGAAGTGGGTTAGTAGCTAAAGCTAAATTGACAAATAAAGAGATTACTAATCTACCTCAAGTTGGGCAAATAGTTCAAGAAAGTATTCGCATATTACCCCGCAATATTTCTGTAAATGTGGCCTTAGATGAGAATTTGGAAAGAATTGAAGTGGTAGATGCTACTAGCGTTTTTTCGGGAATTAGCCGCATTGCTAATATTGTTACCACCCAAGAAACTGCTGATTATGTATTTGGTAAAGTTGCCCAAATTCCTAGCCGTTATGGTCTTTTTTGCCTGGGTGGTGAACCAATTATTAATACTATCGGGGAAGTTGGGGAAGCGGTGAAGGTGGCAGTACAGCGATTAACACCGCAATTTTCGACCTTGCTGGCATCGAAGTTGTGGCAGTTGACAGAAAATCAAGGTTCTTCCCGTTTACCTGTGAGGGCAACTTTAGAGGTTGTGAATAGCATTGTCCCCTATGTGTTTATGGTGCGGGATACCTTGGGAACTGCTAGTCAGGATAAGATTTTACAACCACCTGGCTATGAGGGAATTGCTATGCCGACAATTCCTGTAGGTGGTCGCTTGCAATATAAAATCGAAAATTTGAGCGATCGCCCTATATACTTAATTTTAGTGGGTTTAAATAATAATCAAAATGCCTTTGCTTTTTATCCTTGGGAAGTTTTTCCAGCCACGGAAATTCCCCATAGCAAACCCCAACTAATGGAAATTCTCATTCCTCCAGGCCAAACTATGAAAATACCAGATAATCAATCTGTATCTGGTTGGTTATTACCGACTCGTTATACTTTTTGTGAACACCAAATTATCCTGAGTACCTCACCGTTTCCAGAAACTCTCACAGCATTGGCGATGCCTTCGGCCAGCGCGGCTATCGCTAAATATCCTACCACAGATCAACAAGCTATTGGTCCGATAGTTAATCCTTTGGAAGTTGCCCAAGCCATATTACAGGATTTACATAACGCTAGTCAAGTCGAAACTGATATTAATATTACTGCCAATGATGCCTATGTTTTAGCTGTTAATCATTGGGCAAGCTTGAACTTTAGTTTTCAGGTTGTTTAGGAAGTAGGGGCGCAGAGCCTGCGTCCACTCAAGAGTCACCGAGTCAGTAAGCCCTATTTAAAATACTGTATTTTTACTATGAAAAGCTTTCAAGCTTTCAGCTTGCTGTTGTATACGCTCACTAATGCGATCGCACGCTAACTCACAAAGCTCAAAAATATCCGGGTCAGCAATGTCATAATAGGCGCTCGTTCCCTTGGGTTGACGAGATAAAATTCCCGCTTGAGTTAACACTTTCAAATGCTTAGATAGATTGGCCTGCCCTAAACCAGTTGCTTCCCCAATCTCCATTACATTCATAGAACCTGATTTGAGACAAGTTAAAATTTGTAACCGACTTCCTTCGGATAACACCTTGAAATAGTCAGCCACCGCTGCAATAATAGCTGGATCACCTGTAGACGGCTTTGTTTTTGGCATTATGGCAACTCAATCATCAGCACAACAATTCATCACTATTTAGGATTATAACCAAATATCAATAATTTAGGAATAGGAGATAAAAAAGTTCACCAAATCACAAAAATGTGGTATAATCACTATACAGTTATTAAGTGGATTAATCAAAAATTTTACTTTCTGTTTAACATATCCAAAATCTATTTATGAACGTAAATGAAATTACCAAACTCTATGCTACTGGAGAAAGAAATTTTCAGCGAATTAACCTCCAAGACGCAGAACTAACCAACGCAAATTTAGAAGGTGTAGATTTTAGCTATGCTGATTTACGTCAGACAAGATTAGGTAAAACAAATTTTAGTAAATCTTGTTTAAGACAAGTTAAGTGAAGCAGATTTATATCAGGCTATTCTTAGGGAAGCAGACCTAACAGGAGCAAAATTAGTTAATACTAAACTAGATTAAGTTAACCTAATTAAAGCTAGTTTATGTGGAGCAAACTTACACGGAGCTAAACTTTCAGGTTCATTACTAATTAAAGCAGATTTACGCCCCAGTTCCAACCAACGCACAGATTTAGGATATGCAGTATTAACTCAAGCAGATTTAAGTTATGCAGACTTAAGAACCGCCACCTTACATCATGCTAACTTAGATGGTGTAAAATTGTGTCGAGCTAGTTTAGGGCGCATAATTGAATGGGGAGAAGTAACGACAGATTTAACAAATGCTAGTTTAAAAAATGCAGATTTAAGTTATGCAAATCTGAGTCATGTTATCTTGAAAAATGCTAATTTACAAGGAGCAGATTTAACCGGAGCAATTCTCACAAATACAGATTTTCAAGGTGCTATTATGCCAGATGGGGTAATACATGATTAGAAGTTTTATAAGATCCCCGACTTCTTTTTGGATATTGCAAATAAATTATGAATTCACGTCAGAAGTCGGGGATCTCATTATTGTCGTGTTCACATTTGATTGAGAATAACTATATACTAATATCTAACCCCTTATTCGTGTTTCCTATGGTTGTAAGTGCTTCGACCACCAAAATCACTTGGGAACTCTTACCCGAAGACTTCGTTTTAGACGATGAACCTGTGGATAATGTCAATCAACCCAGTCTAGCAGCAGCACTCACAGAAAGCCTAGAACTCGCCGGTAAACTGCCAGAAACTGCCCTCGCTACCACCAATTACGGCATCTGTGCCACAGTAAATGATAAATTTGTCATCAAAGCCCCTGACTGGGCTTACGTGCCACAAATTACAGTGCCTAGAGAACAAATCCAACGCAGTTACACCCCCCACAAACAGGGACAAATTCCTACGGTGGTTATGGAATTTCTTTCCGATACAGATGGCAGTGAATATTCTAATAAACATACCTATCCTCCCGGAAAATGGTTTTATTATGAACAAGTTTTACAAGTTCCTGACTACATCATTTTTCAACCAGATATCGGTGAATTAGAAATATATCACCTGCATGAAAATGGACACTATAAATTGCGTTCCTCAGATGACAATAACCGTTACTGGTTAACTGAAATGGAATTATTTATTGGTGTTTGGCAAGGAAAACGCGAAAACCGTCAAGGTTACTGGTTACGCTGGTGGGATCAAGATGGTAATTTGCTACTTTGGGGTTCTGAGTTAGTGCAACAAGAACGACTTGCAAAAGAAACTGCTCAACAACAAGTTAACCAAGAACGACTTGCAAAAGAAGCAGCTTTAAAACGCTTGGAAGAGTTAGAAAAACGCCTGCGAGATGCTGGCATTTCTGACTAACTTTTATTCAAAATTAATGGCAACGTTGCGGTAGGTACTGCGATCGCTTTTTGGGGTATGGGAGGCGATCGCACAAGCTCTGACTTGTCAGTTTACTTACGCTAGGTATTGCCTTTAGTGCAGATGGAAGAAACCTATCGCATTTTTGGGAATAAGACCATTATTCCTGTAAACTAGAGAAGGATGTAAAAACAGTGATATGGTCAGAGTTTATTTAGACACTAGTACCCCAGGGCGGAAGTCAAAAGTCAAAAGTCAAAACGAAGACAGTATAGGCTTTTTAACGATTTAGAATGGTTGGTTTATTTACGCCGTGTTGTACTAGTATTTATAATCGTCAATTTGACGACCAAACACAGCCAAAAATCTTTCTAGAAACACAAGCAGCAATTTTAATTTTGCAAATGGTTCAAGCCCGTCGAGATTTATCACTAAAAGTAATTAACCCAGCAGATTTGATTTTGGAGATAGAAGAAAGATGACAATTAAAGTTATTAACGAACAACAAAATTTACAAGAAGTAATGCAGGTTTTACTAACTCACCTAGAACCAGGAAAAGTAATGAAATTTTGGGCTGCTTGTAAATTAGGTGAAGGAGATTATTTACAACTTAAAGAAAAGCTATTTTCTGAAGAAACAGTTGATAGTTTATATGAGAAAATCAAACAATATCAAGAGTCTGGTGATTAAAGATAGTAATGTTAAACCTAGCCAAAATTCAAACCCTAGCTCAAGAATACAGTCCCCAGGAACTTTTCGCAGCATTAGTATGGCAACGTCGCTTTAATGAATTTAACGGGGAAGAAGTTATTCAGGATCTTATTCAAAATTCTCATTTATGGGCAAGTTTTCTGTTTACGAAACCAATTTTTGCACCAGATGAACATGGTTTAAGTTTTGGTGGTTTGGTAGATACCTTATTGGCAATGGCAAATTATCGCCCGATGCCAGAATCGAGTATAATACACTTTGTAGCTTATCCTGGCGATACTCTGTACATTTTGACAGAAAACCAAGATACTATCGTGTCTCAGCTTTTGGATTTGGGTAAAAAGTGGCGTGCAGACTCAGTGGATATTACTGATGGTAATAATGAAGAGTATGGTTTGCGACTTCAGCGCAGGTTACAAATGAGGTTACAAGGTGGTTTGGAAGGTGAGTCATTTTGGGAACAGCGAGATGGTGTAGTGATTGCTTATTGGTGGGATTAATGATTAAAAAAATGTCAATCTCTATCCTGTAAATCCTGATTCTGACAAAACAAACAATACTAAATCCTCTCAATCCTTAAATCTAAAAAATCTTGTTTTTCACCTGGGATAGTTTACAGAAAAAATGATTTTTTGATTCCAGCAAAAGTTCTCAATCTCTATCCTGCAAATCCTTTAATCCTGGACATCCTGATTCTGACAAAATAAGGATAATGAATGAAGTGCGATCGCCATATACTATACATAGTCAACTTTTCCGAAGTTTGGGGAAACACATTACCTCCAGCAATTTTAACACAAAGTCCAGAAGCCGCATGCAAATTCCCCTGGCATTGTGTCTATATGCCCTGGGAGGGTGGTCATTTATCATTTATGGTGTGTTTTTGAGGTCTGTGATTCTTTGGCCAGCAATTCTCATTTTCAGGTTTTATCGCTCAAAAGTCAGAATCACGGATTATATGGATTAAAAGATGGCGCGGATTAGGTTGTTTGCTATGATAAGAGTCACTAAAATCCGTGAAATCAGTGCAATCCGTCTAATCCGTGATTCTGACCCTATTTTATTTTTTTCAAAATGAGAATTGCTGCATCTTTCTAATCGCATTCCAAGTATTTGTTGTGTAAATAATGAAAATAAAGTAAAATTAAGTTATACCCTCAGTTAGAAAAGAGGTATAACTCAATGACAAGCATCAAAACAGCTATTTCAATTGAAGAATCACTTTATGAAGAAGCTTTATTAACTGAAAAAATTGGTAAGCTATCAAAAGAAAGAATTAGACAAATTTTAGCAGGATTAACAATAGTCACAGAACCACAAGAAATAGATTTTGCTGAATAAAAGCTGCATTTTATTTTTACCCTCATCCCCAATCCCCTATTCCCTTACAAATACTTCTCCAACAACAAAGCCAGCTTCTCCTTAGTTGCTGCTGGTGCTTTCTCCAAATTCGTCAAAATCGCATACTTCAAAGCCGAATGCGCCTCACTAGCAGGGGGATTTGCACTCAACCGCTTCACAGTTTCTTGAATTACCTTTTGTGCATTTACCGCATTTTTATGTAAATTCCCAATTACCATTTCCACCGTCACACTATCATGATCGGGATGCCAGCAATCATAATCCGTCACCAGCGCCAAGGTTGCATAAGCGATTTCCGCTTCCCGTGCTAACTTCGCTTCCGGTAAATTTGTCATCCCGATTACCGTAGCATCCCAACTCCGGTAGAGATGAGATTCAGCTTGAGTGGAAAAAGCCGGTCCCTCCATACATACGTAAGTACCACCATCATGTAACGTCACATCTGGTAAATTTAAAGAAGCGATCGCCTCCCCCAAAACCCCAGCCAAATTTTGGCAAATCGGTTCACCAAAAGTAATATGTGCCACAATCCCCTCACCAAAGAACGTAGAAATGCGATTCTTAGTTCGATCAATAAACTGATCAGGAATTACCATATCTAGGGGTTTAGCTTCCGCCTTCAAAGAACCCACAGCGCTCGCAGAGATTAAATATTCTACTCCTAATTGCTTCATCGCGTAAATATTCGCTCGAAACGGCAACTCAGAAGGTAACAAGGTATGATTACGACCATGACGTGCTAAAAACGCCACTCGGGTTTCCTCTAAAGTTCCGAGAATAATCCCATCCGACGGTGAACCAAAAGGGGTAGAAATCTCTATTTCCTCCACATCTTTCAGTGCTTCCATCTTATACAACCCGCTTCCACCAATGATGCCAATTCTAGCTACCGTCATAAACTATCCACTTTCTCATTAATTGAACTAACAAGTAATTTTACAGAAAACCTGTCCCTTGATAAAATTTTTGATATACAATTCCCAATTAAACATGACTAATTTACCAAAAGGATTAATTGTTTCCTGTCAAGCACCTGTAAACTCTCCATTACATGATCCTTATGTAATTGCAGCAATGGCAGAAGCAGCAGTTAATAATGGGGCTGTAGCTGTGAGAATTGACACACCTATTCATATTCAAGCTGTGCGGCAAAAAGTCCAAGTTCCAATTATTGGACTGTGGAAACAAGTAATAACTGGTTCTGATGTTTATATTACACCACAGTTTCATCACGCTGTGGCTGTATCTGAAGCAGGTGCAGATATTATTGCCATAGATGCTACTACGAGAAATCGTCCCGGTGATGAAAAGTTGGCAGATATTATTACTCTCATTGATCAGAAATTAAATAAGCCAGTTATGGCAGATGTAGATACCTATGAGGCTGCACAATTAGCTGTAAATGCAGGTGCAGATATTGTGGGAACTACTCTTTTTGGCTACACGACAGCAACTCAAAACTTTTCTCCTCCTGGTTGGGAATTACTCACTAAAATCATAGAAGATCTTGATACTTTTGTGATTTGTGAAGGTGGTGTTGCTTCCCCGGAAATGGCTAGAAAAGCTTTGGATTTAGGTGCTAATGCTGTTGTTGTTGGTGGGGCAATTACTGGAATTGATTTGTTAGTTAAAGCTTATGTAATGGGAGTCAAAAATTAAGAGTTTTTTACTGGATGGGTTTTACTCCATTAAGAGTAATTGCGAAGGTTCTAATTGTACATACCAGGGAAAAGGTTGATTTTGAATATTTTCCCATTTTTCTTTATAGATTTCTCCTTGTAAGTGATAGTCATGGGGATGATTACCAGGAAAATGTAGTTTGAGAAATACTGTCATGCGGTGAGGTGTTTCACTGGTACGCACTAAATAACAGGGGAAGGTGTTTATTTTTTGAGGATCTTTGGTGAAAATTAAATGATGAGCGCGAATACCAACATGAGATAATTGTGAAGGCATTTTCTCTCTGACTTGAAGAGTGCAATCCCAATCAATTGCTTCTATCCGTTGGGGAGACAAAATACTAGCACGGGAAAAGTTTTTACAACCTGTAAGTTGGGCGACATTTATACTCGCAGGATGTTGAAAAATCTCATATTTAGAACCATAATGTGCTTCTTTTCCCTGTCCTAATACTAATAGATTGGGACATAGCCGATAGGCTTCTTCCATATTATGAGTAACAAACAAAGTTACACCAGAATAATCATCCAGAATTTCTGTAACTTGTTGTTCTAATTGACTGCGAAGATGGGTATCTAAAGCGGAAAATGGCTCATCTAAAAGTAGTGCTTCTGGTTTACTTGCTAAAGCCCTAGCTAATGCTACCCGTTGCTGTTGTCCCCCGGAAAGTTGATGCGGATAGCGATCGCCAAATCCTTGTAATTGCATGGTTATTAACTGCTTTTCTACCTCTTCCTTAACATTTACAGATTTGGGTATGCCAAAAGCGATATTTTCCGCCACAGTAATATGTGGAAATAAGGCATAGTTTTGGAATAAAAAACCAATTCGGCGTTGATGAATGGGCAGATCAATTTTCTTTCCTGAGTCAAATAATACCCGATTATTTAAAACTATTTGTCCTTTATTTGGTGTTTCTATGCCGGCAATACAACGTAAAATCATACTTTTTCCAGCCCCAGACCCCCCCAATAATCCCAATGGTTGATTATCAGTATTTAAGGTAATTTGCAGATGAAAATTAGCTAGTCTTTTTTCAATATCTAAAAATAAGCCATTGGACGAAGAATCTTCTAATAATAAAGAAGATTTTTTTGCTAATTCTATTTGATTTGGAGATGGTTTTGTCAATCTTGATTTATATGCAAGTTCTTGCCAATAGTTAGCTAAAATAATACCTGAAAGAGAAATGATCATCATGGTAATTGACCAAAACCAAGCTTCATTTATTGACCCAGCTTCTACTGCGAAATAGATCGCCATTGGTATAGTTTGCGTTTGTCCAGGGATATTTCCTGCTAACATTAAAGTTGCCCCAAATTCACCTAAAGCCCGGGCAAATGCTAAGGTGGTGGCAGCAATAATCCCTGGAAATGCTAAGGGTAAACTAATCCGCCAAAAAATTGTCAATTCCTTCGCACCTAATGTTCTGGCTACGCGCAGTAAATTGGTATCAATTTGACTAAAAGCTGCTAATGCAGTTTTATACATCAATGGGAATGAAACTACTATAGCAGCGATCGCCGCACCATACCAAGTAAATACAATTGTCGTATTGAAGGGTTCTAACAGTTTACCCACTGGACCATTTTTCCCAAAAAATATCAGCAGTAAAAACCCAACCACAGTAGGGGGGAGAATCAACGGTGCAACAAATATCCCCTCAATTAAAGATTTACCTTTACCACGATATCCCAACATCCAATAAGCAGCAAATATACCCATAAAAAAAGTAATAAATGTTGCCAGTAAAGCCGTTTTTAACGATATCCAAAGCGGTGATAAATCCTGTGGCATAGTTTTCCCAGTTTGACTACATAGTTATAGGACTTACGCAAGTGTCACACCAAAAATCTGTTGTAGGGTGCTTTACTACTGCATAAATCCTGCAAATAAACAGATTGTTGATATCTGACGCACCCTACCAATGTGCCAGTTGCGTAAGTCCTGAATTAAATTGATTTAGGTCAACTTGGTTGGTATTATACCTTGAAATATTGTAAATTTATTTGATACTGCGACTATTTTTCATATAAGGTACTCAAGTTACTAGTTATCTCGTTGAGGCTGGTAACGACTTCTTTATTTAATCCTGTGAATAAATTCTGATTCATAGAAGTCAGGAATCTAAAATTTCACGGCTGCTTAAGGCAGAATAAACCCATATTTTCTGAATACGGCTTTAGCTTGATTGCTAGATAAAAATTGAGAAAATTCTTTAGCTGTATCAACATTTTTGCTACCTTTAATAATTGCTAAGGGATAAATAATGGGAGAGTGGTATTTTTCATCGGCTGTAACTACAACTTTGACTTTATCAGAGATTTTGGCATCAGTTATATAAACTAATCCTGCATCAGCATTACCAGTTTCTACAGATGCTAAAACCTGACGCACGTTATTCGCAAACACCAGTTTTGATTTAATTTCTGACCAAATTTTCAACTTTTCTAATACTTGTTGTCCATATTGTCCTGCGGGTACAGTTCTGGGTTCACCAATGGCGATTTTTTTGACTTTGGCATCTTTAAGATTGTAGAAACTAGTGATACTAACGGCATTTTTAGGTACTACCAAAACTAATTTGTTTTTAGCAATGATATTCCGAGTTCCTGCAACTAAAAGTCCTTTTTTTTCTAAAGCATCTACTTGTTTTTTTGCCGCAGATATAAAAATGTCCGCAGGCGCACCTTGTTCGATTTGTTGCTGTAATGCCCCTGAACTACCGAAGTTGTAACTAATATTGACGTTTGCTTTACTTTGTCGGTATAGGGGTTTAATTTCTTCCAGGGCTTCTTTTAAACTAGCAGCGGCAGATACAAGTAAGTTTGAATTTGATTGTGCTACAACAGAACCAGAAGCTAAGGTTGGTAAGCCAATTGTTAGTAGCAAAGCAGCTAGGGCTGTAGTGATTAAGACCAGTAGCTTTCTTCTTTTGATGGGTAAACTGGACTGAGAGAAATTTTTACTCATGGAATTGAGGCTCGGTATACTTTTACCAAGACTACCATAATATTTACCAGTTTTATTGGTAAATTTTTTCTGGAGAAATTGCAAAAATTGTATTGGTACGCTGTCACCAGAGGATGCTTACACTCAAATTCAAATGCTTTGGAAGCAATTAAAAACCCCTAAAAAATTTTACCAACCATAGAAAATTCGTAGTCTTTGCTACAAAATACCAAATTAATTGGTATTAATATGTGTCTATTAAGTTGGTATTGAAGATTTGAGGTCTGAGGTAAATGTCTACTCTTCTACGGAATTACAGGTAGCTTAGGTGATACTAAGTTCCATTAAACCATCCGCCATGTCAAAATTAGCTGTCACATTTTGGACATCATCTAATCCTTCTAGAGTATCAATTAATTTGAGAAGAGATTTGGCTTGATCTGCATCTGTAACTTCTACTTGATTACCAGGAAGCCAACGCAATTCTATATTTGTGACTTTAAAACCTTTTGCTTTTAAGGTTTGGCTGAGTTTCTCCAAATTTGCTATTTCTGTGAATACCTCAAATGTTTCCTCTGCAATGATTTCATAAGACTGGGCATTGCCTTCTAAGGAAGCTTCTAAAAGCTTGTCTTCATCAATTACACCTTCGACTACACAAACTCCTTTTTGGGAAAACATCCAACTTACACACCCTGTTTCTCCTAAATTTCCGCCATTTTTGCTAAAAGAGACGCGCAAATCTGCCGCAGTTCGATTCCGGTTATCTGTGAGGGCTTCAATTAAAATGGCGACACCACCAGGACCGTAACCTTCGTAGCGAATTTCTTCAAGGATGCTGTTATCACTGAAAGTACCTGCACCTTTAGCGTTCGCCTTGCGCGTGCCGTAGGCAATCGCTCTATCAATATTATCATTGGGAATGCCTGCTGCTTTGGCTTTATCAATGGCTGTCCTGAGTTGAAAATTACCTGCTGGATCTGGTATACCGTTTCTTGCAGCGACAATTATTGCCCGTGATAGTTGGGTGAATATACTTCCCCTTCTGGCATCTACTACGGCTTTTTGACGTTTAATATTTGCCCATTTACTATGTCCTGCCATAATTAAAAAAAATATCTATTCTCTATTCAAACATAAAATATCTAGGGCACATAGGGCTTGCTGAATAAATGCAAGACCTATATATATCAAAGGTTTGAGTCTGCTAAAAAAGAAAATAGGTGCAAGATTTTTGAAGGAGATAGTCCCAAAAGCGTGCATTTTGGGTTGAATAAATCACAAAATTTAGGGATAACAGATAGCCCAAACTCTTGCCTCTTGCCTGCCCTCACAGACAACTTTTTCAGCAACCCCTACATATATTTCAAAGTGAGAATTGCTGATGATGAAGAATTCAGGGATTTATCATCGGCTTAATTAAAGTTAATATAGATGATAGGCGATCGCCTATCTATAAAATCAAATATCATCAGGATAGATACCTAATGCTCTTAAATAAACCACTAACTTCTCCTATTACCACTCACAGTTTAATAGTATCGGGTTTTCATGCCCTATCAGATCCCATTAGAATCAGTGTTATAGAACTACTGCATCAGCATGAACTGTGTGTATGTGACTTATGTGATGCTTTAGAAATGAATCAGTCAAAACTTTCTTTTCACCTGAAAACTCTCAAGGAAGCAAGTCTAGTAAATTCCCGTCAAGAAGGACGCTGGATTTATTACAGCTTGAATATTTCCCAATTTCAGGTTTTAGAAACATATCTAGCCGAATTTCGCCTCAATTCTGGACTTTTATCCCCTCGTTCCTGTGGTGAATAGTCGGGAATTAGATTTGATACAAACTGAAATTATAAGGAAGAACGCCGAAAACCCTTGAAAATGTGGGTGACTCAGGAAGCCACATTTGGGCTTTAGACAAGGGATGAAGGCTAGAGGCTTTCCTTTATCCTGCATTGATTTTAATCCATATTCGTGATACAACTATATTGTCACTAAAGACATAAAAAGCTACCGAGGGACTCTCGGAAAGTTACGCTTGTCAGATATGATTTCGCCCGCCAAGTCCAACGAAATCAGGGCAAGAACCCAAATATTTAAGGAACCCTGCCTGAACCTGGGATAACTGAGGGATATAGACTGAAACTCTCTATAGAATCTCCGCGTCTTTAGACCGGAGAGTGTCAAGGCAAGATGAATTCTGAATAATTCTTGGGCGCAGGACCTGCGCCCCTACTTGCTGTTTTCATAAAACAAATCCCTGCAACTTTTTCAGATTACAGGGATTTATTTTTTTATTTGGTGGCGGGAAGTGGATTTGAACCACTGACCTTCGGGTTATGAGCCCGACGAGCTACCAGGCTGCTCTATCCCGCGTCGCTTTCGTCGCGCTTCTCTCGACTCCTTTAATATAGCGCGAAGTCAAAAGTTTGTCAACTACAAAAGCGATAATTCTCCAATTACTTCCAAACGCTTGTATTTCCCCAGGTTCATAAATTTCTCAGACAGGCCTTGGGCAACGCTGGGACTAATCCAACCCATTTGTTGGAGGACGTGAATAGCTACGGCATATTTAGCGCGTTTTGAGCCATCCATTACTTTAATAGCTAATCCCATGCCTTCACCAAGTCTGCCTATACACTGTACTCCTTCTGCCCCAGATTTACTAACCAGTTCACCAGGAGTGAGACGCATTAATTCTGTATCAAATTCCCCTTCGCCTGCTACCATTGTGGGGTGATGGTTCATGGCGCGGACAATGCGTTCCATGTCTACGCTATTACTGGAAGATAAAACAGCATATAGTGATGCCATTTGACTGAGTTGCATGAGATAGGTGGGTGCGCCGCAGTCATCATGGGCGGTGAGAAATTCTTCCGCTGGCATTCGCAACAATTCGGCTATTTTGGTGATAATTAACTGTTGGACTGGGTGTTTACGATCTAAGTAGTTAGTTAATGGCCAATGGCGTTGTTGACAAACGGCTAACATTCCTGCGTGTTTACCAGAGCAGTTATATTCTAGAGAACTACGTTTATCTTTAGGGATTGGGCAGTGCAGGGCATTGATGTCAATATCTGCCCGCCACAGAATGTTAAATACCTGTCTCACCTGTTCCATGCTGCCTTTGTGGGAACTGGTGATGATTGCTAAGTCTCGATCGCTCAAACCATAACGTTCCATTGTGCCTGTACTGGTGACAGCCAGAGCTTGAAATGGTTTGAGGGCAGAACGGACAAACGCGGCGGTTTCAGCGTTACCAGCAACGGAAAGTACCCGTCCCCGGTCATCACTAACTACAGCCTGGACTATATGCCGAGATTCGATAATACCTTCACGCAGCAACCGGACTTCCAGTGCTGCGGCTTGAGTGCGTTTTCCCATTGTCATGGGTTTATATCTATTTTGTTAGTTGTCAGTTGTCAGTTGTCAGTTGTTAGTTGTCAGTTCTTAGTTGTTAGTTGTTTTACTAATTACCAATGACCAATCACTAATGACCAATAAGACTTACAAGAAATGCCAAATTATAGTACCAATAAGATACATTAGAGCTAGGGCGGCAAAGGTAATTTGCAAGCGTTGAAAAATGGGTTTAATTTCGTAGGTAACAATTAGGCGATCGCGGCTCATGACTTCTGGGGGTTTTGTCCAGGTTTGTCCGTCGTACCAACCAGATTCTTCATAAAATACGGTGGGACTGTAAAGGCGATCGCGCACATAGAACCAACCTAAATATAACCTTACCAATGCTAACACTACAGTTACACTAGCAGCACCAGATCCACAAAGAAGAAAATTAAAAATCTGCTTTTGGGGAGGAAAGCTGGCTGCTGCCACAGGTCCGGCTATTAACCAAGACCAAGACCAAATCCAAAACATTTTTTTGGTGTAGTTACCCCAATTTAGGGTACTATCTCGAAATAGCCAAGCATTTTTTAGCTCTTCGTACTCATTCAGTGGTTGTTGTTCCTTTGGAACTGGGCAATTCTCTAGAGAGGATCGCATCATATTGGTTAACCCCCAATATTATCCGAGTTTGGTATGGGAATACGTTCCGCGTGTCCCCAGAACGCTTCTAAATTATAAAACTCTCGTTCCCTTGGCATCATGATATGGACGATAACATCACCATAATCTTGGAGTACCCAAGTTCCCTCGGCTTTTCCTTCGGTTCTGAGGGGTCGTCGTTGCCAGTCAATTTCCACTTGTCCAGCAATTGCGTCAGCGATCGCTCTCACTTGTACTTTAGAGTAACCAGTCATCATCACAAAGTAATCTGACAGGTAAGAGATTTCTGCCACATCAAGCAGGACAATTTCGACAGCTTTGCGGTCTAAAGCCGCCTCAGCAATGGTTAAAGCTAAATTTTTGCTTGTGGCTTCTGTGTCAGTTTTAGGTCTGCCCACAGCGTTCTTTGTCAATGGGAAATTTCCTCTTAAAGATTCAGTCATTCAACCTCATGTATTTTTTCTATGGCAGCAAATACTTATTCAACTTGCTTACAAATATTCTGAATTGCAATTGCATGAATAGGTTTTCTCTAGATAGTAACATATTCTACAGCTGATTACTTTATAAACCAGGGTAACGAGACCCGATTAACCAACCAAAAATGCGTTCTACTACCAATACCTTGTCCAAATTAGAAAAAGCCTTGATTTGTAGATTGGGTTGTTCGCGTTAGCGTTGCGGAGCAGTTAGCATGAAACCCAACGGATTTGTTGAGGGAGGGCGATAGCGAAGCGCTGCTGCAAGCAGTTCGCTCATCCTCTGCGGGAGATAAAAAAATCATATTGGAGTTTTGAGTTCAGGGGGTGCGATAGCACGTGAGTTCGGAGTTAGGAGTTCGGAGTTAGGAGTTCGAAGACGCTACGCGAACGGAGTTATGATTTTTTCAACCAGATCATAAGGGCTTGAGACTCCTACGTGGGGTGAGTTTTCCACAAGCTACGTTATGTCGAACTCACGTGATAGCGAAGCTGACCGAAGGTATCGCTTTTACCTTAAAATGGAATCCATTCCCCGGCTGAATGCTGACCCAAATTTTTCAAATATTATTTATAATTCCTGTATATGACATGATTGATATTGATACATAACTCCAGATAATGCAGCTAGGAAAACCCAAGAGAGAGTATTTAGCCGGATATCAAAAGTAGTAACATCAACAGTATTAAATAGTATCCATCCGCTAAAGGTGATCAGATAACTCAAGAAGACTAGGTGATTTTCTGGTTCTATATATCTAGATTTCCAGAGAATTTGACTGGCTGTCATTAATATCCAAATTAGTAACCCACAAAATAGCAAAGTAGTAATTAACCCAGTTTCCGCCGACAGCATTAAAAATAGATTATGAGGATGGTTGACATCAATTTGCATTTGGGTTTTATAAAGTCCTCCGAAACTGCGTAAACCTGAACCAGTTAAAGGATATTGTTGAGTGAGATTCCAGGCAAATTCCCATTGAGTTTTTCGCATTAATCCCACCGGTCTATCAGGGAACATATCATCATTTAACCGCGCCCAAATACCGTAGGGAACAAAAAGGCGGAAAAACTGGGCAATAGGTGAAGGTGCAAAAGCTGCCAAAAAACAAAAACTGGTAATGGTGAAAACGGCCGCAACAATTAATCGCCAACCTTTATATAAAGCATAAGCTAAACAGGCAAAAATAGTGATTCCCCAACCATTACGAGAATTGGTTAAAATTAAGGCGATAAAGTTAGCACATACAGCAATTGTCAAAAAGATAATTAGGCGATTTTTTTGCTTTAATTTGTGGTAGTTTTCTAGCCATAAACCCAAACCCAAAATAAAAATAGTTACTAAATAAGCAGCTAAAGTATTAGGGTGCATGAAATTAGCAGTCATGCGTCCTGATAATGACTTTTCTGGTGCAACTATCCAATCAAAAACAATCCATAAAAACTGAAATTGGAAATTCCAACCGAGGAATAATTGTCCAAAACCGATGATTAAAACAGGTACAGATCCAAACACCATGATCCAAGCAATTTGTCGTAATTGGGCGGGTGTTTGAATCAGGGGAGTGAGTCCGGTAAAAAAGAAGAAGAAGGGGATGAAGTTGAATAAACCCAAAACAGCATCGAGTTTACCAGAGGCGAATCCGGTGGTAATTAGGAGTAAGATACTCAAAAGAGCAAATCCCTTGTGAATTGGGCGATCGCTAATGATATGGTATTGTTTACGCCAGGTTAGCAATGATGCCACAACTATAGAAATACCGCCCAAAAATGGACTCAGGGGGCAAAATATTAGTCCAAATTGCAGCCAATTCCAAGGGGTTTGTAAGCCGGGATTTGGATGATCACAAGTTTTCTTTAAGCTATTTCCCAACATTCTGTACGGGTAAGACGAATTTGCGCGAGGGTAAAGACAGTAGGAATAATTCTGCCATAATTTGTGGCGATCGCTCTCCAACCCAAATCAGCAAAAAACCAAGCCCACATCACAGGACCTACCAAAGCAAATGCACTACGAACTGCACCATAACGGGCTGCACTCATGGTCATACCCCGACGGGACATTTGTAAAGCCACATAGTTTTGAAACTGTTTAGTAGCTAATCCTGTCCCTGTAATTGCTGCTTCTTTAGCCACTTGATAGGTAGCAAAATGAATCGCAAATTGATGGGCGATTTGTTGCAGAACAAAAGGTTGGATGACAGAAGTTACAGCCAAAGCACTACCACCTTTAAATATTAATCCTAAAGGATCACGTTGCAATGACAATGGTAATGGTTGTTTAAATTTTGTTTGCGATAATTGACCTTGGACATTAATAGTTAGTTGTTGCTTATCTGTTTTTGGCAACTTTTTCCAAACCTTTCCTAGTAGGTGCAAAAATACTTCTGCTTCTAAATCAATTGTTGTTAAATCTTGATAATACTGAATTTTCAAATATTTGCATACTTGAATGAGGGCTTGTCGGTAAGTTACTTGATCAGTACGTCCGCGTAATACAGTGATACCATCAGCTGCTAAAAACCGAAAGCGATTTTCTATTGTATCTAACCAAGCTTGATGATCTTGGCTTTGTACTGCAATGGGTTCGGGTGTGTGAACATAATCTAAGGGGTTAAACTTGCGACTAAACAGAATAGCTGTCAAGTCCTGTAGTTCCTCTTCGGTGGCTAATTCCAATACCGCCCTGAGTTCTTCCAATTTCCCTTCCTCTCTTCTGTACCACTTAGTCTGTACCTTATTCTACTATCTTGTCAATCAAAAATCTTTCAATAGCAACTGAGTTGAGCCTATATTTAATATCTGCGGAAGGTTGATTATAACACTTTTTTGCAAAAATTGAGTTCTAGCTGTAATATTCGATTATGTACCTCTTTAATGTGGTAGCGGATTTATATCGGCGACCTTGACGGATTGAAGATGCTTTTAATATAGTAAAAAGACTCTTGGGGTTAAGTTATTTATGGACGGGTTCAATTAATGGAATTAAATTACAAATTTGGGCAACTTGGATATTTTATGCGGTTTTAGTCGATTTAGGTGATGCTGTAGCTATGGCTCATCAAAAAGGTAAGGCAACAGATCCTGTTAAGTATTTTGCTGACCTCCAAAATCGAGATTTAGGTATTATTAAACAGAAACGAAAACCAAACATAAAATTAATTGTCGCTCCTTTTCCTGAGCTTCAAAGAGGGACTGACCAATTTTTTTCCAATAATTATCCGAAAGCCTCTTGACAAAAGACTTACAGCCTTAACTTGTCACCAATGGCGGTAGATAGAGTTAGTTATACGCCTAACCAATCTTCTCCTGTGCTTTGGGTAATTTCTGCACTTGACATTCTCCCGCAGCGATCGCATCTCACCTGCAGCAATTTTACCACTCCTGTCCCCACACTACTCACTCTCATAGAATCAAGCCAACTGATTATGTATTTGTGCCAGCTTGATCTAAGGATTGGTTTCTACCGTATGATCTAATATTAAACCACCTTGCTCAGTAATTTTTTTCGCCGCCTCTAAAAGATACTGGTAATAAGTATGAGCAATAATAGATAACTGCTTACCAGCGGGATAAACCATATACCAAGTACGTTTAATTGGAAAATATTGCACATCTAAAATGCTAAATTCCGCAATGTCTGTGAGTAAAGTATGACGGGATAATACGGAAATACCTAGACCACCAGCGATCGCCTGTTTAATCGCTTCATTACTCCCCAACTCCAACTTCACCTTCACCTTGATTCCATGTTCCTCAAACAGACTTTGGACAGCACTGCGAGTTCCTGAACCCGGTTCTCGCATAATAAAGGGTTCTTCTCCCAAACGTTCAATCGGAATATTTTTTTCCTGGGCTAAAGGATGATTCGCAGGTGCAAGAACTATCAAAGGGTTTTCGAGAAATGGCTGGAAATTGACATCAAAATGATCAGGAATTTGACTCATAATATACAAGTCATCTAAATTACCCATCATCCGATCTAAAATCAGTTCATGATTTGTCACTTGCAGAGAAATATCAATCCCGGGATAAAGCTGACAAAAAGGACCCAACAATCTGGGAATAATATACTTAGCAGTTGTAATTACCGCCAGTCTTAACTGTCCTTGTTTTAATCCCTTTAAATCCGCAATAGTCATTTGAAACTTATCCATAGTCTCAAAAATTTGCCGACAAGTAGCAAATAATTCCCGTCCCGCTTCCGTCAAATATAAACGCTTTCCTACCTGCTCAAATAATGGCAAACCTACTGATTTCGTCAACTGTTTGATTTGCATGGATATGGTAGGTTGAGTCAAAAACAACTCTTCTGCAGCGCGTGTAAAACTACCATGTCGGGCAGCAGCCTCGAATACCTTCAACTGGTGTAACGTCGCTTGGTTCAAGCTTATTCTCCTCTGATCACAATTTGTAGATATAACTTTAGTATCACGTAACACTAAGGATTTTTTAAGTGTTATTTATACAAAGTTCTGAACCTTAGTATACAGAAAAATGGATCTTCAGAGTTTACAGAAAAAGCCTGTAGGGTGTGTAAAGCTCTTGCGGACATTGCTGTTGAATATTTCAGCATCTTAGATGATCATCAACAAGCTTTGACACTCTCAGAGGCTAAAGCCACTGAGCTTTACCCTTACCGAATATTACTGTAAAAACCTATTGCCCCGGTTTTTTTACAAAAGTTAACATATTCACAGGCATTGGTACACAAATCTTAATAAACTGTTAAATCTTTCTGTAATCACAAATTCAAATATATCAGTTAACAAAATTTGCAAAATAACTTATTGAATTATTGATATATTGTGGGGTAAGCTACAAATTCGGTGATGTGCAGTTTCTTCTCCCTTGCTCATCCCCTGACTGAATCTGTCTTCAGGAAAAATGCCCCATGATCAATCCTTACCGGCTTTAGGTAAAGACATCAGGAAAAAAAGAATGACAGCAAGCCAGCCTTGCATCTGGAATGCAGCTTTCAGGCAAAATTCCCCAGACAGCTTAATTAAGCCGATTTAGTCGGGTATGCAAACTCAAGATGAAAAGATTTTGTATTCCTGGGACGAAAAATAACAGCGTCATATAGTACGTCTGAAACATGGTAAACAACTTGTTGCAGTAGCAATTGCCGCAGCCTGATTTCTGCGGAAATAATACCGCCACCATAGATCAGTCTCGCCCCTAAATATAAGCAAAACTTATAATTTCATTAAGAATGAATTAAGAGTAAGAATGAGAAGAAGTGGCACATAACGTGATTTGATAGTAAAAAGAAAGACTTCTTGGAAGAAAAATATGTCTTACGCGCAAACTAAGACTCAGGCTAAGTCTGGGTACCAAGCTGGGGTTAAAGATTACAGACTAACTTATTACACTCCCGATTACACTCCTAAAGATACAGATTTATTAGCAGCTTTCCGGATGACACCCCAACCCGGAGTTCCTCCCGAAGAAGCTGGTGCGGCAGTAGCTGCTGAGTCCTCCACAGGTACTTGGACAACAGTTTGGACAGACTTGCTGACCGACCTAGATCGCTACAAAGGTCGTTGTTACGACATCGAACCAGTTCCCGGCGAAGATAACCAATATATTTGTTATGTTGCTTATCCCTTGGACTTGTTTGAAGAAGGTTCTATCACCAACGTACTCACCTCCATCGTCGGTAACGTATTTGGTTTTAAAGCTTTACGGGCATTACGTTTGGAAGACATTCGTTTTCCTGTAGCTTACATCAAGACTTTCCAAGGACCTCCTCACGGTATCCAAGTAGAGCGCGACAAATTGAACAAATACGGTCGTCCTCTGTTGGGTTGTACAATCAAGCCCAAATTAGGTCTTTCCGCTAAGAACTACGGACGCGCAGTTTACGAATGTTTACGTGGTGGTTTGGACTTCACCAAAGACGACGAAAACATTAACTCTGCACCATTCCAAAGATGGCGCGATCGCTTCTTGTTCGTAGCTGAAGCTATCAACAAAGCCCAAGCAGAAACCGGCGAAATCAAAGGTCACTACCTCAACGTTACCGCTCCCACCTGCGAAGAAATGATCAAACGGGCTGAGTACGCGAAAGAACTCAAACAGCCCATCATCATGCACGATTACCTGACCGCAGGTTTCACCGCTAACACCACATTGGCTCGCTGGTGTCGTGACAACGGTATTCTGTTGCACATTCACCGTGCTATGCACGCTGTAATTGACCGTCAAAAAAATCACGGTATCCACTTCCGCGTACTAGCTAAAGCCCTCCGCTTATCTGGTGGTGATCACATCCACACCGGTACAGTGGTTGGTAAATTAGAAGGTGAACGGGGAATCACAATGGGCTTCGTTGACCTATTGCGTGAAAACTACATCGAACAAGACAAGTCTCGTGGTATCTACTTTACCCAAGACTGGGCTTCTTTACCCGGCGTAATGGCAGTTGCTTCCGGTGGTATCCACGTATGGCATATGCCCGCGTTGGTAGAAATCTTCGGTGATGACTCCGTACTCCAATTCGGTGGTGGTACACTCGGACATCCTTGGGGTAACGCTCCTGGTGCTACAGCTAACCGCGTAGCTCTAGAAGCAGTTGTTCAAGCTCGTAACGAAGGTCGTAACTTGGCTCGTGAAGGTAACGATATTATCCGCGAAGCTGCTAAGTGGTCTCCTGAGTTGGCTGTTGCTTGCGAACTGTGGAAAGAAATTAAGTTCGAGTTTGAAGCAATGGATACCGTCTGATGATGAGTTAAAAGTTAAAAGTTGAAAGATAAAAGCCAAGAAATTTTCTGAATTTTAACTTTTGACTTTTGACTTTTGACTTATTGAGGGTTGGGTCAAGCATGGATTTAAAGCAAATTGCGAAAGACACAGCCAAAACTCTCCAAAGCTACCTGACTTATCAGGCTCTGAGGACTGTATTGGCACAGCTAGGCGAAACAAATCCTCCTCTAGCACATTGGTTGCAAAACTTTTCCGCTGGGAAAATCCAAGACGGAGAAGCTTATATTGAGGAACTGTTTCTAGTCAAGTCAGATTTGGCATTACGGATTATGACTGTCAGGGAACATATAGCGGCAGAAGTGACAGAATTTTTACCAGAAATGGTCATAACTGGCATTCAGCAAGCCAATATGGAACAGCGTCGCCAGCATCTCGAACGCATTACGCAACTAAATTTATCAAGTCCCAGCCTGGAAATACCAAAGACAGACAATATCTGATAGCCTGCGTGGCGTAGCCATTCCTAATTTAGATAATTTATCTAATTAGTCAGTCAACCAACTAATAAAAAATCTCCCCCACTTATCAAAAACTATGCAAACTTTACCAAAAGAGCGTCGTTACGAAACTCTTTCTTACCTTCCCCCTCTGTCTGACGCGCAAATCGCCAAGCAAGTTCAATACATTTTGAACCAAGGCTACATCCCCGCAATTGAATTTAACGAAACTTCTGAACCTACAGAACTTTACTGGACAATGTGGAAGTTGCCTTTGTTCGGCGCTAAATCTACTCAAGAAGTATTGGGTGAAGTTCAAGGTTGCCGTTCTCAGTATGGTAACTGCTACATCCGTGTTGTTGGTTTTGACAACATTAAACAGTGTCAAGTTCTTAGCTTCATTGTTCACAAACCCAGCAGATACTAAAAGCTAATTAGCTGATAGTAATTTGATCAATTAAAAGGAGAGGTAGAGTTTTCTATCTCTCTTTTTGAGTTTTTGATAGAGAATAGAATTGTCGGTTGAGTAGCACTTTTTATTAGGTATTAAATTATATTTTCGCTATCATTACGTCTCTCACTCACCCCCACTATGAACCAACCCATATTCCATCTCGCTTTCCCCGTCACCAATATCCCCGAAACCAAAGCCTATTATGTTGACGGTTTAGGCTGTATTCCCGGACGTGAAAATCCCCATGCCTTGATTCTCAATCTTTATGGACATCAATTGGTAGCACATACAACAAAAGACATCCTCACACCTCAAAAAGCAATTTATCCTCGACA
Organism: Dolichospermum sp. LEGE 00240; assembly: GCF_015207875.1. Taxonomy (GTDB): domain Bacteria; phylum Cyanobacteriota; class Cyanobacteriia; order Cyanobacteriales; family Nostocaceae; genus Dolichospermum; species Dolichospermum gracile. The sequence continues at coordinate 122,549 of NZ_JADEVZ010000006.1, forward strand.
CTTTGGACTAATTTTTACTCAAGAAGCAGATTGGCAAGAATTATTAGAAAGGGCAAATAACAAAGAGTTAAAATTTAGAGAAGAACCTAAATACCGCTTTACCGATTCCCTTCTAGAACATCGGACTTTTTTCTTAGAAGACCCTTTTTATAACTTAATGGAATTTAAGTATTATCGTCATCCAGAAGCTATATTTGGTAATACTAAATACACCCAAATCGGTGATAGAAATTAGCTTGCGTTCTTACATACATATATGCCCTTTACGCAAAGGCTCGGTTTATTCTCTTGCGGAGTATACTACCTTTTCCAGAATTGTCATAATCTTAATTCTTTTGAGATTGTGTATTCACCTTAATTATCCCGCAGAAACAGAAACTTCCGATTGATAGCAAATCCCCGCTTCCTTGAATCTTTGTAAAGCTTCACCCAAGCGATCGCAATCTGCAATTAAACTAATTCTTACATAGCCTTCACCACCCACACCAAAGGCATTACCAGGAGTCAAAACCACCCCAGTTTGCTGTAAAACATTCAAAGCAAAATCTGTAGAATTCATTCCCACAGGGCATTTTATCCACAAATACATAGTTGCTTCCGTTTTGGGAATATTCCACCCCAACTTACCCAAACCATCAATTAAAAAATCTCGCCGAGTGCGGTAACGTTGTTGCACTTCATGTAAATAAGTATCAGGGAGATTCAGCGCAGTTTCCGCCGCAGTTTGCAAAGCCGAAAAAATGCCATAATCTAAATTGGTTTTCAGAGTCCGCAAACCTTGGATCACATGAGGATTTCCCACCACAAAACCGACGCGCCAACCTGCCATATTATAGGTTTTAGAGAGTGTGTGAAACTCGACACCAATCTCCTTAGCACCAGGAATTTCTAATAAGCTAGTGGGTTGATAACCATCAAAAGCTAATTCGGCATAACATAAATCATGGACTAAAAGGATTTCATACTTCCTTGCAAACGCCACAATTTCCTCAAAGAAATCGCGGGGGGCGGTAGCGGCGGTAGGATTACTGGGATAATTAAAATAGAGAATTTTGGCTTTTCTAGCTACCTCGTCAGGAATAGCCGCTAAATCAATTAACCAGTTATTTTCTTCCTTGAGAATTAAATTGTGGATAACTCCCCCAGCAATAATCGGACCACGAAAATGCACAGGGTAGGATGGTGAAGGTACTAATACAGTATCACCAGGATTAATATAGGCGATCGCTAAATGTCCCAAACCTTCCTTAGAACCAAGTAAAGGTAAGGCCTCACTATCAGGATTAAGTGTCACCCCATAACGGCGATGATACCATTGAGTAATCGCCCTACGGAAACTAGCCGTCCCTTCAAAGGGGGGATAACCGTGATTAGCAGGATTTTGCAAAGCTGCTATGGCTGCGTCTATCACAGGTTGGGGAGTAGGTCCATCAGGATTACCCATACCCAAATCAATTAAATCCAACCCTTGTTCTCTAGCCTTAGCCTTTAATTCATCCAAACGAGCAAACACATAAGGCGGCAATTTTTGTATCCGTTCTGCGGGAGACATCCAACTTAAACTCATTCTTTCACCTCAAAATAGGGAAGAGGGAAGAGGGAACAGGTCACAGGTGACAGGTGACAGGGAATAGATGAAAATTTTACCAATTACCCGTTACCAATTACCAATTACCAATTACCAATTACCCATTTTTAATTTTTAATTGATTTGGTGCAGTGGTAGAAACCATTGCAGCCATCAAATGTTCCAACGCTACATTAAACGGTAAACGGTGGATATCAGAATTAGGTTGTAAACTAATTTCCGCTGCTGTTTGTAACTCACCTAGAGTAATATTACCTAATCCCAAATCTGCTAATTTTTGGGGTAGTCCAATCTCTGCATAGAACTTCAACAATTGTTGTCTTGCTGACGCTGCTAATTGATTTCCCTGGATCATTTCTTCTAACCGCAGTTGTACCAGGATACCATAAGCGACCTTTTCCCCGTGAATACTCTCATGTCCAGAAATATGGGTTAAGCCATTATGAACTGCATGGGCAGCAACTGTGCGACATTGCGCCCCACCCAGTCCCCCAATTACCCCAGCTAAAAGTACAGTTGCGTCTACAACCTCTTGCCAAACTTCGCTACCAGGAGATTGTAAAGCCGCAGCGGACTTTTGTAATAAAATATCGCGTAAAACTCGCGCTTGTTGGACTGCGGCAATAATCAAAGTTTGTTGTAAATGTCCACTACTCACTGAGGCTTCATACCATTTGGCGATCGCATCCCCAATTCCTGCTATTAATGTGCTTTGAGGTGCAGTCTGGATCAAATTATAATCCAAAATTAGCAAATCAGGACAGCGAGACAAAGCCACATCATACAAAAACGCCCCCGTCTCTGAATAAACATTAGCAAGGGCAGTCCAAGCCGCACAGGTAGCCCCAGAAGTGGGAATTGTCGCAACTGGTAATGTTAATTGGTGGGCGACTAATTTAGCCGTATCCAAGGCTTTACCACCGCCAATCCCGATAATTAGATCAGCCTTATGTTCCTTAGCAGCTTTGCGTAAAGCTTTTAAACTAGCTTCACAACAATCAGCACCATAGGAAACCAAAATAGGATGTAATTCTGGAGATTGGCAAAGAGGTTGTAAACTCTCTTGACTCAGATTAAGAGTCTGATTGCCAGCAATAATTAAAGGACGAGTTCCCAAATTAGTGACTTCACCCGCAACGGTTGACAATATCCCAGCACCGCGAATTACTTTGCCAGGGGCAACAGAAAGCCTGAAAAATGAACTAGAGGTTTGAGCAGACAAAGTTTCAGTAGAATGTTGATTAGGCATGATCATTATTTTGCCAAAACTATTGATATTTCTTAATCAAATTTTAAAATAATCTTTATTGTATGATAGATGACTAAAAAATGTGCAAATCAGGAGTCAGGAGGAAGAACATTGTTCTCCTATTCCCTCTTAACTATCCTGTAACCCGTAACCTGTCCCCGTGGCGTAGCACCTGTAATCTGTAACCTGTAACCTGTCACCTGTAACCTGTCACCTGTAACCTGTAACCTGTAACCTGTAACCTGTCACCTGTAACCTGTAACCTGTAACCTGTAACCTGTCACCTGTCACCTGTCACCTGTCACCTGTAACCTGTAACCTGTCACCTGTAACCTGTAACCTGTAACCTGTAACCTGTCACCTGTAACCTGTAACCTGTAACCTGTAACCTGTCACCTGTAACCTGTCACCTGTCACCTATGAAGCAGTGGGTTTTGGTAAGGAAGCAAACTTATCTAAATAAACTTCCACCGCCATTTCTGGGTCTTCAGGACGCACCAAAGTGCGTTTTACTTCACCTAAGTACACGGGTATAGATAAACCTATTTCTGGGTGGATAATAGTACGGGCGCGGACTATTAATTGCTTATCACCACCAGTACCTAAACGACCATAGGAATAAAGGTTACTAGCTGCTTGACGTAAAGTAGCTTCTAATTCGGTGGGAGTAATTTCCGGGGCGATCGCAATTACAGTGTGGTTAGAACCATTATCATAAACTAGAGTATACTTGGCAGCACCGGGAATAATTGTGCGACTCAGGGGAACAAGGGAAAGTGAAAACAATCCCCCTGTTAGTACCAGCATAAAGCCAGTTGCACCCACCAATCGAAAGCGAAAGCCCCATTTAAGAATGAAAGCTAAGATTGTCAGAACTGCAAAAACTATTGTGGCAATACCTGACCATTGGGTATATTCGAGAAAATTAGCTGTACTAGGCATAAGGTTTTAATTACGAATATTCCCATTTTACCGGATTACTTGGTAAGCGTAAAGCTCAGTATCTTGAGACCTGAGAGTGTCAACATTCCCTGTTGCCTCTGAATTTGAATTTACAGAGCAAAATGTTAGTAATCGTTATGATTTTGACGGCCTTTGCGTTCATTGGTGGGGAAATAGAAAGAGAGTTCACGTTCATTGAATAAACACTGAGGGGTCAAATTGTTTCATTCAAAACAAAAACACCCCCCATGTATGGGAGGTGTTTCTGTAATTAAACTTTTAAAAAAGCTTGAATTATTAACCGTTGATTGCAGGAGCGCTTAAAGCGACAGGAGCAACTTCACTAGCAGCCAAGTCTAGAGGGAAGTTGTGAGCGTTGCGCTCGTGCATTACTTCCATACCTAAGTTAGCGCGGTTGATTACGTCAGCCCAGGTAGCGATGACGCGACCTTGAGAATCCATGATGGATTGGTTGAAGTTGAAACCGTTCAAGTTGAACGCCATGG
>NZ_JADEVZ010000061.1 GCF_015207875.1 Dolichospermum sp. LEGE 00240
GAAGTAGGGGAAGTGGGGGGAGAAAAATATTCTTTTATAACTGACAACTGACAAAGGACAACTAACTATGAACATCAGAATTGGTAATGGCTACGATATACACAGATTGGTGAGCGATCGCAATTTGATTTTAGGCGGTGTTCACATTCCCCATGCACTCGGCTTGTTAGGACACAGTGACGCTGATGTTCTTACTCATGCCATTATGGACGCGATGCTAGGAGCTTTATCTTTGGGGGATATTGGTCATTATTTTCCCCCGACAGATCCCCAATGGGCTGGGGCTGATAGTTTAGTATTATTACATCAAGTCCATCAACTAATTCGTGAACAAGGTTGGAAAATTGGCAATATTGATTCTGTTGTTGTCGCGGAACGTCCAAAATTAAAACCACATATTGCTAAAATGCGAGATAAATTAGCAGCAGTTTTAGAAGTCGAACCAAATCAAATTGGTGTCAAAGCTACAACTAATGAAAAACTCGGACCAACGGGGAGAGAAGAAGGGATTTGTGCTTATGCTGTAGTTTTGTTGTTAGCAGATGATTGATTCATAACTAATAGGAGAATAAGAGAATGTTTAGTTTAGACAAACCAGAAGAACTAATTAAAATCAGACTTATTTCTAGTATTTGGAATAATCAATTTGATTCACCAGAGAAAATAGAAAGTTTATTTCAACTATCTTCTCCAGATATTATTGTCTTAGATCAAAATCAGCAAATTGCATTATTAGTAGATATCACAACGCAAGAAATTCTAGAAAATCATGAAAATAATTTATCAAAAGTCAGCAACCTATATTTACAAAACTCTCAGGAAAACCCGCGATTTGTTATTTTGGCAAATTTAACGAAAATCAATGTTTTCAAGTCTATTAGTGGCGTATTTTCTGAGCCAGTGGTATCATTAAATGCGGGGGATATTCTTAGCCATTATGACTCAAGATTCAGCGAAAAAAGAATATTTAAGTTCTATCTAAAAACCCTAATAGAATCTTGGCTGAGAGACTTAGCTTATCAGTGGAAATCAAAAATACCACCTGGATATCAAGAATTAGAAAAAATAGGTATACTAACAAAGTTAAAACATGGAGAGACCTATTCACAGAGTGATGAATAGAAATACATTATTTTGTGAAAATTTATAGTTAATTATCAGGAAGATTAGAGTGACCATACTTTATATAGAAACTAACTTCTTTATGTCTATTGCGAAAGGACAGGAGTAACCGTTCACAGGGGGTGAGAATTTATTAAAAAACCTGAAAGCTTTGTCTGTTGGGTTTTTCAGGCAACTTGACATATTAACGAATGGTTCTTAAATTGGCTGGAAAACGATTTGCAAACCGATATAGAAATTTTGCGAATTTCAAATGACCTAAAAAAATCAAATCTATAACGTTTTTCATGCTGTTTTCGTGGAATCTCATATAGAGCGTTTTTTGTACCCCCCGTGAACGGTTACGATTTTGGTAAACCTGAAGTCAAAGAAGTTTTACGTAATGCTGGAATTAAATATTTTACAATCACGCAGGATTTCCTCAATTGGTTTAATTCTCGTTCATCAACTTAGATAACTGTTTAATTATTAAAACTATGACATTAACAAAAAAGATACTCAATTCCACAAAACGCCTTTTTTTATTAATAACTATTATTGCATTTGCAGCAATAGGACTTACCGCTTGTAACCCAACTAAATTAAAAACTAATGCGGCTCAAGTACCCCAATTAGTAACAAGCATTTTGAGTGATCCAAAAACATTTAATGCGGCGCTGAGTTCCGAATCACCAAATATTTTTGGTTACACCTATGAAGGATTATTAACTCAAAATCCCATTGATGGTAAAATAGAAGGAGCATTAGCCGAATCATGGGAAATATCACCAGATAAAACCAAAATTACCTTTACCATGCGTGAAGGTCTAAAATGGTCAGATGGACAACCATTAACAGTTGATGATGTTGTCTTTACCTATAATGATATTTATTTGAATGAAAACATCCCCACAGATACTAGAGATGTTTTAAGAGTCGGGAAAGATCGCAAATTACCTACTGTCAAAAAAATAGATAATAGAAGAGTAGAATTTAGTGTCCCTGAACCATTTAGACCTTTTTTACTAAATACAGGCGCAGCTATTTTACCTGCTCATATTTTAGAGAAATCAGTCAAAACAAAAAATAAAGATGGTAAAGTGGAATTTCTGAATAAATGGGGTGTGGATACTCCTCCCGAAGAAATCATTGTTAATGGCCCTTATAAACTGGAAAGATATGATACGAGTCAACGGATAATTTTTCGCCGTAACCCCTATTATTGGCGTAAAGATGCTCAAGGTAAACCCCAACCTTATATTGAACGCATAATTTGGCAAATTGTGGAGTCAACAGATACTTCTTTACTCCAATTTCGTTCTGGTGATTTAGATTCTATTGGTGTTTCCCCTGATTATTTTTCTTTATTAAAAGTTCAGGAAAAACAAGGGAATTTTAAAATATATAATGGGGGACCTAGTTCTAGCACTTCCTTTATTTCCTTCAACTTAAATAAGGGAAAAAGACAAAATCAACCATTAGTTGATCCCATTAAATCTAAATGGTTTAATAATGTGCAATTTCGCCAAGCGGTAGCCTATGCTATTGATAGACAAACCATGTTGAATAACACTTTTCGTGGTTTAGGTACACCCCAAAATTCTCCTATTTCTGTTCAAAGTCCTTATTTTTTATCACCGGAAAAAGGCTTGAAGGTTTATAATTATAATCCTGAAAAAGCCAAAGAATTGCTACTAAAAGCCGGATTCAAATATAATGCCAAAAATCTCTTAGTAGATGATCAAGGTAATGAGGTGAGATTTGCATTATTAACTAATGCGGGTAATAAAATTCGGGAGTCAATGGGTTCGCAAATTAAACAAGACCTCAGTAAAATTGGGATTCAAGTAGATTTTACACCATTGGCTTGGAATACTTTTATAGATAAACTTTCTAATACTTTAGATTGGGATGCTTGTTTAATAGGTTTAACAGGGGGTTTAGAACCAAATGATGGTGCAAATGTGTGGTCTCCTGAAGGGGGACTACATATGTTTAATCAAAAACCACAAGCTGGACAAAAACCGATTGAAGGTTGGGAAGTTGCTGACTGGGAAAAGAAAATCCATGAACTTTATATTCAAGGCGCACAGGAGTTTGATGAGGCTAAATTAAAGGAAATTTATGGCGAAAGTCAACAATTAACACAGGAATATTTACCTTTTATTTACTTGGTTAATTCCTATTCTCTATCAGCAATCAGAAATCGGTTTCAAGGTATCCAATATTCCGCTCTTGGTGGTGCTTTTTGGAATATTCATGAAATTAAAGTTACGAAATAGGGAACAGGGAATAGGGAATAGGGAATAGGGAATATTGATCTTTTGCTTTCCTTTACCAATTACCAATTACCAATCACCAATTACCAATCACCAATCACCAATCACCAATCACCAATCACCAAAATCCCATGACACAACCAGAAAATTTGCGATCGCTCTTAGAAGCCGTCGCCAATGGTAAAATAACCCCAGAGATAGCCTTCGACTCCCTCAAAGACCTAGCCTATCAATCCGTAGGTGAATTTGCCAAAATAGATCATCATCGTCAATTAAGAACCGGTTTCCCGGAAGTAATTTGGGGACCGGGTAAAACACCTGAACAAATTGCTCAAATTATGGAAGTCATGCGTCACCGCACTTCCGTAGTTATGGCTACCCGCATTGAACCACGAGTATATTCCGCATTGCAACCAAAAGTTAGAGGTATCCAATATTACGAACAAGCCCGAATTTGTGCCATTGCTCCCCCTGTAATTGAAGTCAGATTTCCTGGTAAAATTGGTATCCTTTCCGCTGGTACTGCCGATTTAGCCGTTGCAGAAGAAGCCGCTGTCACCGCAGAACTTTCCGGTTTTTATGTCCAGCGTCTTTGGGATGTAGGTGTAGCGGGAATTCACCGATTATTAAGCAACCGTCATGTATTAGAATCAGCATCGGTTTTAATCGTTGTCGCGGGCATGGAAGGGGCTTTGCCCAGTGTCGTAGCGGGTTTGGCAGATTGTCCAGTAATTGCTGTTCCTACCAGTATTGGCTATGGTGCAAGCTTCTCCGGTTTAGCACCTCTATTGACAATGCTTAACTCTTGTGCTGCTGGTATAGGTGTAGTTAATATAGATAATGGCTTTGGTGCAGCGGTTTTAGCTGGGCAAATTTTACGAACTTCAGAAAAATTACGTTTGGCGGCAGAAACATAGTAAAGTATGAAAGTAAAGATTGCGTATAATTGCGGTAGCTTTTGATTTTATTAGTTACTTCAACTCTTAATAACAGATGATAAACCTTTTGGTAAAAGAATTATGGAACACTTGAATGATTCACTATTGCCACTACTAGGAAATCTACACGAACATATCACTCTTCTGGCTGATATTGGTAATGTTAGAGACCCAGACCTTTTAGGTCAAGTACAAGCCTCTTGGAATCACTTTGTCAAAACTGGGCAAATTTGGGCCTTGTTGATTGGTATAATTGTGGGTTATCTGTTCAAAGGTTTTACTAGTTACGGTTAAATTGATTTTAGATTTGAGATTTTGGATTTTGGATTAATTATTTAGATACTGAAGACCTTGTAATTTTGCTGATGAAACAACAAGATTTTTAACTCACATCCGGCGTATGATTCAAAATCTAATATCTACAAATTTCTTCCTTTCCCTTCAGATTTATGACCGAAAAACAAACTTGGAGTCAGCGGTTTGAGTCCGCGCTGCATCCAGCGATCGCTCGTTTTAATGCTAGTATCAGTTTTGACATTGAACTTATCGAATATGATATTACAGGTTCTCAAGCCCATGCCAAAATGTTGGCGCATACAGGTATAATTTCCCATGCAGAAGGGGAAGCACTGTTCAACGGTTTAGAACAAGTTCGTCAAGAATATCGTCAAAGACAATTCCAACCCGGCGTTGATACCGAAGATGTCCATTTTGCCGTAGAAAAGCGCCTTACGGAAATTGTCGGAGATGTAGGTAAAAAACTCCACACAGCCCGTTCTCGCAATGACCAAGTAGGTACAGACACTCGATTATACCTCCGTGATCAAATTCAACAAATCCGCCAACAATTACGGGACTGGCAAACAGTCTTAGTTGATATAGCCGAAAAAAATGTTGAAACCTTGATTCCTGGTTATACCCACCTGCAACGCGCCCAACCAGTCAGTTTAGCCCACCATTTACTGGCATACTTTCACATGGCACAACGGGACTGGGAACGCTTAGAAGACGTTTATAGCCGAGTGAATATCTCCCCCTTGGGCTGTGGTGCTTTAGCGGGAACAACTTTCCCCATTGACCGCCACTATAGCGCCAATTTATTACATTTTGATCATGTTTATGCTAACAGTTTGGACGGAGTGAGCGATCGCGACTTCGCCATAGAATTTCTCTGTGCTGCTAGTATTATCATGGTTCACCTCAGCCGTCTTTCCGAAGAAATAATCCTGTGGGCATCAGAAGAATTTCGCTTCATCACCCTTAAAGATAGCTGTGCCACAGGTTCTAGCATTATGCCCCAAAAGAAAAACCCCGACGTACCCGAATTAGTGCGCGGCAAAACCGGGCGCGTATTTGGTCATCTGCAAGCCATGTTAGTAATTATGAAAGGTTTACCTCTGGCTTACAACAAAGACCTCCAGGAAGACAAAGAAGGTATATTTGACAGCGTAAACACAGTCAAAGCCTGTTTAGAAGCAATGACAATTTTACTGCAAGAAGGTTTAGAATTTCGTCATCAAAGATTAGCAACAGCAGTTACAGAAGACTTTGCTAACGCTACCGATGTCGCAGATTATCTCGCCGCTAGGGGTGTACCCTTCCGCGAAGCCTATAACATTGTCGGCAAAGTCGTCAAAACCAGTATTGCCGCTGGTAAACTACTCAAAGACCTACAACTACAAGAATGGCAACAAATCCATCCCGCATTTGCGTCCGATATCTATGAAGCTATCACACCCCGTCAAGTAGTTGCAGCCCGCAACAGCTATGGAGGTACAGGATTTGAACAAGTTAGACAAGCTCTCCTCAACGCCCGGACTCAACTCAATGTGAAATAAAGGGAACAGGGAACAGGGAACAGGGAACAGGGAACAGGGAACAGGGAACAGGGAACAGGGAACAGGGAACAGGGAACAGGGAACAGGTAAGAGTTTTACCACTGACAACTGACCACTGACAATTGACCACTGACACAAGTAAGGGTGTACTAGTGTACACCCTAAAAATTCAAAATATGAAAGAGTCAAATTTAACCAGCTACATTAATCAGCAGCGTCCATTGCTGCTGCGCCTGTTCCTTCTTCCTCTTCACTCTTGGGCGGTCTTTGTTGGAATCTTCTGCCCATTCTACCTGTGGTGGTCCGTTTACGAAACTTTCGGGCGTAGGCCTGGTTTCGTAGCGCCTTTTCTTTTTTCGGGTTACGGCGCTTTGCCATATTCACCTCATTAATAAACAACAAAAAATTGGCATCTAGGCATTACTTAGGCCATATCAGCTACCGATATTATGGATATACTTTTTTAGCCTAGTGCAGCAATCAATACACTTTAAATAGCATACCATTATATCGCACTAAAAAGTCTAATGTCAACCAGAATTTAGGTTGGTAATTGGTGTTGGTCATGAACTTCTGTGATTTTCTGAATTCAATTCAATTTACAATAGGTTGTACATAGACAAGACCTATGTAAGCGAGAATTAGTAAGTGCAGCCTCTATTTATATAGCTACATAATTCCATTCTGCGGGTATTTTACGGTGGAAAGCGTTAAAAATGTCAGTAAAATAGTCTGTAATTTTTGTATCCAATCTTCAACTCCTTGATGACAAAATTCCCAATCAGCTAAATCAATCTCCCATGTTTTACTGACTAAATTTTCTACTTGTTTGATAAAGTCTTCATCTTCATATATTTGCTGACAAAAAGTAGAATAATCTAGCTGATATTTTTCTTGATACTTAATATCTCGTTGACGAAGTTCAGCAATTTTTAAGGCTATCTTATCAAGAGTATATTGTTTAAGAGCCAAATCCATTGATTCTTGTAAATCTCCTAGTGCAGATAAAACTTCAATGTATTCATCTTTAATTGATACTGTTACCATAATTTTTACCTCTTGATAATTACGACATAAACTTACCCGTTGCCAAATTGGTTGTTAGCATTTGTTAGCTTTTTTTGTATTGGTTTTATATAACTAACTTACTACCAAAATCACCGTAACGATGCCTACTAGCAAGGCATCGCGGATTTTAGTGCGATCGCTGATCTTGTAGGTTGGGTTGTGGAACGTAAACGTTCGCGGAGCAATTGGAACGAAACCCAAAATTAACGATATCTAAAAGAATTGATAAATATAAATTAATTGTACAAATATTCCTACATTATATATATTCACTTTAACAATACCTTGTCCAAATCGAAAAAAGTCTTAATTTGTAGGTTGAGGAATAAAACCCAACGCATTTGTTGGGTTGGGCGATTCCTGCGGAGCGCTTCGCTATCGCTTAACCCAACCTACGAAAAATGGACTAGTGGCTGTAGTTAAAATCTGCACACACAAACTGCAAACACATAATGATTCTCCGAAGCCAGCTATATGCGTCCGGGTTGATTTTTATCCCCGACTAATACTGGAGCGCATTACATTGACTTCTTGGATTAAGTCAATGATACGCTTTTTCGTGTCCCGTGCAGAACTTCTTTCTTTGCTTCCTAAACCCAGCCTTGCTTCAGTCCAATCACGGAAGATTTGTTCTTCCTCTGCTTCGTCTCCCTCATCCAGAATCATAAACCGACGGAAATAGGGTACATCCCACTCGATCATGTGTGTCCATACGTCGTAGGGGGCGATCGTCCAATCAATTTGCCAAACTTGTTTCAGCAGTCTAAGGAAGACAATTTCTTCAGGAGTGCGATTGCCGCTATCTATTAATGATTGAACCCCTTCGCTTAATCGTTGTTTATTCATTCCAGCCTCCCAAAAATGTGGAATTATTTTTTGGAGGCTATATTACCACATTCCGCACCCTCAACTGTCACAGATAAAAAAAGCCACCAAAGTAGTACACAATAACTAAAGATAAATCAAAGGTTAAGAAGCTTAATAGGAGTATATAGCCTACTTTACGCTGGGTTTTTCAATGCTTTCAATGTATTCATCTTTAGTTAATACTGTTACCATAATTTTTACCTCTTGATAATTACGACATAAACTTACCCGTTGCCAAATTGGTTGTTAGCATTTGTTAGCTTTTTTTGTATTGCTTTTATATAACTAACTTACTACCAAAATCACCGTAACGATGCCTACTAGCAAGGCATCGCGGATTTTAGATTTGCGATTGATCTGTAATCTAAAATCTAAAATCCAATCAGCGATTTAATTGTTTACCGCTGCTGCTTCTCGTGCTGCTGCGGCTTGATCTGGGTGAATACCTAAGCGTGTTAGGTTAATTCGACCCTTATTGTCAATTTCTCGCACTTTGACAATCACCTCATCACCAACAGCTACTTCATCTTCAACCTTACCAACGCGATAGTCAGCGAGTTGAGAAATGTGAATCATGCCTTCTTTACCGGGCAAGAATTCCACAAAAGCACCAATGGGTATAACCCGTGTCACACGACCGACATAAACATCCCCTTCATGGAGTTTACGAGTCATGCCCTGAACGATGTTCCGCGCTCTCTTCGCCCGGTTTTCATCAACTGCGGAAATGGTGACAGTACCATCATCTTGGATGTCAATTTTTGCACCTGTTTCTTCAGTGATACCTTTAATGGTTTTACCACCAGGTCCAATAACCAGACCAATCATGTCAGGATCAATCTTGATAGTTAACAGGCGGGGGGCAAAGGGTGAAGTTTCTTCCCTGGGGGTGTCAATAGTCTGGAGCATTTTTTCCAGAATATGTAACCGAGCAGGTTTGGCTTGGTTGACAGCTTGGGCAATTACTTCTAAAGACAAACCAGATATTTTCATATCCATTTGCAAAGCTGTAATTCCGGTATCTGTACCAGCAACTTTGAAGTCCATGTCACCCAAAAAGTCTTCAATGCCCTGGATATCGGTGAGGATTCGTACTTCGTCCCCTTCCTTAATCAAGCCCATTGCCGCACCGCTCACAGGTTTGGTAATGGGTACACCTGCATCCATGAGGGATAAACTAGAACCACAAACTGAACCCATAGAGGTTGAACCGTTGGAAGAAAGCACTTCCGAAACTACGCGAATTACGTAGGGAAATTTCTCTTTTGGTGGTAGTACAGGTAACAATGCCCGTTCTGCTAATGCACCATGTCCGATTTCCCGTCTACCAGGGGCGCGTAATGGTTTGGTTTCGCCGACGGAGAAGGGAGGGAAGTTGTAGTGATGCAGGTAACGTTTAGTTTGTTCTAGTTGCAAGTCGTCGTTAAGATTTTGGGCATCTCCAGGAGTACCAAGGGTACACATTGATAGTACCTGAGTTAGTCCCCGGTTAAATAAGCCGCTACCATGCACTCGCTTGGGTATTATTCCTACTCGGCAAGAGATAGGACGAACTTCATCAAGTTTACGACCGTCTACACGCACGTTATCTTCAATAATTTGCAGACGCATGAAGTATTTGGTAATGCTTTTAAAGGTATTACCAAGGGCTTTGGAGTCGGCTGTGGCAGCGATGCGAATGGGGTCTTCTTCTGGTAAAGCCTTGATTTCAGTAGAGATATTATCTTTAACTGCATCCAAAGCAATATCACGATCAGTTTTAGTTAACTCAAATTGCGCCAAGATTTTTTTGATTTCATCACTGGCGCGATCGCGGATATAGTTTTCTAATGTCTTATCTACTTCTGGTGGTTCTTCTTGCACAAGTTTTAGACCTAGTTCATCCAGCAAATCTAACTGGGCTTGAATTAAATCCCGAACCGCTTCGTAGCCAAAATCAATCGCTTCAATAATATCTCGCTCTGGCAATTGATTTGCACCCGCTTCCACCATGATTACCCCATCAGGTGAACCAGCAACGATTAAATCCAAATCTCCCGCTTCAATTTCTGCATAGGTGGGGTTAATAATAAAATCATCACCAACCAAGCCTACTCGCACTGCGGCCATTGGTCCATTAAAAGGAATTTGGGCAATGAGAGTAGCAATTGAAGCACCTGTAACGGCTAACACATCAGGGGGGACTTGCTCATCCATTGACATGGTTATTGCCACAACTTGCAAGTCATCTCGCAACCATGAAGGGAATAAAGGACGGAGTGGACGGTCAATCAGACGACTGGCAAGAATTGCCTTTTCCGGTGGACGACCTTCCCGGCGCATAATTCCCCCAGGAATTCTTCCTGCTGCGTACAATCTTTCTTCGTAATCTACGGTCAGTGGCAAAAAATCAATGCCTTCCCGCGCTGCTGACCTTGTAGCCGTTACTAAAACAGTTGTATCTCCTGATTGTATCAAAACCGACCCACCTGCTTGGGGGGCTAGTAGGCCAACCGTCAGTCGAATATCCCGTCCATCAAAGGATATTGACTTTTCAAATTCTGCCATTCAGTTTTTTTTCCTTCTCTTACGCGATTCTCACTCTGTGGCAATCCTAACATTTATGCAGTCTAGACGGCTTCTGTAATGAACAAACATAAAACAAAATTTTCTTATTTAACCGTACAACAGGCTTCATATCTGGGTTTGTGATCTCAGTTTTATTCTTTATAACGATTTAACATCTGAATATGATGTTTATGTCCTGGGAATTTCTGGCGATCTTGCTGATGGGGCATACAATTTGCCTTTTCTCATATATAATGGTGGATTGTGTTGAATTAAAGCCATCCCATGCCTAAACTAAAGACTCGCAAGGCTGCGGCGAAGAGATTCCGCGCCACCGGTAGCGGTAAAATTGTCCGCCGCAAACCTTTCAAAAACCACTTATTAGAGCATAAATCCTCTAGTAAAAAGAGCAATATGTCAAAAATGGCAGTTGTTCATGAACGGGACGAAGATAACGTACGTTTAATGCTTCCATATTTGTAAAAGACACAGGTAATAAGATATGACTCGGGTAAAACGCGGTAATGTAGCTCGCAAACGCCGCAATAAAATTCTCAAATTAGCTAAAGGGTTTCGTGGTTCTCACTCAACTTTGTTTAGAACCGCTAACCAACAGGTAATGAAGGCACTTCGCAGTGCTTACCGCGATCGCAAAAAGAAGAAGCGTGATTTTCGCCGTCTGTGGATAGCGCGGATTAATGCAGCTTCTAGACAACACGGTTTAAGCTACAGCCGGTTGATTGGTAATTTGAAAAAGGCCAATGTGGAACTAAACCGCAAAATGTTGGCACAATTGGCAATTCTTGATCCTGCAAGCTTCGCGAAAATTGCGGAACTGGCTAACTCGGTTAACGGATAAAGGTGGCAACGGATGAATAACGGATGTAACAGATGGCACTTCGGAAAATTGAAAATTAAAAATCAAGAAACTTTTTGGCATTTTTAATTGGAGTAAAACGCAGAACGATGATGAATAAGTTACATCTGGTATTATCCGCTACCATTTTCTTGATTTTTTGTCTGTATTTTATCGGTGGGAACTTGACTGCATCTGCCGCGACCATGGCGGAAATTGAGCAACGAGGCTATTTCAATATGGCAGTTAAGGATAATCTTCGCCCTTTAGGTTTTAGGGATGAAAAGGGCAATTTGCAAGGGTTAGAAATTGATTTAGCTAAACGTTTGGCTAGTGATCTGTTGGGAAAGGCGGAGGCGGTGAAATTGCAACCGGTAGCTAATAGCGATCGCTTACCATTAGTATTTAATCAGCAAGTTGATTTAGCGGTCGCTGGAGTCACAGCCACAGAATCACGTTCTCGCATCGTTAGCTTCAGTGTTCCTTACTATTATGACGGTGCAGGAGTAGTTACAAAAAATACAGCTATTCAAGCATTAAAAGATCTAAGCAAAAGGAAAATAGCTGTTCTCAACCACTCCAGTACGATTGGATACTTAAAATATTTTACACCATCTGCCGAATTAGTTATTGTAAATTCTTATGCTCAAGGCTGGGAAAAAATAGAAAGTAATCAGGTAGATGGTTTTGCAGCAGATATTAGTATTCTTAGTGGTTGGGTGCAAGCACATCCCCAATATCGCATACTGCCAACTAAATTATCAGCAGAACCGCTATCTGTAGTAATGCCAAAGGGATTACAGTATGATGAATTAAGACGTAACGTGAATGAAGCGATCGCTCGTTACACAGTTACAGGTTGGCTAAAAGAACGGATAGAATACTGGGGATTGTAGTAATTTAGTGAGAAATACACAACCTAATAACTGATAATAGATAGAGTATTTTAATAATTTGTATTTGTAGAAAATGGATAGCAATTTAGTCATCATTTATCTGTCACTTTTTGTTGGTTTACTTGCATTTGCTGGGGTGAGTGTTTTTCGTCAAGTATTCAAAACCCGAAAACTTGAAAGCTCCTTGAACAAGTTAAAAAACAAATTAACAAAAGAAAAAGGTACGGCTCAAGAATATTATGAATTAGCTAGTATCTACTCAGAAAAAAAAGTATTTAGTCAAGCCATATCCCTATTTCAAAAATCTCTCAAAGCCGCCGAAGAAGAAGGAGAAGAATCTATTGCTCCTATTTATAACGGATTGGGATATGTTTACTTTGCTCAAGAACAATATGACTTAGCAATTCGTCAGTACAAAGAAGCCATAAAATTGAACCCAGACTATGTATCGGCTCTAAATAATCTCGGACACGCTTACGAAAAGAAAAAATTGAATGCTCAAGCTTTAGAAATGTATGAAGCAACACTCAAATTAGCACCCAATAACGTCGTTGCTAAACGTCGGGCTGAATCCTTACGTCGCCTAGTTTCTATCTAAGCTCAAACCCCTACTTTATCTCGTTTATCTCGTTCCCAGTCTCTGACTGGGAACGCTATCACAGAGGCTCTGGCTCTACTAATGTAAGTTGCTAGTTAGGTACATTGTCAGAAATGGCTAACGCCACGCCGCGCTATCAGGATGTCCAGGATTAAAGGATGAACAGGATGAAATTTCTGTTTTCATCACCAATTACCTATTAAGTAGGTTAGCATTGAAAATCGTCGTTATGGCAAGGCAAAAGGCAAGAGGCAAGATTGAAGAGGGTTTGGGCGATTTTACTTTCCTTTACACAGATTGGTTTTATTGTGTTCACCTACTTACCACCTGAGTTCGACATAAGATAACTTGTGGAAAACTGCCCCAAGTATGAGTCTCAAACCCTTATGATCTCGTTGAAAAAATCATAACTCCGTTCGCGTAGCGTCTCCGCAGGAGAAACTCCTAACACCGAACTCAGGTTATTACCAATTAGCCATTACCAGCCTCAACGAGATAACTAGTACCGCAAGGCGGAAGTCAAAAGTCAAAAGTCAAAACTAATACTGAGCAAGCTTTTTGGCGATTGATAATGGTTGATTTATTTACGCCGTGTTGTACTAGCAACTTGAGTTACTATTATTAAAGGCAGAGCCAAAAAAATTTAATTATGCGTCAAGTTAATCGCAAGCTAGGAAAAATTGATGCTAAATTAGAAGCACAAATTAGAAACTTAAATGTAGAAATTATTGAACTTTTAGGAGAATCAATCTTTGATTTATCTACAGTAGAGGATTTACAAAATTGGTTAAATAATCTCCAGATTTAAATTAAAAATATGACTGATTGACCATTTCAGCGTTTTCTAGGGTTAGAAATTCAGTGATATGTCTATGGTAGGGGCAGGTTGTAGATAAAATTTCGGATATACTGTTAGAATTAAACTTTTTAAGCCCTGTCCCTACTTTGAAGCGTGGTTTTAGCTGTCTCCTGTTTTTTCAATGGTTTCAATCACTGCTAACCCTATACTCGAAGCGGCGATTAGCATGATTGGTGCTGCTAAAAAGGCAATGGTAAGCATCTTGAGGGCTTGGTCAAAAAAAATATAGGTGGTCATTTGTTCACCTTCTGAACTGTATACAGCTACTGGTACTATCTCATTTTTCTTCACAGCCAGGTGACTGAATTCCCAGTAATTGTATCTTAACAAAACTTTAGCTCTTTCATGACATGATGACAAAGTTTTATTAGAGTAAGCCACAAAATAAATGATCCTGTTTTGTTATGCTGAGTGTAACGTTCGCGGAGCGTGGCGTTAGCCATAGCGAAACGAAACATCTCAAGAGTTTTGAGGGACTTCCAAATAAAAACACTCAACCACTTAGGAATGTGAATTAAATAAAGTGCAAAAGTAGAAAAGTAGGGTGTGTTAGCGACAGCGTAACGCACCATTCCACATCAAATCAGAATTGCAGGTTATTAAATTTGCGTTCCTTAACGCAAAAAATGTCTCAAACTCTCATTGCTCCGTATCCTCTGTGTCTGGACTAGTACGGCTAACGCCACGCTTCGCCAACGTTTATCTGGGTAATTTATTTTTTGGAAGATAAATTCCAAAAAGAAACTAATTTATACAAGCTTGAATAGTAGCAATTACTGATTCAGCCAGACTTGGTAAATCATAACCACCTTCTAAACCAAACATAATTTTTTTGGTTATACCTAAACAGTATTCTGTAAACAAACCAAAATCTTCTGGTTGCAAATTCACACCGGCTAAAGGATCATTAGCATTAGCATCATAACCAGCACTCACAATCAATAAATCTGGCTGAAAATTGCTTAAAAACGGGAGAATTTTCCTTTCCCACAAGGGTTGATAGACAGTAATATCACTACCAGGAGGGACAGGTAAATTTAACACATTATGATGTGAACCTTGTTGAGAAGCTTTTCCCGTACCAGGATAAGCTGGATATTGGTGGAGAGAAATATAAGCAATTTCTGAGTGAGTTTCTACTATTGCTTCTGTCCCGTTTCCGTGATGTACGTCCCAATCTAGAATAGCAACCCGCTTAACTCCAGATTGTTGCAAAGCATAGAAAGCTGCTATGGCGGCATTAGAAAATAAACAAAATCCCATCCCTGTGTCACTGACTGCATGATGTCCGGGTGGACGTGCTAATACAAAAGATTTGTCTCCTGTATTAAGAACTATATCAACGCCATCTAACCAAGCACTAACCGCCAATAACGCCACATCATAACTGCGGGGAGAAATGGGAGTATCCCCGTCTAAATAACCTCCACCGGAGGCAGCGATACCTTTAACTTTGTTAATATAGGTTGTAGGATGAACCTTTTCTATCCAGGACATTAAAGATGGTTTTAATAGAACTGGTGTAGGTAGTTTCCAGGTAATTTTCTCGGCAAAACTTGCAGTTTTTAAAGCATCAACTATCGCTGTTAATCTGGCTGGTTTTTCTGGGTGATAGATTCCCGTTTTGTGATCTAAGAATTCGTCAGAATAAATAACTTGTAACATATATTTCTATACCCAAAATTTGAAATGTAAGTTAGTTGGAAGTCGAGAAACTTATTAAAATGATATATTACATACACCAATAGGTAAAGTATAGATATATAGATCCCGACTTCTTTGAGAAGTCGGGGATCTGGAGGATAATTATAAGAGGTGATATGAATACTCTGAGTCTTAAACTTCAAGGTATGAGTTGCGCGTCCTGCGCTAATAATGTTGAACAAGCAATTTTAGCTGTTTCTGGAGTGACTGATTGTCATGTTAATTTTGGTGCAGAACAGGTAACTATTAATTATGAACCTAAAAAAACAAATATAGCAGAAATTCAAGCTGCGATCGCAGATGCTGGTTATTCATCTTTTCAGTTAGATGTAGAAGGTGAAGATACAGCAGCAACAGCAAGTAAATTAGCAGCAGAACAGGAACTTATTCTCAAGTTAAGAACTGGGGTTGTCATTAGTATTATTCTGTTTTTTGGTTCTTTACCGATGATGACGGGATTACATTTACCTTTTGTTCCTAAATTTCTTCATCATCCTTGGTTGCAATTAGCATTAACAACACCTGTTGAGTTTTGGTGTGGGGGATCTTTTTTCCGTAATGCTTGGAAGTCTTTAAAACGGCGCACTGCCACAATGGATACTTTGATTGCTTTGGGAACGGGTACGGCTTATTTCTATTCTTTATTCGTGACGCTTTTTCCTGATTTACTTATTTCCCAAGGCTTAGAAATTCATGTTTATTATGAAGTTGCAGCAATAGTTGTAACTTTAATTTTGTTAGGGCGATTTTTTGAACATCGTGCTAGGGGGAAAACTTCGGAAGCTATTCACAAATTGATGGGAATGCAAGCAAAAACAGCTAGGGTAATGCGAGATGGTTTGGAAATGGATATTCCCATTAATGAAGTGATAGTTAATGATCTAATTTTAGTCCGTCCTGGTGAAAAAATTCCTGTAGATGGAAAGGTAATTGATGGTATTTCTACGGTAGATGAGGCAATGGTAACTGGTGAAAGTGTAGCCGTGAGAAAACAACCAGGCGATGAGGTAATTGGGGCAACAATTAATAAAACTGGTAGTTTTAAGTTTAAGGCAACGCGGGTGGGTAAGGATACTTTTTTAGCGCAAATTGTCAAGTTAGTCCAAGAAGCACAAGGTTCAAAAGCACCGATTCAAAGGTTAGCAGATCAAGTAACTGGGTGGTTTGTGCCGACGGTAATTTTGATAGCAATTTTCACTTTTATCATCTGGTTTAGTATCACAGGTAATTTTACTTTAGCAATGATGACAATGGTGGGAGTTTTAATTATTGCTTGTCCCTGCGCTTTGGGTTTAGCTACTCCTACTTCTGTGATGGTAGGAACTGGCAAAGGTGCAGAAAATGGGATTTTAATTAAAAGTGCTGAAAGTTTAGAATCAGCACATAAAATAAATACGATTGTTCTCGATAAAACTGGAACTTTAACTCAAGGTAAACCCACAGTTACAGATTTTGTGACTATTAAAGGTACAGCAAATGGGAATGAACTTCAGTTATTAAAATTAGCTGCTACTGTAGAACAAAATTCTGAACATCCTTTAGGGGAAGCAGTGGTGAAATATACGATAAGTCAAGCTGTGAGTTTAGCTGATGTTAAGAATTTTGCCGCTGTTGTTGGTAGTGGTGTTCAAGGAGTTGTATATGATAACTTAGTCCAAGTTGGCACACAACGCTGGTTCACGGAATTAGGAATTGATACAGATATTTTAAAACCCCATCAAACAACTTGGGAAGGTGAAGGAAAAACAGTAATTTGGTTAGCGGTAAATGGTAATTTAGAAGCAATTATGGCTATTGCTGATGGCCTTAAACCTTCATCATTAACAGCAGTTAAAGCCCTGCAAAAATTAGGGTTAGAAGTGGTAATGTTAACAGGTGATAATCAACAAACTGCCCAAACAATTGCTAATCAAGTGGGTATTACTCAAGTTTTTGCCCAAGTGCGTCCAGACCAAAAAGCCGCGATGATTAAATCATTACAGCAAAGGAAAATAGGGAATAAATCTCAAATTGTGGCTATGGTAGGAGATGGAATTAATGATGCACCGGCATTAGCACAAGCAGATGTGGGAATTGCCATTGGGACAGGAACAGATGTGGCGATCGCTGCTAGTGATATTACTTTAATTTCTGGAGATCTACAAGCCATAGTGACAGCCATTCAACTTAGTCGCGCCACTATCAACAATATCCGCCAAAATCTCTTCTTTGCTTTTATTTATAATATCATTGGTATTCCCATTGCTGCGGGTATTCTCTATCCCTTTTTCGGTTGGTTACTTAACCCAATTATCGCCGGTGCAGCAATGGCATTTTCTTCAGTTTCTGTAGTCAGTAATGCTTTAAGATTGCGTAACTTTCAACCAGGAGTTAGGTAATGGGTAATGGGTAATTGGTAATTAGTTATTTGACTTTTAATTCATTGCTGCTGACGGTACTGAAGATAACTGTTTTTCTGAGTTGTTCATGATAGGAATAGATTAACCGCTTCACTGCAAGTGAACCCCTAAAAATGAACACCAATATAGATAATTTCAACTCAGTTCGTAAACCTAAAATCTTCAATCAATCAACCAGCTTTATTGAAGGTTGGTATTGGGTATTACCTTCTCAATCTTTACTGGTAGGTGATGTCAAAGCTGTGACAATTTTTGGTAAGGATTTAGTCGTATATCGGGGTAAAGATAGACGTGCAGTTATCCTAGATGCTTATTGTCCGCACATGGGTACAAGTTTAGCTGAAGGTAAAATTGAGGGTAATGAATTACGCTGTGTTTTACATCGGTGGAAATTTGATGCCGAAGGTATTTGTGTGGATATTCCTAATTTAGATGAACCTGTATCTCTGAAAGCCAAAACTTGGCCAGTAGCCGAACAATATGGGATGATTTGGGTTTGGACTGGGGAAATTCCACAACAATCTTTACCTTTTGTTTTAGATTGGGAAAATCAAGACTTTGATTTTTCTCTCGGTTCGCAATTTAGTATTGATTGTCATCCTCATATCTTACTTATTCAAACTATTGATACTCAACAAATTAATCTAGTTCATAAATTACCATTAAAAATGGTTTTGGAGAAACAAGAACTCAATCAAAATGCGATTATTTTTAGCACTATTACAAATATTAATGGTAAGTCATTCTGGCTAAATCTTTATCGGCGGTTGTTTAAAAATTCTCTTAATTATAGTGTTTGTTATTGGTATGGAACGACAAGTATTGTTTCTTTTACGAATGAGTCTACCCAGGTACATATAATATTTACAACTCGGATATTACCAGGAGGAAAAACTGAAGGTCAAACCCTCATCATGTCCAAAAAACGGAAAGGGATGTTAGGAAAGTTAATTAATAAATTGATGTTATGGAGAGGGAAAAAAATTAGCGATCGCCTACTCAAAACCAATGATAAAATTTTACAAACCATGCAGTTTGATTTAAAAAATCCCCTGAAAGCTGATTTATCAATCATCCAATTTATCAACCATTTAGAACGACAAAAACCCCTAACCTGGGAAAGTTGGTTATTAGTGCGATCGCGGGAACGAGAGGAAGAAGTGCGGGAAGAGAGAGAAAAACGGGAAAAATGGCGCGATGAATTAGTTAATGACTAAAAACCCGAGATTTTGACAATAAAAATGAAGTGGACTTGCCACTTCATCAATTCCCAGGTAGAACCTAGATACGAGTATAACGACTAAGAACTTTTAAAATCGTATAAATACATACTAATTTTCATGTTTCCCCGTTAGTTTCCTATCCATTCCCCATTCCCTATTCCCTATTACCTATTCCCCGTTCCCTTTTTAGTAAAAGTCTTAACAATTAAGGTTCTACCCAACGTCCATCAGCTTTAATGAGATTAATTAATTCCTCTACACCTTGTGATTCTGGGACTTTTTTAATTTCTTCCCGACCACGATATAAAGAAATATAACCGGGAGTTTTGCCAACATAACCATAGTCAGCATCAGCCATTTCTCCGGGTCCATTCACAATACAACCCATCACAGCAATATCTAAACCTGTCAGATGTTTAGTAGCTTCTCTAACTACGTGCAGCACTTCCTCCAAATTAAATAAAGTCCGTCCACAGGAAGGACAAGCGACATACTCAACCATTGTTTTCCGCAAACCTAAAGCTTGCAGAATGCTGTAACAAACAGGAATTTCCTTTTCTGGTGCTTCTGTTAAAGACACGCGGATTGTATCACCAATACCATCAGCTAATAATGTGGCAATACCGGCGGTAGATTTAATTCTGCCATATTCACCATCACCTGCTTCCGTCACTCCCAGGTGCAAAGGATAATCCATACCCAAATCATCCATGCGTTTCGCCATGAGACGATATGCAGCCACCATGACAGGCACTCGTGAGGCTTTCATGGAAATTACCACATTATGAAAATCCAAAGATTCACAAATGCGAATAAATTCTATGGCCGATTCCACCATCC
This sequence comes from Dolichospermum sp. LEGE 00240, assembly GCF_015207875.1. GTDB lineage: Bacteria > Cyanobacteriota > Cyanobacteriia > Cyanobacteriales > Nostocaceae > Dolichospermum > Dolichospermum gracile. The sequence continues at coordinate 20,014 of NZ_JADEVZ010000061.1, forward strand.
CTTCAGGAGTATCACCATAGGTAAATAACATTCTTTCCGCCAAAGAACCATGATTGACACCGATTCGCATGGCTTTACCTTGATCACGCAAGGAAATGACCAGCGGTGCTAAGGTTTCGCGGATTTTTTCGCCAATTTCATCAAATTCAGCTTTTGTGTACTCGGTGCGACTGGTATTAGGTTTTTCAAATACATATAAACCTGGATTAATTCTCACCTTTTCAATATGTTTGGCGACTTCCAAGGCGATTTTCATGCCATTGTGATGGACATCGGCAACAATTGGCACATCTCGGTAAGTTTTGATTAATTGTTGTTTAATTTCCGCCAGTGCTTTAGCGTGTCCGAGACTAGGAACAGTGACACGAACAATTTCGCAGCCTATTTCATGAAGACGACGAATACCCGCGACAGAACCATCAATATCGAGAGTATCTTCATTAATCATAGACTGTACCACCACTGGGTATCCACCCCCAATGGTGACATCTCCCACTTTTACAGGGCGGGTTTTGCGGCGTTTGATGGTGGTATCAAAGGCTGGTTGACTAGATGCAGTGTTGGTAATTTCCAAAGTCGGCAGAGTTTGCATAATCTAAACAGGTAGATTTTCTGTAGCTAAAATATCAGATTGCCAGGGGTTATACTTCTCAGATTGCCACAATTGAGGTTATTTTAGGTGATAAAGTGGAAAAGTAGGTGGCAAAAGTCCAAGATTTCACCAACAACTGAATTTTTAATTTTGGATGATGCGTAAAACGATATGATATAAGACATCACTTCAGTCATCAACAAATGAACGCTCTATGAAAACAGAAACCGTTCGCACGACGCTAACCATTCCGAGAGAACTCCTAGAAGCTACAGACAAGGCGGTTTTGGAAGGAAAGGCTAAGAGTCGGAATGATTTTGTCGCCCAAGCTTTACGAAGAGAATTAGCCTTACAGAAGCGGTCTGAAATTGATGCTGCATTAGCTGAAATGGCTAATGATCCAGATTATCAGGCGGAGGTATTAAAACTAGAGGTAGAATTTGCTACGGCGCAGTGGGAGGCGTTGCAGTTAGGGGAAGCTCCAAGATGAGAAGGGGTGAGGTTTATGATGCACGTCTGGAAATGACTGAAGGCTCGGAACAGGGAGGAACTCGTCCGGTAATTATTGTGAGTCGTGATGTGATTAATCTATCCAGCCCTGTAGTTTTGGCAGTACCTTGTACCACCTATCAAGATGGCAAGCGAGTTTACCCTACTCAAGTTTTGATTTTGTCCCCAGATGGTGGATTAAAGAAAGACTCGATCGCTATGGCAGATCAGGTGCGGGTATTATCTAAAACCCGTTTTCTACGTTTAAGAGGAATTTTGTCGGAGGTGGTGATGGCACATCTGGAGCAAGCGTTATTAATTGCATTAGATTTACCAGGATGTTGATAACTTGATTTAATAGGGTTTGATGAATAAATCAAAAACTTTAGATATATTAATGTAAGTGGCTAATTAGGTAAATTGTCAGAAATGGCTAACGCCACGCTTCGCTATCAGGATATCCAGGATTAAAGGATGAACAGGATGAAACCAGAGCTTTTATTACCTATTACCAATTACCCATTACCAGCCTCAAGGAGATAACTAGCAACTTGAGTTAATAATTGTTTTGACTTTTTCGATGCTTACTTATTTCCTGTTGTGGGAGAGGAGGTTTGAGTAAATTGGCTGATTTGATGCCAAATGTCTTGGGGAGTAATACCGAAGCCAAAGTATAATAACATAACAATAGCGGCGGAAATTATAGCTGTTTTAATGGTGGTTTTAATTAATTTCCAGAGAATGATAAAAACTACCCAAGCTACTATTAAGGTGATAATCATAGAGTTGAGGAAATAGGCATTGATACTGAGTTTTTTCCGAAATTAAACACCAAAATCAGGATAATAAACTATTCTGGGGAAAAATTGCAACCTTCCTGAGCTAGATGCTTCTAATATATTTGTAAAGTGCAACTTTGGCACAGTATGAAAACTAGTTAGAAGTATGAACTACGAAATAGCACGGAAACTACTCATAGACCAAACCAGCAGTTTAGATAATCCAGATACTCTGTTAAGTCGTTTACAACAAGGTAAACCTCCCGTTCCTGGTCAGGTTACTTCCACCCTGTTGGCTTTAAAGGTGGTATTTGAAGCTTTAAAAACAGCACCAAATTTGGACAGAGAACTGGCTTTTGCTTTATATCAGTTGGCTGTGAAGGCGCAAAGATTTTTTGTTGCGGGAAGAAAGGCAGGTGTGGAGTGGCCTCCATTGCTTAATGAGGATTTAGTCCGTATTTCTCTGGGGGCTGAAAGTATTTTTTCGGGAACATGGCAAACTTTATGAAACTCCTTTTTTCTCCTTCTTCTTCTTTCTCCTTCTCCTTCTTTCTCCTTCTCCTTCTCCTTCTTTCTCCTTCTCCTTCTCCTTCTTTCTCCTTCTCCTTCTTTCTCCTTCTTCTTCCTGACTCCTAACTCCTAACTCCTGACTCCTGATTCAGAGACTCCTGACTCCTAAATTAGCGCGTTCTTAATTCTGTTTCTAATTTATCTAAATCGGCTTTAAGTAACACCGTGATTTTACCAGTGATGGCTTTACCTTCCTTGGGTTGGGCAATTTCTACCCAATACCCATAGCGATCGCCTATCCGTAATTCTCCCTTCAATGCTTCCCGCATTGGTGTCTTTGCTAGTCTAGATGTATTAATAGTAGTTTGATCAGGATACTGATAGATGGTTTGAGCCTCATTATAATCTTGATACACATCTAAACCATAAATCACTCGCAAAGATTCTTCTAAACGTTGTAGTGTAACGCCATTAACAGCATCAAAAATGGTCATGCGTTCAGTGCGAATTGTGATGCGGTCTTTAGTAAATGTTACTCTACCGGCAGGTAACACGGAGGCTTGGAAGGTAAATCTTTGAGCCGCTGTATCACTTTTACTAATAAATAATCGTTCTCCTGGTTTTGGCTGTAGTGTGGGATGGGCTTTAATCCATGAAAGTACATCCTCTGTAGTGTCACCAGGTAGGGCTTGTCCGGGAGAATTTAACAGCATTTCCACTGACAACCAAGGTATCAGAGAACAAGGTAGAATCAATAATTTTAGTAAGGATTGTTTGAGCATTGTTGAGATCAAGTGGGGTGCGTCGGAATTTTCAGTGTCAAACCATTGCTACCTTAATGACTTTCCGTGCCTTCATATCTATAAAGACCTGTTCTAGATCCTGCAAAGGTCGGTGTTCACTAATGAGCAAGTCAAAAGGAATTGTACCACTAGCGATGAGTGATAGGGCGGCGTTGATATATTCTGGTGTATTGTGAAATACGCCTTTGAGAGTAAGTTCACTATAGTGCAATTGTTCGGTATTGACAGTAATTGTGGTATTTTTTGGACAACCGCCAAATAAATTGATAGTTGCACCGGGACGACCGCAAGCGATCGCAGTTTCCCAGACACTCGGTACACCAGTAGCCTCGATGACGACATCTGCACCCCAACCAGCGGTTAATTCCTTAACTGTATTGGCAATATCCGTAACTTGATGATAATTAAAAGTCTTGGCTGCACCCAGCTTTTCCCCAATCTCTAACCGTTGATGATTCCCACCCCACAATATCACCTCAGTATATTTCGCTAATACTGCCACAAACATCAAGCCAATCGCCCCATCACCCAAAACCACTACTTTGTCATTGGGTTTAGCACCACAACGGCTGATACCATGCAATACACAGGCTAAAGGTTCAGTCATCGCCGCTAATACTAGGGGCAAATGATCGGGAACAGGTAATAGATTATGCCTAACTATGGGAGCAGGAATTTTCAGATATTCTGCAAATGTGCCATTATTCCAAGTTATATGGGGACATAAAGAATATTCTTGGCGTTGACAAAAGAAACATTTCATGCAGGGAGCAGAATTATTTGCCACGACGCGATCGCCTACCCGCCAATTCCTCACCCCAGCACCGACAGCCACAATCCGTCCTGCACCTTCATGACCAAACAGTGTCGGCAGTGTCAGCATTTTAGCATGACCACCCCGTCGCCACACCTTCAAATCTGTACCACAAGTAGTAGCTGCTTCCACCTGAATCACCACCTCGCCGGCTGCGGGGGTCGGGTCAGGAACTTGTTCTAGGCGTAAATCCTCTTGTCCGTAGAGTAGTGCTGCTAACAAAACTTTTCACCCATAAAAAAGAAGTATGGCTTTAACCACACTATTAAAACCAATTAAATACGGTTTTATACCATACTTAATGATATCGGCATATATTTTGTATTTAAAATTAGCAATTTGTGATTTTAGCCAAATTTATGCTAATTAGCGATTTTTCCCGGACAAATTCAAGAACTCAACGCCGTTTGCTGTAAAACTTCTTGATTACGGGTTTCTCGCTGAGATAGGGGATTAGATCCATCATTGATACTTAAAACTGGTACTTCTTGTCTACAGGACAGACAAAACCAATAAACCTCATGATGGCGAACATGACGCAGAACCGAACCGCCACAGCAGGGGCAGGTGTTAACTATGATACTCATAAAATGTCCTCCTTTCAAAAAATTCAACCCCGGCAATGTTATAATTGATCTCGACATCACCATTAAAAACAATTCCAACTTCTACTTTTATGCTTGATTTAATGACGTTCATTTTTCCAGCCATTTATTTCCCCATTCGGAACCCTCCAATTTGGAGAAAATGGAGGTAAAAAACTATCAATAAATGCTAAATTAACAGACTGTTAAAAGATTTTCACAAACTCATTTTTTTATCGAAACATGAAAAATTCAGACAACATTATTAAACTATAAACTAGTATAGACCTTGTTCATCTATCTGAGGGATCATAAATATCTAATTTTTACCGAATAATTCCTTCACCATTATTTTGCGATCATTTTAATCAATAACTCATGAAAATTGCTACTTGGAATGTGAATTCTGTGCGGACACGTTTAGAACAGGTTATCAATTGGTTAACAGAAAATCCAGTTGATGTTTTGTGTTTACAAGAAACTAAAGTCATAGACCAGGATTTTCCTAGTCTCGCATTTACAAATTTAGGCTATTATCCGTATATTTCCGGTCAAAAATCTTATAACGGTGTGGCTTTAATTAGTCGTCAACCGTTGATAGATGTAAGCGTAGGTTTTAGTTCTATTTTACCAGGACTAGAATCAGCATGGGATGAGCAAAAACGGGTGATTACGGGTGTAATTGAGGGTGTAAGAATTGTTAATCTTTACGTTCCCAATGGTTCATCTATTGGTAGCGAAAAGTATGAATATAAGTTAGGCTGGTTAAAAATACTGCAAGAATATTTACAGACGTTAATATTATCAAATCCAGCTATTTCTCTGTGTGGTGATTTTAATATTGCCCTAGAAGATATAGATATTAATGATAAAGTAAAAATAGATAATCACATCATGGCATCGGAATTAGAACGTCAAGCTTTACGAGATGTTCTGAATGTAGGTTTTGCAGATGCTTTTCGTAAATTCAACAGCGAAGGGGAAAATTATAGTTGGTGGGATTATCGCACGGCTGCTTTTAAGCGTAATTTAGGTTGGCGAATAGATCACCATTATCTCACACCAGTGTTGTATGAACGCGCTCAAAGTTGTGTTATTGATATTGAACCGCGAAAGTTAGTTCAACCTAGTGACCATACACCAGTAATTGTAGAATTTTAGCGGATTTTAGATCCCCGACTTCTTTGAGAAGTGGGGGATCTGATTTTCCATTTATCTCCCTAACAATAAACCTCTGAAAAAATAAATCATGTTTGTTAATATTTGTTCTATCCATAATATAGAATAATCTAACCATTCCAGAATTTGTTCTAATGGGTGTTTTTCATAGCCTAATGAGGTGGCAGAAATATCAATCCAGTCTGGCTTAAAATTAAATTCTTGGCTGGTTTGACTACCTGTTTGGGGAAATTCGTCATTTTTCGGGTGGGGTGGTTGTTGACCCATTGTAGTCCGAATTATCGGTAATCCCCATCTTATTTGAGATGGCGGTAGTTTATTGACATCATTATTATCAGATAATTCTTCAATATTGGTGTGGATATTACCAAATAAATCATTCCATGTTAACCAGGTATCTTCTGAAGTATCCCCCATATTTAACTGATTGTTTGCTGATACTATCTTTTCAAAATCAGGGTTACTTTGTGGGGTTTCTCCAGAAGAATTTGAGTCAAGTTGATAAGTATTTCTGACAACAAAAAAGTAGTTTATCGCGGCTAAAATTAAATTAGAAATACTTTGTCGCTGAGGTTTTAAGTAATCATGATTAATAGTTAAATCATTAACTTGACTTTGGAAATTCTTGACGATTTCCTGACTGTGTTTTTGGACGGGGACTAAAGCCGTAGTTTCTAAATTAGCAATTAATTGATCGAGAAATCCAAAAAGTTTCAGGGGATTGAGAAGAGGTTGTTGTACTATGATAGGATGATCATCAGTTAACTTATTCAAAAGATGATCAATTTTGGGTAATAATTCTTGTTGTTGGTGAGCAATTAATTGTAAAGAATACCGATATTCACTAATTTCGCTATTAATTCTATCTGCTAACTTGACGTTTTGCTGCGGTGTGAAAATATCAAAAATACGATTATCTGCGCTTACTAATACTAAATTACGGGTTTGTAATTCTATGGCAATTCCCTGTACTGTTGGTATATGCTGTTGCAGGGTACTTTCTGAACTTGGAGAATTTGGACGAGGAAAAACTTTCTTCCACAAAGATCCTAAAAATGTGAGAGGATTGGTTTGTGAGGAAGTTGGGATATCAGTCTCTCCGGGAGAAAGATTTTTGACAACATCTAATATAATTTGAATTGGTGCATCACTGGTAGGAGGATTTGCTGATTGTAATTTTTTGACTGTGCCATTTTGTTGCCATAATTGGTAAAGTGGATACAGTAGAGAACCTACACCCAAACCAGTAGCAAGTTGCAAATTCTTGAAGGTGTTTTCCAGTGTTTGTGTCAACCGTCGAGAATGCTGGTAGACAAAGTTGAAGAGTTTGCTTTGATAGCGATTGGAGAAATCAGAAGACATGGTAATTATGTGTAATTTGTAGGGTGGAAGTTATCGTCAATTAAAGGCTTTAGATCCCTATTTTTAATTTTGAATTGTTAAGAGATTCTCACAGACATATAAATTTTCAGCAATAGCAATTATTGACATTTATAGTAATTGGGAATTGCATGAGAGACAAACTAAAAATCAAAGCAGCTTCATTTCTGAATTCTGAATTTTGACTCCTGACTCCTGCTCTATATTATTTTATTAGAAATATGACTCTTCCTGTATCCTCATTAAATACTAAATCTATATCAACGGCAATTGAAAATTTGCGTTCTTGTTGTCAGGTTGATATCCAGTCAAACTGGCGATATCAGGAAACTGACGGGGTAGTTACTGATTTTATCCCATTTAGTTTAACTGATTGGCAACCTGTGGAGCTAAATGAAAAAGCTCATGTTTCCTGGACAGGAGGAAACCGGGTATTATGGTTAGGACAAAAATTTTCTGTTCCTGAACATTTACACAATTTTCCGTTAACAAGTTTGTCTTTGCGTTTGGCGTTGGTATGGTGGGCAGATTTAGCAGAAGTGTATGTTAATGGTAAGTTAGTATTGACGGGGGATTTGTTTGATTCTTCCCCGCGAGTGTTGCTGAGTCCAAGTGTCAGTCCTAGAGAAGAGTTTACCATAGCTTTGCGGTTGGTGAGTCCGGGACATTGTGATGGGGCGTTGATGCGATCGCTTGCAATTTTTGAGTCCACAGATTATGATCATCCTGATGCCGGTTTTATTGCTGATGAATTAGCAGTTACAGAAATTCTTTTACAAAACTTCGCACCAGAAAAGTTACTAAGTTTAGCTGGGGAAGTTGAGAAAGTTACAAATCGCCGAGACGCAGAAAATCAAGATTGGAAAACATATCTTGTCAATTTACAACAAACTTATTTGAGTTTAACTGAGTTTATCAACGCTCAAAAATATAAAATTAATTTATTAGGTCATGCACATTTAGATTTAGCCTGGTTATGGCCTGTGGAGGAAACTTGGAAAGCAGCACAAAATACTTTTGAGTCAACTTTAAAACTCCAACAGGATTTTCCCGAATTGATTTTCTGTCATACCACACCGGCATTGTATGCTTGGGTAGAGGAAAATCGTCCCGACTTGTTTCGAGAAATTCAAAATCAAGTTAAAGCGGGAAGATGGGAAGTTTTGGGAGGTTTTTGGGTTGAACCGGATTTGAATTTAATTGCTGGTGAGTCTATAGTGCGTCAGTTATTATATGGACAAAAGTATTTTCTCCAGAAGTTCGGAAAAATATCTGCTGTAGTTTGGGTTCCCGACACCTTTGGTTTTTGTGCGACCTTACCCCAATTTTTTGCAAATGCAGGAATTGAGTGTTTTGTAACTCAGAAACTCCGCTGGAATGATACAACTAAATTTGATTATGACTTATTTTGGTGGCGATCGCCTGATGGCAGTCAAACATTAAGTTTCATGTCCGCACCTATCGGCGAAACCATCGAACCAGTTAAAATGACCAAGTACGCTTGTGACTGGAAAACGCAAACAGGTTTACAAAATTCTCTTTGGCTTCCCGGAGTGGGTGATCATGGTGGTGGTCCAACCCGTGATATGCTAGAAACCGCGCGACGGTGGGAACATTCCCCAATTTTCCCCAAGTTAGAATTTACAACTTCCGCACAATACCTCAACGACATAAAATCATCAACTCAAAACTTACCAGTTTGGGAAGACGAACTTTATTTAGAATTCCATCGAGGATGTTATACTACCCACGCGGACCAAAAACGCTGGAATCGCAAATCTGAACACCTATTATATAGCGCTGAATTATTCGCAACTTTAGCAAATATCCTTTGTGGTGCAGAATTTCCACAAACAGAAATAGAAACCGCATGGAAAAAAGTTTTATTTAACCAGTTTCACGACATTCTCCCCGGTTCTTCCATTACCCAAGTTTACGCAGACGCTTTATGGGAATGGGAAGCAGTAGAAAAAGTGGGAACAGAAATATTAGAGAACTCTTTGAGTGCGATCGCCTCCACAATCAACATACCACAACCTCCCAATCCTGACAGCATCCCCGTCATAATTTTTAACTCACTCAACTGGGAACGTTCCCAAGTTGTCACCATTGACTTATCAAAAATCATCACCACAGATTACCCAACCTGGAAGATTTCTGATATTCAAGGAAAACAAATCCCCTCCCAAAACAGCGAAGACTCAACCTTATTATTTTTCCCAACCATACCATCTATAGGTTACAGCATTTTCTGGCTGTCTCCATCTTCCCCCCAACCCAAAACATTCCCCGAAAACTGGATATTAGAAAACGAATATTTGCAAATTCAAATTAACCCCGAAACCGGAGATTTAACCAGCGTCTTTGACAAAACCCAACAACGAGAATTTTTAGCCGGTGCAGGAAATCAACTTCAAGCTTTTACCGACAGCGGACAATATTGGGATGCTTGGAACATAGACCCTGATTATAACACAAAACCTCTACCGTCAACTCAATTAAAATTAATTCAATGGCAAGAACATGGAGAAATTCAACAACGGTTGCGAGTAGTCCGTCAACTCGGAAAATCAGAATTTTGTCAAGATTACATCTTGGAAATCGGTTCACCAATTTTGAAAATAACTAACACTGTAAATTGGCAAGAAAATCAAGTATTAGTTAAAACAGCCTTTCCTCTCAATCTCCAAGCCGAATTTGCCACTTATGAAATTCCCTGCGGCGCTATTCGTCGTTCTACAAATCCCCAAACCCCTGCAGAAAAGGCGAAATGGGAAGTCCCCGCCTTACATTGGGCAGATTTAACCACAGATACGGGTACGGGAAAATACGGAGTTAGTCTTATCAATGATTGTAAATATGGTTACGATGCCAAGCCTAACCAACTGCGCCTCACCTTGCTAAGAAGTTCCCAGTGGCCAGACTCCCAAGCAGATAGAGGGATACAAGAATTTACCTACAGTTTATATCCTCATTTAGACAGTTGGGAAGAAGCAGAAACCGTCAAACGTGGTTATGAGTTGAATGTTCCTTTTCAAGTATTAGTAAACCCAATCAACTATCAACCTAGATTAAACCTTTGTCAAAGCCAAAGTTTTTTATCTTTATCAGCAGATAACTTGATTTTAATGGCACTTAAACCCAGTGAAAATGATCCAAAAAAGTTTATTATTCGCTTTTATGAATGTCATGGACAAACAGCAGAAATATCTTTGCAAAGCGAGATTTTAAATCTAGAAAAACCCACTGATTTATTAGAAGATAATATCAAACTTGCCGCAATAAATCAAGTCAATAAAAATATTGACCCTTGGAAAATTATGACATTTCAAGCCACATCCAGCAAAATTCAGGAATAGGGGGGGGT
>NZ_JADEVZ010000062.1 GCF_015207875.1 Dolichospermum sp. LEGE 00240
TATAAGAGACAGTCCCCCACCTCCTGTTCCCTGTCACCTGTCACCTGTTCCCTAAATTAAATACTTAAAAATGGGAAAAATTGTAATAATGTTTTGCGTAGTTGCAGCAAGAATATTTTATCGCGGATACCGGAGGCTAAACGTGGTGGTGGACTTATTTGGATTTGTGCTTGCAATTCGGCATATTCTGCGGGCGTGAGGATTCTGCCATCAATGGGCGATCGCGCTGCTAGAATAATCTCTGTTCGCAATATCTCTTCTGGTATATCTGCCTGTGGTGGTAATGCCATCACGACTTTACTACTATGACCACTGAACCCAACTAAAATACTCGTAGTAACACTCAAAATAACCAGCAGTATCCGTTTCATCTTAACTCCTGATTGGGCGCAGGCCCTAGGTCCTCAAGTCCTGGTGGTAATGGTTCACCACATAACTGGTGGATATTGATAATTCGTGCAAAAATCTGTGGATATGCCTGACGATAATCAGGAATTAGTGCTAAAGGAGTCAACAAAGCCGCTGCTGCAATATCAGCTATACTCAAGCGGCTACCCACTAAATAATCACCTTTTTGCCAATACATAGACAATAATAACAAAGCATGAGCGAGTCTTTTTTTAGCTAATTCAACTGTAGTATCATTAATACCATATTGTTGTCTGACTATTTTAATCACCATTTGGCTAAATAGTGATGGGTCAATGTCCTTACCTTCACCAGCGCGAAATTGATAATATACAAATCTAGTAGCTGTGCCAATACTTTCATCTAACCAATCTTCTAACATCGTAGCTTGAGCTTGCTGTTCTGAATTGGGTAGAAACAAAGTAGGTTCGGGTTGATAGCTTTCTAAAAATTTAAAAATTTCCGTAGAGTCGCCAATAGCTTGGGGTTGTCCGACAATTTGGGGTAACAGCACAGGTAATGTTGTCAATCCAGTTAAGGGCTTTACTCTCAAGATGTGCAGTCCTGGAGTGAGATTTTCGGTTTGATAACTAATTCCTTTATAACCCAATGCCAATCTGGCTTTGCGACAATAATGAGATGTACTAAATTGCAGTAACAGCATACATTGAGATTAATTTGGTTGCCGACCAAAAAGACGGGACACAAGCCCCGTCCTTCCAGGACGGCTTTATGCTAAAATTTGGTTATAGTCCCATAGGGCATTGGGAGACTGTAAACGGACATAGAGGGACGATAAGACCACTTGTGGCGTGTTCTGGTGAAGTGTCAAGAATCATCGCACCCTCAGGTCGGTGATTATGTCAAAAAACAAATATAGAAAAAATCAAACTGGGCGAAACTGGGCGAGAACTGAATCTAGCCCAGAAGCAAAACCTGATGAATGTTTCTCTTTTTTACCCAACTTAACACTACTGTTAGGCAGTTGAATCTTTATTTTTTAATCTACAAACTATTTTAACTTTCTCAGTAGAGTTTTGTAGAAAATAATTTTTTAAGATGTCAACTACCCAGGAGAGGTTAATATTCTACCCTATACTAAGGGTTTTTGGGAGTAGCTGCGGGAGATGTGGTCGCATCAGGAGATGTGGTCGCATCAGGAGATGTGGTCGCATCAGGAGATGTGGTTGCTGCGGGGGTAGCAGTATCTGCTGGTTCGCCACCTGTTGTTGCTGCTGGAGAACTGGTAGTACCTGATGGTTCACCACCACCATCACAAGCTCCCAGCATGGTAGCCAGACTTAACATTAGAGCCAAACCAAAAATTCTTGTCTTCATAACTCCTCTTTCACCAATTGTGGCAATAAAATATGCAGCCTGTTGAATAAGATACCTTATTTATTGATTTTTTTTAAGGACTTTCTGATTACATATTTCAACCGATTCTTTTTTGTAACATTCTCGTAGATTATATGTAACATAAACAAGGTGTAATTAACGGTTAGAATGGTCTCGATTCTTGTCCTGAAAATTTGCTAAAGAGAACGGTGAAATCCCCCTGAAAAGAGATGGAAAACTCGGACGTTTTTTCCCTGTTTCCTTTTTTTGTAACTTTGGGCAAAATCTAGTTAAGTCAAAATTAAAGTATTTATTATCACAAAAATCATGGTTTTTGAACGTAAATCGGCAGTTTCCGCAAAAAATACCTGGTTCTGGCGTAAATCTCCTGCATCATTGAGTAAGCGACGTTCTCGAAGTTTGAATCAAAAAAGCCAGAGTTCCTCCCGATTACAGAGTGAAGCGATCGCAGTTAAATCCTCTAGTCCCCGAAATGCCTGGCTAAATTTCTTAGGTTCTCGCCGAAATAAACCAGCAATTCGCACTACAAATCTAGACGCGGGTAAACAAGAAACTACTGATATTAATAGACAATCAAATACTGCTGTTTATAGGATGAGTAATACTCCAACTTTGCCTGAATGGTTACTACGTATGTATATGGTCAATCGCTATTCGTCAATTTTAGCATTTTTATTAGTGGTAGCGACATTAATAGTTTATGGTTGGACTGTATATTCACAAGAGCTTTGGAGTGATTCCTATCGTAAGTTACAAAGCTTACAGCGTCATGAGCGACAGTTAAATACTGCTAATGCGACACTAACCAGCAAAATGGCACAGGAGGCAGAACAGCCTGGTACGGAATTGGTATCACCAACTTCTCAGAGGACAATTTTCTTACCACCAACATCCAATAATTATCCCCGGTCGTCATTCTCAACTTCTCAACCAGAACCGCAACCTGAACCCCCTTCTCCATTAGGATATTAATTGGTAATGGGTAATGGGTAATTGGTGATTGGTAAATAATTTTCTTCCTCCTGAAATCCTGACAACTGACCACTGAAAACTGACAACTGACTCATGCTAAAGTTATCGCTGAAAACACAATTTAAAAATCTACGTAATTTAGAATTCCGACGTAAACGCAAGTTTTCTAGACAGACTGAATCAGAAAAGATTGAGCCAAAAACACCGGAAACTCCACCTAACATTCAATTACGATTGTTTACGGTCTGGGGTGTGTTAATGATGGCTATGGTAGGTTTGGTATTTAACTTATATCAATTACAAATTGTTCAGGGAAAAAAGCTGACTAAGAAAGCGCGAAATCAGCAAATGGTGAATGTGCGCCCTTATATGCCTCGTCGTCCGGTAGTGGATCGGGATAATAACATATTGGCTATTGATCGTCCCGTTTATACTGTATATAGTCATCCTAAGTTATTCAATCTATCCCAGGAACAAATTGCGGAGAAAATCGCGCCAATTATCGGCAAAGAAAAGGCTGATTTGGTGAAAACATTCCAAAATAAACGGAGTGGAATTTTACTCGCTTCTGGGGTCTCTGAAGATATTACTGATAAGTTAATCTCACTGCGTTTGAATGGGTTTGAGTTTATTCAAAAATACTCCCGATTTTATCCCCAAGATGATTTGGTAGCGGATGTTGTGGGTTATGTTAATCTTGACCGTCGTGGCCAAGCTGGTGTGGAATATAGTCAGGAGAAGTTACTAGAACGTTCTGGACAAACAGTGCGGATGAGTAAGTCGGGAGATGGGTCGTTGATGCCGAATTATGTTACCGAGGGATTTCTGAATTCTGATGATTTAAAATTGCAATTGACTATTGATAGCCGTCTGCAACGGGTAGCCCGCGCGGCGTTGAAAGAACAAATGACTAAATTTAGTGCCAAACGGGGGGCAGTGATTGTCATGGATGCAGTGGATGGTTCTTTATTGGCTTTGGTTTCTCAGCCTACCTATAATCCGAATCAATATGCTAAGTCCGATATCTCTCTGTTCAAAAATTGGACTGTGGCTGATCTTTATGAACCAGGATCAACTTTTAAGCCAGTGAATGTGGCGATCGCTCTTGAAAATGGTACAATCAAACCAGACGACACTTTTGAAGATCCTGGTTCTATTAAAATCGGCACACATACTATAAAAAATGCCGAAAAAACTGGTTATCGCCGATTAACTATTCCTGAAATTTTACAAACTTCTAGTAATATTGGCATGGTGAGAATCATTCAACGATTAAAACCATCTATATACTACAACTGGCTAGAACGTTTAGGGTTAGGACAAAAAGTTGAAACAGATTTACCCTTTGAAGTTAGTGGTCAATTAAAAAGTCAAGAAAAATTTATTTCTTCAGCCATTGAACCAGCTACCACATCTTTTGGACAAGGCTTTTCTCTGACTCCATTACAACTGGTACAACTACAAGGTGCATTAGCTAATGGGGGTAAATTAGTCACACCTCATGTAGTCCGAGGACTAATTGATACCAAGGGCGGAATGCACTATTCACTTACTCTTCCAGAACCAAGACAAATTTTCTCACCTACAACCACCCAAAAGGTTGTGGAAATGATGGAAACAGTAGTCAGTTCCGGTACTGGTAAAGCAGCGAGAATTTCAGGATATCGGATTGGTGGTAAAACAGGAACAGCGGAAAAAGCTAGTCCTAATGGTGGGTATATTAAGGGTGCAAGAATTACCAGTTTTGTCGCTATTTTGCCTGTGGAATCTCCCCGTTATGTGGTGTTTGCAGTTGTGGATGAACCAAAGGGAGAAAATGCCTATGGTTCTACTGTAGCTGCACCAATTGTGAAAACTGTAATGGAATCACTAATTCCTATTGAACAAATTCCACCTAGTCAGGAAAAGGTAATTGGTCATTAGTCATTAGTCATTAGTCATTGGTGATTGGTGATTGGTCATTGGTGTCAACTTAACGTAAAATCCTTTGATTCATTTACGTTTTACGTTTTTTCAGCAAACCCTAGATATTTTTGACACAATTGCCGAAAGTCTTCGCCCCGCATTTCAAAGTTAGGATACTGGTCAAAACTAGCGCAAGCTGGAGACAGTAATACTACTGGGGCTTGATGTTTTTTGGCTAATTCCGCAGATAAAGATACGGCGTTTTCCATTGTTTCCACTATGTGATAATTGCTATATCCCACCTTTTGGAAACGTTTCGCAAATGCTGGTGCTGCGTTACCTATGAGTAAGACGGCGGCGGCTTTGGCTTGAATTCGGTCTAACCAGGCACTATCATCTCCGGCTTTGGCTTCTCCACCGGCGATTAAAATGGCGGGACTTTGCACAGATGCCAATCCTACTTCGGCTGCGTCGTAATTGGTGGCTTTGCTATCGTTAATAAAATTAATTCCTTGCCAATTGCAGATATGTTCTAAGCGATGGGGAACACCAGGAAATTCACGGACAGCTTGAGAAATTGCGGTAATATCTATACCTGCTAATCTGGCTGCGGCGACGGACATGAGGAGATTTTGCTGGTTATGTTCTCCTACCATTCGCAATGCAGATACCTCAACAATGGGTTGGGGTGTGGCGCTGATTTTTTCCATTACCCAGCCATTCTCTATATAAAAGCCTTTTTCACCAATTAGAAATTCTTGCCCTTTAACGCTTGTCCAATAGGCGTTTGGCCAATGGTTTAATCCTAATTTGCTCAAATAAGTATCATCACCGTTAAATATTTGAATTTGGGAATTATGTAATAATTTGGCTTTGATATTATAGTAATTTTCTAATGTTTTGTGACGAGCTAAATGATCTGGTGTGAAGGTTGTCCAAATTCCAATACGAGGCGCTAATGTCACAGAAGATTCAATTTGATAACTACTAACTTCCCCAATTATCCAATCAACGGAATTTTTTTCTGTATTCCCTCTTGCCTGTATTGCTACCTCACAAGCAGCATAACCAATGTTACCACAGGCGGGGGCGTTCAATCCTGCTGTTTGGAAAATTGCCGCAGTTAAGGCTGTAGTGGTGGTTTTACCATTTGTACCAGTGATTGCTACCCAAGGAATATCTTGTAAATATCGCCAAGCTAGTTCCATTTCGCCAATAGTTTCTATGCCTAGTTCTCGCGCTTTGGCTAAAATAGGAATATTCCAAGGAACTCCGGGACTGACAACTATTAGTTTGGATATATCAGAATTGGTGAATTCTGGTGTGTTTCCTAATTTGACGGTAATGTGTTCGCTGGCGAGTTTTTGTTGTTGTTCGAGGAGGGTTGGGGAGGTGCTACTGTCGCAAAGTTCTACCTCCCAGCCTTCCTGTTTCAACAATCTTGCCGCAGCTACACCGGATTTTCCGAATCCAATAATTAGCGCTTCTGGCATAGACTATGTAGCATCCCTGGTTAAGCTTCCCTATTGTAGTGTTAATTGGCAACAATTTAACAAGTTTTTTTTTGTTTGGGTAATTTTTCTCAAGTGGGAGAAACAGTTAAAACAACCATCTGAGTATTATCACGTTTGAAAGACTAACAGTAAGATTTGGAAAAAAAGTGATCGTGCTTGATATAATCAGCAAGCGATCACTTTCAAAATTACAAAGATCAAGTATTATGCGTCAGGAGTCAAAATTCTGGTTAAGAGTTTTTCTTTCGCTTGTAATTTTTTGTTGTTAACATCATTTAACTCTTTTTGCAAGTCGGATAAACAACCCTTTATCTCTTTGATAACAGCAGTATCAGTTTCTCCTTCGGTTGCTGAACCTGCAGCTGCAAGTCTTGCGGTTAGTTGACAGATTTTTGTATCTGGTTCTAAAATGGTCAAAATTGCGAACATTTCAGCTAGGTTTTTTAATTCCATATCGCCTCTGATTTTCAAAACATTAAAAGACAAAACAACAATAACATTTATATGATTTGTTTTGTCAATGAGTAACAACTGAGAAGATATTTTTTCAACCTACAGGTTTTTGACTATTGCGCCAAAATCCGCCAATACACGGGCGTGATTTCGTAGTAATCCCAGTAAATTTAAGCGATTTTGCTTAATATCGGGATTTGCGTCCATAACTAAAACGCTGTCTTCACCATCAAAAAATGTACTAACGGTGGGGGCGATTTTTGCTAGTGCGGTTACTAACAGTTGATAATCTCGATTCTTTTGTGCTGCTTGGGTTTGGGGAACTAGTTCCAACAAAGCGTTATAAAATGCAGATTCGGATTTTTTCTGGAAGAGTTGGGGATTAATTAAAGGTTGTGGTTCTAGTTGTGGAAAGTCTAGATTTCCTTGTGCTGCGAGGCGGGTGGAACGGTTGACGGTTTCGTAGATTTTATCTAATGTACCATCTTGGCGGATTTGTTGTAAATAGAGGGCGCGATCGCGGACATCTAATAAATCTGTTAATGCACGTTCTGTGTATTCGGGATCATTTTCTCCCAAAACGGCATTTACCAAATCGTAATCTATCTGTTTTTCATCTTGTAATAAGGTGCGAATCCGTTGCAAGAAAAATTCTTGCAATGTTTTAATTAAGGATTTGGCATCTTTGTTAAACTCTGTGGCAAAATCTGTGGCGATTTGTTCTAAAAGGGTTGATAAATTAATTTGCAAGTTCGCCAACCAAGTAATATTAACAATGGCATTTGCAGCGCGACGTAATGCAAAAGGATCTGATGAACCGGTGGGAATTAAACCTAAACCAAAAATACTCACTAAAGTATCTAATCTATCACCTAAACCGACTACTTGACCTGTGAGAGTTTGGGGAAAAATATCATCAGCATTTCTGGGTAAGTAATGCTCGAAAATTGCTTTTGCAACTTCTGGATTTTCGCCATTTGCTAAGGCGTATTTTTCCCCCATGATTCCCTGCAATTCGGGAAATTCATAGACCATTTGCGTAACTAAATCGGCTTTACAAAGTAATGCGGCTCTTTGTATATACTGGGTTTGGGCAGGATTTAATTGTAGTTGATTAGTAATTTTTTCGGCATTTTTAACTATTCTGGAAACTTTGACGCGAACTGAACCTAAATCTTCTTGGAATGTGACTTTTTCTAATTGGGGTAAATAGCTTTCTAAGGGTTTGGCTAAATCAGCTTCATAGAAAAATCTGCCGTCAGCTAACCGCGCTCGAATTACTCTAGCATTACCGACAGCGATAATATCTGATTTGGCGGGATCTCCGTTACTAATGGTGATAAAATTGGGTAATAATTCCTGACAATCAGCATTTTTGAAGACGGGAAAATAACGCTGATGACTTACCATGACTTCGGTAATTACTTCTTTTGGTAAGTTGAGAAATTCTGCTTCAAATTGTCCGATTACTGCTGTGGGATATTCAACTAAATTGACAACTTCTGCTAGTAAGTCGGGGTAAATTGGCGTATAACCACCTAATTTTTCGGCGGCGGCTTTCACTTGATTTGTGATAATTTCGGCTCGGTTTTCTGGGGGGACATTTACATAACCGGAAGCCAAGGTTTTTACATATTCTGTAGCATGGGAAATACTGACGGGTTCGGGGTGTAAGACTCTATGGGTGCGAGATAGGCGACCTGCTTGCAGCAGCGCTTCGCTATCGCTCTTAACCGTTTTTTCGCCACTATCTAATTCTAACGGTAAAACATCCCCATCTAACAATGTGACTAACCACCGAATTGGCCGGGAAAATCTAGCGTCACCATTTCCCCAGCGCATTAACCGCTTGCCTTCTAAGTTCCAAACCCATTGGGGTACAAGTTCGGTTAAAATATCCGCTATGGGACGACCGGGAATTTGTTTGTTAACAAAGACAAAATCCCCTTTGTCTGTGGGACGAATTTCTAAAGCGGAAATATCTACACCTTGCTTACCCGCAAAACCAATGGCGGCTTTAGTGGGTTTTCCATCTTTAAAAGCTGCTTGTGCGGGTGGTCCCTTGATTTCTTCTTCCCTGTCTGCTTGTTGGGAGGGTAAACCAGTAATGAGAACTGCTAACCGCCGTGGTGTTCCATAGACTTCGATAACGGTATTGGGGAGATTGTGGGTTTCTAGGCTTTCGGGAATGTGCGATCGCCATTGTACAATAGCATCACTCAAAAAACCTGCGGGTAATTCTTCTGTACCGACCTCTAATAAAAATGCTGGCATAAGATACTGTTTTTAACTTGGCGTGGCTTAATATTAGTCAATTCCAGTATTGTACGCCAGTTCCGACCCTTGGTGAAATTTTAAGACGGTAGTGGGGTTACTTATCCAGAAAAGTAAAACTAATTGAGTCTATTTTTGAAGCCCTTTACTTTCTAAATCACTTCTAATACATCCATAAATTCCTGCTGCATTTTGACTAAATTCCACAATTTCTAAAGGTAGTAAAAACTGTATTAAAGCATTTTTATTTTTCTCTTGCTGCTGACTTTTATAAACACCATATTCTAATTCAGCATTTGATTAGTACCGTCACTGCTAAGTTTGGCTGTATTCATGATTATTTCCTCTAATTCATGTTAGTTGCTTATGCTTTAATTGTAGCTAAAAATTGTCTGAATCAGGATGTACAGGATTTGAGGGTGTACAGGATGTTTTTTAATATTTATCTGCATTTTCAGAAATTGCATTGTGTCTGAATCAGGATGTCCAGGATTTGAGGATGTACAGGATGTTTTCTAACATTTATCTACATTTTCAGAAATTGCATTGTGTCTGAATCAGGATGTCCAGGATTTGAGGATGTACAGGATGTTTTCTAACATTTATCTAGATTTTCACAAAATCGCACTAATTTTAATATCCCACAATATCAATATCAAATATTATCCTGTTAATCCTTTAATTCTGGATATCCTGATATGGCTTGCGCCGCGCTATCAGACAGTTAAATATTAATAGAAAACGGTGCATTGTATTGTATTAATGCACCCTACAAAATTAGCGTGAGAGAACTACCTTCTTTAATGGAATAGAAATAATCTTTCTTCCACTAGTTGCTTGCTGTTTTCTTAAATCAGCACAAATAGCAGCCAAATCATAATTAAATGACTTAGCTTGTTCATCTCTTATTTTGCGAATTTCTGCCAAAACTTCATCATTCCACATAAATTATTCTCCTAACATTTCATAAGGTGTACATATTGTTGGCAATTCATACCCTAAACTATCAGCAATCTGTGAGAGTTTTTTCTGAATATAGGGGTTAGCAATGTACTTACAATTCCATGTTAACAGATAATCCAACCCATAGACGGTAGCTGTAGCAATGTGAACGAATCAGGATGCTCAGGATCTGAGGATGTACAGGATGTTTTATTAAAATTAATCTACATTTTTAGAAATTGCGCTAATTCAAATATCCCACAATATCAAAATTAAATACTCCCGGTTCGCCTATTTTAAATTGAGTTAGAAAAAACCTGAACAATTTAATAGGGGTTTTAGCCTGTAATTCAAATGTACTATGACGTAGGCGATAGCGAAGCGCTGCTGCAAGCAGTTCGCATAAAAATAGAGTTTTTAGCACCGAGGGTAGTTCAAGCTAAATTTCGGGAAATCGCTAAAACCATTACGAAACCTAGATTTTCTATTTTTTTGGCAATTTCTCGAACTCCAAAAAAAATGAGCGAACCGGGAGTAAATATAATCCTGTTAATCCTTTAATCCTGGTTATCCTGATTCTGACAATTAAATTTTAATAAAAAACGGTGCGTTACATTTCATTAAATTACTCTGCCCAATTTTCTAATAATAGATTAGAAATGCGAGAAAATTCGCGGATATTGTTAGTAACTAGAGTAACATCTAAACTCATTGCATGAGCAGCAATCAGCATATCCATTGGTCCAATCACAAGCCCTTTTCTTTCTAAATCACTTCTAATACATCCATAAATTACTGCTGCATTTTGACTAAATTCAATAATTTCTAAAGGTAGTAAAAACTGCATAAGGGCATTTTTATTTTTCTCTTGTTGCTGACTTTTATAAACACCATATTCTAATTCAGCGACGGTAATGGAAGAAATGCCAATATCAGAAATTGACAAGGTTTGAAATCGAGCTATAACTTTTTCTGGCTTTTGCTTAATCAGATAAATACAAATATTAGTATCGAGAAGATATTGCATTTAAAACTCCTCTCTTTTATCAATAGGAAATTGATCTCTAGTGGTCATAAAATCATCGGAAAATTGATCTAAACTATCAATTAGATTTTGCCAAGGATTATCTTTACTAATAAGAATAATGGCATTACCAATTTTTTTAACATAGACTTCAGTACCTGTCATTTTAAAATCTGTTGGTAATATCACCATTTGATGAGTACCGTCACTGCTAAGTTTGCCTGTATTCATGATTATTTCCTCTAATTCATGTTAGTTGCTTATGCTTTAACTGTAGCTGAAAATTGTCAGAATCAGGATGTACAGGATGTTTTTTTAATATCTATATTTTCAGAAATTGTATTTTGTCTGAATCAGGATTTTCAGGATTTGAGGATGTACAGGATGTTTTATTAATATTCATCTACATTTTCAGAAATTGTGCTAATTCAAATATCCCACAATATCAAACTCAAATACAATCCTGTTAATCCTTTAATCGGTGGAAATCCTGATTCTAAAATTCATACGCTACTTAGAGCTTTCACTTTTGCAATAGCACCTTCAATATCTGGCAATTTTTGACCATATTTGGCGGCTGTTTCTAACCATAAGTTTCTGACCATTATCAATTCTTTTAATGTTTCTTCTAAACTTTCACCCTGTGCTAAACATCCTTTTAATGCTGGAATTTCTGCTACAAAACCGCCTTCTTCACAAGGATAAACAACTATGGGATAATTCATGATTTCTCTCCTTCTATTAATTCTAATACTCGTTTAACATAAACTGATTTTACCCGATTATTATGAACTGGAATTACTAAGATTGTTTCATCTTTGATAAAGATATGATGACTACCTGTTATTCTATCTAATACAAATTCCTCTAACTCTAAAAGTTTACGAATATCACTAAACTTTACATTGTTGGGGCTATTTTTTAATTTTTCAATTAGTTTATCTTTTTTGACCATTTTCTGCTAGTAAAAATTTTAACATTATTTGTCTGAATCAGGATGCTCAGAATTTGAGGATGTACAGGATGTTTTTTAATATTTATCTACATTTTCACGAAATTGCGCTAATTCAAATATCCCACAATATCAATATTAAATACAATCCTGTTAATCCTGTAATCCTGGTTATCCTGATATGACTTGCGCCACGCTGCGCTATCAGACAGTTAAATATTAATAAAAAATGGTGCTGTACTTTCGGAGAACGCACCCTACAAGATGAGAAATCCAGGAGTAGCGTAACGTTTACGCGGTGGTAATTTCAACACTTCGCCTAATTGAAATGAATTTCCAAAAATTCCTGTACAGAGGCTTGACATTTGGTTCTCTTTATGAGAACATAAAGTTAGACCGACCAAAAAAACAAGGTAAAGCAGATATGTTTAAACTAAAAAAATCGAATTTAATAATATATTATGAAAGTAATTGGCATCGAAAACCTAACTGAATTTAGTAAGATTCATCCAGATGCTGAAATTAGTCTTAATGTTTGGCTCCAAACTGCTCAAAAGGAAGAATGGAAACACATTATAGATGTAAGGGAAGTTTATCCACACGCAGATTTTGTACAAGGGTACACAGTTTTTAATATAGGAGGAAATAAGTTTCGGTTAATTACTAAAATTACCTATAAAGTCAAGACCATTAAGATTGAGGATGTATTAACTCATAGTGAATATAATGAAGATAAGTGGAAAAAATAAGGAATAATTAGAGGATTATTAGAGGATTTCGCTTCTCAATAGTCTAATTACACTACTCAGAAGCTCATAAACATCTAGGATATGGCTTTACTATGTCCCTAGTGAAAACATTCTACCCCAAAGGGGGTTGTATATGACAACTACACTAAACAAGGAAGAATACATTAAGCTACTTTCTGAAACTGTGCCACGTATAATTGACACAGAAATAGAACATAAGCGTCTACTAAATGAAGTAGATAAATTTATGGATTTAGGGGAAAATTTGACAGATGAACAAGCTGAAGTTTTACAGTTGCTAGTAACACTAATTGAGCAATATGAAAATAGAGTCTATCAGATGAAAGCTATAACTCCCCTAGATATATTACATGAGTTAATGTCAGTAAGAGAACTCAAACAAAAGGATATTGTCGAGATTTTTGGCTCAAAAGGTATTACTTCAGAAGTAATAAATGGTAAAAGAAGTATTAGCAAAAATCAAGCCAAAGCATTGGGAGATTTTTTTCATGTATCATATTCTTTGTTTTTGTAAGCAAATGGGGATAATAGCTTACTTTCTGAATCACTTCTAATGCTTTAATTGTAGCTGAAAATGGTCTGAATCAGGATGTCAAGGATTTGAGGATGTACAGGATGTTTTTTAACATTTATCTAGATTTTCACAAAATCGCACTAATTTTAATATCCCACAATATCAATATCAAATATTATCCTGTTAATCCTTTAATCCTGGTTATCCTGATTCAGACAGTTAAATATTAATAAAAACGGTGCGTTATATTTCATTAACGCACACTACAAAATGAGCGAACTATTTCATCAAATAATTATTGAGTTCAGGATACTGAGAAAATAAACCATCAATACTGGCTAGTTTTGCTTGATATTCTAATGTAGTAGCAATAATTAAACGATCAAATGGATCTTTGTGAACAGCAGATAAATTCACAGCACGACAAGCAATTTCCGCAGTCAAGGGAAATAATGTAATACCTGATGGTTCTAATGCTTCCTGACACCATTGATTAGCAGTACAAGGTAATTCTAGCCTTCCTCGTTGTTGTGCAAGTGCAATTTCATAACAGGAAATAACACAAATACCTACCTCGTCAGCCGTTTCAATAGCTTCTCTCCAGTGAGTAGAAAATTTATCAAATTGTTGATTAATAAACCAGAACCAAATATGAGTATCAAGGACTATTATTTGAGACATTCCCACTCTTCTTCATTGACAATAGGACTAACGATATCACCCAATGTTTTCCCTTTGCCAGCAATGAAACTAGGAGGAATACGGCGTTTTTTTGATGGTAAGTTTTCTTGTAGGATAGTGATAATGACACGAGCAGAATTAACTTGAGGTTGTTCTGACAACCATGTTAATTGCCCATTTTCATAAATTGCTTCGTAACTTTTTAGCATAATAATTTGATGATGAATGATGGTTATATTTTATTATAGTTTAAACAATCGCATTTTGTCTGATAGCGTAGCGTGGCGCAAGCCATATCAGGATTTTCAGGATTTGAGGATGTACAAGATGTTTTTTATATTCATCTATATTTTCTGAAATTGCATTTTGTCTGAATCAGGATGTCCAGGATTTGAGGATGTACAGGATGTTTTTTTAAAATTCATCTACATTTTCAGAAATTGCATTTTGTCTGAATCAGGATGCACAGGATTTGAGGATGTACAGGATGGTTTTTTAATATTCATCTACATTTTCAGAAATTGCGCTAATTCAAATATCCCACAATATCAAACTCAAATACAATCCTGCTAATCCTTAAATCCTGGATATCCTGATATGGCTTGCGCCACGCTACGCTATCAGACAGTTAAATACTAATAGAAAACTGGGTGTTACATTTCATTAACTTACTCTGCCCAATTTTCTAATGAGAGTTTAGAAATGCGAGAAAATTCGCGGATATTGTTAGTAACTAAAGTAACACCTAAACTCATTGCATGAGCAGCAATTAACATATCCATTGGTCCAATTACAAGACCTTTACTTTCTAAATCACTTCTAATACATCCATAAATTACTGCTGCATTTTGACTAAATTCAACAATTTCTAAAGGAAGTAAAAACTGCATAATGGCATTTTTATTTTTCTCTTGTTGCTGACTTTTATAAACACCATATTCTAATTCAGCAACGGTAATGGAAGAAATGCCAATATCAGAAATTGACAAGGTTTGAAATCGCGCTATAACTTTTTCTGGCTTTTGCTTAATCAGATAAATACAGATGTTGGTATCGAGAAGATATTGCATTTAAAATTCCTCTCTTTTATCAACAGGAAGTTGATCTCTAGTCATCATAAAATCATCAGAAAATTGATCTAAACTATCAATTAGAGTTTGCCAAGGATTATCTTTACTAATCAGAATAATGGCATTACCAATTTTTTTAACATAGACTTCAGTACCTGTCATTTTAAAATCTGTTGGTAATATAACCATTTGATGAGTACCATCACTGCTAAGTTTAGCTGTATTCATGATTATTTTCTCTAATTCAGGTTAGTTGCTTATGCTTTAATTGTAGCTAAGAATTGTCAGAATCAGGATGTCCAGGATTTGAGGATGTACAGGATGGTTTTTAATATTCATCTACATTTTCAGAAATTGCATTTTGTCTGAATCAGGATGTCCAGGATTTAAGGATGTACAGGATGTTTTTTTAATATTCATCTACATTTTCAGAAATTGCGCTAATTCAAATATTCCACAATATCAAACTCAAATATTATCCTGTTAATCCTTTAATCCTGGATATCCTGATTCAGACAGTTAAATTTTAATAGAAAACGGTGCATTACATTTCATTAACACACACTACCAAATGTTTACTCTGAAAATCTCTCAACCCAAAGAATATCTTTATCAATTTGTAAAATCTGTCTATCAATAGCTGCTTTCATATCTTCACTTGGGCGCAATGCTTCTTCCTTTTGGTAGCGAATTCTACGTCGTTCATGGGCAGCTAGTTTGGAATTATAAATACCTAAAAAATCTCTACCAGCATAAACACTACGTAAACGAGCATCCGCTTGAATTGATTTCATATTAGCTGTTAACTCTCGTTTTTGTAATTGCAACTCTTTTTTACGTTGTTTTAGTTCTTTGAGAAGTATTTTTTGTTCTTTAGGAGAGTTAGGTGTAAAATCTGTAAATTCTTGTAATTTTTCCACAATACTGGCTAAAAATACTATGTATTGTTCTTTAATACCCATTATTAAATAATCTAAAATTTTATTATTTTGAGTTAATTCTGTTTCAAGATACTTAGTTATATTAATCAGTTCTCCTATTTTGGCTTGCGCTTTTCTATCCCATTCCTCTACCTGTTGAAATGTGGAGAGATTTTTGAAATCATACATCATTTCCATATAATTACTCTCTATTTTTAGCTTTTCTAGTTGTATTTTGTTACATATTTTGTTATAGTTCCGAGCTAAATTTTTGCCACTAGGTGTTAAAAACACCCAAAACATTAATCCTAATGATAACAAGAAGAATACTATAGCTACTATAGGAGCAATACCAATATTGAAGCCTTTTGAAAAAACTAACCAGCAGGAAAAAATAGCTATACAGAAGATTGCAGTAATAATTATTTGAAACTGAGACATAAGAGTATCTACATAGATATATTCAAGACAATATTGTATCCTATAATCAGGGATTATACAAAATTTAAATATTTGTATATCCCTTTATGTATCGGTGTTTTTAGTGGTCAAAACCCCTAAATCACAAAACCTCCCTACCCAAATAAACCTGCAAAACCTCCGGTACTTTAATTGTCCCATCTGGTTGCTGATAATTCTCCAAAATCGCTGCCATAGTCCTACCCACAGCCAAACCAGAACCATTTAAAGTATGCACAAACTGCGTCCCTTTCTTACCAGATTCCTTAAAGCGAATATCCGCCCTTCTCGCTTGAAAATCAACACAATTAGAACAACTAGAAATCTCTCGATACTTGCCAGCAGAAGGCAACCACACCTCTAAATCATAGGTTTTTGTTGCCCCAAAACCTAAATCAGCAGTACATAAATTAATCACCCGATAAGGCAATTTTAAAGCCTGTAAAATACTCTCAGCACTTCCAACTAATTTCTCTAATTCATCAAAAGAATTTTCCGGTTTTACTAACTTTACTAACTCAACTTTATTGAATTGATGCAACCGAATTAAACCCCGCATATCCCGTCCATAACTTCCCGCTTCCCGCCGAAAACATGGCGTATATGCAGTATGATAAATTGGTAATTCTTCCGCGTTGATAATTTCCTCTCGATAAAAATTAGTGACAGGAACTTCCGCAGTAGGAATTAACCACAAATCATCTTCTGCACATTTAAAACTGTCCTCTGCAAATTTGGGTAATTGTCCTGTTCCCGTTAAAGAATCAGTATTAACTAACAACGGGGGACTAACTTCTATATAGCCATTTTCAATATGTTTAGAAAGCATAAATTGGATTAATACTCTTTCTAAAGCAGCACCTGCACCTATCAAACTTACAAACCGAGTTTGGGCAATTTTTACCGCTCTTTCAAAATTCAAAATACCTAACTTTTCGCCGATTTCCCAATGGGGGACAATGTTGGGATTTTCGGGTTTATATTCATCTCCCCATGTTTTCACTTCTTGGTTATCATCTTCACTTTTACCAATGGGGGTAGAATCACTGGGAAGGTTAGGAAGTGCTAAGAGTAATTGGTGAATTTGGGCTTTTAACTCCTTTTCCTGGGGTTCTAATGAGCTTAATGTGATTTTGAGGCTGTTTCCTTCTTCTTTTAAAGCCAGAATTGACCCATCTTGAGGATTAACACCAGATTTTACCTTTTGTCCCACCAGTTTACCAATTTCATTACTGCGGGCTTGGAGTTCGTTGCGTTTGACTTCCAGTTCCCGTTGTTGTTGGCTCAAATCTAAGATAGGCTGAATCTCGTATTTACCACTACGAGTATTCAACTTTTCTTGTATTAATTGGGGATTTTCTCTAATTTGTTTAATATCTAGCATTGGTGAATTTCGTTAAGTTTTGTCAATTATACTTGATTGAGATAATTAATCGTAAGGGCTTAACAATGCTAAACCCTATATACTAATGCCACCTTTCTCATCTGCGTTTATCTGCGTTTATCTGCGTTTAATTATAATCAGTAGCAAATCTACAAAATATAGTTGATAATTAGTTCAGATACTCTTCTCCATTACCTAAGCGTTAAGGAGTTTTCAGAAATGATGACAACTCAATCAGTTATTTTAAATATCAAAAATGTAGAGTTAAGTGATGAACAGTTTTATCAACTATGTCAAATCAATGAAGATTGGAAACTTGAACAAACAGCTAAAGGAGAATTAATAATTATGCCTCCAGTGGGTGCAATTAGTGGTAATAGAGAGTCAGAATTTAATGCAGATGTTGTGATTTGGAATCGTCAAACCAAACTGGGAAAAGTATTTAGTTCTTCCACTGTTTTTACTCTACCTAATGGTGGTAAACGCTCTCCTGATGTGGCTTGGATTGCTAATGAAAGATGGGAATCTTTAAGCATTAAAGAAAAAGAAATATTTGCTAAAATTTGTCCTGATTTTGTTATAGAATTACGTTCTCGTACAGATTCTTTGAGTCAATTACAGGAGAAAATGCAGGAATATCTTAATAGTGGTTTACGTTTAGGTTGGTTAATTGATCCTCAAAATCAACAAGTAGAAATTTACCGTCAAAATCAATCTGTAGAAATAGTACCATTACCGACAAGTTTATCGGGAGAAAATGTTTTACCAGGATTTATTTTAGAATTACCTGTTTTCAGGGATTAAGATACCATATAGCAGGAATCAGGAGTTAATAGTCTCTTATAGTATGGCTTTTACTGTAGATTCTGGATCTCATTCAAGTGCATACCGCGACAACCACTGTCAATTATTAATTATGGTTTATTAATGCGATTTATTAACCACAAGGATGACAACAACCCAGCGAAATGCGCTGACACAGTGTTTGTATTTGCCTGGACTATGAGCATATCTAAGCCGCTAATAATCCGAGTCGGGTCAAATAATTGAGTAGTTACTGCTTGAGGAGATATAGACCTAGCTACTAGTGTACCAACGATCGCTTGCGCTCCCAATAAAGTGACTAATATTCCCCCCAAATTTATCCATAGACCTAAACGTAATACCTGCACGGTTTCCACCTTCCGAGGGCGATTAGTAGGGTTAGGGGACTCTAATTTCTTGCCGATTCTTGTGTAGCGATAAGCTAAGTAAATGCCAGCACCCAGCAGCAGTATACCACAAATTGCTAAAAATACGCCAAAGCCCGTTCCTGGATTATTACTGGGGCTACCTGCTTTTTGACTAAAAATGCCAAATAATAGGACAATTATTCCAGAAATTACACCTAATACCAACTGAATCCACAAACTAATCCAACCTGCTAGGCGAAATTGTTGGGCTATAGCCCGGAGGTTAGATGATGGTGTTTCGGAGTTTTGCGTCATATAAAAATTAAAACTTAAAAATTAAGAACAACTTCCGTTTGTTGTTTGTTAGCTGTTACCTGTTTCCAGAATAATTGATAATGGTTTAAGTCTACTGAAAATTTCAGACGTAAAAATCTAGTTATGAATTCTACTGTTTCTCAATCTACGTTCCTGTTAACTTTTCTGTTATCAGTTGGCTTGTTTTTCTTTATACGGGCTTCAACTAAAGACCGGACGGAAGTGATGCGATTGGCTTCAGAACAAGATGGGAATACATTAATGGCTGCATTAAAAGAGTATTTTCGCTCTCGTGCTTATCGAGTCGCAGCGGTAGATGCTGTTAAAAATCAAGTCACTTTTGAAGGATTGGTTAGTCCTAGCTGGTTTCTAGCTATATTTTTGACTGTATTAGCGTTCGTAGGTTTGGGTTGTTTGGCGTTGGTTCTATCAATGCTGTTTCCTGATTTTGGGCAATTTTTTCTAGTCATAATCCTGTTTTCGCCTTTAAGTGGATTATTGTACTGGAAAAAATCTGGAAGACTTGAGAAGGTATCACTCAAGATGGAAAATATCCCAAGTGAACAAAACTTCTCAAGTACAATCACTGTAACTGCCCATAGAGATGAACTGGCTGAGTTACAAAGGGCATTACAGCTAAAGACGCTTGACACTTGATTGATTGTTGGGGGTGAAAACTAGCATTATCTAGATTCATATAAGCTTCTGACTCAAGTTTTGAGGAAATCAGCAGCAGGGAAGAAGAGAAAATTCTGTTAGTGCTGTTAATCTTCCTGATGCTGGGGATGTCATGAGGAAAAATTTAAATTGGTGGACAGAGCTTGATAGTAGTCCAAATTAGTGAGAGCATAAATAATTCCTGCTTCATTTTTTGGATGACCTTAGCCCTGTCACTATTCTCTTTTGTATAAGCTGATAAAAAACTGATTAATCTAATCTGTTATAGATTAATTAGGGATCAATTATGCCATGACTTGAGAGAATGTATTTAAACCCTACTGGCAAATCCAACCAAAAAATTAAAAAAAATGGAATTTTTGAACAAACTGGTCACAATTGCCAGTTAATTATTCACAGAGTCAGAAGTCACATTTGCAAGATATGATAGTCATTTGTTGTTTAGTTACTAGCCACAGCAACAGCGGCAGGTTCTGGTACTGGTGCTGTTGGTGATTCTAAAATCCTAAGACTAGGGAACAAGAAATGATTCTCCTCTACGTATTGAGCGCCAAACAGACCTTTTTCCGCCCAGAAATAACGGTCTGTTGTATGTTCGTTGCGTTTTACTAGTAGCAGCGCGGGTGGCATGATACCTTCAGCTTGAATAAACTTTCTTGCTGCTGTCACAGGTTTATCTTCGCCACTTTCAATGCTGTACTGAGGGATATGCTCAAGTATGCGTCGTCCTTCTTGCCTACGACGACTTTTCCGTTTGCGTCTCCTTGCCAACCTATTGTCCTCCTGTTTCAAGCTATAGACTGTAGTTATGGCTACAAAATCCGTCGTCATTATATAAGTTCTATCTCAAAAGATCAATAGTTTTTAATGTTTTGATACAACTGGGGGAAAACTCTGAAAAATGCAGAATTAAAAATTAAAAAAATTGCTGACTTTTCAGCCATTACAAGACTAAACTAGATAGCTATAAACCTTGATTGGGGACTGGGGACTGGGTAATTTCGTTCTTCCTTGCTCCTGACTTCTGACTCGGTGAGTCCTTTTTCCTCCTAGATTCCTGAACTCATGCTAATGTCTGCCAGTTCTGATTTTCTTGCTCTATGTCGAGAGCAAATGGCTCTGCTAACCCAAGGGATGGGAGCGAGCTTTAGCGTTGTTTATTTGACGCAAGAACTAGTAGAAAAATCTACAGCAGAGGCGCGACTAATTCCAGTAATGGTGTATCCAGAGACCATAGCATTAAATCCTAGTGATGAATATAGTGACGTGGGGGAAGGTTATCCTGTAAAGTTAGCTAATGTTTTGGCATTACCCAATCAGCAAATGAGATTGTTAAAACCGACTCCAATATCCTCCCATGAATCAGGGGAATCGGCAGCAACAGGAAAACAAAATTTACATGATGCGCAGGATGAATATTTGCTTAGTCATAACCAAATTGTTGTACCCTTGATTTATGAAGGTGTAATGATGGGGTTATTGGTGACGGCCAGAGAAGATAGGGAATGGAATGAACGGGAGGAAAGGGAAATTGAACGGATTGCTAAGACTGTAGCGATCGCTTGCATTTTAGACCAGCGCCAGTCATGGTTACAACATCAACTCCAGCAGGAACAAATTCTCCAAGAAAGACAACGGGATTTATTAGATAATCTTTTACATCAGTTTCGTAACCCTTTAACTGCTATCCGCACCTTTGGGAAATTACTATTTAAGCGAATCCTACCGGTTGATCCTAATCGGGAAGTCGCTACCAGTATAGTCCGGGAGAGCGATCGCTTACAAGAACTATTAAAACAATTTGATCAAGTAATTGATTTAAATACGGCAGATTTAGAACCTTTACCTCTACCGGAATCAAAAGTAGTTATTAACGCAAATGTGCAAAAAGTAGCTAAACCTGCGTTATTATTACCGGGAACAGGGGAACAATTAACTAATTGTTTCTTAGTAGATTTATTAGCACCTTTATTAATATCTGCACAAGCGATCGCCCAAGAAAGAAATTTACAATTAATCACAGAAATTTCTCCCCACTTACCTCTAGCCAAAGTGAATGAAAAAGCCTTACGAGAAGTTTTGAGTAATATCCTTGATAACGCCTTAAAATATACACCACCTGGAGGTAAGATATTAGTACAATGTGGGCAACAAAAAGGAAATTTACAAGGTATTGCTATTAGTGATACAGGACCGGGTATTCCTCCACAAGACTTAGAACATTTAGGAGAAAGACATTACCGAGGCGTACAGGCACAAACAGAAATTCCGGGAACTGGTTTAGGAATTGCCATTGCTAAACAGTTAATAGTAGAAATGCAGGGAAATATAGATGTTTTTAGTCCAGCCATTAACTCAATTATCACATTACCAAATGCCCCAGGAACTACATTTATTATTTGGTTACAGTCCGTTGGTAAAAATAGGGAATAGACTGAAAAATCCATTATAAATTGAGAATAGTTTTTACAAAAGAAGGGAACAGGGAACAGGGAACTGCGCCCAGTCAGGAGTAAAACTTATAAAGGTGTACCGAGTTTTGTATAGCTACGCCACGCAAGCTATCAAAAATCAAATAGGAGTCCTATATATTAACGAGTTATCACTAAATTTGAAGTCAGCGTAATATCTAAATCCTGTTCTGGTCTTAGCACAAAAACATCAGTTTTTGGTTTCCGTAATAGTATACTAGCTAAAGCCCCCGCTGCTGCACCACCAACAGGTTCTAAAACTTCAATTTTCTTATTACCTGTGATCAAAGAAATTACACTAGCAGCACCCGCACCAATAGCAGCATCAGTTAATATTTGTCCAGTGCTTGCTCCCTTAGTAATTGTTTCTGTTTGGGTGATAGTTTTAGAGTTAGCGTAAATTTGTTGTCGTTGTCCAGAAGGAAATACTAATTCTCTGGCTACGAAACGAACACCTTGCTGATTATTACTAGAAGATCGAGTATTTAATCTTACTGGTTGTAATTCCCCAATAACCGCACTATTAGCAGGAATTAAAATATTTCTGTTACTATCAGTAACATTATCAGCTATTTTTAGAGTTAAAGCCAATGTTTCACCCGGTTTGACAATAACCTTCTCTTTTTCGTAAGTAACAGGTAAAGTCGCACCAGAGCGAATACTAATTGTCCGCGATTGATTGATATTAAATCCTTGTGCCATAACAGGACTAAAGGACACAAGGGGGGTAGCTACACCTGTGGTAATGGCTATAGCCATGAGTGCAGCGGTGCTAGATTGCCAACGGATAGAACGGCTCATGATAAGATTGCCAAATAACATATATTAAGATGACGTGGACTCGCTAGGATAGTTTCTGGACAATTGTTAATTAAGCATAAGCACTGCATAATTAGGGTTTATGAGCGAATTAGGTTTGGTTAAGGTTTGGAAAACTGCAATTATATCCTTTTAAGTAGGTGAACACAATAAGACCAATCTGTGTAAAAGTATGATTTTATTTCACGCAGAGAGTAAGAGTTTGAGAGATGGAATTTTCGACTTTCATACCCCAATTCACCAACGCCCTATTTTGGAGGTGCCTAATAGATTGATTGTTTTAGTATTTAGGATTTGTTAATGCTAACCAATAGTCTTTTGTTGTTGATATAATTGCTTAAACAACGCTTGCTGTTGTTTATGATCAACAATTGGTTGAGGATAATTTATTCCATAGTAATCTAACGGGGGAATTTTCCCAGTTACCAAGTATTCTGGAGCTACATAACGCAATTCAGGTATCCACTGACGAATATATTCCGCTTCGGCATCAAATTTTTGGGTTTGACTGGCAGGATTAAAAATGCGTAATGGTTGAGGGTCCATACCACTAGAAGCACTCCATTGCCAGCCTCCATTATTAGCAGATAAATCACCATCAATGAGTTTCTGCATAAAATATTTTTCTCCCCATTGGGGATTAATAATTAGATCTTTAGTCAAAAAACTGGCAACAATCATTCTACATCTGTTGTGCATCCAGCCGGTTTCATTTAATTGACGCATGGCGGCATCTACTATGGGATAACCTGTTTTACCTTGACACCAAGCTTGAAAATACTTTTCGTTATTTTGCCAAGGGAATGTTTTAAAAGTGTCTCTATATGCACCTTTAGCTAATTCTGGAAAATGGTACATAGCGTGTTGATAAAATTCCCGCCACGCTAATTCCTTTTGCCATGTTTGGATACTGGCATTTACTTCTTCACTATTACTATTTGCCAGCGCTTCTATAGTAGTTTGCCAAATAGTTCTCATACCAATAACACCAAACTTTAATGCGGCACTTAATTGAGATGTACCATCAATTGCGGGAAAATTCCTTTGTTCTTGATATTCATTAATAGCAGCTTTGGCAAAATTATCTAACTTTTCTTGTGCTGCTAATTCCCCGGGAGCAATTATTAATTCTGCATCCCAAATAAAACCCAAATCTGCGGCAGAAGGTAAATTAATAGTTCCTGTGAGTTGAGAAATTTCTTGTTCTTCTGCTGTTAAATTTTCTAGATTTGCTAAAGGTTTAACTGGTTTAGCTTTAGATTTAGTAATCCAATTTCTCCAAAAAGGAGTATAAACAGTATAGGGAGTTTTCGCACCACTAAAAATTTCTGTTGGTGAATGTAATAACTGATCCCAATTGTCATTAAGAAATTCAATTCCTTGAGTTTTCAAAGCTTCAATTACTGCTAGATCTCGTGTTTGGGAATAGGGTTCAACATCCCAATTCCAAAATACGGCTTTTGCTTTTAATGCTGTTGCTAATTTGGGAATTGCAATCACAGGATCATTTTGTAAAATTAATAATTGACTACCTGCTTGCTGATATCTTTCTTGGAGAGATTGCAAACAGCCAATCATATATTTTACCCTAACGGGGGCAATATCATCACTTGCGAGAATTTGGGGATCTAGACAAAATACACCTACAATCTTCGCACTTTTTTCTCTAGCCGCAGCTAGTCCTGTATGATCAGAAATGCGTAGATCTCGACGATGCCAAAACAGAATTAAATCAGACATTGAATATTAATATAGTTCTGATGTACTAAATTATAGTATACCAATTTTATGTGAAGCTGCCCAGAATAATTAGGGTTTGCTGAATAAGTCTTCTAGTGAAGAGAGGTGACAGGTGACAGTTGACAGGTGACAGTTTTAGCTATCTGTCACCCCCAAACTTTTAAGTTTATTAGAGGTAAAATGCTCCGTTTTGGTGCTACTCCTCCTCAAAAACCTTGCAACTATTTTCCTTTTTATCAACCTCAAACCTTTGATTCATTTACGTTTTACGTTTTTTCGGCAAGCCCTAATTATCATCCGTATTTATCTGCGTTTATCCGCGTTCATCTGCGTTCAATTATTATTAAAATCTTACTTCACGCAGCTTCATTTTAAATTAGAATCACACCAAATTTGCACAACCCGACCTGTAACTTCTTGACCAAACCAAGGAGTATTATAAGCAAGTGTTTGCAGATTTGCTTTGTTTACATTCCAAGTTTGCAACGGATTAAATAAAGTTAATTCAGCTTTTTCACCGGGTTGAATTGCT
The DNA here is from genome assembly GCF_015207875.1 of Dolichospermum sp. LEGE 00240. Taxonomy (GTDB): domain Bacteria; phylum Cyanobacteriota; class Cyanobacteriia; order Cyanobacteriales; family Nostocaceae; genus Dolichospermum; species Dolichospermum gracile. The sequence continues at coordinate 25,329 of NZ_JADEVZ010000062.1, forward strand.
TTAATTTCCTGTTGTAAACAAGCTGCTGGTTGATGACTCAAAACGCGCCATAATTCTAAAGCTGTAAATTCTCCGGTGGTGACAAGATTTTGCCAAAGTAGGGGTAATGCTAATTCTAAACCAATTGCCCCCGGTGGTGATTCCCCAAAGGCTTGAACTTTTTCTTCATAAGTATAAGGTGCGTGATCAATAGCGATCGCATCTATAATCCCAGTTCGCACAGCATCCCGTAAGCATAACATATCTTGGTGGTTTCCCAAGGGCGGATCTAAATGTAAGGATGTGTGATAGCTTCTAATAGCTCTTGTATCTAATAAAATGTGCATCCAGGTAGTACTAGCGGTAACGGGCAGACCCTGAGATTTAGCTTTGGTAATTAATTCTACACTACGAGCAGTAGAAACACGCATGATGTGGACTGGTGTACCAACATCCGCGACCAATTCTAATAAAGCGGCAATTGCTGTTGTTTCCGCACTAACTGGAATGGGAGATAAACCTATTCGTAAGGCTTCTGCACCGTCTCTGATTCTACCATTAGCTGCCAAATGGCGATCGCATGGCCAAAAAGCCACAGGTTTACCAAAGGGTTGAAGATACTCCAAAACCCGTCTGACTATCCCCAAATTGTCCCAAGGTTTAGCATCAGTAAAACCCACAACCCCCGCTGTGGCTAAATCTGCTACCTCTGTTAATTGTTTACCTGCTAAATCTAAGGTAATTGCCCCCCAGATATGCAAATGGGGAGAAGCTTTTCCTCTATCTCTCTCTTGCTGTAACTGCGCCACTAAAGCAGGTTGATCAATGGGTGGTGATGTATCTGGCAAAACACCCACCCTAGTAAAACCACCCGCTTCGGCAGCTTGCAAGAAAGAACTTAAAGTTTCTCGCTCTTCAAATCCAGGTTCACCTGAATGACTATATAAATCAACTAATCCCGCTCCAAGAATTAGTCCTTGACAATCACGAATAGAGGTATCGTCACTAAAATCTGTAATTTGCGAGGCGATAGTTTGGATATAACCATCAATAATTAATACATCTGCTACGTTATCAGTTTTCTGGACAGGATCAATTACTCTTACTTGTTTTAATAGTTCTTTGGTCATTGGTCATTGGTCATTAGTCATTGGTCATTGGTCATTGGTCATTAGTCATTAGTCATTAGAAATAATTTTCCCCCTGTAACCTGTAACCTGTAACCTGTCACCTGGTTAGTAAACCAGGAGTTTAAAAGAGGTAAATACAGATTTACAACCTTTGCAGCAAATTCAAGCCATGCGAATCAGTACCACAGGTGCTAAATAAATTAAATTTTTCCGCTAATTGTTGAACTTCCTCAGTTTCCACCACACTAGGTTTCCACGGTTTGGGGTTATTGTAAGCGTAGAAAGTCTCAACCCCATCAATACCATCACCCGCAGCCGCAGGAATGAGGTCAAAATGCGATCGCCTATACCGGGCTGGGTGAGCAAGTACCGCTAGTCCTCCCGCTTCGTGAATAGCTGTAATCACGTTAACTGCTTGATAAGCCTTCCCTGTACTCGGAGTTTTTTGTAAATATGGCTGCATACTGGGATGTTCTAACTCAAAAGCATAAGCCAAAATGTGAACTTCATTATCCAGCAGATTGGCGTTAATTTCTACACCACTCCACAGATATGGAGCATGAGCATCAGGATTACGCCATTTCCAATCTTCTAACCAAACCAGGGCTGCTTGGTAGCCACTAATACTATGATGATCAGTAATAGCTAACCCTTTTAAACCAATTGCGATCGCTTGATCCATCAAATCACCCGGTTTTAGTTTGCCATCGGAGTGAACCGTGTGCATATGAAAATTAAATAACTGGGGACAACTTTGTGCATCAATGCGTTGGAATACTTGCTTTAGTAGTTCCTTAGAAACAGTAGTCCGGGCAAAATTTATAACCATAACCCCTCTACACAAAAATTACATTCTTCTCAAAACACCAACACGCCACACTTGTAAACGAGATATAACCAATACCATTAACCAGTAAATACAGATACTTCCTCAACTGCACCAATTGATTTTTGCAATATGTTAAGACTACGTTAGCAAATATTAACGCTGATGGCGATGAGTATTTTTGATTACTTCCATCAAGAGAATATAAATTTTGCGTATAGTTTCTATCTGTTTACCGCTATTGTTACCACAAACTGCTCAATTCACCTGCTCCACTGATCACTTCACCAATTACATTAGCAGAGATATCCTGAGATTGAAAATGAGTAATTACCTGTTTTGCTTGCTGAGGTGGAACTAATAACACAAACCCAATACCCATATTAAATGTATTATACATAGCCTCAGCACCAACAGAACCAGCCGCAGCTAACCAATGGAAGACAGGGGGAATAGTCCAACTATTAGGAATCATCTGTATCCCTTGACCCTTACTTAAACATCTTGGTAAATTTTCTGGTAAACCGCCGCCAGTAATGTGAGCCATGCCATGAACTTCTAAACCTGATTGCAACGCAGCTAAAACAGATTTCACATAAATGCGTGTAGGCGTGAGAAAAGTTTCTCCAATAGATGCACCATTGAATAAATCTGGGGTATCAGTCCAAGCAAAACCACCATCACTGACAATTTTTCTGACCAAACTCAAACCATTACTATGGACACCTGAACTAGCTAAACCGATAGCCACGTCACCCACCTGCACCTGAGAACCATCCAACATTCGGCTTTTTTCCACAATTCCCACGCAAAAACCAGCCAAGTCGTATTCACCAACCTGGTAAAAACCGGGCATTTCCGCCGTTTCTCCCCCCAGTAAAGCCGAACCCGCCAATTTACAACCAGTAGCTATCCCCGCTACCACCTGAGTTAATTGTTCCTTGTCTAACTTACCTGTAGCCACATAATCTAGAAAAAACAGCGGTTCTGCACCCGATGTCAACACATCATTAACGCACATCCCCACCAAATCTATGCCCACAGTATCATGACGGTTGAGAATTTGAGCTATTTTCAGCTTTGTCCCCACACCATCTGTTCCCGAAACCAAAACTGGTTCTTTGTAACCTGTAGGCAGTTGAAAGCAACCACCAAAGCCACCCAGTCCCCCCAAAACCTCTTTTCTAAAGGTGCTGTGAACCAAATTGCGAATTTGATCTACAAAAGCTCTACCTGCTTCCACATCAACGCCTGCATCCCGATAATCCATGCCTAACTACACCGTTATCAATTCATAACTTTAGGTTATTATTATCACACAATTTAGCTGCTAAAACCTCTTCCGATCAGGAAAATGTCATTCCTACTACCCAATTAATTCGCAATTAAGCGATAAGATATTGCATTGAACATAATCTAAAACCTAATATAGCACTTCTTGATGTTATGAGATACAGTTTTTTATCGCCAAACCCGTAGGGGCGCAGGGCCTGCGCCCTCCATTGTTGTTGTCAAAAAATCTCCATGAAACTAAAATCCCCGTCTTTTTAGCAATACAACCTGTCTCTTATACACAGCTGACGCTGCCGACGATCTTACGCGTGTAGATC
>NZ_JADEVZ010000063.1 GCF_015207875.1 Dolichospermum sp. LEGE 00240
TTACTTAATATGTTCTATTTTTTGGCAAATAAAGTTAAACTCAACCAGAAAATTAGGTAGATAAAATTTTCCTGGCTGAAATTTTTCAAAAATCCCAATAATCTAGGTCACATCTGCGGAATGTGGGTTGGTAAATTAATGGCTTTCTGGTCAGAGAGGATGTGAATTAGATCAGTTAAGGTTTCTTCTACTGTTGGGGTATGATGAAGAGATCGCCAAATGACATACAGATGATTTCTGTTTCAGAAACCTTACTTGGGCATTTGGTGTACTTGTTGTATGGGGAATTCTTAGTGCGATCGCTGATCTTGTTAGATTGGGTTGAGGCAACGAAACCCAACACTGTCTTTTCCTATATATTATTCCTTTATCCGACTTTTTTAAGAGAGTATTTAATTGTCTACTTCCGCTGCCAACTGATACTTTTCAAGTCGGAATAATAGATCATCATATAATTCATCAAAAGTCATACAGTAGACTTGTTTAGAATTTAGAATTAGGTTTTTCTGTCGCCATTCCAGCCTCTTTTTCTCTCTAGGTTCTAAATGCTTATTTCTGCCAATAATTAGCAATCCCATATAGTCAATATTTCTGGCAGTAAACCTATCTTCAAAAGCATCTGTTTTTTCTAAATCGTCCAGTTTCCAAAACCAATCTAAAATCTGGGTGAATCCTTTTTCAAATCTGGAAGACCATTCAGGAGTATTTTTTCCTGATCTGGAAACAAATATGCTGTTAGATGCAGCATTTTCAAATTCCACAAAACAATAGGATTTTTTAATAGAATCTCCAATTACTAAGTCAGCCGTAAAATCTCCAAATATGTCATACTCAAATGCCAGACGATTAAATCTATTAATCTTGGGATGATAAGAACGAATAAATGCTGATAACTGATGATTATCTCTGAAAAAGGGCAGAATATCATCGTTTTCAGATAAAGATTTATTTTTGTCTAATAGGTAGCGGAGTTCTCTCAGTTGACTTCTAGCAATCCGGGGATTAAAATCAAGTTTAATAAAATCTTTCATGGGTGACACTTAAAGTTAGTTATTTGCCGCTGCAAAAATTTCTAACCTATCGTGAGTCATTAAATCTAAAACTTTAATTTCATCAGGATTGTCCATATTTAAAATTGCTCTCAAGTTGGGATTAATTAGCAATAAATAGAGTGGTTCATCTATCTTCAGCTTTTTAATGATATTATCCGATATTGCTGTTTCTATCCCAGAATTAGCTAAATTCATCAAAGTTTGAGATACAGTTTGTTTTTCTTGAGGAGAAAGTGCATCCAAAGCAGATTGAACGCGCTTATGGAGGGTGATCTGAACTGGGCGATCGCTCATGTTATTTTGTTAGAACTATATATATAGGACTCCTATTTGATTTTTGAACAAGACTCAGTAGGTATCAATTCTGTCTTTCCTGTTCCCTGTTCCCTGTTCCCTGACCACACAAGTAAATTCAGGAATCAAACCGGATTCCTATAGTATAACGTCACTTAATTGTTGTCATCACTTCTCCTCTCAAAAAATGCCCTTTGTGCAGATGTTTAATAAATCCATAGAGCAAATAAATGTAGATAATTTACAGATACACTAACTATACTCAAAACGGCTTGATTGTTTGATTCTAAACGTAGGGGTAAAGCAAGAGCTTCATTGGTGTCAACTTAACGTAAAACGGGCGGTTAGAAACCGCGTCTACACAGGCAAAACCCACCTGCGTGGGTTTCAATCCTTGATTTTTCCTTAGTCCGCGCAGGCGGACTTTGTTTGTGTAGTTCCGTGAATTCCATTCGCTTAATCCCCATATTTCCGCCCGCGCCATTGCTTAGGAGTGTGAAATGCAGATAAAAAGATGCGTAGCACCGCTAAAGGGTCAGCCAAAGGAGAAAGCCAGAATAACCAACCAGCAGTGGCATCTTTCCGATCATAGGAGGGAGCGATCGCGAGTAATAAAGCAAAGCGAATCACCACCAAAAATATATTCAGTCCTAACAACAGCAGTGCCGGCAGTGAAAGCACCAAACCAGGAAGCAACAAATAACCCAGTAAAATCAAAATAGGTAAACCCTGCACCGCCGACAATACCCATAAATCCCCCCAAATCTGAGCGGGAGAAGCAGCATCCTTCAAATCAAGGCTGCGTCCCCATTCGTTCCAAGTTTCCCACGCCCCCTCATACATCCTCACCCTTAGCACCTTAGCCCCATCCAAAAAGCCCACCTTAAAGCCCTTAGCGGCAATATTCCGCGCCAAAGTCACATCATCACAAAAAGAACCCTTCGCGCTGCCGTAACCATCCACAGCCTTTAACACAGACCGACGACACAAAAAACACTGACCATTAGCCATCACCCGTTCCGGTTGTTCAGTATAAATCCCCGTCGGATCAAATCTATACAACAACGTCATTAACAAAGCCGGTTGTAACCAACATTCCCCCGGATACTTGAGAATAAACTGCGGTGATAAAGATACCAAATCATAACCTTGAGCGATCGCCGTTTGCACCAAACTCGCCACCAAACCAGCATCAGGTTGGATATCTGCATCCATACCCAAAAACCATTCACTCCCCTCAGAACTGAACAAAAAACCATTATGCAACGCCCAAGGACGACCCACCCACCCAGGAGGTAAAGGATCATCCGTCATCACCCGAAAGCGTGGGTCATTTTCTGCCGTAGCTTTTACCAAATCGGGAGTACCATCTTGAGAGCGACTATCAACCACAATAACTTCCCGAACTTCATAACTTTGGCGAGTTAAACCAGCCAAAAGCGGACCGATCCGCAACGCCTCATTTAATGTCGGTACAACCACACTCACACTTCCCAAAAGTTCCGGTGTCGGCTGTTGTGGTGTTAAAGCTGGATCACGTCCAGGCCCCTTCAGCAACCGGGAAAGTAAAATCGCCGTTGCCGGTACTTGAACAAGTAGCAATAGAAGCGGAATAATATTTAGCAATTTTAACCCTGACTTTTTGTATAAACTAGCCACTTTAAATCTTCTCGCAATTTAGGCAAATTGACCTAAATTATCCAGTGATATGTAATTAAATAAGAACAACTGACCGCAGATGAACGCAGATAAACGCAGATAAATTAATGGATTTGATGATTCTTCCCCACCTTGATCTGATCTCAATCCTCAATTGGCACATCTACTTAGGGCTTGCTGATAGCGTAGCGTGGCGTTAGCCATATAAAGCTAAAACCGTTTATTAATAAAGGTTTCGCTGATTTCTATCACAAAAAAGTGCAAGGTTTTGGTTGATGGTGTCCCAAAATAGGTGCATTTTTCGGCGTTGCTGAATTGAGGCATGAAATTCCTAAATTGAACCTTTAAAAATCTTACCTTTGCGTCTTTGCGCCTTTGCGTGAGACTAAAATTCATACCCTTAATCAGCAACGCCCATTTTTCCTTGTCGGATTGAGAAAATTGAGAATACCCAAATAGTTGAAACTGTCACCGTTCGGAGTTCAGGAGAAAGAAAGAAGAAAATTCCTTCCCTGTCACCTGTCACCTATCACCTCCCCTCACAGACAACTTATTCAGCAAACCCTACTTAATCTTTGAATTCTTTAGTTTATCTAAAATCACGTCTAAGTTATGAAATTCCCTTTCTAAGATAGAAACAGCGATGGAAAATCGCCATAAATAAACACGACCTCATAGCCAACTGCCAGGAAGAAACTAATATGACTCAAGGATCAGAATCTTTGGACTTGTCCACAGATAAAGCTTTAGATCGTGATTGTACAACATTATCCCGCCACATCCTCCAACAACTACAGAGTTTTGGACCCGATGCCCAGGATTTAAGTGCGCTCATGAACCGCATCGCTTTAGCGGGTAAATTAGTTGCCCGTCGCTTGAGTCGTGCTGGTTTAATGGAAGGAGTTCTCGGATTCACTGGAGAAGTTAACGTCCAAGGAGAATCCGTCAAAAAAATGGATGTTTACGCCAACGAAGTATTTATTTCCGTCTTCAACCAAAGCGGCTTAGTCTGTCGTCTGGCTTCCGAAGAAATGGAAAAACCCTACTACATCCCCGAAAACTGCCCCATCGGTCGTTACACCCTACTTTATGACCCCATTGACGGCTCATCTAACACAGATAACAATCTCAGTTTAGGTTCTATCTTTGCCATTCGTCAGCAAGAAGGAGCGGACTTAGATGGTGAAGCCAAAGATTTACTGACCAATGGACGCAAACAATTAGCCGCCGGATATATTCTTTATGGACCCAGCACCATGTTGGTTTACACCATAGGTACAGGAGTACATTCCTTCATTCTTGATCCTAGCCTGGGTGAATTTATTCTCTGTCAAGAAAATATCCAAATGCCCAATCACGCCGCCACTTATAGCGTTAATGACGGTAACTTCTGGCAATGGGAAGAACCTTTTAGAGAATATATCCGTTATGTTCATCGCACGGAAGGCTATAGTTCCCGTTACAGTGGTGCAATGGTCAGCGATATTCATAGAATTCTATTACAAGGTGGAGTATTTCTCTACCCAGGAACACTACAAAAACCAGAAGGTAAATTACGTTTACTGTATGAAACCGCCCCTTTGGCATTTTTAATTGAACAAGCTGGAGGTGTAGCCACCACAGGAACAATGGACATTTTGGATGTCGTTCCCACCAAACTGCACCAACGCACCCCATTAATTATTGGTAGTAAAGAAAACGTAGCCAAAGTTATGTCTTTTCTGAAAACAGATAATTAGACAAAACCCCAACTAATTAAAAATCAAACCTCATGTTCTAGACTGAACAAATAAAAGAAAAAATAGTCGGTTTTAACCGACTTTAGCGATCAGACAGGGAATTTATTCCCTGGATTCTGGATTCTGGATTCTGGATTCTAATTCTGTACCCTATATACCTGCAACAATCAATCCGTGTCTTTTCTGTGTCATTCATGAACTCTTTAAAAGGCAAAGTCAAGCTATTCTCACCTGTAGAGGGAATTGGGGAAATAGAGAATGATCAGGAAATGGAGAGATGAAGAAATGTGAGATTTACTCTTGCCTCTTGCCCCTTCCCTCTTGCCTCTTTCCCAAACCCAAATCCCAAATCTAAAATCTAAAATCTAAAATCCTATGGTCAGTTTGTTAGAAAATCCATTGCGTGCCGGTCTACAGCAGCAAGGGATGCCCGAACCACAAATAATTGTCATCTTTGGCGCGTCTGGAGATTTAACCTGGCGGAAACTAGTTCCAGCATTATACAAATTGCGGAGAGAAAGACGGATTCCCGCAGAAACCACCATTGTCGGCGTAGCCCGTCGGGAATGGAGTCATGAATACTTCCGTGAACAAATGCAAAAAGGCATGGAAGAAGCCCACGCCAATGTAGAACTAGGCGAACTGTGGCAAGACTTTTCCCAAGGTTTATTTTACTGTCCTGGAAACATAGACGACCCCGCCGGCTACCAAAAACTCAAAACCCTATTAGCAGAACTAGACGAAAAACGGGGAACACGCGGAAACCGGATGTTCTACCTTTCCGTCGCCCCCAACTTCTTCCCCGAAGCCATTAAACAACTAGGGTTAGCCGGAATGTTAGATGACCCCGAAAAACACCGTTTAGTCATCGAAAAACCCTTTGGCCGTGATTTAGCTTCCGCCCAAAACCTCAACCAAGTCGTCCAGAAGGTTTGTAAAGAAAACCAAGTCTATCGCATTGACCACTACTTAGGTAAAGAAACAGTCCAAAACCTACTAGTGTTCCGGTTTGCTAATGCCATCTTTGAACCCTTGTGGAATCGGCAATTTGTAGATCATGTCCAAATCACCGTAGCTGAAACCGTAGGCGTTGAAGACCGGGCTGGTTATTATGAAACCGCCGGCGCACTCCGGGATATGTTACAAAACCACCTCATGCAGCTTTATTGTTTAACAGCAATGGAAGCACCCAACGCTATGGATGCTGATAGTATCCGTACAGAAAAAGTCAAAGTGCTACGAGCTACTCGATTAGCGGATGTGCATAATCTCTCAAAATCAGCCATTCGTGGTCAGTACAGTGCCGGCTGGATGAAAGGACAACAGGTAGAAGGGTATCGAAATGAACCGGGAGTTAATCCTGAATCTACCACCCCCACCTATGTGGCGATGAAATTTATGGTAGATAACTGGCGCTGGAAAGGTGTTCCTTTCTACCTGAGAACTGGCAAGCGGATGCCCAAAAAAGTTAGTGAAATTGCCATTCACTTCCGCGAAGTTCCCTCCAGAATGTTCCCCTCCGCGTCCCAGCAAGCTAACCCCAACGTTTTGACCATGCGGATACAACCCAATGAAGGTATTTCTCTCCGTTTTGATGTGAAAATGCCCGGTGGTGACTTCCGTACTCGTTCCGTAGATATGGATTTCAGCTATGGTTCTTTTGGGATTACAGCCACTTCCGATGCCTATGACCGCCTCTTCCTTGATTGTATGATGGGCGACCAAACTCTATTCACAAGAGCAGACGAAGTAGAAGCAGCTTGGCAAGTAGTTACACCAGCTCTATCTGTATGGGATTTACCCGCTGATCCAGCAACCGTTCCTCAGTATGAAGCCGGCACTTGGGAACCAGAAGAGGCAGAATTATTAATTAACCAAGACGGTCGCCGCTGGCGCAGACTTTAATTAGTCATTAGTCATCGGTCAGTAGCAAAATAACTGACAACTAACAACTAACAACTGACAACTGACAAATATGATTTCCCAAGCACCAACAATTTATTCTTTACAAGCGCCCAAGGATGTTTCCCTCACCGAAATTGAAGCAGAACTGACTAAAGTTTGGCAAAGTTACGGTATTCAAGGAGAAGACGGTGGTTTACCCGCTGCTACCCGCGCCACAACATTTACTTTGGTGGTTTACGAACCCGAAGAAACCCAGTATTTGTTAACTGCCACAGGTTTTTATAAGGGTCCTATTGATGGCATTCTCGGACCGCAAACTAAAACAGCATTGCAAGAATTACAAAAAAAGCATCATCTTCCAGAGACTGGTAGTGCAACACCAGAAACTCTGACTGCTTTGCGGCAAGAATATTTCCAAAAGCAGCACACCGGACCGAATGGAGATAGTCATGGTGCCGCTATGGGTTATACTTTTAGCCCTACAAGTCCCACCATTGCTGATGAAATTGCCATCCGTAATCCCTGCCGAATCATTGCTTTATGTCCTATTGCTGGGGACGATGAGGGGGTAAAGGCTCAGGTTTCTGCCTATTGCCCAATTCAAAAGCAGTCTTCTAGCACTCTTGTTTGCTGTGAATATATTACGCTCACTGGTACTGCTGCGGCGTTGGAACGCATTGGGGGCATGATTCCGGCTTTATTGATTGGTGGTTTACCTAAGTTCCTCTGGTGGAAAGCTACACCGGATGCTGCTAACCCTTTGTTTAAACGATTAGCGGCAGTTTGCAATAATGTCATTGTTGATTCTTGCAACTTTAATACACCAGAAGATGATTTACTCAGCTTGCAAAAGTTAGTAGAATCTGGTGTACCTTTGGCTGATTTGAATTGGCGGCGGTTATCTGCGTGGCAGGAGTTGACAGCACAAGCTTATGATGCGCCTAATCGTCGGGCTGCTCTTAGAGAAATTGATCGTGTCAATATTGATTACGAAAAAGGTAATGCTGCTCAAGCACTGTTGTATTTGGGTTGGTTAGCTAATCGCTTAGAATGGCAACCAGTTTCCTATAAACAGGAAAATGGTGATTATGACATCACTTCTATTCAATTCCTGTCTCAAGACCAAAAACACATAGAAGTTGAGTTAGCAGGTGTTCCCATTGCTGATATTGGGGAAATTGTCGGCGATTTAATTGGTTTGCGGTTGAGTTCTACTAATATTCAAGCTAATTGTGGAACGGTGATTTGCTCGGAAACTGGCGGCTGTATGCGAATGGAAACTCATGGTGGCGCTCAGTCGTCTGGTTTGTTCCAACAGGTTACTTCTCTTTCGGAACAAAAGGCAGAGGCTTTGTTGAGTCAACAGGTGCAACGCTGGGGACGTGAAGCTTTGTTTGAGGACAGTCTAATTGCAATTGGTAACACTATTAAGTTAGGCAAATAGTTGATGGTAATGGGTAATGGGTTAGTTGTCAGTCGTCAGTTGTCAGTCGTCAGTGGAAAATATTTTCCCCCTGTCCCCTGCCTCTGCCCCCTGCTTCTTTCCTGTTCCCTATTTTAAACATTAAAAAACCCGGCTGAACCGGGCAGATGTACTGTTTGTCAAGTATTAGCTAATGATAATTATTGGTTGATTTCACAAGTTAAAGGACAAGCTGCATAAACGGTGGTTTGAGTTTTTTCAGATTCATCATGTAACCAATTCAACCATTTTATTTGCTTAGGATGAATACCTTTAGCGGTTAGAACTCCAGCAGTAATTAATACTGCCATAACATTAAACATGACCAAACTACCTGCCACAATTAACACGGCACTAGCAGGCATCACGGATTGCAAAACAATGGATAATAAACAGCCGACTGTAGCCATTAATACAACCAATGGAAAACCAACAACTAACAAGCACACTGCCAATGTAAATGTCCAGATTAAAAAGCTTCTCATCATTAACAAGGAGTGGGTCCGAACTAGATTAGAGCTTTGAGCCGAAACCATGACTTTTCCTCCTAATACACAGCAAGTTTAAATTTCAGTTTTTTATCACTCGAAAGCGAATTAACTGATTTTGTTTCAGTGAAACTTAGTATATAAAACCTTAGCTCCAAAATGAGCATTTCTTTACTAAAGTTTACAGTTGATTTTTTCTGCTTATGAATGAGAGTTCACATATACCCGCAGGTAGGGTAGGGAGTTTTGATGTACGCCTTGAGAGATATGGACTAACGGTAAATGAGAAGCAGATATTGATCCCCGCAATCAGATTGCCCAGATGCTTAACATTTCTTATAGAAAACGATCTTATTTCTCATAATTTATCAAGAGGTGACAAAAAGTAGTCATCCCCAAAATATTGTATACACTTGTGCAAAATTGTCTTAGCTGTTTAATACCTTGTCCAAATTAGAAAAAGCCTTGATTTGTAGGTTGGGTTGTTCGCGTGAGCGTTGCGGAGCAATAGCATGAAACCCAACAAATGCGTTGGGTTGCGCTGTCGCTTAACCCAACAAAGCAGCAAATGGACAAGGTATTGCTGTTCCCTGTTCCCTTCTTTTGTCAGCCAGTTTTACTCCTAAATTCTGCTGTATGTTGATTATCAGTGGCGATCGCGTCACAATAATAATTAAAACTATGTAATTTATCTTGACAATGACCTTCTCCCCGCTTATTCCCACTCTTTCATCCCCCCACACCCCCACAGAAACCTACTGGGGATATGATTATGATTTGGTCATAGTCGGTGGTGGCATTGTCGGCTTAACCCTAGCCGCAGCTTTAAAAGATTCTGGTTTAAAGATTCTCCTCATTGAAGCTAGAGTTGCATCAGCTGCAGTGGCTAAAGGACAGGCTTATGCTGTACATATGTTATCAGCCCAAATTTTCCAAGGAATTGGTTTATGGGAGAAAATTCTCCCCAACATTGCTAAATATAACCAAGTGCGCCTCTCCGATGCTGATTATCCTGATGTGGTGAACTTCCAAACCGATGATTTAGGGACACCAGAATTAGGTTATGTAGCAGAACACTATGCACTATTAGCACCTTTACAGGAATTTGTGCAAAGTTGTGCAAATGTAACCATCTTGTGTCCAGCGGAAGTAGTAAGTACACAAAAAGAAAGAGATATAGTTACTATTAATATCAAAATTGGCGACGAAAATCGGATAATTCGCAGTAAATTGTTAGTCGCTGCTGATGGTTCAAAATCTCCCATTCGTCAAGCCGCCGGCATTAAAACCAAAGGGTGGAAATATTGGCAATCCTGTATTGTGGCTTTTGTGAAACCAGAAAAATCTCACAATAACACCGCTTACGAAAAATTTTGGTCAAGTGGTCCTTTTGCAATTTTACCCTTACCGGGAAACCGTTGTCGCATTGTTTGGACTGCACCCCATGAAGAAGCAAAAGCTTTGTGTGCGTTGAATGATGAGGAATTTTTAGCGGAACTAACTAAACGCTATGGTCAGCAAATGGGGAAATTGGAATTATTGGGAGAGAGGTTTATTTTTCAGGTACAGTTAATGCAGAGCGATCGCTATGTTCTCCCCAGATTAGCATTAATAGGTGATGCTGCCCATAACTGTCATCCCGTTGGTGGACAAGGTTTAAACTTAGGGATTCGGGACGCAGCCGCATTAGCCGAAATCATCCAAACCGCCCATCAAAAGCGTCAAGATATTGGTAATATTTCCATACTCAAAAAATATGAAAGCTGGAGAAAAAAAGAAAACCTCGCCATATTAGGGTTCACCGATTTATTAGATCGAGTTTTTTCTAACAACTTTTTACCAATAGTCATAGTTCGCCGTTTAGGTTTATGGATTATGCAGCGAGTTCCCATCGTGAAAATATTCGCCCTGAAATTAATGATTGGCTTAAAAGGAAAAACTCCCCAACTAGCCAAACGCTGAAATCACAAACCTATTGTAGGGTGCGTCAGATTCCATAACTCAGCCAGCCATAAATAGATTTTTGACATCTGACGCACCTTAAAAATGTACTTCTTTTGATAGTTTGTTAATAACATCAACCTAATAACTAAGGAAAGTGAGAGATATCGTAACTCAAACTTTAGAGAATTATATTAATTTTCCAGAAGAAGAACAACAACATTTCTACCGTCGTGGAGTAACTTGGGAAAGGTGTCAAGCAATTGCACACTTGCCGATATTCTTCCGTAAATAACCCATTAATAGTTCCTCGTTCCCAGCTTCTGGAATGCAATCAAGAAGGCTCCGACTTCTGATAATCTAGAGGCAGATCCTCATAACCCGTATTCCCTGTCAGAGACAGGGAACAAGGAATTAAGAAACTTCTACCTTTTCCTTACCTGCATTCAAAGCCACAACATCTTGCAACCTCGAAAGCACAAAAGACTTCTCCAGATAAGAAAACAAACCACCAGCCTTTGGACCCTTTTCTTTGTTCAAGAAAGATAGATACAAAGCCTTAAAAGCAATTGGTTGTTGAATCCCTAACTCCTTAGTAGTCGAGAAAATTATAGTTTGCAATGCCTCAGCTTCCCAATGAGGAATATTTTGCAAATTCTCCATCAACTTTTGCAAATAAGCCACCTGTTCAGAGTTCAAATCATTAGCTTTCTCTGGAACTTGTTCCAAATACAGAACTAACTTTTCTTCCTCATCTGCATAATCTTGTAACCACAATTGTGCAGCAGCAATTCTTTGATTAATAATTTCCTGATCATACTCAGTTAAAGGCTGTAAACTACGTTGGACAACCTCATCCTGAATATTTAAACGCGGAACTTGCAACAAAGAAATCAGCGTACTAAAATCAAAAGGTTGGAAAGTTTTAATTTCATCTCCTAGCTGGGCGTAAAATAACGGCATTAGTTCCTCCGTTAATCCAGGAGAATTAGAATACTTATTAATTAAAGTATCGTAATCTCTAAACAAACGAGTAGTAGTTTCATAATTTGGCGCAAAATTAATGACAGTTCTTGGCTGAGTTCGCAACATTAAAAAGCGCAGTAATTCCGGTGGAAGTAAAGCCGCAATTTCTTCAGCACTCGAACCCACACCCTTAGAAGAACTCATCTTTGTCCCATTCACCAGAATAAATTCATAGGGAGAATGAAAAGGAGGTTGCTTTTGTAGAACCTTACGACTAATCGCATTAGCAACATCACGAGAACCACCTTTTTGAGAATGATCCTTCCCAGCCATTTCAATAGTTACACCCAACACATCCCACTTAGCCACCCATTCAACTTTCCAAGGTAATTTACCATTACCATTAAAAGGAGAAACCCAGCCAGAATGTCCACAACCTTTTACATAATTAGTTGCATCAGGTTTACAGGTGTAAAATACTTCTGAACCGTTATAATCTGTCGTGACAGTTGTGGCAATCTTACCGCAATTTTCACAAACAACTTGAAAAGGATACCAGTTATTTGGACGGTCAGCTTTGCTTACTTCCTTATAAGCTTCTCTCACCAAATGGGCATTTTTTAAGAAAGTGTCAATATAGGAATTAAGTTTTCCAGAACGATATAAATCGCGGAGAAAATAAGTTTCTGGTTTAATTCCTAAATACTCGAAAACTTCAAAAAATTCCCCAATGAAATATTTAGCATAATCACTAGCATCATCACCAGGAGAAGGCACATTACACAGGGGAAAGCCCAAATAAGGAGAAAACTTTTCCTGATCTAAGTATTTTGGAACTGTATCCAGTGCGTCATAGTCATCCACACCATACAAGAACTTGACAGGTTTACCTGCGTGTTTCAATGCCCGGTAAATCACATCATGGATAACCACACCCCGCAAAGACCCAACGTGTACCCGTCCTGATGGAGTCTTAGAATCATTAACTACCTGGTAGCCTACTGCATCAGCAGCGATTTTATCAGCCCAAAACATTTGCTATTTATCTTTTCACAATCTACCCATTTTAACTTTTGTCATAGAGAATAATCTCATTGTTGACTAAGTTCAATAATATTTCTATCTGGATCTTTAATAACTCCACTTTTGACATTGTTCTGGGGTACTAAGTTGTGGTAGAGTCCAACGCAAGCGTTGTTTAGCAAAACGATACCAGTACAATTGCCAAGGTCACGTGAGTTCGGAGACGCTACGCGAACGGAGTTATGATTTTTTCAACGAGATCATAAGGGCTTGAGACTCCTACGTGGGGTGAGTTTTCCACAAATTATCGTTATGTCGAACTCACGTAAGGTCAGTAACCCAGCCCTAAAGGGACTGGGCTTGCAAAAGTAATCAAGTAATTCGTACTGACCAGACCACCCTGAGTTTACTCTCATGGTAGCCGTTATTTGAGTCACGACACCCATGCGTTCGCGCCAGCGTGCCCTCAGGTATAGCCTCCACAGCGGTTAAAACCGCTCGTGTCGTTTCCCACTTACCGGGTATTCTTATGAATTCCCGATTACCCATTTTTACAAAATGTTGAGAAGATATACCAAAGTGAAGAGAATGATCCAAATAATATCCACAAAGTGCCAGTAAATTTCCGCCATTTCGATGCCTGTATGTTTAGTAGCAGAATAATGACCACGACGGAAAGAACGCCATAATACACCCAAAATTAATAACAATCCAATAAAGACGTGCAAACCGTGAAAGCCTGTCATTAAATAAAAGCAATTAGAGAAAACATTGGTAGTGAATCCATAACCTAGATTCATGTATTCATAAACCTGACCAGCTAGGAATACAGCCCCCATAATTGCGGTGATAAAATACCAAAACCGCATCCAACCCACACTATTTCTTTTAATGGCCATATCACCAAAGTGAATGACAAAACTACTAGAAACGAGGATGATCGTGTTAATAGCTGGGATAAATAATTCTACTTCTGTTCCTGCTGGTGGCCAAACTGCGGTAGTCCCTTTAAAAAACAAATAGGTGGCAAAAAATCCACCAAACATTAATGATTCAGAAGCGAGAAATGTGATTAAACCCCACACTCGTAAATCTGGATGTTCTTCATGTCCATCGCTATGATGTTCAATTGGTGTAATTGCAGTCATATTATTATTCCTACTGAATGATGAATAGATGTAGGTTGGGTTGATGTCAAGAAACCCAACTTTTTGGAGGTTTGTTGGGTTGCGCGATTCCTACGGAGCGCTTGACAATCAAGACAGTCGCTACAATTTTTCTCTGCGACTCTGCGTGAGAAAAAAATGTAATTCATTGACCCAAAAGTCACCTTATTAACCTTGATCATGTCCATAATCATAGGGTCCATGAGTAACAACGGGTAGAACTTCCCAGTTTTCAATGATGGGTGGGGAAGAGGTTGTCCATTCTAAAGTTAAACTTTCCCAGGGGTTATCACCTGCGAGTTCGCCGTTTTTCCAACTGAAAATGGCGTTTAAGGCGAAAGGAATAACAGAAATACCTAAAAGGATTGCGCCAATGGTGCAAAGCTGGTTTAAGCTGGTAAATTGGGGGTCATACATGGCAACTCGGCGAGGCATTCCTTGTAACCCTAGTTTGTGCATGGGTAGGAATGTGAGGTTTGTACCAATAAAGGTGAGGATAAAATGAACTCTTCCCCAGGTTTCGTTCATCATTCTGCCGGTGATTTTGGGGAACCAGTGATAGATACCTGCGTAAATACCGAAAACTGAACCACCAAATAAAACGTAGTGGAAATGACCGACTACATAATAAGTGTCGTGAACGTGAACGTCAAAGGGGGCTGTTCCCATAGTTACGCCGCTTAAACCGCCCATGACGAACATGGAAAGTAAACCAATAGCGAATAACATGGCGCTGCTGAAACGGATTTTTCCTCCCCAGAGAGTTGCTACCCAACCGAAGATTTTCACACCTGTGGGAACTGCAACTATGAGTGTGGAAATGGTGAAGAACATCCGCATCCAACCGGGTGTGCCACTGGTGAACATATGGTGAACCCAGACGAATAAACCGACGACGCAAATGGCCACTGTGGAAAAGGCGATCGCTTTATAACCAAATATCGGTTTGCGGGCGTGAGTGGGAATAATTTCGGACATAATCCCGAAAATCGGCAGAATCATTAAATAAACCGCCGGATGGGAATAAAACCAAAATAAATGTTGGTAAATAACGACATTGCCACCTGCATCTGGTTTGAAGAAGGATGTGCCGAAGTTAATATCAAATAACAGCAAAACTAAACCAGCTGCTAATACGGGAGTAGAGAAAAGGGCAAGGATAGAAGTTGCTAAAATTGCCCAACAAAATAGGGGAACTTGATCCCATTTCATGCTAGGAACTTTCATCATCAAAATGGTGATGACAAAGTTAATTGAACCTAAAATTGAAGAAGTTCCTACTAAAACAATGGCCAAAACCCATAAACTTTGGGCGTTGTTGGCGGTAACTAGGCTTAATGGTGGGTACGCTGTCCAGCCCGATTGCGAACCACCAAAGGCGAAACTTAGTAATAGCAAGAATCCGGCGACTGGATTTAACCAAAAGGCGATCGCATTTAATTTAGGGAAAGCCATATCTCTAGCACCCATCATCAAGGGAACTAGATAGTTACCAAATCCGCCAATTGCACTGGGAACAATCCACAGAAAAATCATGATTGTGCCATGATTTGTCATGAAGGCATTGTACAGATTTGGATCAAGAAAGTCCGAGTCCGGTGTGGCTAATTCGGCGCGAAGGGCGATCGCCATCAACCCACCAATAAGATAAAAAACAAACGCTGTCACTAAGTATTGAATCCCAATTACTTTGTGATCAGTATTAAACGTGAAATAATCTCGAAATTTCCAAGCGGTAGGATGAGAACTATGGGTAATCAACTGGGTTGGTGATCCACTTTCATAGGGTGGAGGATTAACTGGAAAATTTACTTGTGTCATATTGTTGTGAGTTGTCCTTTGTCAGTTATTAGCTAATCATGATTAATCACAGAATTTTAGATTTTCAACTTCATCAGAATGATTCAATATCCACCAAATTAGACAAGAATCAATCTCCAATCCCAAATCTAAAATTGATGGGCTAATGACTCAATAACTACTGGAGTTACATCTAAATTTTGAGTGTAGGGAGCCAGAAATTTTGATGGAGATAAATTATCCAAATTTGTAGCCACCGCATCATTCAGATCTTCACCTTCAGCAATCTGGTTTTCACGCATCCAAGCATCAAAATCTTCCTGTTCATGGACAATTACTTGCGATCGCATTGAACCGTGATAACCACCACACAATTCTGCACAAACTACTGGATAAGTACCGGGTTTTGTAGCCGTAAATCGTAATTGAGTAGGAACACCAGGAATAGCATCTTGTTTCAGACGAAATTGCGGAACCCAAAAAGAGTGAATCACATCATCTGCGGATAAATTCAATTGCACATCAGCCCCAACAGGAACGTGCAATTCTCCCGCAGCAATACCACTGACAGGATAATTAAATAACCACGCAAACTGTATACCCTTAACATCTACAACCAAATCAGCCGGCTTATTTTTAGTTTGCGGATTTTCACCAATCCCAATATTAGCGGTTTGACTAACATTCATCGCCCCTGCTGACATTTGATGAGGATGACTACCCACACCAAAACCACCCATTTGGTTATAAATATCAACACTGTAAATACCTAAAGCAATCACAATTACCGTAGGAATTGCTGTCCAGAAAATTTCTAAACTCAAATTACCTTCTACCGAACTACCATCGGTATTATCTCCTTTACGTCGTCTATAAATAACTAGAAAAAGCAGAATTGTTCCTTCAACAACCAAAAAAAGAGCAACCGCAATTGTCAACATAATATTGAAAAAACCATCCACCAAAGGAGCTTGTTGCGATGCTGCTTCTGGTAATAAATGATGATTTTGACCAACCCAGATACTGATAGGGGCAATGATCATCCCAGCTAACAGTGTCCACAGCGAAACAGGAACTTTTTGCATGAATGCTACCTGCTTTGTAAATAGTAGTAAAACAATAGTCAGTGAAGATAGACTTTGTTTATGTAGTCACAAAAATATCTTCTGAGGAGAAGATGACCTTTTTAATTTTTATAGCAACCGTCAGGTTAGTTAGGACTTCAACTAATCATCAAACTCTGTCCAAAACAGGGTTTTACTTATGACTCCTGACTCCTGACTCCTGACTCCTGCTATACTATTACTGTTCTAACTTGTAACTAATCAAAAATTGGTAAACTTCCATATTTTTTTCATATTGATAACCACAAAATCCTCGACTTCTTGAAGAAATCGAGGATCTGAGAAGTTGATATTTTCATAAATCAAATAGCAGCAGAAAAATATTAGCAAGTATGATTTTTTTTTAGATGATAGCAACTGACGATTTACGTTTCTGTTTACTGCAAACATTTTCACCAACTACAGTAAATATTGAGATTCCCCTCTAATTACCTTGCCTATAAACTTAACCAAAATAACCGATGTTTTGCAGGACATCACACCGTTGAAAATCA
Source organism: Dolichospermum sp. LEGE 00240 (assembly GCF_015207875.1). Classification (GTDB taxonomy): domain Bacteria; phylum Cyanobacteriota; class Cyanobacteriia; order Cyanobacteriales; family Nostocaceae; genus Dolichospermum; species Dolichospermum gracile. The sequence goes on from NZ_JADEVZ010000063.1 coordinate 17,114, forward strand.
CCAAAGATGTTATTTGTCCAATGTTACATGACTATAACAATTCTTGGGACAAATCCGAGAACAAGCTTCACACCCAATACAATTTTCTGGGTGAGTAACAACCATTACTTTCCGTTCCACTTCTTCCTCATCTTCATCTTCGACAAATTCACCTTCTTCGTTTAAAGGCATTAAGCCCAAAACTTTATGACCACAAACTTTCATACATCTGCCACAACCGATACACTTGTCTTTGTCTATTTCTTGGGCAAATTTAGGAGTCCAATCAGTACCTCCAAAGGTCAATCCTGTTAATGTCGCCATGAATAGAACCTCAGCAATTTTAGCTAGATATTAGTTAATCCTTTAATCTTCATACTAGCCTGAGATTTGATTTTTTCAATAACAAAAATTAACTTTTTTATCAAATTTTGATGACTTGCTAAATAATATTATTTATTTTTGCTTATTGGCAAATATTAAATGATATTACTTATTGATAAATTTGGGTTGTGTCCTTGGATAAAAAGCCGATTAATCAAAGGTTGCAGAATTGTGTTTAAAGTTATTTTCTCAATAAATATAAATTTATGAGTCTAAAAACACCTCATTCAATAAGAATAATAATCAATTATCAACCATAATTATCAGCTTTATTAACTGCTTATTTGCGAATATTTTCTAATTAGATCAAAATATTTCACCAACAGTATTAGTAAATACAAACTTAAAAAAATCATTTCCTCTATTTTTGAACCATTTTGTTTTCTATTTCCTATTCCTTCTTCCCTGCTATCAGATGTTCTTCAAAAACATTTAACATATTTTATATCGCCCAAAATAAACATTATGACAGTAAATATCCAGGTAAATATTAAGAAATCCTGCCAAGCTCATACTGAACAATCTTATTGAAATCTTTATGAAAAGTATAGTTAATGAAGAAGCAATGAAGCCTAACTTTGCGAAACGGCTTCAATAACCCCTATGAGTAATTAATGAGACGAGCAAACAATGTTCTCATGATAGAGGTAATTTGGTAGCGAGTTATGAATCACTCATGACACACACATTAAGGGGAGACTTGAGCCAAACATCTCAACGATTAAAGTAGGAACACTTCCTATGCCGCATATAATTCCTAACAACAGTTGCGTGGGATGTGACAACTGCCGACCCCTATGTCCTACCGGTGCAATTAAAATCGAAGATGATGAATATTGGGTTGATCCTACCCTTTGCAATAATTGTGATGGCTATTATTTACAACCACAATGTGTAATTGCCTGTCCCACAAATGCGCCTATCCCTGTACACGCTAAAAAAGGAAGATGTAAAATTGAACCACGAGATGCTACCAGTCCCGATTTATTTTCTAATGGTAAAAACAACCCCTTCGCCTCAGCCATTGTTATCTGGGAAGCCTGTAATTTACTAGCACAACGAACATCTTTACAATGGGAAAAAGATGAGGAAGGTAACTTACATTACAGTCGCTCAGTTAATCAAGGACGAGGGACAATTTCCTTCCATCTTCAAGACCTATTTCCAGTTAATAACCGTGCTAATAATTCACAAGCAATTGATTATTTAGACATCCGGGCTGCTTGTATTCATCTTATTTTCGCCGCTCAAATTACAGCCTTAGATCAACCTTGGGAAGAAGAATTTACCATTGATGAACGACAAATTGAACAGTATTTGGGCTTAGAAAAACGTAAAGACCTCAGCAAAAGTGCCAAACTCGGTTTAATTAAAAACATCGTCTCTCAAACTTGTTCTCTTATGGTTTCCATTGACTGGCCACAACAAGGTAGAGTTCCCAGTTTTTCCATTAAAGATAGTTATCTATGGAATTTGACAGATACCCAACACCATTTTCAAGAAGATGATCAAGGTTGTAAATATTTAGTGGGACTGACATTTACAATCAAAGCTGGAATTTGGACTAAACATTTCTTCAACAGACAAGGATGCAAAGAACGAACCACATTTTATCAATATGGCAGTCTTCCCAAAACCCTACTTACCACAGTTATGAGTCTGTGGCAACAACACGAAGGTGCTGTGAGACTGATGCTCTGGTTATTATTTAAAACAAAAATGGGTAGAGAACAACGCATCACTATTCCTACCTTGCTGCGCGTTGCTTATGGTGAGGAAAAAGTGACCCAAGCTTCCAGACACAGGGAAGAACGGAAACGCCTACTTAAAGCCTATGAAAATGATTTAGAAGTTCTCAATCATTATGGAATCAAACCATTATTTGATCCTGTTACCTATCCCCCAGAAATTCAGCCTTTGTGGGCAAAATTAGTGGATATACCGGAAGATCCAGAGGAAGCGTTAGAATTTTGGATTAATGATGGTAGTGGTGAAAATCGTCTTACAGACAGCGGACCTCGTGGTAAGTGGAATTTACTTCTGAATGCACGGATTTTATCTTTTGAACTCCCGACCGATTGGGAAAATCGTTCAGAATCAGATAAAAAACAACGTCGTCCCACTAAAGCCAAAAGCAATCATCAACAAACAGGTAATTTGCTAGGGGAAGAGGTGATAGAAGGACGTAAAAAAATGAACCTCTCCCAAAGGGAACTAGCCAAGTTGATGGAAAAAAGCCAAAGCTGGATTCGTGATGTGGAAAAAGGGCGCTTAAAAGCTAAACTAGACGATCAAATGCTCTTGAGACAATTGCTAGATATTTCATAAAGTACAGCAGGAGTCAGGAGCAAAATTCTCTTGGCTTTTGATGTCAATTTTTTACCTCACTTGCTTGTTATCTGGTATATCTTTTAAAGAAAACACTCTTAGTAGCGATCGCTTCATCAAATTATACAAAATCATACAACTTTCTGCGAAAAATTACATAAATATTATCAAAAACGAAAAAAACTTTTGGAGTTTTGTCTAGAACCCCTTGACAATCAATACTTGTCGGTTAAGGAACGAAACCCAACACCCAACATAACTGTTCACACTTCCCTCTATCTTTAACGAGATATCAAGGGTTTCAATAATTTTAGAGGGGGGAGTGAATAACTACAACCCAACATTATCAAGGATTTTGTTGGGTTTTGCGATCGCTCAAGCCAACCTACCATATAATGACTTTTCAGGCTTAACCGAGCAGTATTGGATTTACATTGGATTATTGAGCCGTTACATCCAAATTTTGATTTTTGGTGTTAAATGGTGAGTATTAACGAAATTTGTGAACTGGAGATGATATCTAAATAGCTGTCAATCTTAATTTATTGAGGAGTGAACATGAGTAATATTATTTTTCGTAAAACTTGTTTAGCCTTACCAAGTCTTGCCGCTTTGGTAGTTTTAGGTAACGGACTTTCCGTAAATGCTCAGACAGTCGAAGCAGAAACAATTGTCATCCCCTCCAACCAAACATCAATATCCACCGTTGCTACAGAAGAAATAGCCAGTCGGACAATCACACCCGTACCAGGAACTGTAGAAACTTCATCAGTTATGCTCAATTCTGGCTCTACACAAGTTACCGAAAAAACAGAACCATCCAATCAAATAGCACAAAGTCCAATTGGTATAGGTAGAGCCACTCGTGGTGGTAGTAGCTATATCGGTGTTGGTCTCAACGTTGGTGCATCCGGTAGCTTTTCAGCTTTGAGTGATGGTAATTTCACTGTTATCAGTAAAATTGGTCTGACCAAAACCTTATCAGTTAGACCATCAGTAATATTAGGAACAGATACAACATTTCTTGCTCCTATTACTTACGACTTTGCTTTTAAATCACCAGATCCATTTACAGAACCTTTACCCATAGCCCCTTACGTTGGCTTAGGTGCAGCCATTAAAACAGGTGATCAATCTAATACTGAAGCTGCTTTGCTAGTCACTGGTGGGATAGACGTACCTCTCAATAGCAGATTAACCGCCACAGCCGCTGTAAATGCTGGATTTTTCAATAAAACTGATGTGGGAATTTTATTAGGAGTCGGTTATAACTTTACTGGTTTTTAGAAGCGAGTAGGGGCGCAGGGCCTGCGCCCTTTCTCAGGAGTCAGGAGTTCAGAAAGAAGAAAGAAGAAAGAAGAAAGAATAGGGAAATTTCTCCCCCTGCCCCTACTTAGGACTAACCTTATCAATCACCTTGATTTTGCCATCATCGCCCACAGTCCAGACATCATAAGTACCAATGACATCACCATTAGCGTCAACATCTACATCACCGCTTGCGCCTTGGTAATTAATTTGTTTGCCTGCTTTAAGTAGCTTCAATCCTTCACAAACATCACTAACTGGTGTACCACTACCAGCAGAAACTTCCCGAATTTTACTAGAAATACCAACCCCTGTATTGTCCTTAGCGGCTTGGGCTGCTAATACCAACAATGCCGCAGCATCCCAAGCTTGAGGTGCGTATTCTCCGGGAGAACCGCCCTTTTTCTCTTGCCAAAGTTTATTAAAGTTTTCTAAACCTTTACCACTAGAACCGGGAACTGTACCAATTACCCCTGATAAAATATACTTGCCATCACTACCTTTACCAACTTGGTCAGGGAAAGTAGGAGATTTTACGCCATCTGTGAGTAAAATTTGTACTCCCTTGGTGACACCTTGCTGATAAGCAGCTTTGAGAAATAAACTCCCTGTTTCCGCATATAATACCCCTAAAACCGCATCTGGTTTCCCAGCAAAAGCCGCAGTTGCTTCTGTATCAAAGGTTTGGGCTTTGGGATCATAGCGCACAGGCTTATCTTTATTAATTACTGTTCCGCCTAATTTTTCAAAAGTTTCCGCAAATGCTTTTTCAAAACCCACACCATAGTCATTGTTAATAACTACTGTGGAAACTCTTTTAAAACCTTTTTTCTTAGCAAGTTGGGCTAAAGCTAATGCTTGGTAGGTATCAGGGGGAGCAGTCCGCGCCCAAAAGCCTTGAAAGTCACCTTTTTTAGCTTTGTCGGTAAATACGGGACTGGTGCTACCAGGAGAAATCAGCATGACTTTATTGGGTACAGCCACAGAAACCGCTGCAGTGGAAACGCTACTAGCAAAAGAACCAACCACGCCACCAACTTTATCTAAAGTTGCTAATTTGGTCATTCCCGCAGCGCCGGCTTTAGGGTCTGTTTGGTCGTCTACTTGTACTAAAGTGACTTTTTCACCGTTAACACCTCCACAAGTGTTAACTGTGTCTACTAATAAGGGAACTGAACCAACCATTTGTTGTCCAATGGAAGCTAAGTCACCTGTTGTGGGTAATAAACTACCAATTTTCAATCCTTTGGTATCACTGGTTGTAGTGGTAGCGGTTGGGGAAGTGGTAATACTTCCAGTAGATGATGGGGGATTGGGATTTTCGCAAGCGGCTAATAAGAAACCACTAGCTATGGTAGCTATACTCAAGGCTAGGGAAACACGAATTTTTGCCATAGGAAATAGAAAGATTAATCACACTTCTGAGATATTCACAAAGCCTAATACAGATACATCCGCATTAAGTCTTTCAATCGTAAATCACTTTCGCAGGATTACACCACAGAAAACTGTCTCTAGCTAATATTCTTGTCATTTTTCTGACCCCGGCTACGTCTCGCGATCGTATGGATTTCTAGTCCTTGTCTAATTTGTGATCATCTGGAAAAGGAAGGACAGGTAGGCGATCGCCTCGCAATGATTCTTCACTGACTTCACCCAGGCTGATTAATGCCTCGCTTGTAGCTTTTTGAGCGATAACTAGGATCAGCATAGACACTGTACCAACTTGTAAAAGACAAGACAGAGAAATTGTGAATGGAATCAAATTTAATCCAGATTCGGAAAATGACTGTTGGGTTACGGATAGCATTGTAATTCTTAGTAATTAGTACACAAGTAAAATAGGCAAAAAAGTCAATTTTCAGTTCAGGAGCGAGAATTCATCAAAGTGCAACAACGTCAGAGCCATGCCTAGGGTATATTACATCAATGTTAACAACAGAAAGACCTAGCAGGAAACATCACCAAAGGTTAAAAGTATTCTTATGCCTGATAATACCGCACAATATCAGGTGAGTTCGACATAACGATAATTTGTGGAAAACTCACCCCACCTAGAAGTCTCAAGCCCTTATGATCTCGTTGAAAAAATCATAACTCCTAACTCCGAACTCACGTAATATCAGTCATCTTTTATGTTAGGACTTACAGAAGGTACTGACTCCTGACTGGGTGCAGGGCGCTCCTACTCCTGACTCGGTGAATTCTTCCATAGCACCATCTTTGTCAATTTTGCAAGCTGCGAAGGTAACAAAATTATTGAAAAAAAATGGCAAAATGTGATAATTCTATGATTCTAGTTGACAAGTACAGCCAAAATTCCCCTATACAATCTTGCTGTTAAACACTGCCCATGAAAACAGTATTACCTGATGATCGTCAAAATTCCTTAGTGCAATGGGTAAGCCAAGCAACGGGTATAAATACTTTCGGGGTAAAAGTCCGATTGCTAGGTAATGACCTCCATATTCTCTGTGAAAACGCTGAATGTCCACAACGCTGGCAAACCTTGTCGGAGTTACTACAAGCACTACAGCAAACTGATGTAGATACCCTCATCAATGACGAACAACCGTCAATATACCAAGTATTAATTTATGGTCGCAAAAAAGGGGAACACCGTCCTGAATGGTGTCATCGGGTGTATTTGAATCAACTGGAACGACATTTAGAACAGGTAGAACAGGCACTATTAGCACAGACAGAAACGCCTATAATCCCCGGTGGCTCGTTGATTATCTCTAATGAAAGTTTGGCACGTCAAGGCGATGGAGATGCCATTGCTCGTTATTTAAGTGAACATCTCAGTCATTTAGGTATAGCAATACAGGTAAAAATTAAACCCTGTCCGGCGAAAGATAACTCTCCGATTGTTGCTAATCGTCTTTGGGTATTTTGTCAGTCTAGCTATAGCCCTGATCCATCATTATTGGCAGAAACGGTAGCCCAAAAGCTGAGACATTTGCAGCTTGTTGGTTATCAAGATGCCATTATTGTTGCCCAAGTTCGAGGGGAACTTGAGCCAGATTGGCGGGTAAGAGTAGATTTGACACCGCCAGAGGTGATGTTAAAAGAATGGGCGCGGTGGGGAGATGTGCAAGCGATCGCTAGAATATTAACTGAAGAATTATTAGGCTTCAAAATAGCATTGCAAACTTCCCTCAAAGAATCTACCTTACACATCTTCTGTACCCCGGCTTTTGACCCCTTAGAAACCGCAGCCGCACCCGATAAAACAATCGTACTACAAGCCATTGTTCCCCTACTCGAAAGTATTGCTCCTCAAGCCATTATCTCAGCCGCCATATACGGACAAAAAACCACAGACAAACAACCAACTTGGATAGATTGGGTATCTTTACCAGCATCTGAGCATCCATTCCTACTTACATCTGCCCTGGAGCTTGCCCGTACAGGTGATCAACCAGCCATCATTTTTTTACTAGAGCGACTACTGAATCCCAACCTAGATTGGCGATTGAAAACCGGTGGTATCCGGGTACTACTAATTTGCAAAGAAGATTTATTACACATAATGTGTGATGCTCCCGTTTGTCCTACACGCCATCAGGTTTCTAGTAAAGTGACTCAATTTATCCGCCAACTGAAAATTTTTGGTATTACTGGTGTCCGTGTTTATGGTCGTCGTGCTGGTGATAAAGAACCCCTATGGCATCATGGAGTTGATCTAGAAGAACGTTCTCGATCAGTTCCCGAAGCAACACCAGAATTTGCCGCTACATCAGAGTATGTAAGTTCCCTAATGATAGATGAAACTAGTGAAGAAATTTTGCGTCCCGATTTAACCAATGAAAAAGTCAAAATTTTTATCAAGGAAACAGCAAAAAATTGGGTGCTAAATACCAATAAATTAATCAGAAATTTACTTTTAAACAGTCAACTATTTACACAATCTAATCAGGAAATAGACGAAAATCCTGATAATCAAGGAATTGGCAGCGGGATGATTTGGTTAGCATTAGGATTACTTCTCACCTTGCAAAGTGATTTTATGTTAGGCTACGTTGTCGCACATACTGTTAAAAATTTACCGAAAAACACCAATAATATTAGTTCTCCTTTATCCTCAAAAGCACAAGCATCTTCACTATCACCAAATAATCAGAAAACATCATTTTTAAATCAAACAGGAACAACAGAATCACTGAATAATGATTCATCCGCTTTTAATGCTTCTGGATTTATTAATGATGACAATGCTCAATCGGGAAATTTGCCAGCCGGACAATTAAAAGAAAAAGCCACTTCTACAGCTATTTTATTAGCAGCTAGATCACAAATGCCTAGTTTTAATGCTAGGCAATTAGATGAACAATTAGCTCTATATAAACAGCGGTTAGCCACAAAGAAACGTCCCCCAGATGTCTTAATTGTTGGTTCTTCTCGCGCCCTGAGAGGAGTTGATCCTGTAGCCCTTTCTAAAGCTTTAGCCTCTCAAAATCATAGCAATATTGATATATTTAACTTTGGCATTAATGGAGCAACAGCCCAAGTCGTTGATGTCCTCATCCGTCAGATTTTAGAACCCCAAGAACTACCAAAGGTAATTTTATGGGCAGATGGTTCTCGTGCCTTTAATAATGGGAGAGAAGATATTACTTTCAATACAATTGAAACCTCACCAGGATACAAACAAATATTACAGGAATCTCCAACAAAAGTCAAAACTAATCAAGGTAATAAGAACCCAGAAGATCCAACAGAGAAAGTTAGTAATAAACCTAAAACAGAAGATACTAATATCTATCAAACCACTAACGATTGGTTAAATCAGTCTGTAGCTAATTTATCTGCTAGTTATAAAAACCGTGATCAAATTAAAATTCTTCTCCAAAAACAACTTCAATATCTACCTTTTAGCTATCAACATTCCCCAGTTAAATTAAAAGTCCATATCACCCATGATTCAGAAATAGACAATAATTCTTCTCTCCCAGGAGTTGATTTTGATGGATTCTTACCTTTATCTATTCGCTATAATCCCACCACCTACTATCAACAACATCCCAAAGTTTCCGGAGATTACGATAATGATTATAAATCTTTCCAATTAGTAGGTAAACAAGATCAGGCATTCCATTCCATGCTAGAGTTTACAAAAAATAATAATATCTCTCTCATCTTTGTGAATATGCCTCTGACTGCAGATTATTTAGATCCTGTACGCACCAAATATGAGCAACAGTTTCAAGAGTATTTATTAACCTTTACTAACTATCCTCAGTTTATCTATCGTGATTTAAGTCAGCTATGGCCAACAGCAAATGATTACTTTTCAGATCCCAGTCATCTCAATCGTTATGGTGCTTATGAAGTATCCAAGAAACTAGCTATAGATCCAATGATTAGCTGGCCAACAAAATGATTAAATAAGGAATAGGGAATGGATGATAAAATATTCTTTATCCTCACTCCTAACTTCATGACAAATTCAAAATTATCAATTAATCAACAATGAAATTTATATCAATTTTTTATGGGCTATTTCTATTGAGTGTTTTAGGCATCTACTGGACTGTTAATCTAGCAAACATCAGATTATGGATACTGTTAATAGCCAGTCTTGTATTTTACGCATCTTTGCATATTCAATATTTACCATTACTTTTAACACTAACTTTTATCAACTTCCGTCTGGGTTTAGAGATTGGTAGTAATACTTCACCAGGAAAGCATTCTCAAAACTCGAATTTATCTAATGAAGAATGGCAATTTGCTCAAGCTGACTGGAATCAGCGCCGTCTTAAAATATTGTGGATTGGCATAGGTTTTAATGTTTTTATTCTTTTAGGTTTTAAATACATCAATCATTTTCTAAATTTAGCTTTTAATCAGTCAACAAGTTCACCAGAATCATTAATTAAGTTGATTGCACCTCTAGGAATTTCTTTCTTTACCTTTGAATGTATTGCTTATTTAATAGATATTTATCGTGGTACTCCTGCTGCTACTAAATTTATCCAGTTTGCCACATATAAATTATTTTTTGCTAAACTAATTTCTGGACCAATTACTCGTTACCATAATTTAGCAATTCAATTTGATACTCTCAGATTTCCCAGCATTGATAGAGTTGCTGAAGGAATGTGGTTAATTGCTAGAGGTGCAGTTAAAAAAGGTATCCTTGCTGATAATTTGGGTATATTTGTAGATTTATGTTTTGGTAACTTACAAAGGGCAGGTAGTACAGATTTGTGGTTAGCTACCTTTGCTTATGGCTTACAGTTATATTTAGATTTCAATGGTTATGTTGATATTGCTCGTGGTAGTGCTTTACTATTTGGGTTGGTTTTACCGGAAAACTTTGATTTTCCTTACTTCAGTACCAGTATTGCTGATTTTTGGCGACGCTGGCACATTACATTAGGTGATTGGCTACGTAATTATCTCTACTTTCCTTTAGGTGGCTCTAGACGCGGATTAATACGTAATTGCGTAAATCTATTGATAGTTATGTTATTAGCTGGTATTTGGCACGGTTCAGCTTGGGGCTTTATTGTTTGGGGTGTACTGCATGGTATCGCTTTAGTAGTGCATCGTCTCACAGTTGTACTCAGCGATCGCTTGACAATTCTTAATTCATTTTGGCAAAATCCACTAGGAGTTATTTTTGCTTGGCTTTTAACACAAATCATGGTTTTCACATCTTGGATTTGGTTTCGTCTCCCCAACCCCCAAGATTCGACTTTAGTGATCAAAAACCTTTGGGGTCATGTCGGTGATCAACAATTTGCGGAAAAAGTCTATGTAGAAGCATTAAATATAAGTCAGTACCAACTCTCTTATTTGTTGGTAGTCATAGCTTTACTAATGTTTATAACTTATGTTTTTAAGCGAGGCATGAAACTAGAATTTAGCTGGCCAATTAAAATTGTCTTTGTTCCCCTATGTTTTTATGCAGTTTGGTTACTAGCTCCTGAGGGTAGTTTACCTTATATATACTTTGATTTTTAGAGGTGAATTTTCTGCTGCAATTCCTGTAAATCTCATTACATTAGGAAAACATATAACTGATATAACTAATACTAATTTTAATTATCTTTACAAATTTAAACTTATCCTCTAATGTTGTATTCAGGTAGGCAAAACAACCTACCAACATCATAAGAAAATAAAGCAATCATAAAATGACAACTACCTTACAACAGCGCGAAAGTGCTAATGTGTGGGATCGCTTCTGCGGTTGGATCACCAGCACAGACAACCGTTTGTATATCGGTTGGTTCGGTGTATTAATGATCCCCACCCTCCTATCTGCGATCGCTTGCTTCGTAATCGCATTCATCGCCGCTCCCCCAGTTGACATTGACGGTATCCGCGAACCAGTTGCAGGTTCTTTGCTCTACGGAAACAACATCATTTCCGGTGCAGTAGTTCCTTCCTCCAACGCTATCGGTTTACACTTCTACCCCATTTGGGAAGCTGCTTCCTTAGATGAGTGGTTGTACAACGGTGGTCCTTACCAGTTGGTAGTATTCCACTTCTTGATCGGCGTATTCTGCTACCTCGGTCGTGAATGGGAACTTTCTTACCGCTTAGGTATGCGCCCTTGGA
>NZ_JADEVZ010000064.1 GCF_015207875.1 Dolichospermum sp. LEGE 00240
AGAAAGGGTTTGAAATAGCGGAAATATCTCACTTAAATGTGGAGCAGTATGAACAATATAAGAAGAGTTTAGTGCAGTATTTAGAAGTGAAAAATGTATTTGATACAGCCTTTGAAGAAGGTGAGAAAGTCGGCATTGAGAAGGGTATTGAGAAGGGTATTGAGAAAGGTATTGAGAAGGGTATTGAGAAAGTTGCCAAAGCATTGAAAGAGCAAAACATAGCTATAGAAATTATTGCACAATCAACTGGTTTATCACAGGAAGCTATTAAAAGAATTTGAGCGAATAATGCCAATTAATAGACTTTGCGATCGCATTACCGACTTTAACCCCACGGAAGGCGATCATCCATATTTCAGGATTGTCAACTGGGACATAGAGCGATCGCACCACATCGCTTCATCTTTATGGCAAACATAAATATATTGATCAATCCAAGATCATGGGTGACAAGTTAAGGAAAAGGCGAAATTGATGATGGCTTGTTAACCTCAGCCAGAAAAATTAGGTAGATAAAATTTTCCTGACTGGAATTTTTCAAAAATATCAACAATCTGAGTCACATCTGCGGAGTGTGGGTTCCAACCCAACCCACTTTATCATCTACGAAAATGCAGAATTGGCATAGTAAATAAACCCCAAGCCAAACCCGTAATCAAACCAAAAGGTGTAACAATATAATTATTAAAATCCCATAAACTTAAAATCTGTGCTGCTAATTCCCAGGGATAAGCCATCATGAAAACACTAGCAAAAGCCGCACCAGTCCAACCATATTGACTTAACCAAAAAACGCCTTTGCCATTAGTTACCGCATACAAAATTCGGGTTATCAATAAACCTGAAACCGTTCCATAACAGCGCATACAAACTGCCATAATAAAAGGTGGTGCTAACTCCAAACCCATAGTAGGCTGCGGACACACATGATTACCCATAAAGTAAATAATATCCGCAATACCGGGAAGCAAAAACACGCCAGACGCAGCCAGAAAAGGTGCAATAGCAGGACCAAAAACCATACCAGCTAATAGGAAATCAGCAAAAAAACTCACCCAGCTAACTTGTTTAAACTGTAAATCCCCGGATAGAATAGCCCGTTGCATTTTTCTCTGTGTCCTCCGTGTTTCGTTTTCTTCAACACCCGAAATGATTATAAATCATCATCTAGATTTATGCCCACTACTCGTAAACCGATAGCCTAATTCAATATCTTTCACACAGGGACAACGATAAGTTTTATCAAAGCCCCCCATAAGTAGGTGAACACAATAAAACCAATCTGTGTAAAGAAAAGTAAAATCCCCCAAACCCTCTTCACTATTGCCTCTTGCCTTGCCATAAGGACGATTTTCAAGGCTAACCTACTTAGATAAGAAGATATCACGGCGAATCGCACCACAAGCCCCCCAAAGAGTGAAAGTATCCTCTTTAGCCCTGAGAGTGTCAATAGCTCCGAGATTATCATCATCAGAACCTATCAAAGCTGCCAGATTTACATCCTCTTCAAAGGGCAAACGTGGAACGATTAGCTAGAATGATCAAACAACAGGCAGAACAGGCACAGTTTATAGTTGTGAGTTTGCGCCGTCCGATGATATAATCAGCACAGCGCACAATTGGCGTAACTCAAGCCAGAAGTGCTTATACTCAAGTTTTGGGTATTAAGTTGCAATCATCTAATGAGGACAGAGGCAAGAAAGGTAATAAAATGGCTCTTGAGTACATAATATATAATTTGCAAAATCTGAACCAAGAAATCTCATAAAGCTTGCTGTGTCAAAGAAATAAGCCATACTTTTGAATATTATGGCAAAATTTCTTCTCTTTGCCCTGTTCCCAGTTAAGAGTTCCCTATTAGCGACTGGTAATTTAGCATAACAAGTACCGAAGAGCCATGAAAATTCATCTTACCAATGACAACTGACAACTGACAAATTTCTGTTAAAAATAGACATATACATAAACCAGATTCGAGATTGCCTACGGCACGCTAAGCGAACAGGACGACCTATAGAATGACCTCAGAACAAGTAATTAGACGTTCCGATATATTAAACACTCAGGTAATCACCCGCGACAACGGTAAGCGGTTAGGTATCGTGAGTCAGATTTGGGTTGATGTTGATCAAAGAGAGGTTGTGGCGCTTAGTCTGCGAGACAGCCTCATCTCTATTTCTAGTTTGCCTCGCAATATGTATCTCAACACCATCAACCAAATCGGTGATGTTGTCTTAGTTGATAACGAGGATGTCATTGAAGATGTAGAAGTGGAGATTCTCAGTAACCTGATGAACTGGGAAGTAATCACAGAAACAGGTGAAGTTTTAGGGAAAGTGAGAGGCTTTAAATTTAATAGCGAAACGGGTAAAATATACTCTATCGTCATTGCCTCCTTGGGTTTACCCCAAATTCCTGACCAGTTTTTGAGTACCTACGAACTATCTATTGATGAAGTAGTTAGCACCGGGCCTAGTCGGTTAATTGTATTTGAAGGTGCTGAAGAAAGAGTAAACCAATTAACAGTGGGCGTTTTAGAACGGTTGGGAATTGGTAAAGCCCCTTGGGAAAGAGACGCAGAAGAAGAATTTGGCTATAGCGCCCCTCGGACAGTTGCACCCAGTAATCAATTACCTAGTGGTGTTCCTCTCCAACCACCCCGTCCCAAAGTCCGCATTCCTGAACCCATAGCCCAAGAAGAGGAATGGACAGAAGACTATGTAGAAGAAGAAAGACCTCAGCGTCAAGTCATGAAAGCCCGTTCTTACGAGTCAATTCAGTATGAAGAAGACGAAGAAGATAACTGGAGTGATGCGACCGTAAGGGATAGTTATCAGGAAGCCCCTAGATACGAAGCCAAACCTGCCAAAAAGACCTACACTGACCAGTATGATGACTATGATGATGATCTAGAAGGTGATGCGTGGGATGATGCACCAAAGCCTGTAAATATTCCCAAGAAGGTCAAGGAACGACAAGTGGAATACGAAGAAGAAGGCGGATATTAAGTTTTGTAAACCCCCTCTACTACAAGTAGAGGGGTTATTTTTTTTGCCTTTTTCCACTTTTTCAGCAAACTCTAGATAAGCTGTTGTGCATTTAGTTTGTATAATTCTAGCGGGCAAGATGCCCGCACTACAAAGTTCAAGTAAATTATGGTTATCAAATTTAGCTGCGTAACAGCTTAGGGCTTGCTGATAGCGTAGCGTGGCGTTAGCCATATAAACCTAAAACCATTTATTAACAAAGGGTTCCGCGGATTTTTACCACAAAAAAGTGCAAGGTTTTGGTTAATGGTGTCTCAAAATGAATTGCATTTTTCTTTGTCGGATTTGGAAAATTGAGGATATCCAGACAGTTAAAACTGTTCCCTGTTAAGAGTTAAGAGTTCCCTGCCCTCACAGACAACTTTTTCAGCAATCCCTAGATAGATAAATTTTTATAAAAGTATTTTTGGCAATTATTCCTAAAGGTAGTAGGTTTATTGAATAGAAAATTATAATCTGGTTTGTGTAATGCTGAAAAAAGGGCTAATTATATGAATGAAAAGATTAGCACAGATACCTATGATCGGGGCATAATTCCCGCAGAAACAGCAGCACGAATGAAAAGAGAGGGAGCAAATTATAAACACCTGCCAACTGAAGAGGATCTTGCCAGTGCGTCCACTAATGACCAAACTGATATTAACAGTATTCGGACGACGGACGGTTATACTATGGACAAAGAGGGGTTGTTAAATAATTATGCAGTTGAACCGGAAATGTATTATGAAGTTCCTGGTGATGCGCGGGAGGTAGCAGAACAAGAAAAAGCCGAACGGATACAGGAATTGCGAGAAGTAAATGAAGATAAAACAGGTCTATTAACAGAGGATTTTGATAAGCGAGGTAAAGGACCAGGAATAATCTAATTTACCATTTCTTTGATTTTCTCCCGGAATTCTCAAGCTGCATCGAAAGGATCATCTGCGACTACATATTTCGCCAAAATTGACAAATCTAAGTTTGGTAATAATTCACTTTTTTCAACCAATTCATAACTTTCAACGCGCCGATGATCAACTGGAAATTAATTGTTTTGAAAAACCAAACTTCGGTTACACCTAATCTTTTGTAAACTTGATTATATTCTAATTTCCAGATCCCCGACTTCTTGGAGAAGTCGGGGATCTATTATTATTGCATCTATTTCTATAAATTGTAAATAAATGTAAAGTTACTGGCACACAAAATCTTCACAGAATTATCTCGATTTAATCCAGTAAGTCACTCCCTGCGGTAGTCTAGATAAATGTTAATTTATCGCTTGGTTTGACAAATAGTTTTATGACTTCAGTTTCTAGTTCTGCACGCACTATTCGTATTGGTTCACGTAAAAGCCAACTAGCTTTAGTTCAAACATACTGGGTACAAGCGGAACTCCAGAAAAGCTTTCCCGATATTACTTTTGAAGTCCATACCATGTCTACCCAAGGGGACAAAATCCTAGATGTAGCCTTGGCTAAAATTGGCGATAAAGGACTATTTACTAAAGAACTGGAATTGGGCATGATCAATAAAGAGATTGATTTTGCCGTGCATTCTCTCAAGGATCTACCCACTAATTTACCAGCAGGGTTGACCCTAGCAGCGATTACAGAACGAGAAAACCCCGCAGACGCGGTGGTGCTGCATGAAAAGTATCAGGGTGAAACACTGGAGACTTTACCAGCCGGTGCGGTAATTGGGACTTCTTCTTTGCGAAGATTGGCACAGTTACGCCATAAGTTCCCTCATTTTACGTTTAAGGATGTGCGGGGAAATTTGATCACACGCATGGATAAATTGGATGCTGGTGAGTATGATGCTTTAATTTTAGCAGTAGCTGGTTTAGAAAGATTGGAAATGAGCGATCGCATCCATCAAATTCTCAAACCCGAAGTCTCCCTCCATGCCGTTGGACAAGGTGCTTTGGGGATAGAATGCCGTGCTGATGATGAGGAAGTAATTGCCTTGCTGAAAGCTATTGAACACCCGCAAACACGCGATCGCTGTTTAGCAGAAAGATCATTTTTACGAGTTTTAGAAGGCGGTTGTCAAGTTCCTATTGGTGTAAATACAGAAATCACTGGTGATCAATTAATATTAAAAGGTCTTGTCGCCAGTGTTGATGGTCAAAAAATAGTTAAAGATACCGTCATCGGTGCGGCTGCTGATGCTGAAAAATTAGGCGCACAACTAGCTGGCATTCTCAGAGAACAAGGCGCTACAGAAATCCTAGAAAAAATCTTTACCGAGATTCAACGAGGATCATAGGGTGATAGTTTACAGGTGACAGGTGACAGGTGACAGTTAAGAGAAGAAAAGAAAAGAGAGTTTAATTACCCAATTACCAATCACCAATCACCAATCACCAATCACCAATCACCAATCACCAATCACCAATTACCAATTACCAATTACCAATTACCATGAAAATTTTATTTGTAGCCGCAGAAGCCGCTCCCATTGCCAAAGTTGGCGGCATGGGGGACGTTGTAGGTGCATTACCCAAAGTCTTAAGAGCAATGGGTCATGATGTAAGGATTTTCATGCCTTACTATGGCTTTGTTCCCGACAAAATGCCAGTTCCCAAAGAACCTATTTGGAAGGGGTCTGCCATGTTCCAGGACTTCTCTGTTTATGAAGGTGTTCTGCCGGGAACTGATGTTCCTTTGTATTTATTTGGACATCCAGTTTTCCTCCCCCGGCGGATTTATGGTGGAGAAGATGAAGATTGGAGATTTACCTTCTTTGCCAATGGCGCGGCGGAATTTTGCTGGAATTACTGGAAACCAGAAATTGTCCATTGTCATGATTGGCACACAGGAATGTTACCTGTTTGGTTGAATCAATCTCCAGATATTACTAGTGTCTTCACAATTCATAACCTCGCTTATCAAGGACCTTGGCGTTGGTATTTAGAGAAAATTACTTGGTGTCCCTGGTATATGCAAGGACATAATACAATGGCTGCCGCAGTCCAGTTTGCCAATAAAGTCAATACAGTTTCTCCCACCTATGCCGAACAAATCAAAACACCTGCCTATGGTGAACAAATAGAAGGGTTATTATCTTTTGTTAGTGGCAAATTATCAGGCATAATTAACGGCATAGATACTGATATTTATGATCCTGCCAATGATAAATACATTAACCAAACCTTTACCATAGATACCCTTGATCAACGCAAAGCTAATAAAATAGCTCTGCAAGAAGAGGTGGGTTTAGAAGTTAATTCTAATGCTTTTCTCATCGGCATGGTGACAAGGTTAGTAGAGCAGAAGGGGATGGATTTAGTATTACAAATCCTTGACCGTTTCATGGCTTATACAGATGCTCAATTTGTCCTTTTGGGAACAGGCGATCGCTATTATGAAACCCAAATGTGGCAACTCGCATCCCGTTATCCTGGACGCATGGCCACCTACCTCCTGTATAATGATGCCCTTTCCCGTCGCATTTACGCTGGTACAGATGCCTTTTTAATGCCTAGCCGCTTTGAACCCTGCGGCATCAGTCAAATGATGGCCTTGCGTTACGGTTCTGTTCCCATTGTCCGTCGCACCGGAGGATTAGTTGATACCGTCAGTCACTATGATCCAGTCAATGAAATCGGTACAGGTTATTGCTTTGACCGCTATGAACCCCTAGACCTCTTTACCTGTATGATTCGCGCTTGGGAGGGTTTCCGTTTCAAACCCCAATGGCAAGAATTACAAAAACGGGGGATGAGTGCAAACTTCAGTTGGTATGAATCGGCTAAAGAATACGATAAACTTTATCGTTCCATCTATGGTTTACCAGATCTAGAACCGGAAGCAACAGCAGAACCAACTGTAGAACCAGCAGTAGAAGCAACACCAACGGCAAAATCAGTTTAAGGTATTTGAAAAAATTGGCATTGTAAACAATATTAATGGGGTATTTGTCTAAAATGCCCCTTTTTAATACACACATCTTTCCCCATGTTCAGATTTGGAAATAATTCAACTTGAACGACAAAAAGGTATTAATCTACCCAGCACTTACAAAGAATTTCTGAAAATGATGGGGCATGGGGCAGGTAAATTTTTACGTGGTTCAGATTGCTTCTACCAGCATTTGCCACAAATTCAAGAATGGGCTAAACAACTTTTAGTAGAAAATGATTTTCCTCAAACTTTACCAGGAGATGCTTTTGTATTTTTCATGCACCAGGGATATCAGTTCAGCTTTTTTAGACTTTCAGAAGGTGATAACCCACCAAGTTACTGATATTGCGAAGGACAAGAACAGCCTGATTTTATCAAAAGTCATGATCAGTTTAGTGACTTTTTATCTGTGGAAATCAATCTTTATTTAAAGTCTTTGATGCTTCTAGCAAGTTAGATTTTTGTCACATTGAATTGAAAATCAGCTTTCTCTCTACTTGTTAGTTTTGGGAAATGTTGGGTTTCCTAAAGTCAACCCAACCTACTACTATTTCATTACCTAATTACTACTTCCCAAATCCCTTACCTCCAGTTACTAAAGGAAGACAAATACAGTTTTCTAACTGCTGGAGTAAGGTTTCGGTATCTAGATTTTGACCAATTAACACTAATTGATTTTTCTTCTCACCTTTCCATTGATCATCATCAATAGTAAACCGTTTACCGCAAAGATGGAAAATATGCCGTTGTGGACTTTCCTCAAACCACATAATCCCCTTAGCACGGAAGACATTTGTGGGTAATTGGTTATCTAGAAAATGTTGAAACTTTCTAATCGAAAAAGGTTTATCACTTTGGAAAGAAATAGAGAGAAAACCATCATTTTCTAAATGGTCAGAATGGTGATGATGTTCATGATCATGGTGGTCATGTCCACAGGTAGAATGATCATGATCGTCGTGATGTTCATGTCCACAATCAGCATGATCATGGTGATCATGATCATGATGTTCTTCTGCGTGGTTATCAAAATATTTATCAGATTCAAACAACCCAACACTCAGAATCAAAGGCAGGGGAACTTGGGATTTTGTTGTGCGAATAATTCTGGAACCTTCTTTGATATTGTTAATTTTTTTCTCCAAATCCTGTAAGGTTGGTTCATCAACCAAATCAGTTTTATTGAGAATAATTACATCACCATAAGTAATTTGACTCAAAGCAGCTTCAGAATTGAATAAATCTAAGCTATAATTTGCCGCGTCAACTACAGTAATAATAGAATCTAACCGAGTTAGATCTCGTAATTCTGAACCTAGAAATGTCATAGCCACAGGTAAAGGATCTGCTAAACCTGTTGTTTCTACAACTAGATAATCTAGCTTTTCTTCTCTTTCTAAAACTTTGTAAACAGCATCAATTAAGTCATTATTAATGGTGCAGCAAATACAACCATTACTTAATTCTACCATGTTTTCGTCAGTGGAAATAATTAATTCATTATCAATGCCAATTTCGCCAAATTCATTCACTAAAACCGCAGTTTTCACCCCTTGCTGATTTGTGAGAATATGGTTGAGTAAAGTGGTCTTACCACTACCAAGAAAACCTGTAATAATGGTAACTGGTAAACCTTGCTTGGCAACTTCCATTGCGTGAGATTCGGAATTAACTGTTGTTGGCATAGTCATGAAGGAGGATTTTGGTGTACTCTAAATTTTATCTTGATTTTGTCCACTCGGCATTAGAGTAACACTAAATTAAGATGAAGCTGCATTGTGTTCACCTACTTATAGTTGTAGGGTGCGTCAGATATTAATAATCTGTTTATTTACAAGATTTATGCAGTCTGACGCACCCTACCAATTTGCCAGTAGCGTAAGTGCTGAACAAGATTACGGAGTTTTACTAATAAGAATTATAGCCAATTATTAGCTACTAAAATTTTCATTTACGCCATTGTCATCAACTTGGGTTATTATTGTTTATCGTCCGATTTCCGCATTACTCTATTATGACCCTATCTATTTACAATACTCTGACCCGTCGTCAAGAACAATTTACCACCGTTGAACCTGGAAAGGTGAAAATGTATTACTGCGGTGTGACGGTTTATGATTACTGCCATTTGGGTCATGCTAGAGCTTGTATTGTTTGGGATGTGGTGCGTCGTTACCTTGAGTTTATTGGTTATGATGTGCGTTATATCCAAAATTTTACTGATATTGATGATAAAATTCTTAAACGCGCACGGGAAGAAGATTCTTCGATGGAAGTTGTTGCAGAACGCTATATTCAAGCTTATTTTGAGGATATGTCCCGGTTGGGGATTAAAGAGGCTGATGAATATCCCCGCGCGACTCATACAATGAATGGGATTCAAAGATTAATTCACGATTTAGAACACAAGGGTTTTGCATATCCATCCAATGGTGATGTGTATTATGCTGTCCAAAGTTTTGCTGAGTATGGCAAACTTTCGGGACGCAAGTTGGAGGATATGCAAGCTGGTGCGAGTGAACGGGTAAATGTGGAAGATGCCGAATATCAAAAGAAGCGATACCCCTTTGATTTTGCCCTGTGGAAGGCTGCAAAACTTGGTGAACCTGCGTGGGAGTCTCCCTGGGGAAAAGGTCGTCCAGGATGGCATATTGAATGCTCGGCGATGGTGCGCGATCGCCTGGGTGATACTATAGATATTCATGCTGGTGGTGCTGACTTAATTTTCCCTCACCATGAAAACGAAATTGCTCAATCGGAAGCTGTCACTGGCAAACCTTTAGCTAATTATTGGTTACACAATGGCATGGTGAAGGTAGATGGGGAAAAAATGTCCAAATCTTTGGGTAATTTTATCACCATTCGTCAATTATTAGATCGGGGTGTAGACCCAATGGCGGTAAGGTTGTTTGTGATGATGGCACAATATCGCAAACCTATAGATTTTACCGATGATGCTATATTAGCAGCAACTAACGGCTGGCATACTATCAAAGAAGGATTACTCTTCGGTTATCAACATGGTAAAAAATTAGGGTGGGATGAATCTAACCTCATCCAAAATCCCAAATCTAAAATCCAAAATTCGGAGATTGATAAATTTAAAGAAGCTGTTGATGATGATTTTAATTTCCCCGGTGGATTAGCAGTAATTTTTGAATTAGCCAAAGAATTAATTCGGGAAGGAAATATTATTGTTCATCAAGGCAAAACAGCAACTTCTGCCCATGAATTACTGGAAAAATGGCAAACTTTAATTACATTAGCCAATGTTTTAGGTTTAACTGCTAAACCAGAAACAGAAACACCTGCACAGGATGGTTTAAGCGATGTGGAAATTGAGGAACTAATTCAACAAAGACAAGCAGCAAGAAAAGCCAAAAATTTTGCCGAATCTGATAGAATTCGTGATCAACTATTAACAAAAGGTATTAGTTTAATAGATAGCAAAGAAGGAACACGCTGGCACAAAGGTTAAATCCAGAATTAGCAACGAAAAATAAGTAATAACGTAAGTTGCTAGTTAGGTACATTGTCAGAAATGGCTAACGCCACGCTTCGCTATCAGGATGTCCAGGATTAAAGGATGAAATCTCTATTTTCATCACCAATTACCCATTACCAACCTCAATTAGATAACTAGCAACTTGAGTTAATACCAACTTTATGTGAGGTGGCACAAAATCACGAAATCCATTATTTATCTGTGTTTATCTGCGTTTATCTGCGTTCAAATATTCTGGAAATCTGATTCTATTCAGCCTCATCTTACATTTGGTATCACTACTTTCCTGGAACTGATCAAGCTTTACGCTTCCCAAGTGTTGTTGTAAAATTTATGTACAAGATAAAAACACCCACATTAGAGAGGAATTGACTGTGGAACAAAAAATTAACTGTGCTGAAGCCTGTGTCAACGGGTGTGTTTTAGGTGATAAATGTCCCAATGTCGAGTATCGAGAATCAGCTTCAAAATTCATCGAAGAAACTTCTTTAGACAAAATGCTAGAAATAGCTGAAGAAAGACTGCGGAAAAAAATGTCAGAACCACCAAAGTGGGTGTTTCCAGAAGATTCTTAAATGAAATTTTCAGCAGGCGGTTATTGAATCAGTTAAAACAGTGGGTTAGCAACAAATAACCCACCAAAAATATTAATTATTTCCTAAAAAATTATCATCATGAAACATGAATGAAAATACATTAATTAGTAGCGCAGTAGTGAAAGCAAAAGCCAAAGAATTGGGATTTCACGAAGTAGGAATTGCTGCTGTCAGCGATTTAGAAACCACAGAGACAGAAAAATTGCAAGCTTGGTTAAAGATGGGTTATCACGCTGACATGGAATGGATGAAAAATCCCAAGCGTGAGGATATTCGTTTAGTGATGCCAGAAGTGCGATCGCTCATATCTGTAGCTTTGAATTATTATACCCCCCATCAACGTCCCCAGGGCGATGAATATGGCAAAATTTCCCGTTATGCCTGGGGAAGAGATTATCATAAAGTTATGCACAAAAAGCTCAAAGAACTAGCTACTTGGCTAGAATCTCTGGGTGAAAATGTCAAAGCCCGTTATTATGCAGATACAGGTCCAGTCCAAGATAAAGTATGGGCGCAAAAAGCCGGCATTGGTTGGATTGCTAAAAACGGGAATGTGATTACCAGGAAATATGGTTCTTGGGTGTTCTTGGCAGAAATATTGACCAATCTGGAGCTAGAAAGCGATCGCCCATCCACCCAACATTGTGGCACCTGTACTCGTTGTCTGCAAGCCTGTCCGACAGGTGCAATTACCGCACCCTTTATCGTAGATGCTAATCGCTGCATTGCCTATCATACCATTGAAAACCGTGCCGAAGAACTCCCTGCAAATATCACACCCCATTTGCAAGGATGGATAGCAGGTTGCGATATTTGTCAAGATATTTGTCCTTGGAATCAGCGATTTGCTCAACCAACTAATGTCAAGGATCTTCAACCATATCCTGGGAATTTAGCCCCGAAGCTGGTAGAATTAGCCCAAATATCAAACGAGGAGTGGAATCAAAGATTCACAGCTTCAGCCTTGCGACGCATTAAACCAGAAATGTTACGACGTAATGCTCGCGCTAATCTTGACAAATCCAGGCATAATAATGACCCAGAAAGTAATAATTTTTGATTTCGATGGGACGATTGCTGATACAGTAGATGCTCTTGTAACTATTGCCAATCGTTTAGCCTTGGAATTTGGATATGTGCCGATTAATTCGCAAGAACTAGTCCTATTGAGAAATTTAACAGCCAGAGAAATTATTAAATATTCTGGTATTTCCCTATTCAAAATTCCTTTTATGGTTAAAAAAGTAAAAGGAGAATTAAAACATAAAATTCCAGAATTAAAACCTATTGAGGGAATTAATACCGCATTAATAGAACTCCACAATCAAGGTTATCACCTGGGAATTATTACCTCTAACTCCCAAGAAAACGTCAATCAATTTCTCAAATGTCATAACTTAGACTATTTGTTTGACTTTATTTATTCAGGAGTAACTATTTTTGGTAAAACCACAATTATTAATAATGTGTTGCGACAAAAACATTTCAAACCTGAAGCAGTAATTTATGTCGGTGATGAAACTAGAGATATAGAATCTGCTAAAAAAGCCAATATCAAAGTGGTCGCTGTCAGTTGGGGTTTTAATTCTTCCGAAGCCCTCAGCCAACAAAACCCAGATTTTTTAATTCATCATCCTAGTGAATTATTGGCTGTAATTAGGGTTTGCTGAATAAGTTGTCTGTGAGGAGAGGTGACAGGTGCTGCTCCACGAGGACAGGTGACAGGGAAGGAATTTTCTTCTTTCTTCTTTCTTCTTTCTCCTGAAATCCTGAACACCGAACTCCGAACTCCTGAAATCCTGAACACCGAACACCGAACTCCGAATACAGTATTGATATCCCCGACTTCTTAAAGAAGTCAGGAATTTGGAAGATTAAGCCACAACTTCTACTGGTTTGGCTTCCGGTAACAACCGCTTCACACCTTGCTTGACGAAAGCTTCCAAAACAGCCATTTTTTGATTTTGCTGGAATACAGTTTGCAAGACTTGACGCAGTTTGTCGAGATTTAAAGCGCTTCCCGATCCTAAAGCAATTTCTTGCTGTTCAAAATACGCCACTAAACTTAATCCGGCTACTCTTGTCAGGTAAGCAGCACTAACGCCTTCTACCATTCCTCCGGCGACAAAGGTAGCAACATTAGTTTTCAGAATACCTGTTACAGCCCTAGTGGAAAGTTCCACCAAACCTAATTTCAACATTAAACTTCCCATAGTTCCCGCTACTTGTTGTGCTTGTTCTAAGGAAATTTTCTGCTGATATATATTACCCAAATCTATCACCATTTGAGCAGTAATCGCCGCAGTTGCAAGAATATCTAAAGCAGGTACAGGATTAGCAAATGCCGCCGCCGCTGCAATCCACTGATATTGTTCTATAAATGGTGTAGTTTGCCCTCTTCTTACACCATTTAAACAATTTTTAGCTTCAGCTTTCAATAATAATACTTTGCGATTTGTAGTATGACAAACTAGCTGTTCTCCCCGCTGTCGGACTACTTCCTGTAACTGTTGTGTCAACTGCTGGATATCTGGCGTTGGTTGTTCTATCCATTCCCGGAAAGAACCATCTTCTTGATATTTTCGCACTTTTACAGGTACGGGAGAAGCCGCCGTCGCCACTACATTTGCACCCACGCGCTGTTTTAATGATTGGAGAACTGTAGCGCGTTCATCAGGTTGATATTGATCTTGTTTGTTGAAAACCAGCAAACTTAGTTGTTTTGCGGCTTTTAGCTGTTGTAAAACCTGAAATTCTGAATCTGTTAAATCACCGTTGGTCAGAAATAAGACAAAATCAGATTTCTGCATTTCTGATAAGGTGACAACATCGGAATTTTCACCAGCTACGGAAAATAAAGGTGCTGTTTCCGCAAAATGCAAGGACATTCCTGGAAGGGTTGGAGCAGTTTTGAGAACTTCAATAACTGTACTTTTACCTACGAACTTACCACCAGTAACGGCAACAACAATTTCCTTTCTATCTAGTTCTAAGGGCAATTTAGCGAGGTTTTCGCGGAGAATTGCTAGGTGAGGATGATTGGCTGCTTCTTGGGTGAGTTGATTAATTATTACTTCGGTTTGAGCGATCGCCTGTTCCACGACTCCCCGGCTAACAACTGTATCATTTTGCTGTTCACCTAATTGGGGTTGATTTTTATTGAATAACCACAAACCGCCAGCGACAGCCATTGCACTCAGGAGTCCGAATTCTCCTACTTGCACTATTGAATCATGCCAACTGTCTAACATCCATAGGGAGAACGATAGTCCTAGTCCTCCCACTAATATTGGTCGCTGTAACTTCACAACTGTGATTCTCCACGGGATGAAAAAGCTTTTACTTCATTCAGTCTAGACTTTTTCTGGATAAAACTAGCTCTTTAAACAACAGTTTGACAGCTTTAAGTTTACCATCCTCACCCAATTAATGTTGAGATGGATAGATGTAACCACACCAAAATAGATTCAAGACTATTCTTCTCTTCTTCTAATTCTTCCTCCCGACTCCTGACTCCTAGCCCATGACTTACGTCACGCTGCGCTATCACAGATAACTTTTATGGCTTACGCCACGCTTCGCTATCAGCAAACCCTATTATAGATTTATCGGGGATTCACCATAGATAAAATAATCCCCACCAGGGAACCAAGAATTAGCACCATACCGCTGAGAGAACTAATTGCAAAACCGGGACCGCGTTTTTCAGCAGCTTGATAATATCCCCAAGCATAAGCAATTCTTCCTACTATCCAAGCAGTACCCAGAACAGAACCCCAAATAGGACTAACGTAAATAGAAAACAACCATAAGGCCGGAATAAATAAAGCCAGTTGTTCCAAGGTATTTTGTTGTACCCTTAGCACTCTTTCAAAATCGAGGTTTCCTGTAGTTTGCGGTACAGGAACTTGATATTTAGCTCTAGCTATACCAACATTAATTGTTACCACAAAATATAGTACAAGTGCGGAAACAGTAACTAAACTAGGATAAGGAGACATAAACTTGAGTAAAATGGGAAAATAACGTAATTTACCAAATATTATAGGTGACAGGTGAGAATTTAATTAATTACTAACCAGCAATGATAGAAACATTAGAACCATTAATTGAATTAAAAGGTATTTCTAAAACTTTTGGTAACAATAAGGTTTTAGATCATGTTGATTTAAAGATATACCGAGGACAAGCACTAGGAATAATTGGCCCTTCAGGAACTGGCAAATCAACGGTTTTAAGGATCATAGCCGGATTATTAAAACCTGATGAGGGAGAAATTTATATTCAAGGAGTACGCAGAGAAGGTTTAATAGAAGATGCTGCTGATCCAGTGGGAATTGGCATGGTATTTCAGCAAGCGGCCCTATTTGACTCCTTGACAGTCGAGGAAAACATTGGATTTCTACTTTATCAACATTCTCGACTCAAGCGATCGCACATTCGGGAATTAGTCAATCAAAAATTAGAATTGGTAGGACTAGCAGATATTAGTCACCTCTACCCATCAGAACTTTCTGGAGGAATGCGAAAAAGAGTCAGTTTTGCTCGTGCTATTATGTCAAATCCTCAACGGACTACAGATAGTCCCGAGGTTTTATTATACGATGAACCTACAGCCGGATTAGATCCCATTGCCTCAACGGTAATTGAGGACTTAATCCGTGACCTACAAAATACACAAGGAGTCTGTAGTACCTACTCCATTGTCACTCACCAAGAAAGCACTATTCGCCGGACATCCGATCAAATAGTATTTCTTTATCAAGGAAAAGTCCAATGGCAAGGTACAGTGGTTGCCTTAGACCACACAGAAAATCCCCTAATTAGACAATTTATGAGTGGAAGTGTACATGGACCAATTCAAGTAGTTGGTTAAGTACCAAATCAAATAAAATTGCTGGGTTTAACGCTATCAGTGGAGGAATAAATGCGAGGTCTAATTAGCAGTTTCACGTCTGCACGCATGATGAGAGAAGGTTCTGTCGGATTGTTGCTCCTGGTAGGTTTAGGCGCATTTGGAGTAATTTTACTGTGGTTAAATAGAATCACCCCCGGAGAAGCTTCTTACAAAGCCATTATCGAATTTGCTAACGCTGGGGGAATGCAAAAGGGTTCAGCCGTCCGGTTTCGGGGTGTGAAGGTGGGAACTATCACCAAGGTTCAACCCGGAACAAACGCCATTGATGTGGAAATTCAAATTAACTCCCCTGATTTAATCATTCCCAGTAATTCCCTCATTGAAGCTAATCAAAGTGGATTAATTAGCGAAAATATTATTGAAATTACTCCTAAAGGAGATTTACCAGGAAAGTTATCCGCCAAACCTCTAGATAAAGACTGTAATTCTAGCTTGATTATTTGTAATGGTTCTCGCTTAAGAGGAATAATTGGTATCAGTGTAGATGAACTGATGCGTCAATCAACTATTTTTGCGGCTCAATATAGTAACGAAAAGTTCTATAAAAATGTGAATCGCACCTTAGAAACCTCGGCTAATGCTGCTGCTAATATCGCCGATTTAAGTAAGGATTTACAGGATTTGAGCAAAACCTTCAAAGGACAAGTAAATGTATTTACTGGAACAGCATCTACATTACAACGCTCCACAACCCAATTAACTGCAACTGCTAATAAAACCGCAGATCAATTAGGGACGACGGCTAAAGATTTCAGCGTCACAGCTAAACAAGCAGGTCGCTTACTGACAAATTTAGACAATCTGATCACGACTAATCGTTCTTCTTTAGTTGGTACTTTAAATAGTGTAACGGAGACAAGCAACCAACTTAGACAAACAGTTACAAGTTTATCACCTGCTATTAATCGCTTAACTCAAGGAAAATTATTAACCAATTTAGAAACCCTATCAGCAAATGCAGCCGAAGCTTCTGTGAATTTAAAAGATGCCTCTAAAAATTTAAATGATCCAAAAAACATTGTTTTATTGCAACAAACATTAGATGCGGCGAGAGCTACATTTGAGAATACCCAAAAAATTACCGCTGATTTAGATGAATTAACCGGCGATCCTAAGTTTCGTCAAAATATGCTGCGATTGGTAAATGCCCTGAGTAAATTAGTTTCTTCTAGCAAAGACATCCAGGAAAAAACCAAAGTAGCTGTAACTCTAGATGCTCTCAAAGCTGATGCGAATCAATCAAAGGTAGTAATTACCGCACCTGTTCCTCAAAAACAAATATTAGTGATAAATCCCCAACCCAGAATAGCAGAGAAGGTGGAAACAACCTCTCAACCACCTACAGAACCACCCAATTCATCCCAAGAACAACTCCTCCAGAAACTCCGAGAATATCGAGAGAAGGGAGTAGGTGACAGGTGACAGGTGACAGGTGACAGGTGACAGGTGACAGGGAACAGGTGACAGGTGACAGGTGACAGGTGACAGGTGACGGGTGACAGGTGACAGGTGACGGGTGACAGGTGACAGGTGACAGGGAACAGTTGACAGGTGACAGGTGACAGGGAACAGTTGACAGGTGACAGGGAACAGTTGACAGGTGACAGGGAACAGTTGACAGGTGACAGGTGACAGGTGACAGGTGACAGGTGACAGGTGACAGGTGACAGGGAA
The DNA here is from genome assembly GCF_015207875.1 of Dolichospermum sp. LEGE 00240. GTDB lineage: Bacteria > Cyanobacteriota > Cyanobacteriia > Cyanobacteriales > Nostocaceae > Dolichospermum > Dolichospermum gracile. The sequence continues at coordinate 17,628 of NZ_JADEVZ010000064.1, forward strand.
CAGTTGACAGGTGACAGGTGACAGGTGACAGGGAACAGTTGACAGGTGACAGGGAAAAGAATTTTCTTCTTTCTTTCTCCTGACTCCTGACTCCTGACTCCTGACTCCTGAACGCCTGAACGCCTGAACTCCTGACTCCTGACTCCTTAATTCCAATCCTGCTCATCTTTTTTGCCGCGACTTTTGTAAACTCCGCCTGTATCATGGATTTGACGGGTTTTGGCAAATAGTTCAGCTTCAGTTAAACCCCAGCGTTGCAAAACTTTATCCAAGTTGCTTTGGATGTCTCGCGCACCGGGGAAACCTTGATAACGAATTTTTAGTCTAGCTAATTCTGATAAATTGTAATCGCTTGCGTCTTGAGCGAGTAAAATATCAATAAGGGGGCGATCGCGGTTGTAGAGTGGATGTTGTTGGTCTTTACCGCCGGAAATTTCTGTCATCATTAATACCTGTACGAAGTTAGCAAGCCATCAACAACTCAAGAGCCAAAATCTCGACCATTGCTAATTATCCACCATAATTTCGTGAATGACGGCAACTACGCCTTGTCACTTACGGCTCTCACTACTGCCATTCAGCTTAAAATAAAGATACATTATCTTTAAGAAAATACAAGAAACTTTAGATGAGGGTGAACTTATATCTCACCCAAAGTCCAAGCAGCACGAGGGAAAGAACCCGCTATGTTTGAACACTTCACTTCCGAAGCCATTAGGGTAATCATGTTAGCTCAGGAGGAAGCACGACGACTGGGACACAACTTTGTAGGAACAGAACAAATTCTCCTGGGTTTAATGGGAGAAGGAACAGGTGTTGCTGCTAAGGTACTGGCTGAGTTGGGTGTTACCTTGAAAGAATCCCGTCGGGAAGTAGAAAAAATAATTGGCCGGGGTTCTGGGTTCGTCCCACCGGAAATTCCTTTTACCCCGAAAGTCAAAAGCCTGTTTGAGCAATCTTTCCGAGAAGCTCACGGTCTTGGACATAATTACATAAACACTGAACACTTATTATTAGGTTTAACGGAGGCTGGTGAAGGAGTCGCCGCCAAAGTATTACAAAATCTAGGAGTGGATTTACCTGTCGTCCGTTCGGCGGTGATGAGCCGATTGGGTGAAGATACAGCGGTTGTCACTGGTGGTAGAAGTAGTTCCCAGCGCAATCAAAATTTATCCATAGAGGAGTTTGGCAGAAACCTCACCAAACTGGCTCAGGAGGGCAGACTAGACCCAGTAGTCGGTCGCCAGACGGAAATTGAAAGAACGGTGCAAATTCTCGGTCGGAGGACTAAAAATAACCCGGTTTTGATTGGTGAGCCAGGTGTGGGGAAAACAGCGATCGCTGAAGGTCTAGCCCAACGGATTGTCAATCAAGACGTTCCCGAAATTTTACTTGATAAACAAGTAATTAGTTTGGATATGGGGTCTGTAGTGGCGGGAACTCGCTTCCGGGGTGATTTTGAGGAACGCCTCAAAAAAATCATGGACGAAATTCGCGCCGCCGGGAACATCATCCTCGTAATTGATGAAATTCATACCTTGGTGGGTGCAGGTGGCACAGAAGGCGGTTTGGATGCAGCTAATATCCTCAAACCGGCTCTGGCTCGGGGTGAACTCCAGTGTATTGGTGCGACCACCTTAGATGAATATCGTCAACACATCGAACGGGATGCGGCTCTAGAGCGACGTTTTCAGCCAGTTTTGGTAGGAGAACCATCAGTAGCAGAAACTATTGAGATTCTCTATGGTTTACGCGGCGCTTACGAACAGCATCATAGAGTTAATATTACTGATGAAGCGGTAATGGCGGCGGCTGAATTGGCAGATCGTTATATTAGCGATCGCTTCCTCCCCGACAAAGCCATTGACCTAATTGATGAAGCTGGTTCTCTTGTCCGCCTACGTCACTCCCGCATTGCGAATAACAAGGAACTCAAACAGGAATTAACCACCGCTACCAAAGCCAAATCTGAAGCCATCAGAACTCAAGATTTTGCCAAAGCTGGTAAATTGCGAATACAAGAATTAGAACTGCAAGCCAGACTCGATTTAGAAGAAAATCAGGAAACCGTTAACTCTCCCCTCGTCAACGAAGAAGACATCGCCCAAATTGTCGCTTCTTGGACAGGTGTTCCCGTCAACAAACTGACTGAATCTGAATCAGAGTTACTTTTACATCTGGAAGACACCTTACATACAAGACTCATCGGTCAAGAACAAGCAGTTACAGCCGTTTCCCGCGCTATTCGTCGCGCCCGCGTCGGCTTAAAAAGTCCTCATCGTCCCATTGCCAGTTTTATCTTCTCTGGACCAACCGGTGTTGGTAAAACCGAATTAGCCAAAGCCTTAGCCGCTTACTTCTTCGGTTCGGAAGAATCAATGGTGCGTTTGGATATGTCCGAATACATGGAAAGCCACAACGTTTCCAAGTTGATAGGTTCACCTCCAGGTTATGTAGGATACGACGAAGGTGGACAATTAACGGAAGCTGTACGGCGCAAACCATACACAGTGCTGCTATTCGACGAAATCGAAAAAGCACACCCCGATGTATTCAATATGCTGCTGCAAATCTTAGATGACGGTCATCTTACGGATGCCAAAGGTCGGAAAGTAGACTTCAAGAATACATTAATTATCTTGACTTCTAATATCGGTTCTAAGGTAATTGAAAAAGGTGGTAGCAGCTTAGGGTTTGAATTTGATAATCACGCAGACGCTAGTTATCATCGCATTCGTAACCTAGTTAACGAAGAACTCAAAGCCTATTTCCGTCCCGAATTCCTCAACCGGGTGGATGATATTATCGTCTTCACTCAACTTAACAAAGATGAAGTCAAGCAAATTGCTAAAATCATGCTGCGTGATGTTGGTAGTCGTCTCAAGGATAAGAACATCTCTTTAGAAGTGACAGAAGCCTTTAAAGAGAAGGTTGTCCAGGAAGGCTATGATCCTAGCTACGGTGCTAGACCACTACGCCGTGCTATTATGCGTCTACTGGAAGATTCTTTGGTGGAAGCGATATTATCTGGGGAAATAGCAGATGGAGATAAAGCTATTGTGGATGTAGATGATGATGGCCAGGTAAAAGTCAGAAAATCGGAAACCCGTGAGTTGTTACTAACTAATGTTGGTTAATTACAGATTTCGACAATATCGGTAATTTATTTGGTGGGTGACTTGATTGTTAACCCACCTTTCCTATGGTTTTTTTTCAGAAGTGTGGTATCTTGCAACAAAACTTTACAATCCTTGGGTTTTACCGAGATAAAATCCAAATAGCTGAAGTCCGTTTTAACTGACAATAAGTAATGGGACAGAATTAATTACACAACTGATTTTTCTGTTCCCAGTTAAGAGTTAAGAGTTCCCTCTCTCAACGAGTGAATTTAATTTTGTCCGACTACTTACCTTGTCCTTTAGGTCAAATTTTCATCAAATACAGTTCGATGTAGTTCTCTCTGGGTTGTTTGAGGCTGACTTCTACACCTGGTCCAAAATATTTGGTCATTTTTTCCTGCTTTTGTTCCCAGGTACCAAAGGTGATGAGTGGTGAGTCAAATTCTAGAATTAAGGTATAAGCACCGTTGATTTCGGTTTCTCGCAAACCGGTGACGACTGGTCTTTCTTCGTCGGTGGGACTTAAACCTAGATAGGCTAGGGCTACATCTAAATGAGCTTTTTGCCCATAACAGTGGCGGGTGATGTCTTTGCGGATTTTGGTCTGTGTGACTGTTGCTTGTTGCTTCCTGAGTTCGAGGATGGATGGTGTGCTAGTTTGGCTGAAGGGTACAGGTTTAAGTTCATTGGCTTTTAGGGCCAAACCTCCCAGTAATAGGGGAAATCCATAGAAAAATCCCACTAGATTGAGGGTAGCATTATCTACAAAGTAGGCAACAAAACCTGTTATGGTCAGTATAGTCCCTATTGTTAAGCCAAGTGTTCCTAAAGAAATTCTGCCGAGCATAATTTGAGATTAGTATAATTTATTTTCATCTTTTATTATCATCCCTGATTGGTGACAAATTGGGAAAGGAGATATAGAAATTTTGACTTTTTGCGTTAACTTTAGATTTGAAGTGTTTGAAAATAGGAAGCAAAAAAATGGATATTCAGACAATTAAAGACCGAATTAGCACTGTTCAAGGTAAACGCGAGCGCTTGCTGAATTTATTGGAACAACCTAATTTAGGAACTTTAAGAGTTGATGTGAATCAAGCTTTGGAAGAGTTGGATGATTTACTTGATGAGTTTAAACGGACTCTTCCTGAAACGGGAAATAATTAACCCAAGTTGTTGGTTATGTCAATTTAGGCGGGAAAAAAGGTAATTGATAATTACAATACCTTTGGCAAATTGAAAAAAGTCTTGATTTGTAGGTTGGTTTGAGAGACGACACTCAATCAATGTCTTGGGTGGTGCTGTCGCTTAACCCAACCGACAAGGAATTGTGAAGGTATTTAATAATTGCAATACTTTGGGCAAATTTCAAAAACAATTTCAAAAACTCAATCAATGTGTTGGGTTGGGCTGTGGTTTAACCCAACCTAAAATGAAGATTAAGCAGAATGCAATCTTTCTTCAAAAAATGAAGAATACCCAACTTTGCTGCCTAATTGTCTGACTAAAGTAATGAGTTCTTTTGTAGGAATATCTTTTGTGCAAACTTGATCAAATTGATGTTGAGTTTTGTGGTTCTGAAAAGATAATTCATCTACTGAGGAATAAGCCAGGATTTGAGTATTTGGAGATATGGCTTTAATGTAATTAGATGCTGACCAACCATCCATAATCGGCATTTGTAAATCAAGAATGATCACATCAGGTTTGTGGCATTTAACTATGTCTATAGCTTCTTGACCATTACTAGCTAAACCAACAACATGAATATTTTCTTGAACAGAAAAAATTAGTTGCAAACTTAACCGAGTCAGTTCATGATCATCAACTATAAGAACGCGCATCTTAGAAGGCTCTTTGGACAACATTTAACATTCCAAAAAAATAATAAATATGCATGCTTATAGTTTATGAATGCGAGTTCTAAATTTACTCTGTCTTATGGGTGAATTTTGGGGGCTAAAAGTTGAATTTTATGCAATTTCCGCATAATGCCGATGTGGCAGATGCACTAAATAGGAAACTGTCATGGGAAGATTACAGATTTGTTATGTGGGGTTTACGAAAAAGGTCTTTTTGTGGTGGATAGGAGTCAGGAGGAAGATGAAGACTTGACAAAAGGATATGTAAATTCAGATATGCTGACTTGATCAGAATTTGAGGTGATGATTCACTTTTGCTGCAACTAATGAGAGTCTAATTTATGCCGGCGGAACGTAAAGCCATTGACGTAATTGTTTTTTGAGAATTGGCTTCTGGACAGTTATCACCTGGGCATCTTTGGATATAATTGCCATCAGGTTGTAATTCCCAAGCATGACGATTATCTGCCAACATAATCCCTAAGATTTCTTGTAAATCTTTGGCAATTTCTTGGTCTTTAATGGGGGTAATAACTTCGACGCGACGATCTAAATTACGCCGCATCCAGTCTGCGCTACCGATATATATTTCTTCTTGGTTATGATTGTAGAAGTAATATATGCGGGAGTGTTCCAAAAAGCGGCCGATGATGCTGATAACGCGAATGTTGTCGCTGAGATTTGGTAGACCGGGACGCAAACAACATATTCCCCGAATAATTAGATCAATTTGGACTCCAGCACGGGAGGCTTCGTAGAGGGCAGAAATGATTTGTGGGTCAACTAGGGCGTTCATTTTGGCAACTATGCGACCAGAAAATCCGTTTTGCACATTGTCAATTTCGCGTTTAATTAGTTCGAGAAAGCGATCGCGCATATTCACAGGTGCTACCATAATTTCTCGATAGGATTTTTGGCGAGAGTAGCCTGTTAAGAAGTTAAATACATCTGTTAAATCTGCACCTAATTCTTCTCGACAACTAAATAAGCCTAAATCTGTATAGAGTCGTGCGGTTTTGGGGTTGTAATTCCCAGTCCCAATGTGGACATAACGGCGCATTCTGTCTTTTTCTCGTCGCACTACCAAGACGATTTTGCTATGGGTTTTCAAACCGACTAAACCATAGACGACATGAACACCAACTCTTTCTAAACGTCTAGCCCAATAAATGTTATTCTCTTCATCAAACCGGGCTTTTAATTCGACTAGGACGGAAACTTGTTTACCATTTTCTGCTGCTGCAATTAAAGCATTAACGATGGGTGAGTCTCCAGAAGTCCGGTAGAGAGTCATTTTGATGGCTAGGACGTTAGGATCATGGGCGGCACTAGTAATAAACCGCACTACAGTCCCGGAGAAAGATTGATAGGGATGATGAACTAGCAAATCTTTTTCGCGAATTATGGAAAAGAAGTCTTTTCCCTCTTCTTGTTCGAGAACGTCAGTATCAATACAGGGTTCTCTGAGTCTTTGTAAACGGGAAGGAACGACGGATTGACGAGGGGGATCTTTAAGTTCCGGTAGTGGTAGTGCCAGAAAGTACATTAAATCCCGTAGTGCCAACAGACCATCAACTTCATAAATATCGCTTTCGGTAAGTCCCAAATCTTCTAAGAGACGGGAACGAACTAATGCAGGGGTTTGGGAGCGAATTTCTAACCTGACGGTATTCCCCCCCATGCGGCGTTTGCGAAGTTCCTGTTCAATGGCTAATAACAGGTCGTCGGCTTCATCTTCCTCTAATTCCAGATCAGCATCGCGGGTAATGCGGAAGGGGTGATATTCTTGGATACTCATGCCGGGAAAGAGAGATTCTAGATTATGAGCGATCGCTTGTTCTAAGGGAATCCCTGACCAGGTAGCAATTTTCCCATTGTCTTGGACTCTCAACTCTGGAGGTAATGGCAAAAATCTTGGTAAAACTTGAGGAACTTTAACTCTGGCAAAAAACTCCTCTTCCGTATCGGGATTTTTGACCACCACCGCTAGATTTAAACTGAGATTGGAAATGTGAGGGAAGGGATGACTAGGATCAACAGCAAGAGGAGTCAGAACTGGAAAAATCTGCTCTTCAAAATAGTTATCTAAATAACTTCGCTGTTTGGGATTCAATTCTATGTAATCCAGAATATAGATTCCCTGTTGGACTAATAGTGGTCGCAATACCTCCTCAAATTCCCCATTGTGCTTTTTGAGTTGGGGATTCAAATGCAACCGAATATCATCTAGTTGTTTCTGTGGTGTCCGGCCATCGGGAGTTAATAAATTAACAGTGGCTTCTACCTGTTGTTTTAAACCTGCTACTCGTACCATAAAGAACTCATCCAAATTGGAACTAAAAATGGCTAAAAATTTCAGCCTTTCCAATAGAGGAGTTCTAGGATCACAAGCCTCATGTAAGACCCGATTATTAAATTCTAGCCAACTTAACTCACGGTTGATGTAGTATTGTGGATCACTCAGATTCATGGAAGCAGAATTCTTTTTTGGTTTTGCCATGATCACCTAGATATAGGTAGACATTGTCTATAAAGCGTGAATATCAATATCTTAATTGCTACTGCATAGATTTTGACGATTCTTGATCTAGATATTTGAGATATTGTTAAAATAACTCTATAACTCTATTCCTCTAAAAATTTATATGATCTCCCAACAAATTGAAGACCAATCTCAACAACTTGAGTCACGAGTTGCAACTTTAGAAACAGAATTAGCACAAATGAGACAGATGTTATCTGTATTAGTTCCTAAAAAAACTCCTTGGTGGCTGAAAGTTGCTGGTAGCTTTGAAAACGATCCTAACTTTAACGAAGTAGTTAAGTTAGGGCAAGAATGGCGTAACTCTGCTGAATAGTTTAATATCATGTATATTCTTGACACAGATCACCTCAGCTTTATCCAGCGTAATGGGCAGGAAGGAAAGCAAATTTTAGCGAGGCTGGCAACTATAGAAGAGAAAGAAGTGGCGGTGACTGTAATTACCTATGAAGAACAAATTAGAGGTAGGCTCAATTTCTTATCCCAAGCAAGAACATTAGAAGCACAAATCTTAGGTTATCAAGGACTACAGCAACTAGCACTTGACTATCAATCTATCAGGATTATTCCTTTTACCCGTGCGGCGGCTTTAGAGCATCAACGCCTACGAAAAGTTTATCCTCGCCTGGGGAATATGGATCTGAAAATTGCTGCTATTACTCTAATCAATAACGCAACTTTGCTCACTCGTAATAGATCAGATTTTGGAAAAATTTTAGAGCTACAAATAGAAGATTGGTCAGCCGCATGATAATAAATAGACATCTTGGAAAATTAAATATGCGTTTTATAGAAACAGGAAAAAACCTTTTTTACCCTAAACTCCGACCTGGATATGATCTTAAATCTTGAAAGGTTATCAATTTATTAATTTTATGTCTATTTATTTGTTTCAAGCTACCCGTCGGCGGTTGGCAATTTGGTACACAGCTATAACGGCAATTTTACTATTATTATTTGCTAGTGGAGTATATTTATATGTTCGCAGTACATTAGTTGAGCGAATTGACGATACATTATATCATGTTGTGGAAGTTGTCGAGCGCTCTTTAGTAATTGAACCGATAAAATTTCAACCGCATCAATTACGAGTAAATGTAGAAGCCAGTTTTCCTAATAATGCTGAAAGTGCCGAAGATGATCGGATTGATTTAGAGTGGTTTAGTCCTAATGGTGAATTACTGTGGTCAACTTTTTCGGAAAAATTAGATATTCCTATTCATACTCATCATCCAGGTGAAACTGTGCGAATAGAAGGCATGGGAGGATGGGGAGAATCGGCACAGTTATTTAGACAAGTGACAAAAAGAATAGAATTAGGAAGACAGATTTTAGGTTATTTACGAGTTAGTCATCCTTGGTTTGAGGTGACGAAACCTAGTCGAGAATTAATTTTTGATTTGGCTTTAGGGATTATTTTAATGATCTTGTCAGTGGCGGCTAGTGGTTGGTTTTTATCAGGTAAAGCGATGGAACCTGTGGGGGAATCTTATCAACGCTTAAAACAATTTACTGCTGATGCTTCCCATGAATTAAGAAGTCCAATTGCTTTAATTCAAACTAATGTGCAAATTGCCTTGGCTGATTTGGATACAGGGGAAGAAGAAACAAATACTGTTCAATATAAACAACAATTAAAGGTGGTCGAACGACTAACGCAAAGATTGGGGAAGTTAGTTAATGATTTGCTATTTTTGGCTAGACAGGATAGTGGTATTAGCACAGATTTATTTTCATCTTGTCCTCTTGATGCTTTGTTAATGGAAGTTGTCGAAGAACAACAACTGGTAGCTAGAGAAAAACAAATTAATTTGGGTTTGAATTTAGTTGATTGTGCGTTGACGGAAGTTAATCCTGAATTATTAGAAAATTGGTTTACGCTCACGGGAAATTGGGAGCAATTAGTGAGAGTATTTACAAATTTGATTGGTAATGCTTTGCAATATACTCCACCTCAAGGGGTCATAAAAGTGGAGTTAGCAAGAATAGAGGGGATAAACCGAGTGACAGGAAGACGTTACACTAATTCTCATTTACAAATAAAAGTTAGTGATACTGGCATTGGTATTCCTGGGGACGCGCTGCCAAAGTTATTTGACCGCTTTTATCGAGTTGATCCGGCACGAACTCATAGAGGTGGGAAAACTACTACAGCCACAACTACTGGTTCAGGATTAGGATTAGCGATCGCTCAAGCCATTATCGAGCATCATCAAGGACAAATTCAAGTAACTAGCAATCTGGGGGAAGGTACTACTTTCACCGTTATTTTGCCAATTTTTGATAAAAGGAGTCAGGAGTCAGAAGAAGGAGTCAGGAGTCAGGAGGAAGAATAAAATTACCCAATGACCAATGACCAATGACCAATGACCAACCCATCTGATTTTGTTAAGCTATCTTCAGCGAAAGCGTTAGCGATAAGATGCCAATATTCAGACTAGAAGGTAGTAGTGTGCCAAAATATATTCGGTTGATTTCTCTTTTAGTAGCAATCAGTGTATGGAGTTTGCCAAAAGCTGCTCATGCTCAGGCATTCATTCCGCATACAGTACAAATTGATAATGCTCAGTTAGAGAAACAGGGCTTGAATTTAGCCCAGGAAGCGGCTCAATTAGCGCAGTTTCAGCAGGTTGAACAAGCTTTATTTAGAGCGCAATTAGCTGCGAAATTAGCCCCGCAAAATCACAAAGTATGGTGGTTACTGGGAAGTTTACATTTACAAAATCGAGAATTTGATCAAGCTGTTATCTCCTTGAACAAAGCTCAAACCCTCAACCCTAAAAATCCTGAAGTGCTATTTGCATTGGGTTCAGCCAAATTTCAAAAAAAAGATTACCAAGGAGCTATTACCCATTATCAAGCGGGTTTGAAATTAAAACCCAATTATTCCGGGGGATTGTTTGATTTGGGTAATGCTTACTTGATGTTACAGAAATTCCCAGAGGCGATCGCTCAATTCAATTTAGCAGCTAACCAAGATAAAAAGTTTTGGCCAGCAATTAACAATATTGGTTTAATCAAATACGAGCAAGGCGATATTCCGGGGGCAATTCAGCAATGGCAAATAGCAGTGAGTATTGACAAAAAAGCCGCAGAACCTTTACTCGCTTTAGCCGTAGCATCCTATAATCAAGGCGATAAACAAAAAAGTTTAGAAATGGGAGTATCTGCACTCCGCATAGATTCCCGTTATGCCAATTTAGATTTTCTCAAAGAAAACCTGTGGGGCGATCGCCTACTTGCAGACACCAAAAAATTCTTAGAAATACCAGAAATCAAATCAGCCTCACAGCCAAAGGAGGAAACACCCTAATAGGGGGTAGGGGAGTAGGGGAGTAGGG
>NZ_JADEVZ010000065.1 GCF_015207875.1 Dolichospermum sp. LEGE 00240
CTTGAGGGGGTTTCCCCGTCCTGATAAAGTGCAGTAGACAAATATATGAGATTTTGATTTTTAGATTACAATGTAATCAGAGAGCTAGATTTGAGCTAAAAATATGGAAAAATTAAACATTAAAACAGAAGCCCAGAAATTAATTGATAGATTACCTGATAATTTTACTTGGGATGATTTGATGTATGAGATTTATGTTAGGCAAGTAGTTGAGGCTGGACTTGCTGACAGTCAAGCTGGTAGATTAATTTCTGTACAGAAAGTGAGAGCTAAATACCAATGATAACAAACTACATTCAAGCAGCCTTAAACCGAGCCAAATATGAAGTTTTAGAAGATGGTACTTTTTACGCTGAAGTCCCTGAATTACAAGGTTTATATGCCAATGCACCTACAATGGAAAATTGTCGAGAAGAATTAAAACAATCTTTGGAAGAATGGATTGTTTTAGGATTACAGTTAGGACATAATATACCTGAATTAGAAACTAATAATTTTTCTATAATTTAAGATTGAGAAATTTCAACTTTTATATTTTTTGTTGTTAGATTTATTCTACTTGATAACTGTAAAACCTCAATACCTACAACCTGATTTTGTTCATTAAAATCAAGCACAATTCCTGGATAAACTTCTTCAGATTCAATAATTTTGGATTCATCAAGGCGCAAATATAAAGCATCCGCTTCTTCATCAATATGTACTTTCATAATTTATTCCTTTGGGTGCGATCAAAATAAACCGTGATAATTCGCCAAGGTTCTTTATTTTCATTATATACAACACGCAATACTCTATTGCCATTTTCAGGAATGCGAGCTAAAGCGTGACGTAATTCTGGATCTTCCCGATCTGGTTCTGTTTTCTGGGGTGCTGCTAATACCCGTGCTACCCATTCTAGTTGAATTTCCCGTGCAGTAATGACTTGTTGGGCATGAATAGTTAAGTCATAAGGAAAGTTGTCTGCGTTCGTCACTCACTCATTACCTTTGAATATTGTTTCACTGTATCATCTAAGGCTAAACTAATTTAAAAGTCAAAATTACATCACTCTGGTAATCTCTCTAAAATCTCTCTCGCAATATTCCCCCAATATTCATCTTTATATTCAACATATATCTCTAACGCTTTTTGTAAATTTGTTCTAGCTTCTGTATAATCTTCCTGTGCTTTTGCCAGTGTGCCTAAACAGTGGTAAGTTAAGGCTTGAGAAAAGCGATCGCCAAATTCGATTTTGATAGATAAAGCTAGTTGATAAAAGTCCCGTGCTTGGGCATATTCCCGCATTTCTTGGGCTACTATTCCCAACTGGTGGTAGGTACTAGCTTGAGAATAGCGATCGCCAAATTCGATAAAGATAGCTAAAGCTTGTTGATAAAAGTCCCGTGCTTGGGCATATTCTCGCATTTCTTGGGCTACTATTCCCAAATTGTGGTAGGTACGAGCTTGAGAATAGCGATCGCCAAATTCGATTTTGATAGATAAAGCTTGTTGATAAAAGTCCCGTGCTTGGGCATATTCCCGCATTTCTTGGGCTACTATTCCCAACTGGTGGTAGGTACTAGCTTGGTTATCATGATCATCTAACTCTTGATAAATTTCTAAACACTGTTGATAATATTTCCTAGCTTCTAAAAATTGCCGTAAATCCAAATAAGCATTACTTATTTTAAACAAAGCATAACTTTCACCATTACGGTTTTTTAGTTCTTTTGCAATATCTAACCCTTGTTGATAATAATTAATTGCTGTTTCAAATTTCCTTTCCTCTCTATAAACATCACCAATTTTATTCAAAACCTGACGTTTAAAATTAACATCTGCTAATTTTTCCGCAATTTGTAAAGCTTCAGCTAAATATTCCCTAGCTGTTTTTGCCTGATGTTGACTAATATAAGCTGTTCCCAACTCCAATAAAATATTACTATACCTGCGTAAATTACCATCATTGGTTTTTTCAGAGGTAGGCTTATATTCCATCAATAAACTTTGTAAAATCTCAATTCGTTCTTGTTTTTCTTGTGGTTCTATTCTGTCAATTTTTATATTAGATTCTAAAGTTTGAGTAATAGCATTTTCTCTAGTTTTTTCTAAAGTTTTAAATCTAAATACACCTTTTATATTAGATTCTAAAGTTTGAGTAATAGCATTTTCTCTAGTTTTTTCTAAAGTTTTAAATCTAAATACACCAGAACGCCAAGCCCAAAAATCAGGTGCAAATTTGGCTAACCGGTTGATAGCGTAATCTGGTAAAACAAATAAAATAGGATAAGGAACGGTTTTTTTATAAGCATCCCTGACAAAATTCAAATCTTGTAAAAATGGCGGATATTCACCATACACACCAATAGATTTTTCTAAACCTTGAATAATTAATACTAACTTTTTATTTGCTTCTCTTTCGATTGTTGGCAATTCTTTGACAATTTCATCACGCAAAAAGCGCAAATTAGGATCAGCAAATTTGAGAATTACAAATTGAATTTCCTCACATTGGGAATTTGTTGTTAATGCCTCAACTAATAATTCTCCATCAGGAGGAAAATTAATCTCAATAAATCCCAAAGTGAATTTTTCAGAAAAGTCAATAAACGTCAATAATTCCGCCAAAATATCTTGATTCAGGGCGACAAATTGCCCCAATTCAGCGTTAGAATCATGTTGTAAGTTCTGCCAGTGCTTTTTGGAAGAATTCATTTTGCTTCACCACTGGGTTAGGATAACTCCATCTGTTATCGCCATTGTATTCTAAAACAGAAGTATTAAACAGCATTAACTGGCCAATATCATCTTTACTCACATCTTTATTCAGGTAAACTTGGGCTAAAACTGGATAATGTTCTTCAGGAATAAATCTTTCAAAACTAAATTGTTGTTGTTTCACAGCATAAACAACGTCTTCAGCCTCAATCTTACTATGATTTTTGGTGCTGGCGCGTAAACAAGTAGCCCGCATCATTTGCATAATTTGACGCACATGACCACCACTAGCCTTAGCTAATTCTAGCAATTCTTGACGGGAATTAAACACAGCATTAACATCTACTCGTTTTTCAATTAAACTTGCTACTGTATCTAATCCAATTTGATTATAGTTTAAATCACGCACATTCCGATCAAATTGGTATATATTCACCATTGGCACAATGTGCGGTTCACCATCAAATAAAGCTAGAGGTTTTTTCGGTGAACAAAGAATAGAAATAGGAACTGTATAAATAATTGTACAATGCAGTTCTTGTAATTGGGCTGCATAGTCAAAAAACAAATGATCTGCAACCGCCGGGGGAACACGATCTAAGTTATCAAAAATAATTAATAGACCCTTGTATTCTGGATATTTCTTTCTCAATTTACCATAAGCGTCATCTAGCAATAGATTAATATCTGCCTTAAGTCGAGAAATATCTTTTTCTAAAGTTTGGCGAATTGTCGTCTTTTGTTTATCAGAACCTTTGATTTGTGCCAATAACTTCACCATTAATTTTGCAATAAATGGCGCACCACCTTCTAAACTGGCTTCTGATTCCACACTGACGGATTTTTCAACACTTTCTTCATTTTCTTCGGTAATTTCCTTAAACCAATTTTCAAAACTATTTAATAATTTTTGCTCAAACTTTAACCCTAATTTCCGCAAAGTAAATTCAACTTGCTTGATCACAATCAAATATAAATCTGTATAATTAGCATCATTAATATCCGTTTCTTCATTTACTTCTAAATAAATGACATGATAGTTTTGTTCCCATTGACTTTGAATCTTTTTCAACTCTGTACTTTTGCCCGAACCTCGATGTCCAGTAAATAAAATAGTGGTATAGTCCCCTAATTCTTGAAACTCTAAAATTTTGCTTACACTCTCAACGGCTGAAGATTTACGCACTGCTGATAAATCAACATAGTATTTTGAAATTTCCGCAGGTTCTAATGGTTCTAAAGTGCAAGCATTATAAGCAGCTTTGAGAGTATTGGCACGTTGAAAGTTAGGTTGATTCATAGATAAAATTATATGTCGGTATGTACTTGAGTGAGATCCAGTCAGCAAATCGTCAAGCCTGTAGGGGCGGGGTTTCCCCGCCCTCTATTGTATTACTTTGATTTCGCTTCCAGATTTTCCAAACGGCTTTTCAACTCCTGATTTTGCTGTTTGATTTGATCAAGTTCCTCACGTAACTGCTTCAGGGTTTTGTCTGTGCCGATATTCTTTTGCACCTTACTTACTTCCTCTTCAGCATAGCGACGGACTCGCCCATCTGCGGTTTGATTGGCTAAAGATTGCAAAATACCGATCGCTTTTGGAGTTTCCATTTGTCCCAAGGCTGTTAAAACGGCTACCTGGGTTAAAAAGAAAGTCTCTCTGGCAATTTCCGCTAACCGATCTAAAATTCGTTCTATATTGGCAGGAGTTTGACCAGTGGATATTTTGCCAACTGCGCGAATTGCGGACAGGCGTAATGGTTGCGGTATCCCAGCTTTCGTGTATTCCAGGAGTAAATTTAAAGCCGTTTCTGAAGATTTGAACTCAGCCAAACCAGCTACAGCCCCACTACGGACAACTTCATTCCAACCAGCCCTTTCTTCTAACACAGATTTGAGTAACTTGATTACTTTGTCTTCATGGGGTTTATCTTCTAAATGCGCTGCTGCGATCGCCGCAATAGTTTGACAAGCCGCAGCTTCTACATAGTAGCTGGCATCGCCATCTTGGACAAAACTTTTCACAGCTTTGTAGCTATTATGAGTTTTAATTTGCGACAAAGAACTAATTACCGTCCGCCGCACAAAGGGACTAGGATCATTTAAGCCAACGACTAAACCATCAAAAGCTTGATCTAGTTGAATTTCTGCCAGTTCTTTGGCAACTTCGACCCGTACACCCCAAAAAGAATCATTTTTCAAAGCTGAGGATAGGGCAAGAGTCGCTTCTAATCCGCCTTTTTTCGCTAAAGCTGCCGCTGCATAAATGCGGGAAATAGGATGAGGATCAAATTCTAATTGGGCTTTTAATTCAGAAATTGGGTATTCTAAAGTGACAGTTTTCAGATAATTATTACCAACATCAAAGCTAATAAAATCAGGCTTTTGTGTTAAGGGAAAGTAAAAACTTTGTTCTTTTTCATGGACTCGAACTGTAAAAGTTGTCAGTTGGGGATTTTCTTTATATCCAAAACCAATGGGAATTCTCAGATTAAATAAATCCTTACTATCGGCTTCAGCTTGGGTTTGGGTGACAGTCACCTTCGCTAAATTTGCGTCACCATCCCAGGCATAAGCTACTTTAAAATCAGGATGACCACCACGATAGACATATTGATCAAACAGGAAAGCTAAATTGCGGCCTGTGGCTTTTTCAATCGCTCTTAATAAGTCTATCGTTTCTACAGTTTGGTGAGCGTTGTCCTGGACAAATGTTTGGATAGCTTGCCAAAATAACTCATCGCCCAATTCGGCGCGAATCATGTGATAAACACAAGATCCTTTTTCATAAATGTGGCGATCGTAAAGTTCGATCGCTTCCCGATAAACATGAGTTACCATTGGTCTACGGTAGCGACTACTATCTTCACTAAAATAACTCCGCGCTTCCGATAACCGATAATAGGCCGCTTCCTGGTCGCCATATTCCCGTTGGGTCCACATTACCTCCGAATAGGAAGCCATCCCTTCCTTAATCCAAGCATGAGACCAATGTTTAATCACCACCAAATCCCCAAACCATTGGTGGGCGAGTTCATGAACCACCAAACTTTCGGTATTGCGATTATCTAATATTGCCCGTTCATCTAGTAAACATCGGTCAGTCAGGAGAGTTGTGGAAGTGTTTTCCATACCTCCAAAAATAAAATCATCTACACAAGCCTGGGCATATTTGGGGAAAGCGTAGGGATAACCATACTTTTCGCTCAAGAATTCGATCATTTGGGGAGTTTTGCCCATGCTGCGTTTAGCATCTGCTTCCCGCCCCTTCTCGACGTAGTAGGTAACGGGTTTACCATGCCACTCGTCCCGAATTTCGGCAAAATCCCCCACTGCCAATGTCATCAAATAGGTAGGATGAACTTGTTGTTGTGACCAATGGTAGGTTGTGTATTTTGCCTCTTCTATGGAATCAATGAGTTCACCATTGGAGATGGCTATTAAGGGGTGAGGAACACGGACGCGAATTTCTGATGTTGATAACTGTCCAGGGTAGTCGAAACAAGGAAACCAATAGCGAGAATCTTCGTCTTCTCCTTGTGTCCAGACTTGGGTGGGTTTGTGGGGATAGTGTTTGTCTGGTTGGATAAAGTAAATACCCCGTTGGGGTTTTTCGGCGGCGTAGGCGATCGCAATTAACAACCGATGACCAATTTCTGTAGGCTGTGATAGGTAAATACAAAGCTGTTCGCCATCATATTCAAACCTTTGGGTAACTTCGTTTACCTGTACTGACTCAATCTTCAAATTGACAGCATCCAAAGTCAACCTATCAATCCCATTCCGCACTGGCAATAGGCGAATACTACAACTTCCGTAGCAACTTTGGTTCGGGATATCCAAATTCAGATCCAGAAAAATATGTTCTACCTGTCCAGGTCGGTCAGGGTTATAGTGTGGTTTTGCCCCCGGTAATTCAAAACGCTTGTGTCCGGTTTTTTCAGTATCAAAATAAAACTGCAACATTTATTATTTCTAGCCTTCTAATCCTAAAACATTTAATGGGATGTAAGTCATACAAATACAGAAGTGTAGCGTAGTATGACATTTTTTGCCTGTTTGATTCTGGTAACGTCGGCACTACCTGAATCTACAGATTGACAAAGCTGATTTAGCTACTGTTGTCACACTTAAGAACTTAAGTATGTAACTCTTCTCTGCCTCTGTTCCAGAGGGTATTCATCCGTGATCCATGATTATTGAGTACAAATACCACTAATTTTCCATATAGTTTTAGAATAACCGGGGGGTGACAAATTGACTATTGTTTTCAAAGGAATAAAATATCGTTTGCGGATTTAGTCTTGACCATAGTGGAGTATTATTTAAACCCCATTACAAATCTTTGCTGATCATAAACCTGCAATTATATCAGTAAATACCGTAAAAACAGCGGAAATTAGTGATAAGAAAGAATTCAAACCTCAGAATTCATGAGAGTTAAGTTTTTTCACAACTTAATTGTAAACTGTCTCTAGGAGTAGTGTATGTCCAACCCTTTGATACTCAATATGCGATATCCACTGATATCAACCAAACTGACAAAATCCGCAAAATATACTTTTTTTGATGAATTTTTGCCTAGATAAATTTCCCTAACCGCCAATGAGCATTTCATTAAATTTGTTACATAATTTACAACAATAAGGAGTATTTACTAGTGTCCGCTAAAAAACCATCATTTTTAGTCCCTGTAATTGGTACTACTGTAATTATAGCAGGGGGCATAGCAGCTTATATGTACCTCAAGGGTGGTGCTAGTAGTTCTAGCCCTTTAGGTAGTGCTAAATTAGTACCTGCAACTGCATTAATGGCAACTTATATTGACACTAATCCTGAATCTTGGAATAAGTTGCAACAGTTTGGTACACCGGAAGCGCGGAAATTACTAGGTAAAGAGTTTCAGAACTTCAATCAACAAATGTTGAATGATAGTAAGATCTCCTACGAAGCAGATATTAAACCTTGGGTTGGTGGAGTAATGATTGCGGTACTACCACCAGAGGCAAAGAAAGTATCTCAGGATAACTTTCGCGGATCCGAAACACCAAATTATTTGTTGGTAGTGGAGATTAAAGATAAACTAGCAGCTTTGAAATTTGCGAATAGGTTGAAAGACCAAAAAAACGTCAAAATTCAGGAATCTGACTACAAAGGTCAAAAAATTATCGAATCTACAGGTCAAGGTCAACCGACTTATGTAACGGTTGTGAATAATGACTATTTGCTTTTAACATCTAATAAACAAGCTGTAGAAAAAGCGATTGATACCTATAAAGGCGAACCTTCTTTTGTGACTAAAGAAGGTGCAAATGATATTCTCAGCAAAGGTGTGGATGTTAAGAATAGTTTGGCACAAATTTATGTCCCTGATTATGCCAATATGATCCAACAATTAACGGCATTTAATCCTCAATCTAAACAATTACCCCCACAAACTCTGGCGCAAATTAAGCAAGTCAAATCATTAACAGCAGGGGTAGGAATAGATGATGCCGGCTTGAGGTTAAAAGCCATTGTGAATTTAGATCCCCAACTAAATAAATTCCAATATCAAGCTACTCCCGCCAACATTGTGGGACAATTTCCTAGTGAAACTTTGGCCTTAACTAGTGGACAAGGTATTAGTAAAAGCTGGGAAACTTTTGTGGAACAGTCCAAAGATTATCCTGAATTAAATCAAGGAATTCAACAAGCGCGGACTCAACTAAAAGCTCTGCAAATTGATTTAGATAAAGATATTTTTGGCTGGATGAATGGCGAGTTTGGTTTAGGTGCAATTCAATCTAATCAAGGTTTATTAGCTAAGGTAGGTTTTGGCGGTGCGTTAGTATTGGATACGAGCGATCGCAAAACTGCCGAAGCTACCTTCACCAAACTCGATAATTTTGCCAAACAGCAATCTCTCAATGTCGCTCAAAGAACCATTGGTGGTAAAAATGTCACAGAATGGCAAATCCCCCAACAAGGCGCTCTAGTGGCACATGGTTGGCTCAATAATAATACAGCATTTGTGGCTATTGGTGGACCCGTTGCGGAAACACTAGCAAATCGCCAAGGTGCAGCACTTGATCAAAGTGATACCTTTAAAACTGTTACAGGTTCTTTACAAAAACCCAATGCTGGTTATTTCTATTTAGATATGGACAAAACCAAAACCATAATTGAGCGTGTATCCGCTCAAAGTCAACCTTTACCTGCGGACGCTACCGCTATTCTTGATTCTATTCGTGGTGTTGGTGTGACTGTTAATAGTCCTAGTAAATCCATGACTCAAATGGAGATGTTGTTATCTCTTAAATCTAGTAAGGGGAAGTAATATCCTTTATGATTTTTTTTCACGCAGAGGCGCAGAGGCGCAGAGAGTAGTTTGTAGGGTGCGTCAGTCCCGATAATTTGGTAAAAAACAGATATCTTCTATCTGACGCACCTTATTCAGCAACGCCAAGATTTCTAGAATAATTGAACGCAGATAAACGCAGATAAACGCAGATAGGAACGGATGAATTAATGGATTTGATGATTATATATAATAGACTTCTCCGGTAAAGATTGTAGAGACGTTCCATAGAACGTCTCTACAAGGGGTTCAAACGACGCACATTTAATTTTCGGAGATGTCTATTGTATTGCCTTTTCCCAATTACCAATTACCCATTACCAGCCTCAACAGATATGATAAGTGTTCAACCGGACATGATATCACTCCATAACTGCTAATACGGATTTTGGTAGGAGTTTTTCTTTAAACCAAATAATTCTGGCGGGTACGTTATCTAGTTTAATTCCGGCTTTTTCTAGGTTCAATCTTTCGGAAATTGCTAAAATTAAGTTATCACAATTAGCTTTTCTAACTTGAGCAAATTTCTTTTGTAAATATTCTGGTCGCCAATAACCGACAATTTCTAAAATAAACACTCTTCCGTCTGGATGAACTAGCCGAAAATCGGGAATCATCACACTACCAGGAATGGGAATTAAATCTACTTCTCGTTCTAATATCCAACCACTTTTTAAAGCATCCCACTTACTGGCAAATGATTCCTCTAACATACTATCATAGGGTTTGCCGGGAGGATAGTGGGAAACTAAGCCACATTCTGAATTGAGGGTGAAACGTCCGGTTTTCCATTCGTTTGTGTAAAAATCACGGGTTTTTAAGGTTGCTGATAAACTCCATTTGGTAACATGAAGTAAGGCGGGAATTAGTTTGGCTATGGCTAAACCGTAGCGGGTGCTGGGAGTAAATAAACTTGTCGGTCCATCTACACTAATTGTGAAACCATGATCAGCATCACCTTCAATATAAGCCATTAATTGAAATAGCTTTAAATAACGAAATAAGAGTTTATATTCTCCGGGAACATTGCGATGAGCATTTAATACTAATTGACTAGCTTTATAAAAAATTCCCTGGACTTGAGATAAGTTATAACGATGTAAAACCTCTTCTGGTTTAGGAGTATCAAAAGTGGTTAATATTTTATTTTCCGATAAATCAGCATAAAGTCCATTTTTGATTTGAGCAGGTAAAACTTCTTGATTAAGTTCTTGAGTTAAATCATCAGCAATTTTATTTAAAATCATATCAGTTGATTCTTGACTAGCAACGGATTTTGCTGCTAATGCAAATACTTTTGCTCTTAACATGGGTGGTTCGAGGGGACTAACTATTTCAAAGGTGCAAAAACCACTTTTGAGAATATAAGCTAAACCTCGTTTCATCCGGTAATCTGTGGTATCTCCTTCAAAGTCTGCTAATTGACGTTCTAGTAATCCTTGAGTTTTCCCGACTGCTTCCTGAAAGAAGTTAATTAGTTCAGTCGCTAAACTCAAATGTTTTTGATCAAGTTTCAGTCTTTTTGGGATAATTTCTTCGCCGTTTTGGCGGTGTATCAGTAGGTCTGTTGGTAACATCTTTCTTTTCTGGGGAATAATTAATTTCTAATTGTTCTGCTGCTTTTAAATCGCTTTTCTTTCCAGTTCCATAAATAACTTGTAAATTGGCTTTTTGCGGCTTTTCTTGCTGATTGTTATTTTCCCCTCTCCGTCTGGCGGAAGTTCCTTCTTCGCTGGTGTCTTCGGCGATGACTTCATAGAGAATTGCTTGTTTATTTGCTAAATTTCCTTTGCGTAATATTCTCCCTAAACGTTGAATGTATTCCCTGGTTGAACCTGTTCCTGATAAGATAATGGCAATGGTGGCTGCGGGGACATCAACACCTTCATTTAAGACATTGGAAGCAACTAAGGTATTATATTCACCTTCCTTAAATTTCGTTAAAATTTCATGTCTTTCTTTAACTGGAGTTTGATGAGTAATTGCGGGAATTAATAAATCTTGAGAAATGCGATAAACTGTGGCATTATCAGCGGTAAAAATTAAAATTCTTTCAGGATGATGGGTAGCTAATAGGTCTACAAGTACGCGGATTTTCCCATCTGTACCTAAAGCAATTTCCTTGGCTTGACGATGGGATAACATGGCTCTGCGTCCAGCTTGAGAACGCGCACTCATTTGTACAAACATTTGCCAACCTTGCAAACTTCCTAAAGATATTTTTGATTGCTTTAAAAAATCATTGCGAGTTTGAATTAACTGATTATATTTTTCTCGTTCTAATTGGGATAATTTAACCTTAATTTGCACAATTTCATGACCAGCTAAAGCTTTTCCGGCTAAATCTTCAGCGCATTTGCGATAAACTTCTTTACCAATGAGGATATCTAAATCAGCATGTTTTCCATCTGTGCGTTCTGGGGTTGCGGACAGTCCTAACCGATAGGGTGCGATCGCATATTCGGCAATGACTCTGTTAAAATCTGTAGGTAAATGGTGACATTCATCAAAAATTATTAACGCATATTTATTACCCAAACTTTCTGCATGAATAGCCGCACTATCATAGGTAGCAACTAAAATCGCGGTTCTATCCCGTGAACCACCCCCCAGTAAACCCACTTCTGCATCCGGAAAAGCCGCCACTAAATGAGCATACCACTGGTGCATTAAATCCAACGTGGGGACGACAATTAATGTCGTGCGTGGTGTGGCTTGCATCGCCATTTGCGCTAAATAGGTCTTTCCCGCCGCCGTAGGTAACACAACTACTCCCTGTCGTCCTAACCGTTTCCAAGCCGCTAATGCCTCATTTTGGTGGGGATAGGGTGTCATTTCTAAACTAGCAACCAAATCCAAGGGGTAAAAAGCCTTGGCTTCATCAATAAAATCTGTGGCTTCAGCTTGGAGTGCTTCCACTAAGGAACGGTATCTAATTGCGGGAATTCGGAATTTTTCTACCCTATCATCCCAGGTTGCATAGTCTATCCATGTTTTACTTCGTGGTGGTGGGTGTAAAATTAACGTACCACGATCAAAAGTTAATGTCGGGTGACGAGCCATTTATTTTTTCTTAGTCCGGTGACACTGATTTAACTACTCATAACGCAAAATGAGCATGATGATTAATATTAATGTCGGTTCTTCGGTACTTGTTATACTAGTTAGCCGAAACTCATAGTATAGAAAAAATTAAGACCATCGGTGATGCTTATATGGCTGTCGCTGGTTTATCTAATTATCGCAGTGATCATGCCCTAGCGATCGCCAATATGGCATTGGATATGCAAAAATCTGTACTTAAGTTTAATCAAAAAATACCCCGTCTTTTCCGATTCGCATGAGTATTAGTACCAGACCAGTTGTAGCAGGAGTGATTGGATTAAAAAAATTTGCTTATGATTTGTGGGGTGATCCGGTAAATACAGCCAGGTGGATGTAAATTTGCGCCAAACAATACACGACGTAAATTCACAACACCAGCACGATTTAAACGTAAAGCTTCAACAGTTGCTCGACCACAGGGTGTTTTACCAATTACCTGTGTAAAATCATCACTCCATTGAAAATGCTCACTCCAAATTTGTAACCGGGGATTATACAATGCTATTTTTTCTCCCGTTTCTGGATCAATTGCCTGTGTTTTAGTATGTTTATAACTATTACACCCAAAACAACTCCAAGCAATATTTTCTAAAATTGTTTCACCACCAGCTTGTCGGGGTTTTATATGTTCAATAGTAAAGCTTTGTGTGGCAAATTGTTCCGAGCAATAACAATACTCACAATAACCACCCGCAAGAGCAGCAACAATACTCCTAGTTGATTTGGGAACTCGTTCTGACATTAGAAAATACTAATATTTGTGGGCAAAAACTCATTAATCAAAAGTTGCAAATCAACTCCACGCATTTGAGCTAATTGAATTAATGCTTCTGCACGTTCCCCATCTTGTTTTTCAATCAGTTCAACATAAATTAATAACTCTTGATGCTCTGTTTCTGTAATTTCTTCAGTTTCATTTTGCTGACGCAAATAGTTCAATCTCTCTTGTTGTTCAGCAGACAAATGCCGTTGAATAATTTGAATTAAATCAGTTTCTCTAGTTTTATATGTCTTTGTTTCTGATACCTGTAAAGCTTGATGAGAAAGAGATTCTAAGAATTCAACAGCTCTAACTAAAGATTCTCCCGGTAATTGTTCCAGAAGTGCAATTGCCCTTTGACGAATTTCTGTAGGTGCAGTCATACTCAATCTGACCTCATTTATATATAGCTTAGATTATAAATCTGGCTCTAAACTAAAATTTATTGCCTAATTTCAATAGAATACAATACCCATGACCGTACAAACATCACAAATAGACTTGCAATACCTTACCTATATAATCCAAAATTTACCAGATTTTGTCAATGTGCGCGATCGCTGTTGTAATTTAGATGTCAAATTGTGATTATTTTAGATTCTATCGTTCAGTCATCAAACGGGAATTTGGTAGAGTCGAGGGGGAATAGTCGGGTAAGGTTCAAGCGTCACCGCTCTCCCCTCCCCTAAGAACCGTGCATAAGACTTTCGCACTTACACGGCTCAAGCCTTACTTCAAGCGAGTTGACTTGGTTTTAGAATGTTCCTGTTTGTGATAAGCATGATGCAAGTGCTGTAGGTTTTCAATGCCGTCTTGTCCACCTTGAGCAACGGGAACTATGTGATGGGTGTTTAATTCCTCTCCATTGAATAAAGGTTCACCACAGATAGGACATTTCCAATTTTGGTTTTGAGCGATTTTATACTTCCAAGAGGTTTTCTCCCAGTAGCTCAACCAGTGAATTTAATTTTGTCCAACTACTTAAAATTAAATGTTCAAATTTAAACATCTTTTGCTGCTTTCTTAATCTCCTCTTAACAATTTGATGTCAGATTAAGACCAGAATGTGATTCACTATGCAAGTATTTCTGAAAACGTAAGAGGCAGTATGGCTTTTTTATCCACCATTTTGAATCGTGTTGTTGCCACTTCAGTCATAACTGGGGCTGTTGCATTAAGTCCAATGTTGAGTGCGATCGCTCAAGCTCAAACTTTAAACGGTGCTGGAGCAACCTTTCCTGCTCCTCTATACGAACGTTATGCTCGTGAAATTAGAAAGAAGCACCCCGAATTGAAAGTTAACTACCAATCCATTGGTAGTGGTGGTGGTATTCGTCAAACCATTGCAGGAACAGTTGACTTTGGTGCTAGTGACGCAGCGATGAGAGATGATGAAATCGCTAAAGTTAAGAATGGTGTGATCTTAGTACCCACTGCGGGTGGTGCTGTTTCCGTTGTTTATAATTTACCTGGTGTCAACAAACTGAGATTATCTCGCGCCACATTACCAGCAATTTTCTCTGGACAAATTAAAAACTGGGATGATGCGAAAATTAAAGCAGATAACCCCGGTGTAAATCTACCAGGCAGCCCAATTAGATTTGTAGTTCGCGCCGATGGTAGTGGTACAACATTCATTTTTACCAACCATTTAAGTTCTATTAATGGTTATTTCAAAGGTAGAGTTGGAGCTAACACCGCTCCCAAATGGAATTTACCAAACGTTCTCAAAGGTAAAGGCAATCCTGGCGTAGCAGCTTTAGTGAGAAGCACCCCTGGATCTATTGGTTATGTTGAATATGACTACGCTACTAAAAACAACCTTAGATCAGCGGAAGTCCAAAATAAGAAAGGAGAATTTGTCGCTCCTTCTTTAGCATCTGCGAACTCAGCCTTATCAACAGTGAAATTCCCCGATAACTACCGCGTATTTATTGGCGATCCAGGACAAGGTTATCCCATTGTTGGTTTAACATGGATGATGGTTTACAAACAGTATGCTACTCCTGCTAAAGCTGAAGCTGTGAAGAAATGGATTAACTGGGTACTCAAAGACGGTCAACAGTACAATGATGACCTCAACTACACCAAAATTCCTGGTGATGTTGTGAACCGTGTTTTACAAACAGTTAATAGCACCGTTAAGTAATTTTTACCTAAGTAGGGCTTGCTGAAAAAACGTAAAACGTCAACGAATCAAAGGTTTGAGGTTGATAAACAGGAAAATAGGTGGAAGGTTCTTGAGGAGGGTAGTACCAAAACGGAGCATTTTACCTCTAATAAACTTAAAAGTTTGGGGATGACAGATACCTGAAACTGTCCCCGTGGCGTAGCACCTGTCACCTCCCTTCACTAGAAGACTTATTCAGCAAGCCCTAAGCATTCAGCCGTTATGTATCAGCTTTCAATGTTGAAATGTAGGTAATTAAAACTTGCTTTTATTTACTTGACTATTTCCGGTTTTAGCTGGTTTATGACGGCTGCGCGCTTACATCTAATACCTGATTTCATAAACTTTTTATTGATCATGGCTAATTCATCTGAATCTCAGAATAATTCACTAAGTTTAAGTGATGGCAATATTGATTTAACATCCACAGGTGGGGTTAATTTCTGGTTTGATAAAGGATTTACATGGGTAGTATATCTATTCGCTGGGATTACTGTAGCCATCCTCTTTGTCATGACCTACGTAATTTTCCAGCAAGCAGAACCAGCTATTCATGAATTTGGACTGGGCTTTTTGTGGGGTCAAGATTGGGATACAGGAAATCAAATTTTTGGGGCATTACCCTACATCTATGGAACTTTAGTCAGTAGTGCGATCGCCATTATCTTAACTATTCCTGTCGGCATATCAGTAGCTCTAGTCACAAGTGAAGACTTTCTCCCAAATCCACTCAAAACCACTATAGCTTTCGTCATTGAATTAATCGCCGCTATCCCCAGTGTCATTATTGGTCTATGGGGCATTTTCATTTTTATTCCCTTCATCACACCCATAGAAAAATGGTTAGGTAGCACCTTTGGGTTTATCCCCCTATTTAACACACAAGACCCCGCCGGTAACAATATGTTAACAGCGGGCATTGTTCTCGCCATTATGACCTTACCCGCAATGGCAGCCATTTCTCGTGACGTTCTTATGGTGATTCCTAAAGAGTTACGTAGCTCATCTATGGCTTTAGGGGGAACTCGTTGGGAAACAGTTTTTCGGGTTTTATTACCAGCCGCATTTTCTGGGATAGTCAGTGCCACAATGCTATCTCTAGGCAGGGCATTAGGCGAAACAATGGCTGTAACAATGTTAATCGGTAACTCCGCCCAAATTAGTATATCCCTTCTAGATCCAGCATATAATATTCCCGCAGTCTTAGCCAATGAATTTGCCGAAGCTGAACCGGGCTTACATATTGGGGCATTAAGTTATTTAGGTCTGATTTTATTTGCCTTAACACTAGCTATAAATATTGCGGCTGTATTAATAGTCGAATGGGTTGGCAAAAAGAATAGATAACCGGAGTTCGGAGTTGGGAGTTCGGAGTTCGGAGTCAGGAAGAAAGAAGGAAGAATGAGGAAGGAGCAAAAGTTTCTTACTGTTGTAAGACTTTCTTGGTAAATTTTATTCCTCATTCCCGTGTATAACTTGACAAAAAATTCAAAATCTAAAATCCAAAATTAACATGAGTGCTTATCAAAATTCAGAAACAGATCAAGCCGCTGCGGCTTCATTATGTCAGTCCCTATCCACAGATAGACAAATATTCACATACTTAATGACCTCGATTGCTTTTGGTCTAAGTGGTTTAGCACTGTTGCCATTGTTATCCATATTGTGGGAAATCATGTCACGGGGGGCTTCTGGCTTCAGACTAGAGATGTTATTTCATCCATTAATTGAAAATGGGTTTGCTAATGCTATTCTTGGTACTATACTTATGGTAAGTATCGGTGCATTACTCAGTATTCCTGTCGGGGTAATTACAGGGATTTTCTTAGCAGAATTTAGTCAAACCAACCCATTTACCCAGTATGTACGGTTTATCACTAGCATTATTACAGGTGTTCCCTCCATTATTGTCGGGATATTTGCTTATGGTGTGATTGTTTTATTAACTAAGGGATTTAGTGCGATCGCTGGAGGTTTTGCTTTAGCTGTAATCATGCTACCAGTGATAGTATTGACAACAGAAGAGGCTTTAAAGCTAATTCCCGTTCCCCAGCGTCTCGCATCTGCCGCTTTAGGAGGAACTCGCTTTCAAACTACCTTTCGTGTTATTGTTAGTTCGGCCATCCCTGGAATTACTACGGGGATTTCCTTAGCCATAGCTCGTGCTTCTGGCGAAACAGCACCACTACTTTTTACCGCTTTATTTAGTCAAAATTGGTCCGATGGTTTATTAAGTCCTACTGCTTCCTTACCAGTATTGATTTTTAACCTTTATAACAATCCTGATCCAGCCGTAAATGAACTAGTATGGACAACCTCCATCATTCTCCTGACTTTAGTTTTGTTTTTCAGCTTGCTGTCTCGCGTAATTGCTAAGAAAAGATAAGGTCAACTAAAAAATTTTCTTTCCTACTTTAGTCAATCATGAGTAACTTAACTACTGCCATCCAAGTCAAGAATCTTAGCTTTTACTACGGAAACTATAAAGCTATTGAAGGGATATCACTAGATATCTACAAGAACCAAGTTACTGCATTAATTGGTCCTAGCGGTTGTGGTAAATCTACATTCATCAAAACCATTAATCGGATTAGTGAATTAGAAGGAAAAGTCAAAGTCGAAGGTCGGATAGAATTTTTTGGTCAAAATATCTATGATCCTCGCATTAATATTAATCGTCTGCGTCGAGAAATTGGCATGGTCTTCCAAAAACCCAATCCTTTTCCCATGAGCATTTATGAAAATGTGGCTTATGGTGTGAGAATTGCTGGGAGATGTTCAAAAGTAGTATTAGATGAAATTATCGAATCTGCACTTAAAGGTGCGGCTCTGTGGGATGAAGTCAAAGATAAACTTCATCAGTCTGCTACGGGTCTTTCCGGTGGACAACAACAACGTCTGTGTATCGCTAGGGCTTTAGCGGTTAAACCCAAGGTACTGTTAATGGATGAACCCTGTTCAGCCCTTGATCCAATTGCGACAATGAAAGTAGAAGAATTAATTCACAAATTGCGAACAGAATTCACGATTGTGATTGTTACCCATAATATGCAGCAAGCAACTCGGGTTTCTGATTTTACTGCCTTTTTTAGTACCGACGAGAGCCGTATTGGTCAAATGGTGGAATTTGGGGAAACAAGTCAAATCTTTCGGAATCCCTTAGATAATCGGACCCATGACTACGTGTCTGGACGATTTGGTTAATCACAACACCGAATGCGTAGCTTGAGCGTCATCAGGATTTAAAATTAATAGCATTGCTATTCCCAAATCCGAAATTGGTATGACTCATTCTCCAGATATTGCCACCTTAGCTCGCTGGATGGCGGCTGATTTTAGCAATCAAGCCCAGGTTTTTGAGAATCCGGCTTTTTTTGCCCATATTCGTGTATGTATGCGTCCCCTCCATTGGGGGGTGTTATCAGGGGTAAGTTTGTTTGTGGAACAAGCTTATGACTATATGTTGAATAAGCCTTATCGGGTGCGGGTATTACATCTGACGACTGTGGGGGATAAAATCCATATTGAAAACTATACTGTCAAAGAAGAAAAAGATTTTTACGGCGCTTCCCGCGATTTACCAAGGTTGCAGACTTTGACGAGCGATCGCCTAGAAAGGCTTTCTGGCTGTAACATGATTGTCGAGTGGACTGGCACCAAATTCAAAGGCACAGTCGAACCGGGAAAGGGCTGCATTGTCATCCGTGACGGGCAAAGAACCTATTTAGATAGTGATTTTGAACTTGATGGTGAACAGTTCATCAGCCGCGACAGAGGGCGAAATCCTGACACCAATGAGCATATTTGGGGGTCTGTCGCCGGTCCATTTTACTTTGTGCGCTGGGCGAATTTTGCCGAAGAAGTGAAATTAAATCCCTAATTTTCACCGGAGGACAGGCTTTTTGTCTGTCCATTCCGTGAAAAACATCAATCTTCAAAAAAAAATTCTCCCAGATAGTGCAAATTCACAAAAATGGTGCTACCATTAGTAATTGTGGGCGCGGCGACATAGCCAAGTGGTAAGGCAGAGGTCTGCAAAACCTCCATCCCCCGGTTCAAATCCGGGTGTCGCCTTTGATAAAAATCAGCCAAAACCAAGTATTTTCAGGTTTTAGGTAATGAATTATGGGACGGGTTTAATACTCGTTCCATAATTTTTTGGGGTAAGTTTGGCTAGGTTATGACAAGTATATTAGTTAGTGTGAATTAGTGTGATTTTTTACTTTTCAAATATGCTGAAAATGTTTTATATTTAAAATTGCGTAGCCTCATTAACAGCATACATTCTTAATATTATGGCAGACAAGCAGTTGAGTTTACCCTAGAAAATGGGAGTAAATTTTTGGTGGAAGTTGAAGAACCAGAATATACATCTACTGATATTCAGAGAGCCGCTTTACCATCTGGCCGAGAAATTGCAAAAGCGCAAAAAACTTTTGAAGAAGCTTTAGAGAATATTAAGCCTGTAGTTGCCAGCATTAGTCACAAATTTAAAGACTTGGGTCCTAAAGAAATGGAAGTCAAGTTTGGAATCAAACTCAGTGCTGATGCTGGAGCTTTTATCACTTCTGTCGGTGGAGAAGTCACTTTTGAGCTTACTGTGAAATGGAGTAATGACTAAGATTAGTAGATTTTATGTCAACTGAAAATTATTTTCAAGTCTTTAAATGTGCGATCGCTCGCATTTATAATAAACAGGGTAGAGTTGTTGGTGCTGGTTTTTTAGTAATGTCAACAGCAAATGATTTGATGGGAGCGATAGCGAAGCGCGACCTAGGAATCGCATTGTTTGTCAGAAATGCGGGTTATAAAGTCCCCTAATTAATCTCCATTTATCTAAGTTCTCTAAAAATATTTATTAATTAGATAATTAGAATATTCAGTAACTCCTCTTAGAGAAGGAAAATTCATAATTTCTCCGGCTAGATACATATTATTTTGTCCCTGGATACGTTCTAATTTATCATAAAAGCCATCTTTCATATCTTCACTGCTAACATGAGGGAAATATTTCCATTGAATAGATACATATTCTTTGTCAATTATAAATCCCATGTTTTTTAGTTGATTTTCTACGTCTAACTTAAGTTGTTGTTCGTTATGCTCTTGATTTCCAATTACATAAAAAGTACAAAATTCTGAATCTAGATAACGACGATAAAAGAACATAATCTTTCCTTGATCCTTACTGGTCATATTTTCAATAAAAACCCCACTATCAACATCTTTTTTAGTAAAGGGAAATTTGTTGATAATAAATGCAAAGGTATAATAATTATTATATTGTATCTTACAAAACAACTCATTCTCAATCGAAGTTGCATCAAGAAAATCAAGGGCATTATCCAAGGGACAGGCTAAAATTAACTTATCAAACTCATAATTTCCTGTTTGAGTTTGGATATAAACTTTATTAGTTCGTTTGATGCTAATAATGTTTTCTGCAAATAAAACATTAAATTGTTTTGATAACTTCTGCCATAAACTTCCTGCTCCTTCTACAAAGAATTGCAGTCTCTTCGTAATAAAATATTCAACTAACCCCGTAAAAGTAAAATACTTTAAATAATATGCAGTTGGAATTGTATCAAAATAACCATACCCAAAAGGAGAAACAATTATATTTAGAGTTTGGGCAAAATCCGATAAATTATTTTTACGACAGTAGCTATCAAAATTTTCATATAATTCTTCAGGAATATTAGATAAACCCGGCGCACAAAATTTCCGATTTTTGAATAATAAGCATGAAAACTTAAACAATAATTGCCATATAAATTTTATTGTTTTTAAAGGACTTGATTTAATTTCTAAACCATTATTATTCAAAAAAATAGGATTAGGAATGGCGGGTGCTTTGGACTCCACTCCCAGTTCTTTCATTATTTCTAAAGTCACATTATAGTCGCTACAAATCGCCCCAGCACCAAGTTCAAAATACCTATCTTTGTAGACAATAGTGCGACATTTACCTCCTGCCTGGTTCTCTTTTTCAAGGATAGTGATATTGTTGTAACCTTTTTTTCTTAAAACATAAGCTACAGTCAAACCAGATGCACCAGCACCGATGATACAAATTTTTGTATTTAAGTCAAATTTATTGTTAGTCAAAATTGCCTCCCAGAATCAAATACTATCATCCATCCAGCCACATTCAGCACAATCCCAATTGTTCCCAGTTAAAAGTTCCCTCTCTCAACGAGTGAATTTAATTTTGTCCGACTACTTAATGGATGTATTTGCCAGCACTAATGCGGTTGCTGCTGCTACCAATAAGAAAATTGAACTTTTTTTATCAACTGGGCGACGTTGGGATACTTTTGGATAAACTTCAATTGCCTGTTGCTTGGGAATTTGGTAATTACTGCAATCAGGACTATTGTGCATTCTCATGTCTCAATCTTTATAATTACTTACGAATAAGCATCATTTTCTACTATCCTGCTTCCTCCAGTCAGCTATCAAATTTCGTAATTGCAGATATAAGATGGCTGTCAGTTCTAGAAATACTTTACCTTTTCTAAGAATCCCAAGTACCGCTTCCCCATTAACCCCACCCAAACTGAGAGATGCCATGTGCAGAAAGTTCTGTGCCAATCGTTCAAGACGTACAGAAAGACGATAGCACCGAAACGCAATTTGTTCTACAGTCCAGTTATTCATACGCCTCCTAATCAAACCCGTCAAATGGTAATGGTCATGCATTATTTTTTATTAAATTATCATACCAACTTTGGGAGAGCCAAAAAAATTTTGTAAATACTATACATAACAGAAATTTAATTTTTACATATAGTCTCTTCGGCGAGCGGTATATATTAGCGTGAGTGACTTCAGGTTAACAATCTATCCCAATTAAGTTACCAATGGTTACTAATTTGCCAAAAGTAGATGAAATTAAATCACCAAATATTTGCCAGGGAAAATTTTTGACACCATTCCAGCGTCAACTACTACAAAAAAATCTGGAACAGGATTTACCTGAATTGTCCCACCAGCGTATCCAAATTATGCTGTTGGCAGATGAGGGGAAGACTCAAACACAAATTCGCAAAGAATTAGGATGTTGTCCAGCAACAGCAAGACATTGGATACATATAGCTCGTAGTGGGATGGCACACCAATGGAATTCATCGCCTATTGGTCGTCCTAAAATCGTCAATGAGGAATATTTAGAGCGGTTACAACAACTAATTAATCATAGTCCCCGTGAGTTTGGTTACAGCTTTGAAAAGTGGACAGCAGGTTGGTTAAGCAAGCATTTAGCCAAAGAATTAGAAATTAAAGTCAGTGATTGTCACATCAAGCGATTGCTCAAACAAATAGGATTATCCACCAGACAAACATCCAGATCAAAATCAACTATAACCATGAAAAAAATAAACCAAGCAACAGAGGAAAGTCAAATTTACATTAAGGATCTGCCAACTGAAATTATGGCTAATGAAAGAAAAAAATTAGCTGTTAACTTTCTCCCATTAGCAAGCAATCAAAAATAAACCTCTGTAATAACTTCATAGTATTATGCTACAAAACACATCTGCAACAACGGTAAATCATTTATTACTCAACAAGATTCTTGGGTGTAATATTTCGGAACAGGAATTTCAAAAACACCAACATAAATTACAATACTTAGAGCCAAAATTAGGAAAAATATCTGCTATTCAACAGGGTATTTATATTGTCCTGAATAGTAAAATTCGGCTGACAGATAAAGCAGGACAATTAATCAAAACAGTCACAATAGGAGAAGCCTATGGGCATTTCACATTGTTTCAAGAAGAAAATTTCATACCTTACCAAGCTAAAGCCAGTCAAGATGTACAACTGTGTTTTATTCCCGGTGAATTACTCGTTTCATTGATAGTTAAATATCCGCAAATCAACACTCATTTAAAAACAGAAGCTCAAAATCTAAATTCTTTGTTAGTTAACACTAACCCACACGAAAATACAACATCTAATGTATCCGATAAGCCGATAAAAAAACCTACAACAGAAAAAAACCACAAACAAAAAAAGCCTAATCAAGCTTACTTTCCTCATCCTACTCAGAAAGTCAAACACCTCTTACAAAGAGTAACTCAACGCTATCCTTTCTTTGCCCAACAAAGTGAAGCAGACTGTGGTGCAGCGTGTTTAGTAATGATATCCCGATACTGGGGAAAAACCATCAGTATTAACCGCTTGCGGGATATTGCCAATATTGATCGTAGTGGTGCATCTTTACATGGTTTAATAGCTGCTGCGGAAAGTATTGGATTTGCTACCCGTCCCATAAAAACCAAAATCGAGTATTTAGCAAAACAAAAATTACCCGCAATTATTCATTGGCAAGGTCAACATTATATAGTTGTTTATGAAATTACCAATAAACAGATAATTGTAGGAGATCCAGCCATTGGTCAAAAAACTCTTAACTACAAAGAATTTCAAGAGAATTGGACTGGATATACACTACTATTACAACCCACAGTATCATTCAAAAATACCCAAGAAAGCACTACTCCCTTCTGGCAGTTTTTTGAACTAATTAAACCTCATCGTTTGGTACTGTTAGAAATATTCATTGCCTCACTCTTGATCCAAATCTTTGGACTTATCACACCCCTATTTACTCAATTAATATTAGACCGTGTAGTAGTACAACGCTCTGCACTAACATTAACAACAATCGGTTTGGGATTGATGATTTTTAGCCTTTTTCGTGTAGCGATAACAGGATTAAGAGAATATCTTTTAGGTCACACTGCCAACAAAATAGATGTGGCTTTAGTTGTTGGCTTTATTCGTCATACATTGCAGCTACCAATTAGTTTTTTTGAGACCCGTTATGTAGGAGATATTATTTCTCGATTACAAGAAAATAGCAAAATTAAAGACTTTTTAACTGGTGAATCATTGTCAATCCTGCTAGATTTAATCACTGTTTTTATCTACTTAGGATTGATGTTTTGGTATAGTTGGCAAATGGCTTTACTTGCCTTACTTATTGTACCGCCATTTTTCCTATTAGCCTTAATTGCTACCCCTTTTCTCCAGAAAATTTCCAGAGAGATATTTAATGCTAATACCAATGAAAGTAGCTATTTAATTGAAGTTATCACTGGTGTACAAACAGTAAAATCTATCGCCGTAGAACAGTCTGTAAGGTGGCATTGGGAAGAATTATTGCAAAAGGAGGTTAAAAAGAGTTTCTCCGGTCAAGTTATTGGTAATGGATTGCAAATTTTTAGTAACACAATAGAAGCAGTTATTTCTACTGGTTTATTGTGGTATGGGGCGCATTTAGTAATTAATAACCAGTTAACTATTGGACAATTAGTAGCATTTAATATGTTACTAGGAAATGTGATTAGCCCCTTTCAGAGATTATCAGTTTTGTGGAATAAATTACAGGAGGTAATCATTGCCTTAGAACGGATTAATGATGTTTTAGATGCAGAACCAGAAGAAGATTTACAGCAACAATTTAAGCAATACTTACCCAAACTTCAAGGTGAAATTCGCTTTGAAAATGTTACATTTCGCTACCATAAACATGATTCTGTGAATATTTTGGAAAATCTCAATTTCACAATTCAACCAGGTCAAATGGTAGCTTTAGTAGGACGCAGTGGTTGTGGTAAAACTACACTTTCTAAGTTACTTTTAGGGCTACATTTACCCACGGAAGGATCAATTTTGATTGATGGACATGATATTACTACTATTTCTTTACGTTCTTTACGTCAGCAAATAGGGGTAGTTGACCAAGATACATTTTTATTTGGTGGAACAATTCGTGAAAATATTAGCTTGGCACATCCTGAAGCCAGTTTAGGAGAAATTAGAGAAGCAGCAAGATTGGCTGGTGCTGATGAATTTATCAAAGACTTAGCACTGGGTTATGAAACCATAATTGGTGAAAATGGAGGATTATTGTCTGGTGGACAAAGACAAAGAATTGCCATTGCTAGGGCATTTTTAGGCAATCCCCCATTGTTGATTTTAGATGAAGCAACTTCTCATTTAGATACTGAATCTGAACAAATTATCCAAAAAAATTTGAATGCAATTCTCAAATCAAGAACTTCTTTAGTAATTGCCCATCGGTTGTCTACTGTGCAGAACGCTGATTTAATTTTGGTATTAGATAAAGGTGTGTTGGTTGAAAGTGGAACTCATGCAGAATTAATGTCGAAGCGGGGGCATTATTTCTATCTCAATCAACAGCAATTAAATATTATCTGCTGAACTGTGTAAGCAATTTTAAGCCCTGTCTAACAATTTACACTGAGGAAAATAAATCATGACTAATCAATTGAATGTAAGACAAACTACGCAACTTCAAAATTATGAATATCAGCAAGAATTAGTATCTAAAAATGCAGCTATAGCAACAGATGATTGGTCTTTTTTTACCAAAGAATTACTTGATGGCTTACCTCAAGTTTGGACTAGAGGATTACTGTATTTTCTAGTAATTTTCGTTGCCATTATCTTACCTTGGTCTATGTTATATAAAGTTGATGAAACTGGTGCTGCTAGAGGGCGAATTGAGCCAAAAGGTAAAACTGTAAAACTAGATAGTCCTGTATCTGGGACTGTCAAGGACATTAATATCAAAGAAGGTGATGTGGTGAAAAATGGACAAAAAATACTAGGTTTAGATACAGATTTATTAAACAAGGAATTACAACAAGGCGAAGATAAATTAAAAGGATTGTTAAATCGAGGATTCCAGTTAAAGTTATCCAAACAACAGTTAGTTGTTGCCTTAACAACCCAACAACAACAAAATCAATCTCAAGCTTTAGAAAAGCAATCTCAAATAGACCAAGCACAGCAAAATTTAATGGCGACTACTAATGTTTATCAACTACAAAAAGAGGAAAAAATTACTCAAGTAAATCAAGCTAAACAAAATCTTGAATATAGTAAAACTGCTAGTAATTTAGCACAAAGTAGTTTAACCAGTGCTTTAAGAGAAAAAGAACGTTATCGTCAGCTTTGGCAGCAAGGAGTAGTTCCAGAAATCAATGTCATAGAAAAGCAAGATATAGTCCAAGAGAAACAAAAGTTATATAAACAAAGCCAGTCAGATATTCAACAATCTCAGTTACGTTTAGCTGAACAACAAAGTAATTATCAACGAATTGTCAAACAAGGAAAGGCAGATATTACCCAAGCACAATTAAGATTGAATGAACAAAAACGCAGTTACCAAACTTTAATTCAGACGGGTA
Organism: Dolichospermum sp. LEGE 00240; assembly: GCF_015207875.1. GTDB lineage: Bacteria > Cyanobacteriota > Cyanobacteriia > Cyanobacteriales > Nostocaceae > Dolichospermum > Dolichospermum gracile. Next base: position 26,307 of record NZ_JADEVZ010000065.1, read on the forward strand.
AGTTAGCTTTACTCAAGATTGAAGAACAGCAAAAAAGTCTAGAAACAGAAATTACCACTTTAAACGCGGAAATCGCTCAAACTAAACGACAAATTGAATCGTTAAAAATTCAATTAGGACAACGAGAATTAAAGGCAAATGTGAGTGGTACTGTGTTTCAGTTACCTATTCAAAAAGCTGGTGCTGTAGTACAACCAGGAACACTGATAGCGGAAATTGCTCCTCTGGGTTCGCCTTTGATAATTCGGGCGCAAATGATGACTAATGAAAGTGGTTCTTTGCGAAAAGGATTACCAGTTAAGTTAAAATTTGACGCATATCCTTTTCAAGAACATGGAATAGTAGAAGGAGAGGTAATAGCTATTTCTCCTACTGCTACAGAAGTGGATACAGCTAACGGCAAAGTGTCAGTTTATAACTTAGAAATTTCTCTGCAACAGAATTGTATTAAGAGTGGAAATAAATGTATTCCTTTTCGTCCAGGGGATACGGCAATGGCTGAAGTTATTGTACGTCAACGGCGAATTATTGATTTTCTAATTGACCCATTTAAACAGTTACAACAAGGCGGTTTGCAACTGTAGTCAGATGAAAATTCAATAATTTATAGACTAATACTTTTCGCTTCAGCCGAAAAAATAGAATTATGTAGGTTTGGTTGACTTCAGAAAACCCAACATTGATAAACTTTTGTTGGGTTGCGCGATCGCTTAACCCAACCTACAAAAACTAATAAATTACCATTCATTAAAAACAAACATCATGTTACAATATCAATCTTTGACTATTACTAATAACGATATTCTCCATCAAATCAAACTTGATTGTAAAATTCCTGAAATAGTTAAACAAATAATTAGCCGCAAAGTTATTACTGATGCTGCGACTGAAGCGGGAATCAAAATTGAAACAGAAGAACTTCAAGCAGCAGCGGATGAAATGCGATTAATGAATAAACTCATAAATGCTGAGGATACCTGGGCATGGTTGAATAAAAATGGTTTGTCTATTGATGATTTTGAAGCAATTATCTACAACAATTTACTATCTACAAAATTGGCTATTCATTTGTTTGCGGAGAAGATTGAATCCTATTTTTTTGAACGAAAGTTAGATTATGTTGGGGCTGTCATTTATGAGGTAGTTTTAGATGATGAAGATTTGGCTGATGAACTTTTCTATGCTATTCAGGAAGGGGAAACTAATTTTTATGATGTGGCGCGTTTACATATTCAAAATGTAGAATTACAGCGCAAAAGAGGATATAGGGGAATTATGCACCGTCAAGATTTAAAACCAGAAATTTCTGCTGCGGTTTTTACTGCTAAACCACCGGAAGTTTTAAAACCGATTGTGACCTCTTTGGGAGTACATTTAATTTTGGTTGATGAGATTGTTCAACCGCAGTTAGATGATGTTCTTGCTTATCAAATTGGTATGGATTTATTTTCTCAGTGGTTAAAGCAAAAGATTGAACAGGTTGATTTTGAATTGGTTATTCAGTAAATAATTAATGTAGAAAAATAACCTAGACAACATTTATATAGTGGCTTATCAAAAGTATAAGCTACTTTCTAAATGCAATACGTTGATGGTATTTTCATTTTACATAATAAGCTGTTATGTAACTAAATTTTATAATATTAATAAACTTAAATAATCAGGACTTACGCAAAAGGGAACGAAAGTAGGGGTAATTCATGAATTACCCCTAGGCAAGAATACAGCACTTTCCGATGTCATGAGGTACAAGAACCCCACCCCCAACCCCCTCCCCGCAAGCGATGAGGGGGCGATGATGTACCTTATAATAAAGGAATAAGCTGTAAGATTTTCAGTCACATCTTGCGTAAGTCCTAATAATGTGGCGCGGGCATTCTGATTAGTTTTTACAAGTTAAATTTATAATGTTTAGAGGTTGTTTGAAAAGTATTAGATGAAACCGATAATCTCTAGAAACCTAACCCTCCTTCCCCCCTTCCCTACCCCCCGTCTCTTATACAAATCTGACGCTTCCGACTATCTTACCCGTTGAGATGCCTGTGCTCGCCGCCCCTTGA